>RDRZ01000001.1 GCA_003709165.1 Flavobacteriaceae bacterium PRS1
GGATTGGGATTTGCTGTACATTATAGTTTTTACTCTTATGTAGCTTCTGTTGTGGAAGTTTCTGTGAAAGATGATAAATTGAAAGTGCATAAAATTCATTCGGTTATAGATTGTGGAACAGCAGTAAATACTGATACTATTACAGCGCAAATGGAAGGAGCAGCAATATTTGGAATGTCTTTAGCTTATTACGGAAAAATTACCGCTAAAGATGGTGCCATTGAACAAAGTAACTATAACGATTATCAAATGGTACGAATGGATCATGCTCCAGAAATTCATGTGGAAATTATTAAGAGTAATGACAAACCAACTGGAGTTGGAGAACCTGGAGTTCCTGTTATCGCTCCAGCAATACTAAACGCTATTTATAATGCGACTGGAAAACGTTATTACACCTTGCCATTAATGGATCATGGTTTAGTGTAAAATATAATTTTAAAATACCAAATTCGAAGTACCAATTATCAAAATAAAAAAATAGGTTTGGAATTTGGAATTTTAGACTGTTTAAAAGAAGAAAAAACATTAATTCTCAACATAAGTGTATATTGAGCGGTAACTTTATGGTATCACCAGTTTTAATTCTTCTTGCTGGAGGAAAGTCTGCCAGAATGGGATTTCCAAAAGGCTTGTTGGATTATCATGGGACATTCTGGATTTTAGAGCAAATATCTCGTTATAAATATGTTGATAATCCAAAGGTAGTTATTAGCTTGGGATATGATTACGAACTTTATTTTAAAGCTATTCCTTGGTTTTATAAAGCAAAAGATGATTTTTATTTGTATGATGGAGTAGAAGTAAGGGTTGTTATTAACCGCCAGCCGGTATTTGGTGCTTTTTCTACTTTACTAACTGCATTAAATAAAATTAATAAAAAAACTACGGCATTAATACAACCAGTAGATGTTCCTCTTTTAAATACTAAAGATTTACGTTCTATTATCAATAAAAATAATGATATAATTATACCAAAATGCAAAGGTAATAACGGTCATCCAGTTAAGTTATTACCACAGTTTTGGAACACACTTCTAAGAGTAGATAAATCTTCAAAAAATGCACGTTTGGATTTACAGATTAAAGCTCAAAATACTTCAACTATTACTTACGTTAAAGTTTCAGATAAAGCTGTATATCTAAATATTAATACTTCTAAAGATTGGAATAATTATTTAAAGAATGTTTTGTGATTTAGTTACAGAAAGCTTTTGCAATTTGAGCAGCCAGCTTAGCATTGTTATAAACTAACTCTATGTTAGCCTCAAGACTTAATCCTCCTGTTAGTTCCTTTACTTTTTGGAGTAAAAAAGGTGTACTGTCTTTTCCTTTGATGCCGAGTTTTTTTTCTTCAGCTAATGCTATATCAATAGCTTTTTTCATGACATCAAAATCCAATTGTTTATCTTTAGGAATAGGATTGGCAATAATAACACCACCTTTAAGATTTAAGCTCCACTTAGTTTTTAGAAGTTCAGCAATTTCTGTAGCGTTTTTCATGTTATAATTCACTTTAAAGCCACTTTTTTGAGTATAAAACTCCGGTAATTCATCTGTTTGATAACCGAGAACAGGAATACCAAATGTTTCTAAATATTCAAGAGTTAAGCCCAAATCTAGTATTGCTTTTATTCCAGCACAAACCACAGCAACATTTGTATTTGCAAGTTCTTGCAAGTCGGCCGAAATATCAAAAGTTTCGGTAGCACCTCGATGTACACCACCAATTCCTCCAGTTGAAAAAACACGTATTCCAGCCAGGTCGGCAGCTATCATAGTAGATGAGACTGTTGTAGCTCCATCAATTTTTTGTGATAATAAATAGGGAAGGTCTCTACGACTTGCTTTTATAATTTTCGAACCTGATTTGGCTAAGTAATCAATTTCATTTTCAGTTAATCCGACTTTTAGTTTCCCATCAATTAAAGCAATAGTTGCAGGTACAGCACCATAATCTCTTACAATTTGCTCTACGTGTAATGCTGTATTCTTATTTTGTGGATAAGGCATTCCGTGAGAAATAATAGTAGATTCCAAAGCAACAATTGGTAAGTTGCTGGCTATTGCGTTTTCAACTTCAGGATTTATATCAAGGTAATTTTCAATCATTCAGTATATTTAAAACCATTTGTTCACAAATATCCGGATGTACCGCATTTTTATGCATAATCGTAATTTGGGCACAAGCAGAAGCAAATTGCATCATATCGTATAACTCTAATCCTTTGGTTTCGCCATAGAGAATTCCAGCCATAAAAGCATCACCAGCACCATTAGTATTTACAGCACTAATAATATTATTTTTACCAATATATATTTCATTTTTATCTCCATAAGCCACACCATCGATACCCAAAGTAATAAATACTTTTTTAATACCTAAATCTAAAAAATAAGCAACAATCTTTTCGTAATCGCTTTCGTATTCTACCTTAATATTACTTAACAATTCTGCTTCCAAAGCATTACATTTTAATATATATACCCGATTGAGAATCGACTTTGCCTTTAAGGCTTTTTTCGCGGAAACTGCTTCTAAAGCAAACTTTGTGTCTGGCAGTTTTTCGGTAACTAATTCTAAGATTGAAGTCGGTAAATTTGTTTCAATAATACAATAATCGCTTTGAGCTATGATATCCAAATTATCTAAAATGAAAGAATCCGGAATATCATCATAAATATCCATTGCAGAAAGCCCTAAAGCCATATCATGAAAACGATCCATTATCGCCATAAAGAAAGAGGTTTTACGATTTTTTCTTATTAAACTGTGCTTAATTGAAATATCTAAATCATTACATGAATCTGTTATCATTTTTGAGAATTGATCGTCGGCAAAAACACTTAAAAATTCAACATCAAAATCAAGGTGTTTTAAATTTTCAGCAATATTTCTGCCAACACCTCCAAGAATGGTTTCAAGAGTTCCAATATTAGAATCTTTATAGATTAGTTTCTCTTTTGAAAATCCAATCAAATCAATATTGGCAGCACCAATTACGGTTATTTTAGGTTTGTCTGACATCTTTATTGAGGATTAAATATTAACTATCCTAAATTTAAGTAAATTTACAAGATATAGCTAAAACGAATGCAAAAGATTATAACAATTTTTAAAAAAGAGAAACCAATTATTGGGATGATTCATGTACAGGCATTACCTGGAACTCCGAGACATAAATTGGAGTCATCATACATTATAGACCAAGCTCTTAAAGAAGCAAAAATTTATAAATCTGCTGGTATCGACTCCATAATGATAGAAAACATGCATGACATTCCGTATATAAAGACAGGAGTAGGGCATGAGATAAGTTCTTTAATGTGCTTAATTGCATATTTAATAAAACAGGAAACCAAATTACCAGTTGGCATTCAACTATTGGCAGGAGCAAACAAAGAAGCGATGGCAGTTTCAAAATCATCCTCTATAGATTTTATTCGTGCCGAAGGATTTGTGTTTGCTCATACTGCAGACGAAGGTATTATTGAAGCACAAGCAGGCGATTTATTGCGTTATCGTAAACAAATTGATGCAGATAGTGTGGCTATTTTTACTGATATAAAAAAGAAGCACAGTTCGCATGCCATCACTCAAGATGTTTCCTTATTAGATACTGCAAAAGCAGCGCGTTTCTTTTTAAGCGATGGTGTTATTGTAACCGGAAACCATACAGGTGAGGCTGCATCTGTTGAAGAATTAAAAGAATTGAAACGTTTTTTAGATTTTCCTATTCTCGTAGGTTCCGGTATCACTCAAGATAATGTAGCTAGCTATTTCCCGATTTGCGATGCTATGATTGTTGGCTCCTATTTTAAAGAAGATGGCTATTGGGAAAATAAGCTCAATTATGAGCGTATTGCGAAATTTATGGAATGTGTTGGAGCACTCTAAAGGGTTATAAATAAAAAAATTGTTATCTATCTACAAAGAAAAATTACTCTTTTATTGAAGAATCCGATGCCTTTCTAAAAAGAGCTTCTTCAGGAAACGGAAATACTATGGTAGAATTTTTCTCGCTGGCAATATTAGATAAGGTTTGATATAATCTTAGTTTTATAGCAGAAGGCGATTGATCAATAATTTTCCCTGCTTCAAGTAAACTTCCTGCAGCTTGTTTTTCAGCTTCAGCTAAAATAATTCTTGCTCTTCGTGAGCGTTCAGCCTCTGCTTGACTAGCCATGGTACGCTTCATGTTTTGAGGTAATTCTATGTCTTTTATTTTTACATCCTGAATGGCGATTCCCCATATTGCGGTTTCTTGTTCAACGATAGTTTTAATATTTTGACCGATTTCTTCTCTTTTTGAAAGTATTGTATCCAATTCTACTTTACCACAAACATCTCTTAAAGAAGCCTGTGCCATTTGTGAAATAGCAAAGTCGAAATCTTCGACTTCTAAAATTGCTTTTGTAGCATCAATAATTTTAAAAAATAAAACACCATTAATATGACAGGGCACGTTATCCTTGGTCATAACTTCTTGCTTATCTATATTAATTGTTATAATCCGGATGTCAACAATTTGGACTCTGTCTACTATTGGAATAATCCAACGAAAACCTGGATTTAGTAATGCTACATATTTCCCAAACCTAAACTTTAAAGCTCTCTTATATTCGTAGATGATACGAATACCAGACAATAGAAAAAGCACAAAACCACCCATTAATACCGCGTACAATGTCATAATATTCATTTTAAATAGAACACAAAATAAATTCACTTATAAAATACGAAATATTTTTGTGATTTTATAAGAAATAATAATTAATTATAGATCGAATCATTATTATAAAGCTATTTTTTACCTCCATAAGTAATCTTATAAATTGGATTACTAATATTAGATCTGGCAAGAAACAATAGTATCTTATCTTTAAGTTTAAAAAAGTGTAACAATTTAAAAAGATTGTACTCATACTAGTATGAGTACTCGATAAATCATTAATCAAAAAATCAACCACAATGCAAAAACTAATTTTATTACTAATAAGTTGTTTTGTGCTGCAAACTGCAGCACAGTCTTCTTTAACTGCCACACAATGGCAAGACGACCTTAGATTTCTTCAAAAAACTATTCACAACGACTATTCCTTTTTATTTAAAAAAACGACTAAAGAAGCTTTTGATGCTGATGTAGAAACACTCTATAGTAACATTCCAAACCTAGAGGAGCATGAAATTGTGATTGGATTAGCCAGACTAGTATCATCATTTAAATATGGACATACTGTTCTTGGGTTTAGATATCAACCCCATGCGTTTCATCAGTTACCTTTTAATTTGTATCAATTTAATGATGGTGTTTTCATTCAGGGTGTGCATAAATATTACCAACAAGCACTTGGCGCAAAAGTAATTGCTGTTGCTGGAGTTCCTATTGAGAATGCTTTAAAAGCTATTTATCCAGTTGTTCCAGTTGAGAATGATCAGTTTTTTAAAGCCTATGCAGGAATGTATTTAAGTTGTCCTGAAGTATTACATGCACAAGGAGTTATTAAAGAGCTATCTACTACAGTTGAATTCACTTTAGAAAAGGAAGGGAAGACCTTTAAACAAACTTTTAATGCCTTACCAATAGGAGAACGTGTTCCAACAAAATACAGCCTTGTACAGCAAGAAGGAGATTGGCTTGATGCTCGTGAGCAAAATTACACACCTAGGTATCTTAAGCAGCTTGATAAGATCTATTATTATGAATATCTACCGGAACAAAAAACAGTTTATATTAGACATAGTCAGATATAAGACGATCCCGAAGAGGATATTCCAGCCTTTTACGAGCGTGTTTTCGATTTTATCGATAATAATGATGTTGAACGTTTGGTGTTGGATGTACGTTTAAATGGTGGTGGAAATAATTACAAGAATAAGCCTATCGTAACTGGTATAATTGAATCGAAAAAGATAAACAAGATAGGGAAGTTTATTGTGATATTAGGCCGACGTACTTTTTCGGCCTGCCAGAATTTGGTGAACGAACTTGATAATTATACTAATGTTATATTTATTGGTGAACCAACTAGTGAAAATATTAATTTCTACGGTGATAACAATCGCGTTGAGTTACCAAATAGTAAAATTCCGGCATATCTGTCATTTGCCTGGTGGCAGGATAAACCACAATGGGAAAATGACGATTGGTTGGCTCCTCATATTGCTGTCGATATGAGATTTGAAGAATATAGAACGAATCAAGACCCTGTTCTGGATACGGCCTTAGCTTTTTCGGATGATAATTTTATTACTGACCCCATGCGATATATGACGAATTTATATATGGCAGGAAAAATGGAACAATTAGCCACCGACACTAAACGGATGATCAATGATTAATGTTATCGCTTTTTCGATTTCGAAAGTAAATTAAACAATACTGGTTATAATATGATCAATCGCAAACAGATTGAACAGGCTATAGCTATTTTTACCTTTGTTACTCAACTTTTTCCAGATTCAGCAAACGCATGGGATAGTTTAGCAGAAGGATTCTTAAAAGCTGGTGATAAGCAAAAGGCTGCCGAATACTACAACAAGACCATTGCAATGGATCCCGATGGCCCAACAGGTAAAAATGCGCGTGAGATGTTAAGAACTATGGCTGAAGGACATGACTAAAAAAAGAACTTACTAAAATAAAAAGAGCCTAATGTAACTTTAGGTTCTTTTTTGTTCAAGGTACCACACTGAAAATAACATATTAGAGATTAATTAATTTAGTAAAACTCATGTGGTTAGAATACTAATGATCAATTATATTTAGATTTGTAGTTGGATATTGTTCTCTAAAAAATTTCTTCTAAATTTCTCTTTTACTAAAGTTAGTATATTGATATTAAAACACTGTTTTCAAATAACAACAGAAATTACTGTCCCTTTTTATTATGATAGATACAAATTTATCTTTAACTTATAGCCTTAGTCAGACATTTAAGAGTTATGAAAACATCACCGAGATTAGAGCAGGCAATTACAAAACTCTACTTAGCTTTTCATAGAGGTGCATTACATCCCGAATGTTGTAAAAGTTGTGCTGTTGGCAATATTTGTGACAATACTGATACCTGGAATTATCTTACGGAATCTCATGGTTCTTTAAAACTGAGTTATTTAGGAATACTGAATGAGAATTTAGGCCGTAAAATATTTGGTTATTCTCCTAAAGAATTACTTCAAATTGAATTTATTTTTTTAAAAGGATGTGGTTATAACCTGCCATTAGTCCGAGGTTCTAAAAGACCCGAAAACCCTACTAATAAAGACCTTTTATTTAATGGTCTTTGTGATACCGTGGAATTTCTTTGTAAACTTGATCATATTCCTAATGTGATGGATTATTCAAAACTTTTTGAATTCGTAAATGATACGCCGAAATATAAATTACCTCACTTTGTTAATTAGGCTTATAATAAAACAAGTTATACCTGATGAAATTTAAAATGACCTTGTAGTAGCATATTATTCCTTAAAATATTTCTTCTAAAATCCTTTTCTAAAAAAAGTATTGCAATGCGTAATATTCAATGAGCACCACTAAAAAAATAAAACAACTTAAAAACATATCTTAAAATGCGAGTGTTTAATATCTTTATAATGTTAAAATTATAAACATGGAGTATAATAATGTAAGTGAAGCCAAAAAGCGAATTGCTACAAATATAATATCAGAAATTGTAAAACCGGGGTCTCAAAAAGATTTTGAAGCCTGGTCGAAAGGCATTAATAAAGCCGTGTCCAGACAACCCGGATTTATCAGTTCAGATATATTACGTCCTCGAGATCCAAACCATTTGGAATATATCATTATTGTCCGATTTGAAAATTCAGACGCTTTAAATGTCTGGCAGGCATCCGAAACCTTTAAAACTATTTTTAAAGAAGCCGAACCCTATTTGGTATCGCATCGGTCACAACAACAATCGCATGGCATTGAACAGTGGTTTGAACTTCCTGCACATCAAATTCATCAGATAAAAAAACCCGCTTTTTACAAATTGGTCTTTATGGGAATTTTGGCTGTATATCCATTAGTATTGCTAGCAAACTTTTTATTGAAACCGATTGCGCACATGCTTCCGTATTGGTTTGTTATTTTAATTTCAGTAATATTTATTTCGGTATTAATGACGTATCCCGTAATGCCTGTTATTAGTAAGATGTTATCAACTTGGCTATATCCGAATCCGAAAAAATAAGCTAGCTAAAGTTTCTTGTTTTTTAAAGGTATATTTTAAGTTGTACTAATACCATTAAGACATATAAAATAGTCCAATAAATTGTTTCTTTTCCCTTTATATTTCATCATAAAAATATACCGTAGCTATTGCTATGCTTGATTTTTATTCTTTATCTAAAGAAAAAATAATTCCGTTTATTTTAGACTATTTTACATCTCATAATGGTATAAATTATCCATTTTTATTCCAGATCATGACCTTGACATTCTAATTTTTGAAACCACTAAAATGAATACATACAAAGCTGTGGATTGAAATTTATTTTATCTCAAGTTGAAATAAAAAACGCTATCGTATAATTAAACCTTTTTATCTATAAACAGTCTTAATTAGTGACTCCGCACCAAGTGCTGATGCATTAGTGGCAATTAAAATGGCCTTTAGGGCTGTAAATGAATTGGGGTAGATTAGGCAAGTAAGTTAAGATTTCATGAGCTCCACTAAAACAATATTAACCTAGCCGAATAAACACTTTTTATGCGACTAACCTGTGCTGAGCGTAGTAGAAGTATATGAGGGAAGTATAATATGTGTGGAATTGAAATTAATGTATTTATATTTTGAATGTTAGCAAGCATTATATATATTGCACCAATAATATTAAATATGGTTCAAATGGGAGTTATAAGAAAATCAATAACATTTACAGAACAACAAGATACTTTTATAAAAAGCTTAATAGAACAAGGGTTTTACACTAACGATAGTGAATATATAAGGGATGTTATACGTAAAGACCAAGAAAGTAGAAAACATATAGTTGATTTACAAGAAGCTTTAATTGATGGTATAGAAAGTGGACCATCTGATGCAACAATCTCTAGTATATGGGATGATGCAATAAAAGAATATGAGGGGAAAAAATAAGTATATATTAAGTGTACGTTCAAAAGAAGATTTAAGAAGCATTGCCTTATATACAATTGCAAAATTTGGGGTTGAACAATCTAAAAAGTATGCTACAGGATTAGCAAAAGAGTTAGATTTGTTAAGTAAAAATCCTAATCATGGTAAAAGATATCTTTCTACTAGTAAGAAAATGTTATTTAGATATAGATATATTTCGCATATGATTTTTTACTACCCAACAGAATCTGGAATTTTTATTGTAAGAATTCTGGGAGGAAGAATGAATTTTTTGAAACACATTGAATAGTATTTTTTAACAAGAAAAAGATTAAGCCAAGGTTTATATGATAACTTTGGCTACTGCGATCGATGCACATCACGAGGACTTATTTATAAAATAAGTATTGGCCGAGTAATATTAAATAACGAAGCCACAAATTGGCTTTTACATAATATCTGCCGATATGATCCTAAAGGCGTCATATCTGATATTATGTAAAATATCGCGAAAAGCGCTATTCGCCAATTTGCTAACAAAATGTACTATAATTTATATTATGTCAAATAGATTGTTTAGTGACTTATAACTATACTACTGCTCTATGCTTTCGATATTTACCGAAATTAATTCATAATTAGCATATACAACACGTATCTTAATAGGATTGCAACACACTTCGCAGTCTTCAATATAATCCTGTTTATCTATCGAGGAATCAAATAACATCGAAATGGTTTCCCAACAATATGGACATTGAAAAAAATGCTCTTCCATTTAAACAAATAATTAAACAACATTAATGCACAGCAGCAGATAACTGGCTGATTCTACTCCGTAATTTACGCATATAGTCTTCCTCTAACCATTCCTTATAGTTGTTGGTATTATTCATAATACAATACGAATACAAACGTACACGATACGAGATGTCATCTTTTAATGTTTTGGATAGAAGTCGTGCATCAAAAATATCTTCGGCATTCTCAACACACATCTGCGCATGCTGCTCTACAGAGAGTTCAAGCGTTTTTTTAGATTTATGACCTTGTGAAATCACTTCTTTATATACCTTTTTAATATCGAAATCTGTAGTTTTAGATTTAGAAAATAAATGCGATACCGTATCAGGCATCTTATAAACAAAATTACGCTCTATATCTTCATCGCTTACTAAATTGTCGTAATAATAATTAGGGTATTTAAAGGCTTTATCCCAATCCACAGGGTCACTCCACATACCAAATCTTGCCACGTTATTTCCAAGATCAATAACAGTAAATTCGGTTTTATCAGGTAGAATTCTGGAGCCTCTGCCAATCATTTGAAAATATAATGTCAAGGATTTTGTCGCTCTGTTAAGAATAATAGTATCTACAGTAGGTTCGTCAAAACCTGTGGTAAGAATACTTACCGAAGTTAAAATAGCATCCGGAGTTTCCTTAAACCATTCTAAAACTTCACTTCTTTCGGTTTTGTTCAAGGTGTTATCAAGGTGTTTTATAATGTATCCTGCATTTGTAAACAACGTATGCACATACTTAGACGTATTTATTCCATTGTTAAAAATAAGCGTTTTCTTGCCTAACGATAATTCCTGATAAGCAGTTAATAGTTTACCTTGCATTACTGTATTTGTAAATAATTCTTCCGAAGATTTTACAGTATAATCGCCACTTATTCCTATTTTTAGTGACTTCAAGCCTACATCAAAACAATAAATATTTGCTTTCGATAAAAACTTTTTTTCAATCAATGAAGGAATCGTTTCGCCTACAATAAGATCTTCATAATTGTCCTTCATTGGAAGCTTTATATTAGAACTCAAAGGTGTTGCGGTAACTCCAAGAATAAAAGAGTTTTCGAAATATTTAAAGAGTTTCCGAAACGAATTGTAATGCGCCTCATCAACAATCACTAGGCCTATATTTTTAATATCTAACTTATCTTCTTCAATTCTGTTATTAAGTGTTTCCACCATTGCGACAAAACACATATATTGGTCTTGATCATCAAGCTCCTTCACTTCGCTGTTTATTACCTTATTAACCACGTTAAACTCGGTTAACATTTTAGAAGTTTGTTTACTTAATTCAATTCTATGGGTAAGAACCACAACTTTTTTCTTGGTTTCAGTGATGTAGCGCCTTACAATTTCTGAAAAAATCACGGTCTTCCCTCCTCCTGTTGGTAACTGATATAATAGGTTGTAGTTAGATGGTTTTTCGTGAAAACAATCAAAAATCTTTTTTAAATCAGCTTTCTGATAGTCGTACAGAGTCTTTAAAATGCTAGGTTCTTTAACTGTGAATTTCAATGGTTATAGTGTAAAAATTAATCTTGTAATTTATAATATTGTTGTGGTTATTAAAACATTTATTTAAAAAAGTTATAAAAAAACTAATACATATTATTTAGGTATGTTATTTTTGCAACATATTAATTTAATTTTTGTTTTCAATGCTTAATACATTTAGAATTATTGCTTTCCTCGAAGGCGTTTCATATATACTTTTACTCTTTGTTGCTGTTCCTGTTAAATACCTTATGGACGATCCGCAATATGTAAAAATGCTTGGTATGCCACATGGACTCTTATTTATTTCATATATAACTTTAGCCATACTATTGAGAAGTGAGTTTAAATGGAATACTAAAAATTTTGGATTTATTTTATTAGCTTCCATAATCCCTTTTGGCACATTTTATATCGATAGAAAATATTTAAAACACAGTTAATTATGTCGAATTTAAAACACCTTTTATATGACTATTTAGTTTCGGTTGGAGTGACAGAATCTTTGTCTGAATACCTTAATATGATTGCATTACTGATTTTATTATTCATAGTAATGTTTATAATCGGTTTTGTTGCACGAAAAATTTTATTGACAGTTTCTACAAGGCTATCAAGTAAATCGAAAACAAATTTTGATGATTTGTTGGTTGCAAATAAAACGCCGAGAAATATTGCACGCATCATACCATTACTTATTGCGATAGAGTTTAACCCTTTTGTTTTTTCGGATTTTGACTATGCTGAAAAAGTTGTAGAAAAAGGCTTGCAGGTATTTGCTATAGTGCTTACCCTTTGGATTGTAAGGAGTTTTTTGAATACTCTGAAGGATTATTTTAAAACCTTACCTAGACTCAAAGACAAACCTATAGACAGTTTCATGCAAGTATTTATGATTTTTACTTGGATTGTTGGTGTGTTTTCTGCTTTTGCTATTATTACCGATACTGAAATTTGGGCGTATTTCACAGCTCTCGGCGCAGCTTCAGCAATTATTATTTTGGTGTTTAGAGATACCATTCTTGGGTTTGTGGCAAGTATTCAAGTTTCCATTAACGATATGGTGCGTATTGGTGATTGGATTACCTTTGAAAAATATGGTGCCGATGGTGATGTTATTGAAATTAATTTATCTACTGTAAAGGTTCAGAATTTTGATAAAACAATAACCACTATTCCAACGTATGCGCTTATTTCAGATTCGTTCAAGAACTGGAGAGGCATGGAAAATTCAGGTGGAAGACGTATTAAGAGGTCTTTAAATATTAAGTTAAATAGCATAAAGTATCTTTCTGAAAATGAAATAGATAAACTAAAAAAAATCGATTTAATTTCTGCGTATCTAAAGAAACGTCATTCAGATATTTCGGAATATAACATTAAAAATAATATCAATAAAGAATTGCTTTTAAATGGAAGAAATCTTACCAATATTGGTGTGTTTCGGAAATATTTGGAAACTTATGTAGAACACCACTCTGCCATTAATAAAGATATGATGATAATGGTACGACAATTAGCTCCCACAACTCAAGGGATTCCGTTAGAAATCTATGCGTTTAGCAGTGACAAACGCTGGAAAAATTACGAATATATCATGTCTGATATTTTTGACCATCTAATAGCTGCTGTGCCTTACTTTGATTTAGAAATTTTCGAGCTTCCAAATAACTCAAATTTTGTGACTAAATAAAAAGTTTACTAAATATTATTAACCTCAGTTTGACTTAAGGTTTGTTTACAGTTTAGATGAATTTTTATTCAATTTGAAGTTAGATTTTAGAAGGACTAACTGGTTAGTTTGAGAAAATTTAACAAGAATTGGGGAAAATTCATCAAATCCGAAGGAAATTCAAAGAAAAGGCAATATTTTCGTGTAAAATTTTTAAAATATCTAGATATTCATTTAAATTTGACACTTCAAACCTCACCTTTTCTTTGAATTCTGTATATGAAATCTTAAGTCGAATTGAGGTTATTAGCCAACCAATCTCCTACTTCACTTGTTTTATAGGCTTTGTTGCCACTTGCCAAATCTTCTGTAATAATACCTTCATCAAGCGACTTATTTACAACAGCGCGAATAGCTTCGGCTTCTTCCTTCAATCCGAAAGCGTCTTCAAACATCATAGCTGCCTATAACACAGCGGCTAATGGGTTTGCAATATCCAGTCCTGCAGCCTGTGTGGATAAGAACCGTGAATAGGTTCCAAACAATGAGGTGTGCTCTCCAACAGAAGCGGATGGCATTAAGCCCATAGATCCGGAAATTACAGAGGCTTCATCAGTTAAAATATCACCAAATAAATTTTCGGTAATTAATACATCGTAAGAGTTTGGCCATTGTACTAATCTCATGGCAACAGCATCAACAAATTCGTAGCTTACTTCTACTTCCGGATAATCTTTTTCCATACTTTGAACAGTTTCCCGCCATAAGCGTGAAGTTTCCAAAACATTGGCTTTATCTACACAACACAATCTTTTAGAGCGTGTCATAGCCAATTCAAAACCTTTTTTTGCCAACCTCTTAACCTCTGCTCTTGTATAGACACAATTATCAAAAGCAGTTTCTCCATCATCTCTTCTCCCCTTTTCTCCAAAATAGATTCCTCCTGTCAATTCTCTTAAAAACACCAAATCGGTACCCTCAATACGTTCTCTTTTTAATGGTGATTTATCAATGAGCGAAGGAAATGTAAAAGTTGGACGTATATTGGCAAACAAGCCTAATTTTTTACGCATTTTTAAGAGCCCTTGTTCTGGTCGTACTTTTACACTTGGGTCGTTATCGTATTTAGGATGTCCGATGGCTCCAAATAAAATAGCGTCAGCATTCAAACATATTTCGTGAGTTTCATCAGGATAGGGTTCTCCAACAGCATCAATAGCAGCAGCACCAGTAATTCCTGATGTCCAACTTATTTCGTGGTTAAATTTTTTTTTCAATGGCGTCACTTACCTTTACGGCTTGTTCTATTACTTCAGTACCAATACCATCACCAGCCAAAAGTGCTATATTTAATTTCATGTGTTAATACTTATTGTTTTTAAAAGGTCATCCCGATAATTATCGGGACTGTTCGCTATTAATCATTTCATTGGGTGATAAACTTTTTGTATGTTCGTTTCATATGTTTTCTGTAGTAGTCTTAATTAGTAATGATATTAAGCATTTTCTCAGTGGCTTTAATAGCAGACACTGTTTGGTCAGAATCCAGTCCGCGCGTTTTAAATTCTTTTTCAACACTTTTCCATGTAATAATAGTTTCACATAATGCATCCGAACGACTTCCTGGAGGAATACGAACAGCATAATCTACCAAATCGGGTAAAACCAAGTCCTTTTTTTTAAATACACTTCTAATGGCATTCATAAAGGCATCAAATTGTCCATCACCTTGTGAATGTTGTTCGTGTGTTTCTCCATTGATGGTTATAGAAACAGTTGTTGAAGGTCGTAATCCTTTAGAATGTGTTAAAACATAAGAATCTACGCTTACCTTTTCTTCTTTAGAATAGTTGTCTAAAACTTCGGCAATTATATATGGCAAGTCCTCTTTTGTAACCACTTGTTTTTTATCACCTAATTCAATAATACGTTGCGTTACCTTTTTTAAATCGTCATCATTTAGCTGTAATCCCAGCTCTTGCAGATTCTTTTGAATATTGGCCTTTCCTGATGATTTCCCTAAAGCATATTCACGTTTTCTACCAAAACGTTCGGGCAATAAATCGTTAAAATAAAGATTCTTTTTATTATCACCATCAGCATGAATGCCTGCAGTTTGCGTAAATACATTGGCGCCAATAACCGGTTTATTAGCTGGAATCATAAATCCGGAAAAGGTTTCGACCAACTTACTTACTGTATATAAAGCTTTTTCATTTACCGAAGTTTGAAGATTTGGCATAAAATCGTTTATAATTGCCACAACACTCGACATTGGTGCATTTCCAGCACGCTCGCCCATGCCATTTACAGTTAGATGAAGTCCATCGGCTCCTGCTTTTAGGGCTTCCATAACATTGGAAACACTCAAGTCGTAATCATTATGTGCATGAAAATCGAAGTGTAAATGAGGATATTTTTCTTTAATTTCTGAAACAAATTCAAAAGTTTCTCCAGGTGTCAAAATACCTAAAGTATCAGGAAGCATTATACGTTTTAAAGGTTGTTGTGATAGAAATTCTAAAAATTCAAAAACATATTCTTTTGAATTTCGCATACCATTGCTCCAATCTTCTAAATAAACATTAGTTTCAATACCATTTTTCTGGGCAAGTTTAACAACTTCTGAAATATCTGCAAAATGTTGTTTAGATGTTTTCTTTAATTGATGTGTTAAATGATTTAATGATCCTTTGGTTAATAAATTCTGAACTTTAGCTCCTGCCTTTTTTATCCATTCAACAGAAATGCCACAATCAACAAAAGTTAATACTTCAACGACATCTAAATAACCATTTTCAGAAGCCCAGTTAGCAATACTTTTTACTGCTTGAAACTCTCCTTCCGATACTCTTGCTGAAGCAATTTCTATCCTATCTACCTTTAATTCTTCTAATAAAAGCTTTGCTATGGTTAATTTTTCTGAAGCTGAAAACGATACGTTCGAGGTTTGCTCACCATCTCGCAAAGTAGTATCCATTATTTCTATTCTGCGCATAGTCATTTAAAATACCATATCATTAGCAAAGGTTTCAATATCACTTATTATATTTTGCAAATAATCAATATCGTCATAGCCATTGAGCATATTTTCTTTTTTATAGCTGCTAATATCAAAAGATTCTTGGGCTCCTGTAGAAAGAATAGTAATAGTTTGTTCCTGAAGGATTACTTCTATTTCCGTTTTTGGGTCATCGTAAATCGCGTTAAAGATTTGTTTAGCAAATTCTGCACTCACTTGTACTGGTAAAACACAAATATTCAAACAATTGTTTCTAAAAATGTCGGCAAAAAAACTGGATACTACACAACGAAAACCGTAGTCGTAAACTGCCCAAGCTGCGTGTTCTCTTGATGAGCCGGAACCAAAATTCTTTCCACCAACCAAGATCTTTCCTCCGTAAATAGGATTATTTAGAATAAAGTTTTCTTTAGGTGTATTATCACTATTATATCTCCAATCGCGAAACAAATTATCTCCAAAGCCTTCACGTTTTGTCGCTTTTAAAAATCGTGCAGGAATAATTTGGTCCGTATCGACGTTTTCTAAAGGTAATGGAACCGCAGTACTTTTTAATGTATTGAATTTATCGTAAGCCATACTTTTAGTATTCAGTCTGTCAGTTCCCGATAACTATCGGGACAGTTGACAGTCATATTTTGTTTTATTTATTTATAATTTTTTTTTGCCAAAAACAGTGCTTTCATTCATATTTAAAAAAATGTTGACTGCTAACTGACGACCTAAATAAATTCTCTAGGGTCGGTTACTACACCAGTTATGGCTGCTGCTGCTGCAACAAGAGGGCTCGCTAACAGTGTTCTTGACCCAGGACCTTGTCGACCTTCAAAATTTCTGTTAGATGTGCTTACTGCATATTTTCCGGCAGGAATTTTATCGTCATTCATTGCCAGACATGCCGAACATCCGGGTTGTCTTAAAGTAAAACCTGCTTCAGTAATAATATCAAGAATGCCTTCCTCTTTAATTTGTAATTCAACTTCGTGAGACCCCGGAACCAACCAAACTGTAACACTATCGGCTTTTTTCTTCCCATTAATAATCGATGCAAAAGCACGGAAATCCTCTATTCTACCATTGGTACAACTCCCTACAAAAACAAAATCTACTTGCTTACCAATCATCGGCTCGTTTTCTTTGTAGTCCATATATGCCAATGATTTTTTATAGGTTTCTTTTCCGCCTTCAACTGCATCAGCAAAAGGAATACTTTGAGATATTCCCATTCCCATTCCAGGATTTGTTCCGTAGGTAATCATTGGTTCAATATCACTTGCATTGAAAGTTAATTCTTTATCAAATTGAGCATCAACATCTGTTTTTAATGTTTTCCAATGTGTAACTGCATTGTCCCAAGCTTCACCTTTTAATGATAATGGTCTCCCTTTTAAATATTCAAAAGTTGTTTCATCAGGAGCAATCATGCCTCCACGAGCTCCCATTTCAATACTTAAGTTGCATACAGTCATACGACCTTCCATCGTCATGTTTTTAAATACATCCCCAGTATATTCCACAAAATAACCCGTTGCTCCAGAAGTAGATAATTGTGAAATAATATACAAGGCGACATCTTTTGGCGTAACTGCTTTGCCTAATTGACCATCTACATTAATACGCATTCTTTTAGGTTTGGGTTGCATAATACATTGTGTAGCAAGCACCATTTCAACCTCCGACGTTCCTATACCAAACGCTACAGCACCAAAAGCACCATGTGTGGATGTGTGCGAATCTCCACATACAATAGTTGCACCTGGAAATGTAATTCCATTTTCAGGACCTACAACGTGTACTATGCCGTTTTTTCGATGTCCAAGTCCCCAATGACTGATGCCATATTCCTTTGAATTATCTTCTAATGCTTTTAATTGATTTGCCGATAACGGATCTTTAACTGGTAAATGCTGATTAATGGTTGGTGTGTTATGATCGGCAGTTGCGAATGTTCGTTCGGGGTATAGAACTTTTAGCCCTCTGCTCTTTAATCCAAGAAAAGCAACAGGACTAGTAACTTCGTGAATAAAATGACGATCTATAAAAAATACGTCGGGACCACCTTCAATTTTTTTAACAACATGCGAATCCCATACTTTGTCAAACAATGTTTTACTCATAAATTGTCAAATTTTTAAATCTGCTGTAATTTAACAACAGACAAAATTGTAAGTTGGCAAATTTATAAAAACTACTTCTTAGATATTAAAATTGACAAACTAAGATACGATATTCAACATTTTATATATTATTGATCCAAGTGCTTAAATCGACCTTATTGTAATGAAATCAAAGGATTGCTAAAATATTATTGATGATCATTTTACGAAAGCCAAGTGTTTTAATTACCATAAGTTTATGGAATAGAAAACTGAATCATCTATACTTTTGTAGTTTTGGTAGCAGATGAATTAGAATAAAAAAATTAGTTGGGCTACTTTAACCTATCCTTAACAAATTCAATTTTAGTTTTACCATGAGGTGTTGGCTTGCCATTTTTATCAAGGTTTACCATAATAATATTATCTACAGTTAGTATGGTTTCGTGAGTCATTTTGTTTCTTACTTCACATTTAATGGTAATCGATGATCTTCCGAAGTTTATTGCTTCCATTCCTATTTCAACAATATCGCCTTGTTTTGCTGAACTCATAAAATTAATTTCAGAAATGAACTTGGTAACTATTTTTGGATTTTCTAACTGGATTATGGTATATAAGGCTACTTCCTCATCTATCCAAGCTAAAAGTTTACCACCAAATAAAGTCCCATTTGGGTTTAAGTCTTCTGGTTTTACCCATTTTCGTGTGTGAAACCTCATAAGCTAAATTGTTTCATTTATAAATTCTATGATTTCATTTTCTAATGCAACTGTGTTGTCAAAAGTTACTTTTGCTCTACTCAAAATATCATCTGCAAATGTTCTGTCTTTAATATCTTTGGCGTTAATGCGCACATTAAAATAAGCTCCATACACTGCTGTTCTGGCACATAATGCTCCTACTCCAGCATCAGACAAAGAGTTTTGCAATCCAATTTTTGCCATAGCAAACACCACTTCCATAGATTGATACGCGGTTTCCATAACCTGAAAAGGAATTTCGGTCGCGTATTTTGTTGCTTCTTCAATAGTTACTGCTCTTTCCTCCTTTTCTTTTTCGGTAGATTTTGGCATTCTAAATCCATCAATAATTTTATTGAAAGCGTTAGTATCTTCATCTATCAAAGCCAGTAATTTGTTTTTATAGGCTTGTCCTTTTTCTGCCCATTCCGAAAATTCTTCCCAACGCTCATCCCAACCTGCTTTGTGAGCCGAAAGATTAGCAACCATAGTTCCTAAAGAAACACCGAGAACACCAACATACGCTGAAATAGAACCACCTCCTGGAGCCATAGACTCTCCAGCAGTTTCATCAGCAAAATCAGTTAAAGTTAAATCAATTAATTGATTGCTAACATTGCCCTTTAAAACATATTCTATAATTTTTTTGTTTGGAGAAAAAGGTTTTAAATCGTCTAAACCTAATGACTTTACAGCAATTTTAATCTTTTCTGCATCTGAAATACCCAATGAACGCTCTTGTTTTCTTAAATAAAAATCTCCAGCATCTAACATTGCTTTCAACGGAATTAATCCAATAAGTTCAGAACCTGTTACTCGTAAACCGCGTTTCTCGGCAGCAATACACGTTTCGTAAAATGCAGTATGCATAGATGTTATGCTAATGTTGGTTAGGTTATAAGAAATCTGGGCAATGCCATACTCTTCAATATACCAACCAATGCCTTTTACGGCTTTTAGTTTCCCTGGAATCCTTACAGGTTCACCATTTTCATCCAATACCTTTTTTCCAGTAATTGCATTGCCTTCACGTTTAAAACGTCCCGCTTCACGTATATCAAAGGCAATAGCATTTGCTCGTCTGGTTGATGTTGTATTAAGATTTACATTATAAGCCACTAAAAAGTCGCGTGCAGAAATTGCTGTAACTCCTGTTTTTGAAATAGCATCGTTATATTCTGCTGGACCAAAATCTGGTTTCCAGTCTGGGTCAGATAACTTTTTATGTAGCCCTTCGTATTCTCCAGCTCTACAATTTGCCAAGTTTATACGTTTATCTTCTTGAGCAGCTTTTTCATAAAGATAGACAGGAATTTTTAGTTCATCTCCTACTCTTTTACCTAATTCTTTTGCATATAGTGCCGTTTCTTCAAGAGAAATTCCAGAAATGGGAACAAGAGGACAAACATCAGTAGCTCCAAAACGTGGATGCTCACCAGTATGCTTACTCATATCGATAAGTTGCGATGCTTTTTGGATGAGTAAAAAAGCAGCTTCAATTGCTTGTTTTGGTTCGCCAACAAATGTGATGACTGTTCGGTTGGTAGCACTACCGGAATCAATATCTAATAAAGTTACGCCTTCAACAGTTTCAACAATATTTGCTATTTCATTTATTTTATTAATATCACGACCTTCACTTATATTTGGTACGCATTCAATAAGTTGTTTTTGCATATTATAATTTTCACAAAGATACGTATTCAAAATGTTAATGTTAATAAAAAATAAATCTTGAGTAGTAACATTTTTGTAATTTGTAAGACAAACAAATATCAATCAAAATTTAAAATAATATGAAAACTTTAAAACTACTTGTCCTGGGATAACATTTTGTTTTGTGCCAACTCTTAATGCACAAACAGCAGAAGAAATTATTGAAATTTATATCGAAAACATTGGAGGTCAAAAGGCATGGTCTAAAATTGAATCGATGAAAGTTATTGGAGTCGGAAGACAACAAGATGTTGATTATCCCTTTGTTGCAACCTATATGAAAGATGGCAGAAGAATTGTTGATATAAATTTACAAGGCAATTCTTTTATTTTTGACGCTTTTGATGGCGAAAGTGCTTGGGCTATGAATTTTAATACACAAAATGCTGAAGCTCTAGATGCTGAAACTTCATTGAACACGAAAAACAGTGCAAATGATTATTTACCAGATGCTTTTATGAATTATAAAGAGAAAGGCTATAAAGTAGAATTACTGGGTAAGGAAGTTTTTGAAGGGACAGAATGCTTTAAAATTAAACTTACAAAAATACCTGTTTTAGTAGATGGAATAGAGGAAGAAAATATAGAAACCTATTATTTTGACACAGAAAACTATGTTCCTATAGCGATGGAATCAATTATTAAATACGGACAAGGAAAAGGTGCCACAATGCAAATGTTATTAAGCGATTATCAAGAAGTTGATGGGCTGTATATCTCCTTTTCACAAATACAAAAATTTAATGGTCAAATTGGGTTGGAATTGACCACTAAAACCATTGAATTTAATACTGAAGTTGATAATAATATATTCAAAATACCTGAAGAAATTGAAACTAAAAAGAACTAATAAATTAAGAAATCATTATTTTTTAAAAATGATATTAAAAGAAAAGTGCTCGTAAGGTGTCACAAATAAGTATATTTAATGACAAACAAAAAAACAATAACACTCATTAGTAAATTATGAAAACATTAAAATTAGTATTAGTAGCATTGGTTGTTGGGTTTTCTACACAAGTAAATGCACAAACAGTAGATGAAATATTAGCAAACTATTTCGAAAACATTGGAGGCTTAGAAAATCTAAAAAAAATTGAAGGTATGAAAATGACTGCAAAAGTTAATAATGGTGGTATGGAAATCCCTCTTGAAATTTACCAATTTAAAGGCGGAAAACAATTGACTATCATTAACTTTCAAGGTAAAGAATTAAAGCAAGGTGTTTTTGATGGCGAAACACTTTGGGGTCATAATTTTATGACATTGAAAGCTGAAAAAAGTGATGCGGAAACTACTGCTAACATGAAGTTAAATAATAACGATTTTCCCGATCCATTTATTGATTATAAAGAAAAAGGCTATTTAGTTGAGCTGTTAGGAAAAGAGGATATTGATGGTACAGAAACTTTTAAAATTAAATTAACCAAAGAACTTATAACTGTTGATGGTAAAGAAGAAGAAGATGTTAGTTTTTACTTTTTTGATACCGAAAATTTTGTGCCAATTGCTATTCAAAGTGAAATTAAAACTGGTCAGGGAAAAGGTATGATTCAAGAAATAACATTTAGTGATTACCAAGAAGTTGATGGTTTGTATTTTCCGTTTTCTATGACACAAGGTGTTAAAGGACAACCTGGAGCTCCAATTACAATATCAGCAATAGAATTGAACCCTGAAGTTGATGATAGTGTTTTTGCATTCCCTGAAGAAACTGAATCAACTGACGATAAAAAAAATTAATATTCTTTATTAAATCCTTAATATTTTAATGTTGAGGATTTTTTATTTATAATTAACCAATTCAATCAAAATAAAATGAAAAAATTATTATTTACAATTGTATTAAGTGTTGGGTTGCTGCCTATATACTCCTATGCACAAGATTCAAAGTCCATTAATCTAAAAAACCTTTTTGGAGACTTAAACGCACGACATATTGGTCCTGCCTTAATGAGTGGAAGAATAAACGACCTAGAAGTACATCCTACTAACCCAAGAATTATTTATGCAGGAACTGCTGGTGGTGGTGTTTGGAAATCTAATGATGCAGGAACAACTTTCAACCCTATTTTTGATGATTATTGCCAATCTATAGGTGCTGTTGCAATAGATCCAAATAGTCCAGATAAAGTTATATATGTTGGTACTGGTGAAACCTGGACACGTAATAGTGTGTCTGTTGGCGATGGTTTGTATAAATCTATTGATGGTGGAACGAATTGGAAAAAAATAGGTTTTGATAATTCTGAACGTATAGCAAATATCATTGTCAACCCAAACAACTCGAATGAAGTATATGTAGCAGTTTTAGGAGCCCTCTGGTCTGATAGTGAAGAACGAGGTGTTTATAAATCTAACGATGCTGGCAAAACATGGAACAAAGTATTATATGTTGACCAAACAACTGGTTGTGCAGATTTAGCTATGGATCCAAATAATCCAAATGTACTTTATGCTTCCATGTGGGAATTTAGAAGAACAGGGTGGTCTTTTAATTCCGGAGGTGATAAATCTGCACTTTATAAATCGACTGATGGTGGAAAAAACTGGAATAAAATCCATAATGGTTTTCCAGAAGGTAAATTAGGAAGACTTGCAATAGCAGTAGCTCCTTCAGATTCTAATATTTTATATACGATTATTGAAGCTGAAAAGGATAGTAAAAAAGGATTGTATAGAAGTGATGATGCAGGAGCTAATTGGAAACAACTCAATAACGATTTTGGAATTACAGTAAGACCGTTCTATTTTTCAAGAATTGTGGTAGACCCAAGAAATCCTGATGTTGTTGTAAAAGCTGGTTTGAGTGGTTCTATTTCCAGAGATGGTGGAAAAACCTTTAAGGGCTTAGGAAATATGCATGGTGATATTCATGACATCGTTTTTGATGTTAATGATTCCGATCGTATGTATGTAGGAACAGATGGAGGTGTGTATCGTTCATGGAACGGAGGAACAACTATGGAAATTGTTGAAGGGCTACCATTATCGCAATTTTACCATATTAGTGTAGATAATGAAGAACCCTATAATATTTACGGTGGGTTACAAGATAATGGCTCTTGGTATGGCCCTTCAACCTCAAGTGGAGGTATCAATGCCAGAGACTGGAACTCTATTGGTGGTGGTGACGGTTTTAGAGTTTTAAAACATCCTACAAAACAAATAATATATTCCGAAATGCAAGGCGCAGCAAACGTATGGCGCTACGATGTTGAGAACAAACTTATAAAAACCATACAGCCGTTACCAAAAAAAGGATATGAAAAATTGCGTTTCAACTGGAATCCTCCAATGGCAATTAGTGCACATCAACCCGATCGTTTTTATATGGGAAGCCAGTTTCTTCACAGATCAGAAGATATGGGAGATACGTGGACGATTATCTCTCCAGACTTAACTACAAACGATAAGAGTAAACAAGAGCAAGAAGATTCTGGAGGGTTATCGATGGACAATTCTGGGGCAGAAAATCACACTACAATATTTACTATTGCCGAATCGCCATTAGATGAAAATGTCCTTTGGGTAGGAACAGATGATGGTAATGTACAAGTAACAACAGATGGTGGAAAAACTTGGACCAACACTATTACAAATATTTCCGGCTTACCAGCAAACACTTGGGTATATCACATAGAAGCGAGCTCACATGATAAAGCCACTGCATACGTGGTATTTGAAGGGCATACTACTGGAGATATGACATCTTATACCTATAAAACTACCGATTATGGTAAAACATGGAACGATATAATTACCGACGATGTAGTTGGGTTTGTTAGAAACATACAAGAAGATTATGTAAACCCTGATTTATTATATCTGGGAACTGAATTTGGTTTGTATATTACCTTAAATGGAGGACAAAGTTGGAGTAAGTTTACTAAAAACATGCCTTCAGTAGCTATACACTTTATCGATTTGCAAAAGCGAACTAACGACTTGGTAATGGGAACTCATGGTCGTGGTGTTATTATTATTGATGATATTTCACCGCTTCGTGAGTTTTCCACAGAAATGATGACTAAAAAAGTACATTTCTTTGATTCAAAACCAGCAGTCATGATAGATCAAAGTAGTTTTTCAGGAAGTTTTGGTACTGAAACACAGTTTGTTGGGCGTAACCCTTTAAGAGGAGCACAAATAAAATACTTACTACCAAAACGTCATACATTTGGAAAAATGACTTTGGAGATTCAGGATATGGAAGGCAATATGATAGTTTCTCTTGGTCCAGGAAAATCTAAAGGAATTAATATTGTAAACTGGAACTTTACGATTAGGCAACCAAAAGTTGCCAAAGGAAAAACCTTCAGTTTTGGTGGATTTACATCTCCAAAAGTCAAAGCTGGTACATATAAAGCTGTTTTAACTAAAGGGAAAGAAACCTTTGAACATACTTTTGAAGTGATTTATGATAAGCGCTCTGGTTTATCAAGTGAAGACAGAGAACTTAAATATGAGACCACAATGAAAATGTATGACATGACTCAAGAGCTTGCATATTTGGTTTATGAACTCGATGCAATTTTAGATGTTTCAAAAGATAAAAAGAAATTAGTTACTGCATTAAATACACTTAAAGAAACCTTAGTTATTACTACTGGTGATAATTATGTAAGTTCAGCCGAGCCACAATTAAGAGAAAAAATGGCTGATCTCTATAGTAAAATTGCAAGCAGCTACGATAAGCCATCCAATGCTGAATTTGATAATTTAAGTGTTATAGAAGAACGTTTTAACAAAGCAAAAACAGATTTTGAAAAACTTAAAAAGAAGGCAAGATTAAAAGACTTCAAGATTAAGACTTTTGAAGAATTTGTAAAGGATTAATTAACTCCTCAAGAAAAAGCCAATCAATTGTGATTGGTTTTTTTAATTGTTAACAACATCGTTAACAATAACTCTCCTCCCCTATTTATATTACCTCAAAGATTCTATATTTTTAATAAAAATATTTGATCATCATGATCACAAGAAACCTTGACCTAAAAAGTATTCGTCCAGATTTTATGACCACTACTATAAATGATGAAATGAGTTCAGAAGAACGCTTTCAGAATTTAGTTTTAAGACCAATAATTAAATTTCAAAAACCTCTATTTATTGAAGTTTTTAAAAATTACATCAAAAAGCATAAAAGTGTTTTTTATGAGCTTTCTATTGATAAACGTACTGATTATATTGAAAATGCAATTCATAAAGACATGAAATTTAGAAATGGTATTAAAGGTATGATTATAGGTCTATTTACAATTGATGAATATAAACTCTATATTCTTAATTCTTCAGCGTTAAATAAACGGATGATGAGTATTGTAAAAGAATCTCTTATTAATAATATTCAGTTATTAGAAAAGTCGGAAATACTTACGGCCGTTTAATTAGTGTAATTTTACAATAAAGATTCGCCATTCAAATCGGTAGTAAGCACGTCGCTCATATAATCAAAATATGGACGAATGGCTTTAAAAGAATTGTCAACTTCTTTTAAGAAATCTTCTGAAATTACTTCTTTATCTGTATATTTTATAGTAAAGATATATTGTTTTTTCTTGATTAAATCTATAGCTGGATGGTCTTTGTCAAAATCTCTCGGAGCAGTTTTTAATTCGTCTCCCAAGAGGCTTCCCCAAACGGATTTAAATTTTTTATTGGATATTATTTTTCTCATTTCCTGATCGTCCATTTCGAACTCTTTTCTAATTCTGAATAAATCGTCCTTATTAGGTTCCCAAAATCCAGTAGCGAGAAATGATTGGTTATTTGGTGCAAGATGTAAATAATAACCTCCTCTTAATTTCGGTTTAGTTCTGTGAAAAGAGCCACCAAAATGTGTTTTGTAAGGTGTCTTGTCTTTTGAAAACCGAACATCGCGATAAATACGAAACATTTTGAGTTTATCAACATCGTCGTGAGACTTGATGTTTTCAAAAATGATGGTATAAATATTCTTTACTTCTGTTTCAATGGCTTTAAATTCTTTTTTATGCTCGTTAAACCAATCGCGATTGTTATTCTTATCAAGTTTTTTAAAAAAATCTAAAGCTGATTTTGGTATAGTTAAATTCATTACAATTTATTTTGTAGATTCCTGCCATGGCAGGAATGACACGTTATATGAAACCTTGATGCAACCATCAAGGAATTATTTGGAAAATTACAAA
Organism: Flavobacteriaceae bacterium PRS1; assembly: GCA_003709165.1. Lineage (GTDB taxonomy): Bacteria > Bacteroidota > Bacteroidia > Flavobacteriales > Flavobacteriaceae > PRS1. The sequence goes on from RDRZ01000001.1 coordinate 26,810, forward strand.
AAGGCAAACACTATTCAAATTCTATTTTGTTAAGAATTAAACCTGAAGCAGGTGCAATATAATCCATAACTTCTGTGTTTTCGGGTTTTAAACTGTTTTCTATATCTTTTAATGTAATCTCTTCTTTACCTAATTTAATAAGTGCTCCCATCATTAATCGTATTTGATTACGACCAAATCCTTTGCCTCTTACTCTTAACATATAAGTCTTGTCAGGAAAAAAGTTAGCCTTGAATACTTTGTTTTCTATAAGTTCACAAGTCATTATTTTTCTATTATAAATACCCTTCTCGGTAGTTCTAAAACAGTAGGCTTTAAAATTATGATTGCCTTGAAACAGCTTTGCTCCTTTTTTCATGAGTTCTATATCCAAATCATCCAGAATAGTGGTTAGTATTGGCGCACAAAATGGATGATTTTTTTGCCCTTGAGAAAATAGGTACACATACTCTTTTACTTTTGAATGCTGAATAATATTAAAACTATCATCTACTTCTTTAATAGTAAGTGCTCTTATATCTTGTGGTAAATTGTGATTAAATAGTAATAGAAACACCTCCAAATCTTCTATAGGCGATTGTAAAAATAATTCGAAAGCCGCTTCTTGAGCCGAAACCATAGCATCAGTTCGTCCAGCACCTAAAGTTTTGAATTGCTGTTCTTCAAGAATGAATTTTAATGTCCTGTCTATCATTAAATGAATCGTTTTTACATTTGGTTGTTTTTGCCAACCATGAAAACGATAGCCTAAAAACTGAATTTTAAAGACATAATAATATTTTTTGATTAGCATAGGTGTTTATTAAAAACAATAAAGCCTTGGCTGATTAGACCAAGGCTTTAAATAATATTTTATAAATTCTTAGTTATTCCCCAAAATAATTGGCATTCCATTTTTACCCGAACCAATAATAACCACTTTACTATTTGGTGATTGTGCGAGTTTAAGAGTTGCCTCAATACCTTTGTCCTGAAGAATTTTATCAGTAAGTGAGGCACTTAAAATACGGTTTGCATCGGCTTTACCTCTTGCTTCAATAATTACTTTTTCAGCTTCTTTTGAAGCTTTTTGTAAGCGAAATTCGTATTCCAGAAATTCTTGTTCCTGACCTAATTTGCGTTCAATAGCATCTCTAATAGTTTTAGGCAATGTTACATCCCGAACTAAAACCTTATTTAATTGCACAAATTGGGCATCTAATATAGCTTTTGTTTCGTCAAATATTTCTTTCTGTATTATAGCTCTTTTAGAAGAGTAAATTTCTTCTGGCGTATAACGACCAACAACTTCTCTTGTAGACGACCTTAAAGCAGGACGTACAATTGTTGCCAAATAATCAATTCCTTTTTCTTTGTACAAAAATCCTAAATTTTCTTGTTGAGGTTGATACCAAATAGTAGCATCTAATTGAATATCCAGACCATTAGATGATAAAACTTTCATTTCATCAAAATATTCTTGTTGACGTACATTAAATCGTTGTACCGTATTCCACGGTAAAATAAATTGAAAACCTTCATCTAAAGCAGGTTTGTCAGTTACTATTCCATTACCTAATGTTTTATATAATACACCTCTTTCTCCTCCTTGTATTGTTATTGTTGATTTAGAAATCACAACGATTACAATTATAAAAAATATGATTACTGGCAATGCGACTTTTGGTAATTTTTCCATTATTATTTTTATTTATTTTGGTTAAATGAGCCCGTTATATTTTCTTAAAAACCACTCTATTGACAGACTCAAAACAATAAGTGATAACAGGTATTTAAAATCAATCAAAGGTACGATATTTTTATCACTCTTTTGAATAATTGCAAAGCGTAAATCATTTAGCAAATCTTCAATTAAAAAATCTGTATTTGCTATAAAATAACTTGTCCCTTTACTATTAGCAGCAATTTGTTGCAACTTTGTTACATTAGCATTCAAAAATTGTTGCTCAACATTGTAATCTAAAATTTTTATATGCCCGGATTGCTTTACTTCTCCATCATTTACACTCACAATAAAATTGTATTCTGAAGGTGAAAAACCGTTCAAATTAACTTCGTACGAATTGTTTTTCAGAATAAATGGTAAAATTGTAGCAGTACTAGAATCAATATTTTTTAGTGAAATGTTTAAGTTAGCCTTATTATCGAATTCATAGTTTTTATTAAAAAATTGTGCTGTTATTTTTATATCACCAGTTCCATCATAAAACGATTCGTAATTTAAATTCAAACGACCTCTTCTTTTATTTACAGTTAGATACTGTACAAGTTTGCCAATAAAATTATCGAATTGCTGAAACGATTTATTATTCAAGTAGCTTTGCGCTCTCCATTTCCAAATATGCTCTCCAAAAAGGACAGCTTCTCTCCTATTATTGTTTTCAAAAGTCACCAATAAGGGTTGTTGTTTTATAGAATCGTTAAATACATGTTTGTACAGTATGGTTTCAACAGGTATATTAAATGTAACGCTTCCAAATTCAGATTGCAATGGAGGAAAGGAATTAAAATCTAAATCGTCTATAATAAATGTTGAATAGTTTGAATTTACAGTTGGTTGAAAATTTTCAGTTTGTAACGTAATTTCTTGAGAATAATTAGTTTGCATTCCATTTAAAAACGACCATTGTGTTTGTGTTCCCGTTATTACAAAGGTATTTCCCCCTGCTTTTTTAATAGCTTCAAAAACGGCTTTAAATTTTACGTTGGGCTGGTATAAAATTGTGAGTTGAAAATCGTCCAGTCTTTCTAAATACTCTTTGGGTTTTAAAATTGAAACACTACGCTGCTCATTACTTTCAATAGCTTTTATTAAGGCTCCCAAATCGGGATGAATAATATCGCTAACAATAGCAACATTTGTTTTTTCGTCTATAATTTCTACAGCAAATAGCTTCGAATTATTTATTTTATTTTGTTCTGTTTTTAAAGGAACAATAACAGCGTTGTACGCATTAACTCCTACTCTATTTGCAGAAAGTGTTAGATTTGTAATATGAGAGTTTTCCGTTTTTGAAAAGCTTAAATTTTTTCTGAATATTATTGAATTTCCTGATGTGATTATTAATTGAGAATTTACAGTTTCTAAACCACTATATACTGTAATGATCTCTACCGGAAATTTGTTTTTTAAATAGGCATATTTATTAACATTTAATTGCTGAATTTTTAAATCGGAATGAGTTATTGTATCACCAAGAATTATTGGAAATATAGGCTGTTTATAATGTAGTGATTCAAATTCATAATCCCTGCCATAGGTCTGATTACCATCAGTAATTAATACTATTGGAGCAACAGCATTTTTATATATCTGGGACAGATTGTCAAAAACGGTTGTAATATTACTTTGAGTTTCATTAAAAGTTAATGAATCTAAAGGTTTTAAATCGTTCCCAAATGTGTAATATTCTATATTGAAGTTTTCAAATAAAGACTTGTCTCGTTTTAAATTATCGAGTAACTGTTCAATATTTTCAGTTTGCTTTAAATGTTTTATAGATTCTGAATTATCTATTACAACTATAAGATTAGGTTTTTCGTTATAGACTTTAGTTAGTTCAAATTTTGGATTAATAAGCAATAACAAAACAGAAAATATCGTAATAAACCTTAACAAAGCAAACAATATATTTAAGTTACTTTTTTTAGATTTATATAAATATTGAAACAGCGCTAATAAAAGCGCTGTAATACCAGCGAGAATGATATAAATAAGTGTTACTGAACTCATTATAATGATTGACGATTATAGCTTTTAGATTTACGATTTAAATACATAAGAATGATTTTAGTTAACTTATAACCATATCACAGATTATGAAAAATAGAATTGAAATATATGACAATGAAAAGCAACTAATTAATAAAGCTAACTCTTTAAACTGTCTGCGAACTTTTGATTTGTAAAGAAAAAACTATATTAATTCAACAATCAAAAATCGTAAATTATGTTAGCATTCCACCATCAACATTAAGTGTTTGACCTGTAATATATGCCGACATATCGCTTGCGAGAAACACACAGGCATTTGCTATATCTTCAGGAGTACCACCACGTCTTAAAGGAATTGCTTTTCGCCAACCTTCTACTGTATCTTGGTCTAGTTTTGCTGTCATTTCGGTTTCAATAAACCCTGGGGCAATTACATTGCTTCTAATATTTCGAGAGCCCAATTCTAAAGCCACCGATTTAGAAAAACCAATAATTCCAGCCTTTGATGCTGCATAATTTGTTTGTCCGGCATTTCCTTTTAAACCAACAACCGAACTCATATTTATAATAGAGCCTTTGCGTTGTTTCATCATTGGTCTAATAACAGCTTTTGTGAGGTTAAATACTGATTTTAAATTCACTTCTATAACTTTATCAAAATCTTCTTCACTTATGCGCATTAAAAGATTGTCCTTTGTAATTCCTGCGTTATTGACAAGAATGTCGATACTTCCAAATTCTTTTAAAACATCTTCAGCTAATTTTTGCGCATCATCAAAGTTTGCTGCATTACTTTGGTAGCCTTTAGCTTTTACACCTAAAGCGTTTAATTCTTTTTCTAATTCTTGAGCAGCTTTAACTGATGAGCTATAAGTAAATGCGACGTTTGCGCCTTGTTCAGCAAAAACTTTTGCTATTCCTTTTCCAATTCCTCGGGTTGCTCCTGTAATTATTGCTGTTTTACCTTCTAATAATTTCATTATTTATAAGTTGATTAGTTGACTGTCAAATATAATAATTACAAGTTGCATCAAATATAAAAACCTCACAAAATTACTGAGCTAAATTCAGCATAATCTTGAGAGGTTTTTAACAATTATTAAAAATTTTATGACATTACTTCAGCAACTTTCTTGCCAATCTCTGCTGGAGAATCCACAACATGAATACCACATTCTCGCATAATTCGTTTTTTTGCTTGTGCAGTATCATCACTTCCTCCTACAATTGCTCCTGCGTGTCCCATTGTTCGACCTGCAGGTGCTGTTTCACCGGCTATAAAACCTACAACGGGTTTTTTGCTCCCACTTGCTTTATACCAATGAGCAGCGTCACTTTCTAATTGTCCTCCAATTTCACCAATAATTACAACACATTCTGTTTCAGGATCGTTAATCAACATTTCTACAGCTTCTTTAGTTGTCGTTCCAATAATTGGGTCTCCTCCAATTCCAATTGCAGTTGTAATTCCTAAACCTTGTTTTACAACCTGGTCAGCTGCTTCATACGTTAATGTTCCAGATTTTGAAACAATACCAACACTGCCTTTTTTAAACACAAATCCTGGCATAATGCCAACTTTAGCCTCACCTGGAGTAATAACTCCCGGGCAATTTGGACCAATTAAACGACAGTCTTTATTTTTGATATAATCGGCTGCTTTAATCATATCTGCAATTGGAATCCCTTCGGTAATTGTAATAATTACTTTAATTCCTGCGTCTGCAGCTTCCATTATGGCATCTGCAGCAAAAGCTGGTGGCACAAAGATAATAGTGGTATCTGCTCCTACTTCTTTTACAGCATCTTTTACTGTATTAAAAACGGGTCTGTCTAAATGTATTTGTCCACCTTTTCCTGGTGTGACCCCTCCTACTACATTTGTTCCGTATTCTATCATTTGTGTAGCGTGAAACGTGCCTTCACTTCCCGTAAAGCCCTGAACAATAATCTTTGAATTTTTATTTACTAAAACACTCATTTGTTTCTAATTTTAAAATGATTTTATTTCTCTTTATTCTTTAGTTTTTCTAAAATTTCTGGAATTTTTCTGATGTAAGCCATTTGCTTAAACCTTTCTCCAGCTTCAGAAGCTGGAGATCCAAAATAGGTTTTATTTTCTTTAGTAGAAAAACCTAAACCAGATTGTGCGTATATTTCAGTCCCTTTTGCTATTGTTATTCCGCTTTTAACGCCTACTTGTCCCCAAAGTGTAACATTATCTTCAACTATAACACAACCAGCAATACCAACTTGCGAAGCAATCAAACAGTTTTTCCCAATTACAGTATCATGAGCAATTTGAACTTGATTATCTAATTTAGAACCTGTTCCAATAATTGTATCGTTAGTAACTCCTCTATCAATAGTACAAACAGCACCAATATCTACATTGTCTTCAATAACAACTTTTCCTCCTGATAATAATCTGTCAAAGCCATCTTCTCTTTTTTTATAATAAAACGCATTTGCACCTAAAACTGTTCCTGAATGAATAGTAACATTGTTTCCTATAATCGTGTCGTCGTATATGCTTATGTTAGAATGAATTACACAATCATTGCCAATAAAAACATTATTACCAATAAAACAATTGGGTTGAATTATAGTGTTTTTGCCAATTTTTGCTGTGGTAGAAATATTTAATTCAGAAAGTAGAAAAGGATTAAAATGATTAGTTAACACATTAAAGTCACGAAAAGGGTCTTCAGAAATTAATAATGCTTTCCCTTCCGGACATTCTACGTCTTTATTAATTAAAACAACAGTCGCTTCAGATTGTAACGCTTTATCATAATATTTAGGATGGTCCACAAAAACAATATCTCCTGATGAAACAACATGAATCTCATTCATTCCTAAAACAGGAAAGTTATCTTTTCCTACATATTTGCAACCTATTAATATTGCAATTTCTTTTAAGGTATATGGTCTTGGAAATAACATTTATTCCTTAACTCGTTCTTTATAAGTTCCTTTTACGGTTTCTACTTTAATTTTATCTCCTTCGTTTATAAATAAAGGGACATTTACGATTGCACCAGTTTCAACAGTAGCAGGTTTAGTTGCATTTGTTGCTGTATTGCCTTTAATTCCGGGTTCGGTTGCTGTAACTTCTAAAATTACATTTGCTGGCAATTCTACCGAAAGCGGCATTTCGTCTTCCGAATTAATAATGATAGTTACAATTTCACCTTCTTTCATTAATTCGGGATTATCTATCGTGTTTTTGTTTATAATAATTTGGTTGTAATCGTCAACATTCATAAAATGAAAAAGCTCCCCTTCGGGATATAGATATTGAAAACGATGCGTTTCCACTCTCACTTCATCTATTTTATGTCCGGCTGAAAACGTATTATCTATAACTTTGCCATTTGTTACACTTTTAAGTTTTGTTCTTACAAATGCTGGACCTTTACCAGGCTTAACATGTAAAAACTCTATTATTTTATAAATATCGTGATTGTATTTTATGCACAATCCGTTTCTTATATCTGAAGTACTTGCCATATTTGTTTAATATTAATTTTATCTAATGTATCCTTTCATGATACCTCTATGTGAGTCTTTGATGAATTGAAGAATTTCGTCACGTTCTGGAGTTGCTTCCATTTCGGCTTCGATGATTCTTGAAGCTTGTGTATTATTGTAATTTTTTTGATAGAGTAATCTGTATATATTCTGAATTTCTTTAATTTTTTCTGAAGTAAAACCTCTTCTACGCAATCCAACAGAATTTATTCCGACATACGAAAGTGGTTCTCGTCCCGCTTTTACATAAGGAGGCACATCTTTTCTTACCAAAGTGCCACCAGTTACAAATGCATGGTTACCGATTGAACAAAATTGATGAACTGCAGTCATTCCTGCAAGAATTACATAATCGCCAATTGTAATATGACCTGCCAATGTACTGTTGTTAGAAAAAATACAATTATTTCCAACAATACAATCGTGAGCAATATGACAATAGGCCATAATCAGGCAGTTATCACCAATTACAGTTTTCATCCTATCTGAAGTTCCTTTGTTAATAGTTACACATTCCCGAATGGTAACATTATTACCTATTACTACAGTTGTATCTTCGTCGTTATATTTTAAATCTTGTGGAATAGCCGAAATTATTGCTCCTGGAAAGACATTACAGTTTTTTCCGATGCGTGCGCCTTCCATTATGGTAACATTAGAACCAATCCATGTTCCATGTCCAATTTTAACATTGTTATGAATGGTTGTAAAAGGCTCAATCACAACATTTTTTGCGATTTTTGCACCTGGATGCACATATGCAAGAGGTTGGTTCATTTCTTATATTTTAGTGTTTCTTATCCTGATAGCTATCGGGAGTGAAATGTATTCGCTTATCATAATTTTAGCAAACTTAATAAAATTGATTTTGCTCTGTTTATAATTATTTAATTTTTGTTATTTGAGCCAATAGTTCAGCTTCGGCGCAAAGCACACCGTTTGCATACGCATAGCCTTGCATGTGGCAAATACCTCTTCTAATTGGTGTTATTAATGAACACTTAAAGATTAATGTATCGCCAGGTTTTATTTGTTTTTTAAACCTCACCTTATCTATTCTCATAAAAATTGTTAAGTAATTTTCCGGATCAGGAACTGTACTTAAAACTAAAATCCCTCCTGTTTGTGCCATTGCTTCCACAATTAAAACTCCAGGCATTACCGGAGCTCCAGGAAAATGACCAATAAAAAAAGGTTCGTTCATTGTCACATTCTTCATTCCAATGACATACGAATCAGTAAGCTCAAAAATTTTGTCGATAAACAAAAATGGCGGTCTGTGTGGCAACATATCCATTATCTGATTAACATCCATTAATGGCTCTTGATTCAAATCTACAATAGGTACATTATTCCGCTTTTCAAGCTTTATTATCTTTGCCATTTTCTTTGCAAACTGGGTATTTATAAAGTGTCCAGGTTTATTGGCAATAACTTTTCCTCTGATTCTTGTACCTATTAAGGCTAAATCTCCTATTACGTCTAGCAATTTATGCCTTGCTGCTTCATTAGGATAGTGCAATGTTAAATTATCTAAAATTCCATTGGGTTTAACAGCAATATTGTCTTTTTTAAAAGCTACCTTTAAACGTTCCATTGTTTCTGGAGATAATTCTTTATCTACATAAACTATGGCATTATTTAAATCACCTCCTTTTATTAATCCATGTTCGAGTAACATTTCTATCTCATGCAAAAAGCTAAATGTTCGGGAGTCGGAAATTTGATCTTTAAAGTCTGAAATATGCAGTAATGTTGCGTTTTGAGTGCCTAAAACTTTAGTGCCAAAATCAACCATTGTAGTCACTTGATATTCATCTGAAGGGATAATTGTGATTTCACTGCCAGATTCTTCATCAAAATAAGATATCACTTCTTTTACTACGTATTCTTTTCTATTGCTATCCTGTTCAAGACTTCCAGTTTTTACCAACGCTTCAACAAAATATTTTGAAGAACCATCCATAATTGGAGTTTCAGATGCATTAAGTTCAATAATAACGTTATCTATTTCTAAACCAACCAAAGCTGCTAAAACATGCTCACAAGTTTGAATAATTACACCATTTTTTTCTAAACAAGTACCTCGTTGTGTATTACTAACATTATTTGCAGTAGCTTCAATAATGGGATTGCCTTCAAGATCAATTCTTTTAAATGAATATCCATTATTAACATCTGAAGGTATAAAAGTTAGTGTCACTTCTTTTCCTGTGTGAAGCCCGACTCCTTTTAGTGATACTTCTTTAGCAATTGTTGTTTGCTTATGCTTAGTATTAACCATTATTTTTTATTTTTTTTTCTAAATCGTTTATGTCTTTTACAATTTTTGGTAAATTTTTAAAATAAACATAAGATTTATTCCAATCTCCATAAAGAAATGCTGGTGATCCTTGTAAGACTTCATTGTCTTTCACATTTCTCCCAACTCCAGATTGTGCTTGTATTTTTACATTATCTCCTATAATTAAATGACCTGCAATACCTACCTGCCCACCTATTTTGCAATTTTTACCTATTCTTGTAGATCCTGCTATTCCTGTTTGGGCAGCAATTATTGTATTTTTACCAATCTCGACATTATGAGCAATCTGTATTTGATTATCTAACTTTACACCATCTCTAATTATAGTTGAGCCTAAAGTAGCTCTATCTATAGTAGTCGCTGCACCAATATCTACATTATCTTCAAGAATAACATTTCCTGTATGTGGCACTTTGCTGTACACTCCATCTTCATTTGGTGCAAAACCAAAACCATCTGCACCTATAATTACACCAGAGTTTAGGACACAGTAATTACCTATAATACTTTCAGAATAGATTTTAACACCAGAAAACACTTGTACAACATTACCAATAATTACATTATCCCCTATATAACTATTTGGATAAATTTTTACATCATCTCCTATTAGTACATTATTACCAATATAAGAAAATGCTCCTATGTAAACATTTTTTCCATACGATGACGATTCAGATATAAAACATGGTTGTTCGATTCCAGTCTTATTCATTTTAATATCATTATAATATTCCAATAATTTCGAAAATGATTTATATGCATCTTTAACTTTAATTAAAGTAGTATTTATATCGTTCTCTGTGCTAAACTCTTTATTTACGATAGTAATTGAAGCATTTGTGCTATATATATATGGTGTATATTTTGGATTGGCTAGAAACGTAAGAGAGCCTTTAGTTCCTTCTTCAATTTTTGCGAGTTTAGATACTTCAACATCGGGATTTCCAACAATGTCTCCTTCTAAGATTTCGGCTATTTGTGTTGCTGTAAATTTCATTTGACGCAAAAGTATAAAAAATGTACTAAAGTTTGTCTTTTGGATAACATATATAATACTTCGTAACAGGTTTTGAAAGCACTTTTAAATTTAAATGATCTGAAGCATCTACAATATCAATTACTTTTCCTGTATTAAACAAGATGTTTATATTTTGATTATTTAATTGATAGGCTTGATTAGTTACCTCTCCTTTAAATACAAAAAACGATGCTTCGTAATTTGTTACATTATATTTATGCATCAAATTAGTGATGTGCTTATTTAATTTATCATTATTAATTTGATCATTCTTTATTTCTATTTTTAAAAGATCTCTGTTAATAATCATTTGGCAAAGATTACTCAGCACAAAGTCATCATGAATCTGCCATTCTTTCATTGCGGAAATTATATCAAAATCGTCTAGATTAGCATAAGTTTCAAGAGTAAAATCATTAAAAGTGTCATGAGTGATTTCATTTTTTAAAAAATACAATAATGCTTTACTAGTTATTAGTGTAGCTCCTTTAAGTGTTAATTCTTTTGCACGTTGCAGTACTCTAATCATTAATTGTTCTGCAACCAAACTGGTTTTATGCAAATAAACCTGCCAATACATGAGTCGTCTTGCTGTTAAAAACCGTTCGACTGAATATATTCCTTTTTCTTCAACAACAAGTTCGTCTTCTACAACATTAAGCATTGTTATTAAATGAGCACTATTTATATTACCTTCGGAAACTCCTGTGTAAAAACTATCTCGTTTTAAATAATCTGAACGATCCATGTCTAACTGACTGGAAATTAACTGACACATGAACTTTCGATGATACTTTCCTTTAAATACTTTAATAGCAAGCGTTAAATTTGAGTTAAATTCGGTATTGAGCTTTTGCATAAACAACAGCGAAATTTCTTCATGCGAAACGCCCTTTACAATGCTGTGTTCCATAGCATGACTAAATGGACCATGACCAATATCATGCAACAAAATCGCAATTAATAACGCATTTTCTTCATCTTCAGAAATTGTAACCCCTTTAAAACGAAGTATCCTAACCACATTTTGCATTAAATGCATACTGCCTAATGCGTGGTGAAATCGTGTGTGATGTGCACCTGGATATACCAAATAGGACAATCCCATTTGAGTAATTCTACGAAGTCTTTGAAAATACCTGTGTTCTATTAATTCAAAAATTAAAGAATTCGGAATTGTAATAAATCCGTAAATTGGGTCGTTAAATATTTTAAGTTTGTTTTTAGTATGCAAACCTTTAATTGAATTAAAATTTATACAAATATAAATATATGAACAATATAAACATTCTTTGGGTTGATGATGAGATAGATTTATTAAAACCACACATTTTATTTTTAGAAAAAAGAAATTATGTAGTTACCACTTGCCAGAGTGGTACAGAAGCCATAGAAATTATTGAAGACCAAAATTTTGATATTGTTTTTTTAGACGAAAATATGCCAGGTTTAACGGGTTTGGAAACTCTATCAGAAATTAAAGAGAAACGAAGTAACCTTCCTGTGGTAATGATTACCAAAAGTGAGGAAGAATATATTATGGAAGAAGCTATCGGAAGCAAAATTGCCGATTACCTTATAAAACCTGTAAATCCACATCAGATTTTATTGAGTTTAAAAAAGAATTTAGACCTTACACGTTTAGTCTCCGAGAAAACAACATCCAGTTATCAGCAGGAATTTAGAAAGATAGCCATGGATCTATCAATGGTAAATAGTTATGAAGAATGGGTCGAGCTATACCAAAAATTAATCTATTGGGAAATTGAACTCGAAGATATTGAAGATCATGCCATGTTCGAGATTTTAGAATCTCAAAAAAATGAAGCAAACCTTCAGTTCGGAAAGTTTATTGACAAAAATTACGAAAACTGGCTTCAACCCAGCGCTGAAGCTCCAATACTATCTCATACCCTTTTTAAAGAAAAGGTTGTTCCGGAGTTAAGTAAAACCCAACCAACACTTTTAGTAGTTGTAGATAATTTAAGATACGACCAGTGGAAAGCATTCGAACCTATTGTAAACAATTATTACAAAACCCAAAGTGAATCACCATATTATAGCATTTTACCAACAGCTACCCAATACGCAAGAAACGCTATTTTTTCTGGATTAATGCCAAGCAATATGGAGCAATTACATCCAAACTATTGGAAAAATGACAATGATGAAGGCGGAAAAAATTTATTTGAAAATGAGTTTCTAACAGCTCAATTAAAACGTTTGGGATTAAGCCATATAAAACATGAATATTTTAAAATAACAAATCTAAAGGCTGGCAAAAAATTAGCTGACAATTTTAAATCTCAAAAAGATAACGATCTTACAGTTGTTGTTTACAATTTTGTAGATATGTTATCGCATTCTAAAACCGAAATGGACGTTGTAAAAGAATTAGCTTCTAACGACAAAGCATATCGCTCTTTAACTGTTAGCTGGTTTAAAAACTCTCCTTTGCTAGAAATAATTCAACAAGCACAACAATTAGGCTTTAAACTTATTATAACTACAGATCATGGTACAATTAATGTAAAAAATCCTTCTAAAGTTATTGGAGATAGAGAGACTAGTCTTAATTTGAGATATAAAACCGGAAGAAGTTTAACGTTTGAAGATAAAGATGTGTTTGTAGCAAGAGACCCAAAAAAGATTTTTTTACCTTCAATAACTATGAATAGTTCCTTTATTTTTGCAAAAGGAAATCTATTTTTTGCGTATCCAAACAATTACAATCATTATGTAAGCTATTATCGTAACACCTATCAGCATGGAGGCGTATCTTTAGAAGAAGTTATTATCCCATTTGCAGTCTTGAGTCCAAAATAATTAATCCATAAATTGCATAAAACATCGACGAAATACACATTTTACTTGTTTATTAACAAAATATACCTTATTATTGCCTAACAATTGGATGAATGAAACTGTACATTTCGATTTAGAAACTATTGATGATGTAGCAAAATTGTTACTTAAAAATTTTAAAACGAAAACAGTTTTATTTTATGGAGACATGGGAGTTGGTAAAACAACGCTTATAAGTGCTTTATTAAAAGCATTAGGCGGAACAGAGAAAGCTACGAGCCCAACTTTTTCGATTGTGAATGAATATAAAATAAAAGATGATATTGTATATCATTTCGATTTTTATAGAATTAATGACCTAGAAGAAGCTTTAGATTTAGGAATTGAAGAGTATTTTTATTCTAAACATTGGATTTTTATTGAATGGCCAGAAAAAATTAGCCCTTTTCTGCCGAATAAAGTTGATAAAGTGCACTTAAGATTGAATAAAAATAACTTTAGAGCACTTAAATTAAGTGTATATTAAGAAAAAAGTAAAATAAAATTAAAATAATTAGTTAAAAAATAGTAAACACAACCCAAATCAAAATCACATAAGTACGGTAAAACCGTAACGTTCAAGAGTTTTTTTGAAATTGATTTTAACAAAATATTAACATTTTTCGAGATACCTGAAAGTTATCTTTGTTATTATTAATTAATTAAATCCCTTGAATTATGAAAACAAAAAAAGTTTTAATCGCAATTGCGATATTTGGTGGTGTTTTGTTTACAGCGCAAGCTACTAATCTAATAGATTTAGATGGACAAACAACAACTCAAATTGAAAAAGCAAAAGTCAAAATTCCTGGACAATAAAAAGGAGTTGATTATTGGGAGTTTAATAGCAACGATTATTGCTATTACTCCCTATTTGTTTACAATATGGGAAGGTGCTCCAAATGAAAAACCCTGGGACACCTTTTTATTTTCTTATACTAGCCCTTATTATGAGAGTGCACAAATTTTAGTGTGGACTTTATTAGGTAAAGTCATTCCTCTCCTTTTACTAATAATTTGGATTTTTACATGTCGCCACTGGTGGTATCATGTATTGTTAGTACCAATAGCGATGTATGTTTACCATATTATTACAATTATTAATGACGATTTAGAATTTTCAGAGGAAACACAAATTTTATATTTACTTCCTGTAATGGCTGTAGTTATCCCTTCAATCTATTTAATCAGAGCCAGAATGTTTAATAAACTAACTGATGCCGATAAAACTTTAGAAGAACTTGAAGAAGAATTTAAAATTACTAAACGTTCGTTTAGAGATTATTTTTAAGACTTATACCAAAAATTATTTGTAATTTGGATTTTCAATAAATCCTAAATGGGTAAATCTCTTTCTCCTTTTACAAAAGAACAACTATTACCTCAAGAAGAAATGCTTGAAGTCCTTAAACGCAAAGGCAATTTATTTATAGGAATCCCAAAAGAAACATCCTTCCAAGAAAAGCGCGTTTGCCTTACTCCAGATGCTGTTTCAGCATTAGTAAATAATGGTCATCGTGTGCTTTTAGAATCTGGAGCTGGAGATGGTGCTAAATATAATGATAAAGATTATAGCGAAGCTGGCGCAAAAATAACAAAGGATAAAGCCAAAGTGTTTTCCTGCCCTATTATCTTAAAAGTCGAGCCTCCTTCGTTTAGTGAGATTAAACTCCTTAATCCTCAAACCATTCTCATTTCTGCTTTACAACTTAAAACGCAAAGCAAAGCCTATTTTGAAGCTTTGGCAAAAAAAAGAATTACTGCTCTTGCTTTCGAATTTATTAGAGATGAAGATGGTGCTTATCCAGCAGTTCAGCAATTGAGTGAAATTGCAGGCACTGCTTCTGTATTAATAGCTGCAGAATTATTATCGAATGTTAACAACGGAAATGGGTTGTTATTCGGAAACATAAGTGGTATTCCTCCTATTGAAGTTGTTATTCTAGGCGCAGGAACTGTAGGAGAATTTGCTGCACGATCAGCAATAGGAATGGGAGCAAATATAAAAGTTTTTGATAATTCTATAACTAAATTGAGAAGGCTGCAATCTAAATTAGGAAGAACAATATACACATCTACAATGCAGCCGAAAAATATACATAAAGCATTAATCCGTTGTGATGTTGCTATTGGTGCGGTTAGAGGTAAAAACAGAGCTCCTATTTTAGTCACGGAAGCTATGGTTGAAAGCATGAAAAAGGGTTCACTTATTATTGATGTTAGTATAGATATGGGAGGCTGTTTTGAAACCAGCGATATTACTTCACACGATAGTCCAACATTTGTTAAACATGGTGTCATTCATTATTGTGTGCCAAATATTCCAGCTCGCTATTCGAGATCTGCTTCAGTTTCAATTAGTAATATATTTACGCCTTATTTATTAGAAATCGCCGAAAATGGTGGCATAGAAAATGCTCTGCGTTTTGATCGTGGTTTAAAAAATGGTTTGTATTTTTACCACGGAATTTTAACTAACAAATCGGTTGCAGATTGGTTTGATTTGGACTACAGCGATGTTAATCTTCTTATTTTTTAATGCTTAATAAAAGCATCAATTTATTAATTACACATGAAACTTATACACCGCATTGGTTATTACCTTGGAGGATTCTCTATTGGACTTATATTTTTAGCTTTTTTTTTAAGTGGTAAAAAAGCCTCTTGCAGTTATGGACTAGATGCAAGAGTATCAAAAAATATTAGCACAAAACAACTTGTTTATTCTCAAAATGTTCTTGAACTTCTAAAAAACAGATCTATTGATACTTTTACAATTTCTGAAATATTAAAATTTGGAGATGTAGATTTTTCTAAAGTAGATAGAGACCTTGATTTTTGTAAGCTTTATATAATTGAACACGAAATTGATGAAAAGGATATTGCTTTAACTGTTGAGAATTGTGAAACTATTGCAACAATAATGTCAGTAAGTTTTGAATAAAACAAACTCTCCTTTTGCACACAAAAACTAAAATATGGCTTTCTCCTCCTCACATGTTCGGCAAAGAGCAAAGCTTTATTGATGTTGCCTTTAGAGAAAATTTTATCGCTCCTTGTGGTTCAAATATTTCTGGTTTTGAAGCCGATTTAGAACACTATTTAAAACATGATTGTTTTGTAGCTGTATTAAATTCTGGAACTGCTGCAATTCATTTAGCATTAATTCTTTTGGGAGTTGGTAAAAATGATGAAGTAATTTGCCAAAGCAACACTTTTATTGCTTCAGTTAATCCTGTAATTTATCAAGGAGCAACACCAATTTTAGTAGATAGTGAAACAGATACCTAGAATATGTGTCCTGAATTATTAGAAATCGCAATTAAGGATCGTATCTCTAAAGGGAAAAAACTCAAAGCTATTATTGCAGTTCATCTTTATGGAATGCCTTATAAAGTAGAAGCTATTCATTCAATAGCAAAAAAATATGAGATTCCTATTATTGAAGATAGTGCTGAAGCTCTTGGAAGCTCATATAAAGAGAGGAAATGTGGCACTTTTGGTGATTTGTCTATAGTATCGTTTAATGGAAATAAAATAATTACAGCATCTGGTGGTGGCGCTTTAATTACAAAACATAAGGCATTAAAAGAAAAGGCTATTTTCTTATCTACTCATGCTAAAGTAAATCTGTAGATTATCTACATTCTAACATTGGATATAATTATAGAATGTCTAATATTTCTGCTGGAATTGGTAGAGGACAAATGTTAGCTTTAGACAAATATATAAGCACAAGGAGACAAAATTATGTGTTATATAAAGAACGCTTAAAAGAGTTTGATACAATTCGCTTTTTAGATGAGCCTAAGCATCATTTTTCGAGTAGGTGGCTCACATGTGTTTTAACAGAATCTTTTAGTAAACGTGAAGAATTAAGAACGTTTTTTGAAAAAGAAAACATCGAAACAAAACCTTTATGGAAACCAATGCATCAGCAACCTATATTTAAAAATGTACCCAAATATATAAACGGTATTTCCGGATGAATTGCATAATAAAGGTTTATGTTTACTTAGCGGTTCTAATCTAACCGAAAATGATTTCGATAGAATAATACATTGTTTTACAGAAATATATGGCTGATTTTAAAGGAAAACAAATACATGATAAATATATAGAAGAGTTTTTATCAATAGAACAATCTGGTTTGGTAGACTCTAATTTAGCTTCCGAATATAATAATGAGATTATTTTAATTACAGGAGCTGCAGGATCTATCGGAAGCGAACTTGCACGAAAAATAGCAATGTTTGGTTATAAAGAATTAATACTAATTGATATTTCTGAATCTTCATTATATAATCTTCAGCAAGAGTTTTTTATGTTAGGCATTAAAAATTTTATTCTCATTGTTGCAGATATTAGAGATATGCATAGAATGTCTCAAATTTTTGACAATTATAAACCAAAAATCGTTTTTCATGCTGCAGCTTACAAGCATGTACCACTAATGGAAAGCAATCCCAACGAAGCTGTTGGAGTAAATATTTTAGGCACAAAAAACATTGCAGACCTTTCAATTACACATAATATTAAAAAGTGTATTCTAATTTCTACAGATAAAGCAGTCAACCCAACTAATGTAATGGGTGCGACAAAACGCATTGCAGAATTATATGTAAAATGCCTAAACGGAAGAGGAAATACTAAATTTATAACCACACGTTTTGGAAATGTTTTAGGCTCGAACGGTTCAGTTATTCCATTATTTAAAAAGCAACTAATCTCTGGTGGACCAATTACTATTACACATAAAAATATTACAAGATATTTTATGACGATTTCTACTGCAAGCCAATTGGTTTTACAAGCATCAACTATGGGAAATGGTGGTGAAATATTTGTTTTTAATATGGGGAAACCTATTAAAATCTATGATATCGCTTTGCATATAATTCGTCTTTCAGGTTTAAAATTTCCTGATGATATTGATATAAAAATCATTGGCTTACGTTCTGGCGAAAAATTTTCGGAAGAATTATATTCAGAAAATGAAATTATAAAATCTACTTCTCATGACAAAATTTTAATGATAGAAACAAAACCTTTCAAAAAAGAAATAATTGAAACAAAAATAAATATGTTATGCAAAAAGAATTTTAAGTCTCAAAAATTAGAAATTGTAGCTATAATGAAAAACATATTACCCGAATATGTTTCGAATAACTCAAAATTTGAATTGTTGGATTCAACCAATTAAGGTGTTACATTTTTCTTCTTTTCCGTTCTTCTTTAAGTAAATTCAGCTCTCTACTGGTTTGTCCTGCAACCGAAGTGTTCTCTTCTGCTCTACGTATTAGATAAGGCATAACATCTTTTACTGGTCCAAAAGGCACATATTTAACAACGTTATAACCAGCAGTTGCAAGGTTAAAACTAATATGGTCGCTCATACCATAAAGTTGTCCAAACCAAACTCGTTTATCGGTCTTTGCTATATTTTTTTCTTGCATGATAACCATTGCTAAATACGAACTGGCTTCATTATGAGTGCCAATACACAATGAAATATCATTTAGGTTATCCAAAATGAATGTAAGCGTATCATTAAAATTTTTATCAGTAGCTTCCTTGTCGATACAAATTGGCGAAGAATATCTGTTTTTTTTCGCTCTTTCACGTTCTTTCTCCATATAAGCACCACGTACAATCTTCATTCCTAATTTAAATCCTTGGTTTTTAGCACGTTCATTCAGGAGTTTTAAATAATCTAACCGATCCCAACGATAAGCTTGCAAAGTGTTGTACACAATGGGTTTTTCGGTATTATATTTACGCATCATTTCTTCGGTAATTGCATCAGCTGCATCTTGCATCCAGCTTTCTTCAGCATCTATAAAAATTAAAACATCTTTTTCTTTAGCTAATTTACAGGTCTCATCAAAGCGCTCAATAACTCTATTCCATTCTTGTTCTTCAGCTTCAGTTAATTTTAATCCTTTTCCTTTTTTTTTATATAAAGAAATGCGTCCAAACCCTGTTGGCTTAAATACTGCAATTGGTAAGGCATCTTTTTGGCTGGCAAAATTTATAATTTCGAGTGTTTTATTTAAAGCCATATCAAATTGTACTTCATTTTCTTTTCCTTCTACCGAATAATCTAAAACACTTGAAATTCCTTTACTGTACATTTTATCAATTACAGGCAAACAATCTTCTTCGTTAATACCACCACAAAAATGATCGAAAACCGTAGCTCTAATCAATCCTTCAACAGGCAAGTTTGTTTTTAAGGCAAAATTTGTAGCTGCTGTACCAATTCTTACCAAAGGTTGATGGGAAATCATTTTAAATAAAAAATAAGCTCGTTCTAACTCCGAATCATTTTTAAGTTGGAATGCTACTTTTGTATTATTGAAAATTTTTTCTGCCGACATATTAATAAAGATTAGTAGCAAAGATATTTATTAAGAAGATATTTTATTGCATAAAAATAACTAATTTTAACAGTCAAATAATATGAGTTATATATGAAACATATATCAAATATAAGTTTCTCATTTATGAGAATTATAGTATTAAATGTTACATGTAACCGAATTAAAAAAATATTATGAACACATGAAATCTATAGTTACTTCAGAATATTCAATTCACTTTAATTCAAAGTGTTATACTGAATTAAATGCATATTTAAGAAAATCTAATTTTTCAAAAATAGTTGTTATTGTAGATACAAATACTCATAATTATTGCTATCCATACTTTATTGAAAAGGTTGAAACGAATCTTGAAATCGAAATTATTGAAATTGAAGCAGGCGAAATTCATAAAACCATAGATACTTGTGTTGGTGTCTGGAATGCTTTATCCGAACTTAATGTAGATAAAAAAAGCCTGATAATTAATCTTGGTGGTGGCATGGTTACCGATTTGGGTGGTTTTGTAGCTTCAACTTACAGAAGAGGTTTAAAATATATTAATGTCCCAACTTCATTATTGGCAATGGTAGATGCTTCGGTTGGCGGAAAAACAGGAGTAGATTTAAACACGCTTAAAAACCAGATTGGTGTTATAAATACTGCACAAATGATACTTGTGGATACTCATTTATTAAGCTCTTTACCACAAAATGAGATACGTTCAGGCTTTGCAGAAATGCTTAAACATGGTTTGATTCAAAGTGAAGCATACTGGAATTCACTTAAGGATTTATCAATGTCAACACATCAAGATTTTGATGATTTAATTTACGAATCTATACTTATAAAACAAGATATTGTAGATCTAGATCCTTTTGAAAACAACTTACGCAAAACTTTAAATTTCGGACATACACTTGGTCACGCCATCGAATCCTACTATTTGAGCAAACAAAAAAAACAAGCTCTACTGCATGGCGAAGCTATTGCTATAGGTATGGTATTAGCTACTTATATTTCAAGAGAACTCCTCGGTTTTTCAGATATTATGTGCGAAGAAATCAAAACTACTTTAATTAAAATATTTGATAAAGTTAAAATTAACAGAGAAGATATTGACCCAATAATTGAGTTATTAAAACATGACAAAAAAAATGAGTATGGCAATATTAATTTTGTTCTTTTGGATGCCATAGGAAAGCCTAAAATAAATTGCTCGGTCGATAATGAAATTATAATAAATTCCTTTAAATATTACAACAGTTAATTTTGAATTAAAATAATTTGTAACTTTATAGCATATAAATTATATTAAAGTTGTTGCCAATTTTAATTTTGACACATTTTTTTATAATGAAAAGAATTATTGTTGATTTAAAAAAACTAACTCCTAACATCTTTACACTTTTAACAAAAAAGTTTCCTGATGGTTATAATGATAAGGATATTATTGTTTTTGAAAATCATCATAATGAAATTATAGAAGCTGTTGAAGTTAAAACAGATGACACAATTTATTTAGTTAAAGTTAGCAGTAAGCTACATTATACCATGACTAACTTTAGAAATGCTGATCTGAAAGTGAGTAAATTAGGGGAAATTATGTTCAATGAGGAAGAGAAATAAAGTTACAATTCATTAAAGATTGTATGCATTAAACGTTTTTTATCATTAATACTTTCTTCAAGAGAAATCATGGTTTCAGTACGGTAAACACCTTCAATATCATCTAGACTAAAGATGATATCTTTAGCATGAGCTGTATCTTTCGCTCTGATTTTACAAAATATATTGAATTTTCCTGTAGTTATATGTGCAACCGTTACAAAAGGAATATCTCTAATACGCTCTAAAACAAATTTAGTTTGAGAAGTATTCTGTAAAAATACTCCAACGTAAGCTATAAATGAATATCCCAATTTTTCGTAATCTAAAGTTAACGAAGACCCTTTTATTATTCCTCCTTCTTCCATTTTCTTAACTCTTACATGAACAGTGCCTGCAGAAATTAATAGATTTTTTGCAATATCTGTAAAAGGAATTCTTGTATTGTCTATCAACATCTCAAGAATTTGATGGTCGGTTTGGTCTAATCTAAATTTTGTCATTTTATGTTTTTGTTAGATAATAAGCGAAAGTAGTACATTTTTAATAATAAATTTATATAATAAATCAATAATTTTCAAGTATTAATGAATATTTTACATTATTTATTAATACGAAATCGTTTTCGTAACCTACTTTTAACTCACATCTATCTGACGATAACACCTCATTTTTATTGGCATTAATTTCTTTATGACCATGATATTTACTTAAATCAGTAATTTTATCAATAATTGGAATAAATTCTATTGAATTTTCTACTAATCGTTCTTCATATAAAATTCCTATATCAAGATATTGCTCTTTGTTTTCAAGAGAAACAACTGCATTTCTAATGATAATATCGAAAAAATTGCTTTCGTTTTTTGGAATATTAAAATAGGTTCTGTAATTATTACCTTTTATCGTGTTTAATGCAATGTACTGCAAGGCTGTTAATAACGATTGAAATATATATTCTCTTGTTTTCTCTCTTGAATAGTCATTTTTATAGTGTCCAGCTTCAAATAAAATGGTTGGAACATTAAGGCTTTGAAAAGTGTCACCAACACAATCTATATTAAACGCATCGTCATATACTCCAATCTGATTTGGAATTTGCTTTTGAAGCATGACATTCATCACTCCAATAATTTCCATTGCGATAGCTCTGTTTTTCGTAATACTGCAACTTGAGTCTTTTGCTGGAGATAGAAACGAAATTGTTGCAGGATTGTTAGTCTTTCCTGCACTAAAAATAGTACGTTGCCCATGAAGATTAAAACAAAAATCTGGTTGAAAGGTATCAAAACAGTGCCGCAGTGCGATACTTTCAGGTTGAGATAAATCTTGTGCATCTCGGTTTAAATCAATATTATTCGTATTAAAACGCTTATAAGTCAATGCTCCATCAGGATTTAGTATGGGAATGATCTTAAGTGTGCAATTGTTAATAATAGTGCTTGAAAGCGCGTTAGAATCATTCAAAAAATTAAAAATATCGAATAAAGCCTTGGTAGTAGTAGATTCGTTACCATGCATTTGCGACCACATCAATACTTTTTTCATGCCAGTACCAATAGTTACAGAAAATATATTTTCATCATTTACTGATTTGCCGATAGTATCCACTTTAAAAATTGATGGCAGATATTCTAAAAGAAGTTCAATGTTTTTGGTATGAATATATCTACCAAAAAGTGACTTTTCTTTATGAGTTTTATAGAGTGATTTCAGGCTTTCTATTTGCATAATGCTTTATCCAAGATTACAAAGGTAAACATTTGTATTTTTACAATTGTAAACTATAAAATGTAACGTTTATGTTACATTACTAAACCAATTTTACTGTAACAGCAAGTTTAGGATGTTACATAATTACTATTTAATTAAATGCTAATTTAATAGACTTTATTTCAATATCTTATATAACTTTATATAAAGTTAAAAATTAAATGTTCTTTTAATTTATTTATAAAGTTTAGCCTAAATTCATTAATATGTTTACATTTGTAAATAAATAATTTCATTTTAATTGTATACAATGATAAACAACGAAGCATTTGCTAAAAGACTACAAAAAGTGATAGATTTCTATAGAGAATCTGCATCTTCATTTGCTGAAAAAATTGGAGTGCAACGTTCAAGTATTTCGCATATATTATCAGGACGCAATAAGCCCAGTTTAGACTTTATTTTAAAAGTGCTTTCCTCCTATCCCGAAGTTGAGTTGTATTGGTTGTTAAAGGGAAAAGGTATTTTTCCTGTACCTCAAAATCAACAAAAAGAAATTGTAAAAACAGCATCAATAGAAACTCTTAAAGAAACTAAAGTCAAAACTATAGACCGAATCGTTATTTTTTATAAAGATGGTAGCTTTAAGAGTTTTAAAGAATAAATGAGTTTAGGAAAATTACGTTTATTGGTTAAGATATCGTTCTGTTTTAATAAACGATATTGTTCTTTAAGTAAAGGTAGTTTTTTATAACTTATTAGTCAATAGATTATAAAATTTAATCAAGTAAAATTAATAACGAATAATGATATCGCGTCACCAACTATCCGACGATTATCAGGATTTATCGAAATTCTTCACAATAAACATAACTTACAAATTACTCACATGGTAACTTACCAAACCTTCAATAGGTCTGCGTTTAAAATTACCAACGGTAAAACCAAGTTCTTGAGCAACTTCTTTAATTTCATCTTGTGAAAAGAATGCAATAGAACCAGCAAAATGTACAGGAACAGTTTTGAGTTCTTCTTTAAATTGCAAAATCATATTTTTTGCAAACAACCTGATTCCCTTTTTTATGAGATTTGTTGCGTACTCGGAATCTTTATTCAAAAACATAAATTCTGCAAAAGAAGCTAAATAGGCATTTGGGTTTGGTTGTTTGTATAAATTGTATTTTATAAAATCGTCTTCTACATTATATCTGTCAGCAAAGGCAACTTTTATATCTTTTGGCATTTGATTATAATAATAATCTCTAATTAACTGTCTGCCAAAATAATTACCAGAAGCATCATCCATAATTGTATATCCCAAAGATTTTACACGTTGATGCAGTATTTTACCATCGTAATAACTGCAGTTGGATCCTGTGCCCAAAATACAAACTACTGCAGCTTCATTATTGGTTTTAATTGTTGCATATACAGCTGCATAAGTATCTTCCTTAACTTCAACTTTTGTATTATAAAAAAACGCTTGTAAAACACCTTGTAATAATAAACGTGGTTTTTCGGTGCCACATCCTGCTCCGTAAAAGAAAACGTGTGAAACATTTTTACGAATTCCTTTTAATGCTGAATTCTTCTTTATAATTTTTGTTAATTTCTTTTGAGATAGAATGGCAGGATTTAGTCCTTTGGTCCTAATTTTTTCTAAAAGTCGATTGCCATCTTTATCGATTGCAATCCAATCACATTTTGTAGAGCCACTGTCAACAATAAGAATCATCTCAACTAAAGTATTAAATATTATGTATATATTCAGCTAAATCAACCAATTTGGTTGAATATCCAAACTCATTATCGTACCAAGATACTAATTTAACAAAATTGTCATTTAAGCCAATACTTGCACTGGCATCAAAAATACTTGTTCGTGGATCGGATACGAAATCTTGAGATACAACACCTTCTTCGGTATAACCTAATATGCCTTTCAATTCATTTTCTGAAGCATCTTTTAATGCTGATTTCACTTCTTCAAAAGAAGCAGATTTTTCTAATCGTACTGTTAAATCTACTACTGATACATCTACAGTTGGAACACGAAATGCCATTCCTGTTAGCTTTCCGTTTAACTCTGGAATAACTTTACCGACAGCTTTTGCAGCACCTGTTGATGCTGGAACAATATTGTTTAGTGATGCTCGACCCAATCTATAATCTTTTCTTGAAGGTCCATCAACGGTAAATTGAGTAGCAGTTGCAGCATGAACAGTTGTCATTAAGCCTTCAATAATTCCGAATTTATCATTTATAACTTTTGTAAGAGGTGCTAAACAGTTTGTTGTACAAGATGCATTTGAAACTATGGTCTCTTCAGAAGTGATTTTTTTGTGATTTACACCCATAACAAACATTGGTGCATCTTCAGAAGGTGCCGAAATAACTACTTTTTTTGCTCCAGCAACAATGTGTTTTCCAGCGCCTTCAAGTGTTGTAAATATTCCTGTACAATCTAACACAATATCTGCTCCTACTTCATCCCATTTTAAATCTTCTGGATTGCGTTCGGCAGAGACTCTAATTGTAGTTCCGTTAACGACCAAATTTCCGTTTACTACTTGAATATCTCCATCAAATCGTCCGTGAACTGAATCGTATTTTAATAAATATGCTAAATGATTTACATCAAGCAAATCGTTTATTCCAACTATTTGAATTTCTGGTCGGTTAACAGCCACTCTAAAAGCGATTCTACCTATTCTACCAAATCCGTTTATTCCTATTTTTACTTTCGACATTTATATTTCTCTTTGTTTTTATGTACCCATTATATCTGACACTCTTAATAATTCTTTATTTATTTTTGAATGAGTTTTTACAGCCTCTTTTAATAGCGTTAACACCATTTTATTATTGATGCTTCCAACCATAAAATTGGTTTTTCCATCAAGTAAGGATTCTACAGCTTTAACTCCCATTCTACTTGCTAAAACACGATCGAAACAACTTGGCGAGCCTCCACGTTGAAGATGTCCTAAAACAGATACGCGTACTTCATACTCAGGTAAATGTTCTTCGACATAATCACGAAGTTCAAATACGTTTTTTCCTATTTTATCGCCTTCGGCAACCACAACAATACTGGAAGATTTTCCAGATTTTTTACTTCGACGCAAAGATTCTAATAAGCGTTCGAGTCCTAAATCTTCTTCTGGTATTAAAATTTCTTCGGCTCCTGCACCAACTCCAACATTTAAAGCAATATGTCCTGCATCTCTTCCCATTACTTCAATAAAAAACAAACGTTTATGAGAGCTTGCCGTATCACGTATTTTATCAATAACCTCTACAATAGTGTTTAAAGCTGTATCGTAACCTATTGTATAATTTGTACCAAAAATATCGTTATCGATTGTACCAGGAATACCAATGATTGGAAAATTAAATTCTTCGTTAAATAACATGCCTCCTGTAAAAGTGCCATCGCCTCCAATAAGCACTAAAGCATCAATGTTTTCTTTTGTTATTTGTGCATAAGCTTTTTGACGACCTTCTTTTGTTCTAAACTCTTCAGACCTTGCCGATTTTAAAAAAGTTCCTCCTTTATTTATAATATTATTGACACTTCTTGCAGATAGTTTTTTAAAATCTCCTTCAATCATGCCTTCATAACCTCTGTAAATTCCAATGCAATCAATATTATGAAACGCACAAGATCTAACCACAGATCTAATTGCAGCGTTCATTCCAGGAGCGTCTCCTCCTGACGTTATTATACCAATCTTTTTAATATTTACTGACATTTATTTTCTTATGAAAAGTAAAACTAATAAACTTATATAACAAAAAGCTATGATTAATCATATTTTGCCCAAAAGTTAGAACTCAAACGTTTTCGTAAAGTATTATTTTGAGAGAATGGTAAATTAACAGCTTTTTTTACTGTTTTAATGTGTCTTTTTTTTTTGAAACTAAGATATTCTGGAAGTGCATTTTCATCACTATTTTTTTTATCTTCTTCATTTGACTTTTTATTTCCTTTAAAAATTTTGGCAAGAAGTTCTCTAAAATTATCAAACTCTACATTATAAGATATTCCCATTCCTTGCGTATAACCAATTTGTTCACCAAAGTTTCTAATGTCATTTTCACGATTGAAAAATTTCATCGAAAAATTACCTTCTTCATTTAACAATACTTCAATTTCAAAATCTCCTGCTACCACAGTTTCGTTTACACCACCAATTGGCACACCAACTTTCCCATTTATCAGTACTCTATCGCTCAACTTTGTCGATAAGGTTACACCTAACCTATCGTCGGTTTGGTATTCTGGTGTGTCTTGTCCTAATTGATAATCGATACCAAATTTAACCTTTCCATCAGCATCATTGAAAAAGCTACTTATAATTGCTGAAGCTCTTTCAGCAAGATTGCCATAAATAGCTTGTTGATCAAATTTTAATTGATTAAAGAATGAACCAGTAGCCAATAATGATAAAGCTTGTAATTGTTTACTCTCGTTACTATTTAATCTATATTGAAGTTCGGAATTTAAAGTTGTGTTAACACTCGGAAAACTTAAATCAAAAATTGGATCAGGTTTTTCAAGATTTCCTGAAAGGAGAATTCTTACTTCCACAGGAATACTTCTATTTACAGGATTATCCAACAAAACAGATGGATTGGCTACAATGTCATCATATACTGCTTCAATATTGATTTGCGCTTTTAGAGGGTCGCCTTCCCAAACCAATGTTCCTCCTTGTTTTACCTTAAATTCTTTTTGAATTAAGCCTCCATAAACAAAATTATATGTTCCCACATCTACAATAAAATCGCCATACATTTTAAATTTGCCATTAGTATTTATTTGAGCCAATACCACTCCATTTCCTCTGCCCTTAATAGAGCTGCCTGTATCTTTATCTATTACAATTTCAATTTCAGCATTTTCATTAACAGAAAGATCAAAATCTAATTCCAAACCTTTAATATACTTTTGGACTATAATCTCTCCTTTTAATCTGGCTTCTTTTTCTTCGGGAGTTAAAAAATGAATGTATGAAAGGTTTACAAAAGTTTCGGTGTCGTTTAATGGGATTTTAAAAACTGTACCTTCTTCAGTAGTTACATCAGCTATAATAACCAATTGATCCATTGGGCCATCAACATTAATAATTCCACTAACAAAAGCAGTCCCATAGTATAAGGCATCTTCACTGTCTTCAGTATTTAAAACCAATAGTTTATTAGTGTCAATCGAAAGTCCCAAAGACCATTTCGAAAAGTTAATATGACTTATATTTCCACTTAAAGTAGCTTTAGAAAAAAATTCAGTATCTTCTAAATTCGCTTTATTAAATATAAAACTTTGTTCTTTCAAACCAATAGTGGTATTATCATTAAATGCATAATCTATATTAAGATATGGCATACTTAAACCTCCATTATCTAATGTTAATTGTCCATTAATTTGAGGTCGTTGCAGCCTACCTGTAACTTTTGCTTTACCTGTAATCTCGCCACGTATATTTGTAATAACACCTCCTCCAAAAGGATTTAATGGGTTTAAAATAAATTTATTGAAGTTAATATCTAAATCTAAATTAGAATTCGTTCCAGATACATCTAAATTGCCCACTACTTTAAGAGATTCGGTAGTATCATCTTTTAAACTCACATTCACACTATAATTGGTTAAAGATTTATTGCCTTTAATATTGGCTTTAAAAGACCCAAGATTAAAATTGTTAACTTTAAAATCATCAATTGTTATTTTAGATTCTGGAAAATAAGCAGCATTTTGCTGCTGTATGCTTAACATTCCGTTTACTTTACCTGCAAGGGCAAGGCTATCAATTCGAGGTGTTATCTTTGCCAACTCAACATCTTTAAATGTTAAATTAAAATTTTTGTATGAAGAAGAATCTCTAATAATTCCTGACAATTCAATTTCTTCTTTAAGGTAGCTTAAACGCAAATTATCAATTTTTATATTTCGAAACGATCTGTCAAACTCAATTTTATTTAAGTTATTTTTCTCTTCATTTACAAACCATACATTGTTTTTAAATTCTATTTCAGATTTTTTAAATCCAAATACTGAATTATTTTCTTCGTTAATTGTATAAAATAAATTTAAGCTAAAATTGTCTTCGTTAGATTTTCCGCCTCTAAATTCAGTTTTAATAAATAAAGTATCATTTTTGGTTACATTTATCAAGCTGAATTTTGATGTGTTGTAGTACTTTGTGTTTATACTATCTATTTCAATATAGGTATTAAAAATTGGGTTTCTATTATTAATTGTAAGCTGAATATTATTTGCAAAATAATCGTCTAAACGTATTTGTGGGGACTTAAATGTTAAATTTAAATTTTTAGCATCACTTTCTACCCTTCCTTTAATAAATGTATTGCTTCCAAGTTTTAAATCTGGATAAAAAACTTCGGCTATTTTATTATAAATCTTAAAATTGAAATTTATAAATTGGTCTGAAGACAATTCGTGAGGTAAGTAATTTGCATAAATGTTTCCGAATGAATTTTCTAATAGTTTAGTGACATCTCTAAACTTAAATTTTCCATACAAACTACCCTCAATAATGTCGGGGGAATTTACATCAATATAGCGTATGCCATTTTCAAAGTAAGAGGATATTGAGAAATCTTTAAAATAATATTCGTCGTTTTGATTTTTATATAATGTGTTAATAAACGAAACACTTCCCTGGGCATTATCAAGATTTGTTCCTTTCATATTCATCTTTACCTGTCCTGTAAAAATTGAAGTACTATCTTTAGAAACAAAGTTTAAAGCATTAAGGTTTGCATAGTTTACATTGGCTGCAAAATTATAATTGTATATATCTTCAGAAAAATCTACTAATCCATTAAATTGAAGGTCTAAATTTTTATCCTTGGCAACCAGGTTGCCATTAAATATCATTTCTTGTATAGTTCCTGAAACAACAATATCACTATAACTATAGCTATTATACTCTAAATTATAAATATCTCCTGAAACAAAGATATTAAGTAATTGTATTGTAAACCCTTTACCATTTACATCAAGGTTTACAGATGCTTTTCCAACTTTTGGATTATTTAAAAACCTTCCTAAATCAAAATCGTCTAAAGTTATATTCCCCTTGTAGGATGCATTGTCAATATTATCAATATCGTTCATTTCTAAATTAGCAATTATATAGCCTAGTTTAGTATCCATTTCAATATCAGCATTTAAAGTTTTAGAAGTCACTATCGTGCTGCCATGAATAGTGAATTTTCCTAATTCATTTAAAGATGATGGCAATGATTTGCCAAGTACATTGGGCAGCAATGCTTTTAAGTCTTTATATGTTGAAGAAAGCCTTTTAAAATGAGCATCCATAACAAAATTACCTCTCTCTTTATTAAACAGGTTTTTAAAATTGATGGTTCCGTCAATTAAAGTTTCACGAGAAGTTTTGAGAAACAAGTTGTTTGCAATTAAATCGTTTAAAGTGCCTGAAAGCGTAACATTAAACGTTGCACTTTGATTTTTACCAAATTCGTTATAAAATTTGTTAAGCTCATTTAAAGCAATTTTAGAGTCAATAAATGTTGCACTCACTTTAACGCTATCAACAAAATATTGTAAATCTTTTCGATTATAATCAAATTTCAAACTGCCTTTAAGTGTTGAGTTTTCAGTTTTAATTTGAAGATTTTCAAAAGTCATTCCCTGTAAAGAATAGTTAAAATTTGTTATTAGGTTTTTAATTTCTACACCACGAGTATCTTTAAAACTAAACTTGTTTATTCTTGCGCTAACAATAGGTCCACTAATTAAAAAATTTGTAGCATTAATGTTTAGGTCTTTAAAAACAAAAACCTGTTGTATGTCACGATTTTCATTGCTTAATCTAAATTCACTATTGTAAATGGACACATCACTTGATGATAATAAAAAAGTATTTGTTTTTTTTTCTTTTTTTCTTTCATCAAACTTTGCAACAAAAATGTTCAGGTTGGTTTCTGTTTCGCCATTATATGTTTTTAAATTAAAGGTAAGTCCGATTATATCAATATCACCAAAAGTTAATTTTTTATCATATAATTTTTTAAAACTTAAAATGGATGTGTTTAATTCAATAATACTAAACAGTGTATCGTTTTTATGGTCTGCTATGTAGATGTTTTTAAGTTCAATATCACCATTAAACTGCAAGCCTACTTTTTCTATATTTATGTTAGTGCCAAAGTCTTCATCCAACCTTTTTGTTGCGTAGTTACCAAGATGTATTTGTACAGCAGGAATGGAGAGTACCAACACCAAAATGATGAAAAGAAGTAGCAAGATTGCTACAATTTTTGCTGCTATTTTTAAAACTTTTTTGATACGTGATAAAGTTATAACTTTCTATAAGAATAAACTACATTTGTATTTACGAAAATATAAAAGATTTAGACTTCTTATTAAACTTAAAACTAACATTATTGTGCCTAAATTTTATTTATGAATTCCCAAAATATTTATATACTAGGAATTGAATCTTCTTGCGACGATACTGCTTCATCTGTAATTTGCAACGGAAAAGTTATAAGCAATGTTGTGGCAAATCAAAAAATTCATGCCGAATATGGTGGTGTTGTACCCGAATTAGCCTCAAGAGCGCATCAGCAAAATATAGTTCCAGTTGTACATCAAGCATTAAAAAAAGCTGAGATTAACAAATATCAACTTAATGCTGTTGCTTTTACTCGTGGTCCTGGGTTAATGGGTTCGTTGCTTGTTGGTACGTCTTTTTCAAAATCTTTGGCTTATGGATTAAATATTCCGCTTATAGATGTAAACCACATGCAAGCACATATTTTGGCACATTTTATTGATGAAGACGGTTTTGAAAAACCTAAATTTCCGTTTTTGGCCTTGACTATTTCCGGAGGCCACACACAAATTGTAAAAGTGAATGACTATTTTGATATGGAAGTTATTGGTGAAACCATAGACGATGCTGTTGGTGAAGCCTTTGATAAAAGCGGAAAAATTTTAGGTTTAAATTATCCTGCTGGATCAGAAATTGACAAACTTGCACAGTCAGGTAATCCTAAAGCTTTCAAATTTACAAAGCCAAAAGTTGAGGGTTTAAACTTTAGTTTTTCAGGCTTTAAAACTGCTGTTTTATATTTTATTCAGCGCGAGGTAAAAGTTAATCCAAACTTTATAAAAGAAAATCTAAACGATATTTGTGCTTCTATACAATATACTATTATCGGAATTTTAATTGATAAACTAAAATTGGCGACAAAGCAAACTGGCATAAACCAAATTGCAATTGGTGGTGGCGTTTCGGCAAATTCAGGAATACGAAAAGCCTTAAAAGATGGCGAACAAAAATTTGGGTGGAAAACTTATATTCCAAAATTTGAATTCACTACAGACAATGCTGCAATGATTGCCATTGTTGGCTATTTAAAGTATTTAGATAAAGATTTTGCTGGACAGGATGTGATGGCTTCGGCAAGGCTTAAAATTTAAAGATATGCCATACAACGAAACTATAGCAATCAGAATTAGAGAGCAACTTAAACTTTTTATACCAATGCAAGATGACTGTTGGTATAGTAAAAGAGGATTTGGTAGTTAGGATTATTGCTTCTAAAATGGAAACTATTATGCAAAATTAAAATGTTGACCTATGGATTTTACCAAACGAGCTATGAAAGAATTTATTTATGTAGCTTCTGAAGGCTTTAAAACTGAATCTCAATTATTACATTGGATAGAACTTGGTTTAGAACACGCAAAAAGCAAGTTGTAATTACTAAATCTTTTTATCTTCGTAACATGCAGTTATTCCACAATCCAAATATTTCTAATAAAACCAAACTGTTTTCTTTTAGCAAAGAAGAAAGTAGGCATATAGTTAAAGTGCTTCGGAAAAAGATAGGAGACAAACTGGATATTACTAACGGAATGGGTTGGCTATTTACATCGAAAATAATAAGTGCTGATATTAAAAAATGTGTGGTGTCAATTGAGACAAAAACACTTCAACCCAAAAAAAACCAGCTGCTCCTCCTCCTATAATTGCTACTTTCATTAAAGCATTATTTTTCTGATATAAGCAGATTTTTCATGGCAGATTGAATACCATCCAGGGTCATTGGGTACATTTGCTGATTCATAAACAAAAATGAACGACCGCTATGAATGGTTTCTGGAAAAAGCTACCGAAATTGGTATCGACAGCATCACTCCTATTATTTGCGACCATAGTGAACGGAAAATCATTAAGCACCAACGCTTTGAGAAGATATTACAATCTGTAATGAAACAGTCGCTGCAATGTTATTTACCACAATTAAACCAAGAAATATCGTTTAAGAAATTTATAAATCAAGATTTAAAAGGACAGTTATTTATTGCACATTGCAACAAAAGGGATAGAAAATCACTTAAAAGCGAACTATTATCAAAACAAGATATAACCATTTTAATTGGTCCAGAAGGCGATTTTTCTGTTAAAGAAATTGAAATGGCTATCCAAAATAAATTTATTCCCGTAACTTTGGGAGAAACCAGATTACGAACTGAAACTGCTGCTATTATAGCGTGTCATAGTGCAGCAAATACAAATGAATCTTAACTTAAACACCGATAACGGATTAATTCTTTCCTTTTGGGAAAGATGTCCAAAGGACAGAAAGGGCATTTTCTCTTTTCTCTTTTGTCTTTTTTCTCTTATCTTATTCTCCCAAGACATCGCCATTTTAAAATACAAAGGTGGAGGCGATTGGTATAGTAATCCAACATCGTTACCAAATCTTATTAAATTCTGCAATGATAACATCAATACTAAAATCAATCCCAAACCACAAACTGTAGAAACTGGAAGTATTGATATTTTTCAATATCCTTTTATTCACATGACAGGACATGGAAACGTGTTTTTTAACGATACTGATGCCAAAAATTTACGAAACTATTTAATATCTGGAGGTTTTTTGCATATTGACGATAATTACGGAATGCAACCTTACATTACCAAAGAATTAAAGAAAATTTTTCCAGATAAAGAATTAATTGAACTTCCAAAAAACCATGAGATTTTTAATATTGCTTATAAATTCCCAGAGGGATTGCCAAAAATACATGAACACGATGGCAAGCGCCCACAAGCATTTGGTTTTTTTTTTGAAGGCAGACTCGTGCTGCTTTTTACTTTTGAAAGTGATTTAGGTGATGGCTGGGAAGATGCCGAAGTACATAATGATCCTAAAGAAGTGAGAGAAAAGGCCTTGAAAATGGGAGCAAATATTATAAAATTTGCTTTTGAAAACTAATAACAAGTACGGATTACTATTGGCAATTATTGATTTAGGGTAGTTAAATAAGTTTTCTTATATACCTTTTCATGAGTTTTTTGGCTAAAAAACCTAATCAATTAATATACTTTTTTCTAAAGTTAAACCATTGGAAAACTTTCCTTTTTCGCAGTACTCCTTAGCCTTGGATAAGGGGTTTAGAAATTGGGATGCCTGTCTGCAGACAGGCAGGCTTTTTTGTTTAAGAGCATTTAGTATTCTTTAATAAATGTCAACCTCGCTAACTTCTTTAACCAACAAAGGTAACATAGGTGGTAACACCAAATATTTTTCTAATATTTGTTAGGAACAGGCAATGGTTCTGCAATAATAGGTTTTTCTACTTCCACATAAATAGTACAAGGTTCACAACGTATTCCTCCACAAATAGGAGTGAAAATTACTTCATAATTACCAAAATTGCTAAAACTGTAGTTAAAGGTTTTGCCCTTACCAGATTGTATGATATTATTTTTGGTATCCACAATACTCCATATGTAGCTTACATCACAATTTTCAGGATTACAAGCATAATCGGGAGCGGTAAACGTATAGTACTTAGACGGTTTTAACTCAATGTTTTTACCACAAGTTACAGCGTTTGTATCCGATGCTGGGATAGTAATTTTTAAATCAGGGTTTTGTGGAATAGGAAGTAAATATGTGGTTACCGTTACATAATCTGTTAGCCACTCTCCACAATTACAATCTGTTTGTTGTTGGCAACATTCAATAGTAAACGGATCACTTCTATCCAAACATAACCTTTCCGAATCTTCAACAATTAAAGACCAAGACCTTGGTGGGTCGCAAGGAATACCCGATGGAATGGTGTAAGTATAGGTGCCCGTAGGTAAATTGGTGGCAATAACCTGATAAACTGTTGCGTTCGTGTTATCAAACAAGGAAATATTAACTGTTCCTGTTGCTGTTGTTCCGTTCCAATTTAAAACTATAGTATCACCTGGGCAATACTTTTTATCTTGACCAATATCTGTAATGCTTATTTCACAAGGTTCAGGCTCTTGTTCAGATGAATAGCAAATAACAATCCCGCAAACATTACAATTTACGTCTTTCACTCTTATTTTTAAACAGAAATAAAAATCTACATCACAGCAATCTAAATTTAAAGCTAAAGGGTCTATAACATCTAAAATAACACTGGAATTTATAATGGCTGGAAGTCCATCTTAAGTTCTTCTTAGAACAAACAGTCTCTTATTTTAAGAGACTGTTTGTTTAAAAACTTATTCTACAGCAATGCTTATAAAACAAGGCCTGCATTCTTTGCTTCCACATATTGGCGTGAAAAATACTTTATATAATCCTCCTCCTTTGACAAAACTATAATTGAAAGTTTTACCGGTTCCAGATTGTATAATATTGTTAGCACTATCTATAACTTCCCATTTATAGCTAGCTCTACAATTTGCTGAAGTGCAAATATAATTAGGTGCTGTAAATGAATAATGTATAGAAGATCTTAATTTGATTTTGCTACCACAAGTAACTTTTTCTCCTAAGTATGGTTTAATAGCTGTCTTTATTTTAGGGTCATATGGTATTTGCTTTAACTTTCTTTTAATGATAATAGAATTATTCTCCCATTTTCCGCAATCACATTCTGTTTGCTCACAGCATTCTATAGTAAAAACAGGGCCATAATTCCAACATGTTTTTTGAGGGTCTTCAATATAAAACTGCCAAGACCTTGCTGGTTCACAAGGAATACCAGTAGGAATTGTATAAGTGTATGAACCAGAATTAGGAATGTTAGTTGCAATTATCTGGTAAACAACCCAATTGGTAACATCAATTAAAGAAAGGTTTACTAAACCTGAAGGTGATGTTCCAGACCAATTTATGGTAACAGTATCTCCGGGGCAGAAACTTTTACTGATAGCAGAGTCAGTAATTTTTAAGTCACACGGTTTTGGTGGAGGCTCAGATGTATAGCAAATAATTTTTTCGCATACATTACAGTCCACATCTTTAACTCTTACTTTTAAACAGAAAGAAATTTTAACATCACAGCAGTCTAAATTTAAGGTTAACGGATCTATAATATCTAAATTAACACTATTGTTTAAAATTGCAGGTGAACCTAAAAGCCAACTTAAACTACTTGTATTATTGTCACTTGCATTTAAAAGTAAACCTGCAAGGTTTGTAGTGGTTGTAGATAGGATCCCAAAATTACCCATATCGTCCGGTTTACAATCTTCGTTAGAGTATTCTATATGGTAATCGATCATAGATATTTCTACTTCTTGTATAGACACATTACCTCCATTTATGCTTACACTAAAACTACCGTTGTTTTCTGTAAGTGTAGCTTCAAAACCATCAATGTCACAACATGGTGTTGGGTTTGGCTCATCAACACAAGCCCAACAGAAATTATCAAATGAAATTTCTTCACTTGGTCTACTATGGTAGTCTGAAGATAATGCTACGCCTTGTACATCTTTAATAAGATTTAACCATGCAGTTACGGCAGTAGCACCACTAAGTTTTTCAGCATTTCCAGTGCCATCATAATAATGAATTATCCATGAACCAAATTTATTTGAAGGTAATTCAGCATTGTTACTTTGTTCTAGCGGCAAACAATATTTTTTCCATATATCTTTGGGAATTATGGGGTTTGCAGGATCAGCAACAAACACTGCTCTAAATCCCTTAATTTGTCCTCCGTTTGGTGGAGGATATAGTAGAATATTAGTATTAGTAAATCTAGATCTCATAAAATCCTGGTAATCAGCAATAGAAGTAATTTCTTCGGATGCCCAATATATCTCAAACTGAGCTCCTCGGTGAAGAGTATGCTCACCAGTATCCCAATTGACTCTATAATCAAAGCACAAACAAGGGTCTTTACCTTTAGTTAACCAATTTCCGGCAAAGTCTTTATCATTAATTGCTCTAGAACCTCTAGAAGCGTCTCTAAAATACAGGTAATTGGTTGGGTTTGTTCCTCCGCCCGTATTTTTTATCTGTAAGTCCCATATCCCCCAACTAGACTCTTGTAGTGGATTGGTCAATAGGTTTCCTTTCCAGTTATCTATATCCGTTGGATTCTCAAAATCAATACAATTCTGCGCTTGCCCTAATACCGAGATTAGAAGAAAAACTGAAAGAAAGCCATATTTTATTTTATCTATTAAATTTTTCCTGGTAGTCATTTTTACTGGTTATTAAAATTAAAACACTTGGTAAACATGCATGATTTACAATTACCATTTTCATAAAAGATCCTTACTTTAATACACACGGTGTATTCAATAAGACAACAACAGCTAGGATCAAGACCGGAAATAGGTCCCGGTAAACCGATAATTAAATTAACGGGGTACCCTGTTAATGGCGAATTACTCATGTATCTAATTGTTTTTGTGGCATTGTTGTTTGTATTTGGATCGCCTGAAACAGTTTCATTAAATAATTGTATAGATGCAGAACCATTAATTGTAGTACCAGGCATTAAAAACATCCCCGATTCTTCTAAACTGCTCACACCTTCTGTACAAGCCGATGGAGTTGCTTTATAAGAATAGGACTGAATTTGAAACTCTAATCCATATATTGGCATATTGGCACTGATATATCCATTAAAATTGAATTGATTTCCACTTGATTCATTTGGTGTAATATTGAAATCGTCAAACGAGAGTTCAATTTCTTCACAATCGTCACAAATACAATTTGGTAAATCTATATTACCTGTAATATTATTTGCAAAATTTGGATGATTAGTAGTTTCCATGCCATCTAAACAGGTTGCAAATGCCATAATGTTTACCGATGTTTGATTGGTTGCTAGCGTAAAACATACTTTTACACTTTGATTAGCGAGGATAACTGCAGCACTGGCGGGTGTAAATGAAATATTTGAGATGATACCCCCGTTTAAATCTTCAATTACATTGGTAACACCGTTTGATGTAAAATTTAACGCATTATTAAAAGCAAAATCGGTTGCGCTACTTGTATTAGAAAAAGTAATACAGACATCATAAATATTATTACCTGCGGCCATGCATTCAATATCTCCTGTTAAAGAAATATCCGAAAGACACCCGGCAGAAGATTTAATACTAAAAACAATTGGTTTTGATACGCAAGAATTGCTACCTATAAAAGCAACATAGTTACCTTCTTTTAAACTCTTAGCCTCTATTTTTAACAAATATGTTTTTAATTTATTGGTTTGTATTTTTAAAGGCCAGTCTCCTATTTTTCTATACTTTCGTTGCGCTTGTTCTAAAGCTATTTTATTGCCACTAACAGGATTTGGGTTTATTAAATTAATTTTTTCAGGTGAATCTATATTTTTAAAGAAATTGCGCTCATCAGATATTTTATAAATACTTATTTTTCTTTCAACTGAAAAATTAGAGGGTAACCATAATTTAAATTTTATATCTTGATCTTCACTTATGATATTCCCTTTATTTTCTAGAGCTAAAATAGGTGTACATTTATTATTTTCAGACAATTGGGTATCAGTAACTTTCGGTTCTATTAAATCTATAACGTCTACATCAACAGTAACGTCATGTTGAGGGTCAATTACAACAGGCACTGTTGTAGTAACTGTAAATTTAATCGATTCTACAGTATTTTTGCATTTAGCTCCCTCTTTTAATATGGCCATAACATACCATCGGTATGTGTGCTTTCCACTTTCGGTGGCTACCCAAGCCACATCTTTAGGCCAAGATATTTGTGTTATGTCAGTTTCACCTTGAAAAAGTGTAGTCTTCTCTTTTCTATTTAATAAAACCAACTGTACTTTATAATAAGCTACAAGTTTTGGTTTTGAAGATTTCCATCTAAATAAAGGCGGATTATCAATATTAGATTTAAACTTAAAACCGCCTCTGGGAAAAACCATTTCCACTTGATTGCAATTTTTGTTTTTCTTAAGCGAACGGAAGATACTTGTTAAATCTATACTCACTCCTACTCCCGTATTAGTAGTAGTTCTTGTTTTTTGAGTTTTTGGTTTTGGTTTTACGCCATGGTCTCTATCTTGGGTATGAGCAAACGGAAAGAAGACTAGTATTAAGGCAATAGTCAATAACTTTTTCATACATTTTTTTTAAGGTTAGAGTACTTCAAAACATGATATGAGTGTACACAAATATAAGAAAAGTTTAACAAATAAAGTCAAGCAAGTCTTATAAATTGAACCTAAATGAGTTAAGAATAAAAAGCAACATATTTGTATTTTAATATTACCCTTAAGGTGGTTTAACTTGAAGAATTTTTCGATACTCTTAGTTGGGGTCTGTTGTAAAGACATATATTTTTGAAATATGAATGATCCAGTTTTTAGAGTCATCCTAAAAATTTGTTGAGGTATCATTTTGTTTACATCCGGAAGTAAAAAGTAAATTTTTGAGAGGTATATTTATTCAAATGGATATTATATCAATACAGTAGGAAGTACGGAAAATAAGAGAGGTAATAAAAAAGTATCTTCAAAATCAAGGAGATAAAGATTATAAGAAAATACATTCAAATAAAGAATATGTTTTGATTCCACGTATGTTCTGTGACAAGATAGTTCATTTAATTAATATTTGTGATGCTTAAAAAACTTCGGCTTCTACCTTCTTACTTCCAACTTCAATATGTATATTTACTACATGAATAATTCTAATACTATAACTAAAGGAATTTTAAAAGCACTTGCTATTGTGGTTGGTTTTTTTTTGCTATTATTTTTCCTCTTTAAAATACAATCTGTTCTTATTTATATTGCTATATCTGCTGTACTTTCCTTAATAGGAAGACCAATTGTTCGTTTTTTTAAAACGAAATTAAAGTTTAACAATACCCTTGCAGTTGTGACAACAATGCTATTTTTGATAGGTCTTTTTGTAGGGCTTGTACTTATGTTTATTCCTTTAATAGTAGAACAAGGTCGAAACTTATCCTTGCTTAATATTGAACAATTACAAAATAATATTGAAAATTTATATTATCAAATATCCGAATATTTTGCAATAAACAATATTGATGTCGCACAATCCATAGAAGATTCTAAATTGCTTACTAAAATTGATTACTCTATAATTCCAAACTTTTTAAATTCGGTTATAAGTGGTTTTGGAAGTTTTAGTATTGGGTTGTTTTCGGTGTTATTTATTACGTTCTTTTTGCTTAAAGACAGCCACCTTTTACAACAAGGCATATTAGTTTTTGTTCCAGACAATAAAGAAACAAGGTCTATAAAGTCGTTTGAAAAAATTAAAGACTTATTATCTCGCTATTTTATTGGTTTGATTTTACAAATCTTAATATTATTTATTATTTATACAGCTGTGCTGTTAATCTTCGGAATTAAAAACGCAATAGTAATAGCATTTTTATGCGCACTACTCAATCTGATTCCTTATGTTGGTCCACTAATTGGTGGTTTTTTAATGTTAATTCTCACGATGTCAAGTAATCTTGGAGCAAGTTTTAGCGATGTTATTTTACCGAAAACTATTTATGTAATGATTGGTTTTGTTTTTGGGCAACTGGTAGATAATTTCTTTAGCCAACCTTTTATTTTTTCTAAAAGTGTAAAATCCCACCCTTTAGAAATCTTTTTAGTCATTGTTATTGCAGGTTTATTGTTTGGCGTTATAGGCATGATTGTAGCCATACCAACTTATACTGCTTTAAAAGTGATACTGAAAGAGTTTTTATCCGAAAATAAAATTGTAAAACAACTTACCAAAGACCTATAGTTTTAGTTTGAATAAAGCAATTTTAAATACTGTAATTCAGGAGTTTATAAATAATAATTTAAATTATGATATTGCTTCTCTGTTATTAAAAGGAATTTCATTTGATGGTGTTACAACTCGTTAAATTATCGAATAAATTGAAGCTAAAAAAAAGTGTAAAAACAAGCTTCCTGCTTGGTTTAACTCTTCAAATATTTATTTTCCAAACATAAAGGGTATGAAAAAACATCTTCCAACTTACGATGAAATAATACGATTATCTAAATAAAAAGTATAAGGAGAATTGTAAGATTATAAAGTATATTTAACTTATACAAATAAAGTTAATTATATTTGATGAAAGGCAATATACAGTGTTTTATATATGATTATGTCGGTAATATAGTAGGACAAAAAGATAAATAAAAACCATTAATATCTAATAAATAGACTATTAAAGGTTAATATCGTGATGGCACTAGGATTCGAACCTAGGACCGCCTGCTTAGAAGGCAGGTGCTCTATCCAGCTGAGCTATGCCACCATTCAAGGATTGTTATTAAATTCTGAAATATATTAGAATTATTTCACTTTGTTCGATAATCCCAATATGCTTTACTTCGTCGGGGTGGCAGGATTCGAACCTGCGACCTCCTGCTCCCAAAGCAGGCGCGATAACCGGGCTACGCTACACCCCGAAATGGTTATCAAAAAAAAGCGGAGAGACTGGGATTCGAACCCAGGCAACACTTTCGCGTTGACAGATTAGCAATCTGCTCCATTACCACTCTGGCACCTCTCCTATACGCTATTTTAAGAACGTCACATTTATAATTTCAAATGCGGATGCAAATGTAACTTATCATCTTAAAGAACGCAAACTATTTTTTTAGTTTTTTAAAGGAATAATATTATTCAGGATATTCTATACGTAAGTGATAGATATTGGCCAACTTATGTTTTAAAACCTTCTTAATCGATTGTATTTCCTTAAACGTAATATTAGCGTTTAAAAACTGGTCGCTCTCTATTTGTTTGCTTATTATGTTTTCTACAAAATCGTCAATTTTTGTAGACGTTGGTTCTTTTAAACTTTTTGAAGCAGCTTCTACACTATCACACATCATTAATATTGCTGTTTCTTTACTAAACGGTTTTGGTCCAGGATACTTGAAATCTTCAATGTCGGCTACCGTTTCAAGATTTTTTTCCTGATTATAAAAATAATACACCAAACTTGTTCCATGATGTGTTCTAATAAAATCTATAACCCGATCAGGTAAATTGTATTTCTTTGCTATTTCAATACCATCAATAACATGACTAATAATTGTTGCTGCACTTTCTTTAGATGATAATTCGTCATGTAGATTAATTCCTGTAGACTGGTTTTCAGCAAAATAAGTAGGGTTTTTCATTTTCCCGATATCATGATACAAAGCGCCAACTCTTACCAACATAGCATTTGCTCCAATTTCGTTTGCCGATGCTTCTGCTAAATTTGCTACATTTAATGA
This sequence comes from Flavobacteriaceae bacterium PRS1, assembly GCA_003709165.1. GTDB lineage: Bacteria > Bacteroidota > Bacteroidia > Flavobacteriales > Flavobacteriaceae > PRS1. Next base: position 69,464 of record RDRZ01000001.1, read on the forward strand.
ATGATGAAATGTTCCTGGTGCCTTATTTGATAATTCTTTTAAAAGCTTTGTATTAGTATCTGTAAGTTCTAATAAGGAAAGATCAGAAACTAATCCAAATATTTTTTCATAAGCATAAATTAATGGTTGTACAAATAATGTTGCTAAACCACCTAAAATAAATAAACCAAATGTTTCCCATTTTAAACTTTCAACACTTCCCTCTTGTATTACAAAAAAGGCAAAATAGGCAACAATATAGATTAGTGTTATTTGTCCTACAGAAATAAACAGATTCGCTCTTTTATAAAGTTCTGAAACTGTTAAAATCGTGACTATTCCAGCAATTATTTGCAAGAACATATATTCGTAGTTGTTTGATACTACAAACCCCAATAACAATACTGTAATTACATGAGTGAACATTCCTAATCTTGCATCAAAAAAAGCTTTTAAAACCAAAGGCAGAATACAGATAGGCACTATGTACACATAGGAAGAATCATAATTAACCACTAATGTTGTTAAGAACACCATTAGCAGAATGTTGAAAAATATAAATGTAACTTTAGTATTGTTGTTAAAAATTTCTAATCTATATTTTCGCAAAAACAATAGCAACATTAATAAAGCTAAAGCAACCAATAAAGTATAGGCAGCAATAATCCAATTATAATTTGATTCACTCCAAACCTGTGATTCAGATTCAGATTTAAGGGATTGAAGTACTTTTAATTTTTCACCTTCTACAACTTCACCTTTCGATATTATTAGTGTGCCTTTTTCAATACTCCCTCTTACAGAAGAAATTTTTCCTAATTCTTCTTGCAACGAATTGTCAGTTATACTTTTATTTAATGAAACATTAGATTTAATAATATCGAAAAACAATGACAAGTATTGTGGTGCATAATTTGATAAATCATGGTCTATAATTTGCTGTTCAAGAAATAGTCGAACTCCATTTTGTGTTATAAAGTTTGAATAATTAGTGACTTTGGTTTGTTTTCTAACCACCAATATCACAATTTGTTTGTTTGCAGAATAGTTGTACTCCTCACCCAATACTCCGTAAGTGTATAATTTTATTATAATTTCATTGCCTTGCTTAAATAAATCTTCTCTGTTATTTACTATTAAGGAATCTGAAAATACCGAATTGAATTGCAAACCATAATTTGAAGCAACTTCTAAAGCAGTTTGAGTATCGACATCAAAATAAATTGAAGCATTGTCTGTTATGGCTTTTTTCTCAAGTGCTAATTCTTCATTTGTTTTCTTTATTGCAAAACCAAAAGGAGCATATAGGTTTTCTGATTGCCAAAGTTTTCCTTTTTGAAAACTATATTTAAACTTTCCGCTTTTTGGAAACAAATAAACAATTAGAAACGTTGTTGTAATAAACAATAACACCTTATAAATTAAAGCATGTTTTTTATATAACTTATTAATGAAGTCCTTCATCTGTTTTGTTGGTTAAGACAAATTCAAAAGTACTAAAAAAATTAGCGTAAACGAGATTAACTATAATCGCTTAATCTTGTCCGTTTTTTTCTAAATTTTAATTAATTTTGTAAGGCTATAAAATATTTCATAAAATGAAAAACAAAGAAGTTGTAATTGTTTCAGCAATAAGAACACCTATTGGTAGTTTTTTGGGCGCATTATCTACTATTCCAGCGCCCAAATTAGGTGCTATTGCTATAAAAGGTGCTTTAAAAAAAATCAATCTTAATCCAGATATGGTTGATGAAGTTTTAATGGGAAATGTTGTTCAGGCAGGAACAGGACAAGCTCCTGCTCGACAAGCAGCGATTTATGCAAGAATACCAGATTCGGTTCCTTGTACTACAATAAATAAGGTTTGTGCCTCTGGAATGAAAGCTGTAATGCAAGCTGCACAAAGTATTGCTTTAGGCGATGCCGAAATTATTGTTGCTGGTGGCATGGAAAATATGAGTTTAATTCCTCATTATTTTTATGCGCGTTCTGCAACAAAATTCGGTTCTGCTGCTTTAATTGATGGTATGCAAAGAGATGGCTTGGTTGACGTATATGATGGAAATGCAATGGGAGTTTGTGCCGATTTATGTGCTGCTGAATATAATTTTTCAAGAGAAGATCAAGATGCTTATGCCATACAATCTTATAAGCGTTCTGCTGCTGCCTGGAAATCAGGAAAATTTGATAATGAAGTCGTTTCTGTTGAAGTACCTCAACGTCGTGGAGAACCTGTTTTGGTAAATAGAGATGAGGAATATACCAATGTAAAATTAGAAAAAATCCCTTCTTTAAGACCAGCATTTTCTAAAGATGGAACCGCAACTGCTGCAAATTCTTCTACTATAAATGATGGAGCTGCAGCTTTAGTATTAATGAGTAAAGAAAAAGCTGAAGAATTAGGAATTAAACTTTTAGCAACAATTAAAAGTTATGCTGATGCTGCACAAGAACCCAAATGGTTTACTACTGCTCCTGCAAAAGCATTGCCAAAAGCATTAGCAAAAGCCAACATCTCAATAAATGATGTTGATTATTTTGAATTTAATGAAGCCTTTGCTGTTGTTGGATTGGCGAACATGAAACTTCTTGGTTTAAACGATAGCAATGTAAATATTAATGGTGGAGCCGTTTCATTAGGACATCCTTTGGGTTGTTCGGGAGCAAGAATTATTGTAACATTGATAAACGTTTTAGAACAGAACAATGCTAAAATTGGTGCAGCAGCTATTTGTAATGGTGGTGGTGGTGCGTCTGCAATTGTTTTAGAACGCAACTAACTTCTGGTAAATGCTATACGGAATCTGCAATTTAAGCATCGTCCCATTAAGAAATGAATCTTCAAATACAAGTGAATTACTTTCACAAGTATTATATGGTGAAATTTTTAAAGTTTTAGAACAGCAAAAAAAGTGGAGTAAAATTCGATTGGTATTTGATAATTATGAAGGTTGGATAGATAATAAGCAATACAAAGTAATTTCTGAAGAACAGTATAATTCCATTAATAGTTCAGAAAAAAAATATGCAACCGATTTAGTTGAATTTGTACAAGATGAAAATGAACAAATATACCCAATTACTCTAGGTTCTTCTCTAAACGGTTTATCGTTCTTAAATCATTCTTACGATGGACATTTTACAAACGGAATAAGTAAAAAAGACAATCTTATTAAAACTGCTTTTTTATATTTAAATGTACCATCACTTAATGGAGGAAATACTCCTTTTGGGATTGATTGTGCTGGATTTACCCAAATGGTTTATAAGCTTAATGGTTATAAACTTTTACGAGAAGTAACTCAACAAGCAGTACAAGGTGAAGTGTTAAGTTTTATTGAAGAAAGTGAGCCCGGAGATTTAGCTTTTTTTGATAATACTGAAGGGGAAATTATTCATGTTGGAATTATCATGAAAGACAATTATATAATTCATTCGTACGGGAAAGTAAAAATTGATCGTTTAGACCATTCGGGAATTTACAATGTTGAAACTAATACACATACACACAAATTAAGAGTTATAAAAAAGATTATTTAAAAAGCCACCTATAAAGTTGCTTTTCAAAATTTATTATTTATTTTTAGTTCTGGTTTTCTAATTCTTCAACTCTTGCTTTCATTGCTTTAAAATTTGGTATATCATCTATAGCGCTATATATATTCCTTAAAGTTTTAACTGCACTCAAATTATCAGGTTCTACATCTAATATTGATGTTAAATATGGTATAGCATCTTTAAATAGTTGCTGTCTGTTTTCTTTTAATTCATCATACCTTTTATCGTCTGCTGCCGAACTTCCTAACCCATTCATTTCGTCAATAATGTCCTGTTCCTGCTCTAATATTAGAGCAGCCATATTCATTTTTGCCTTAGCATATGTTGGATCAAGTTCAATAGCTTTGATATAATATTTTTTTGCAGTTTCAACATCCTTTTGATCTGCTGATACTACTCCCAAATTAAACAGTAGTTCGACATTATTAGGATTAATATTTAATGCTTCTTCAACAAGCTCTTTATATTTGTCTATATCTCCAACTTTGTATCTGATATTAGCTTCTGAAACTAATAGATTAAAATCATTTGGACTTAACGCTTTTGCCGCTTCAATAGCTTCAATTGCTTTGTCATTTTCTCCTAATTCAATATATATAAGAGCTACATTTTTTGCTATTTCTCCAGCTTTAGATTTAGTTTTAACATTTCTGGATTTTTCATGTGTTCCTGCTTTTACAGAAATATCTCTTATTACTTGATTAGGAAAAAATGTTTCTTCTCCAGATTCAATTTCAGTAGCCATAAACTCTTGTGTAATCCCCGTATATCCAATCTCCATTAACTCTTTATATGATTTTAAAGCGGTTTCATAATTCTTACCTAATACAGCAACTGAAGCCGAGTTAAACAAATACAATGTATCGTTAGTAGATATCCTAAATGCTCTATCAAAATTAGTTGCAGATATTTTATATTGCTTTTGCTCTAAAGCATCACTTGCTTTTTGAATAAAAGTATTACTCATACTTACTTTCAAAACGTCAATTTGTGCAGTATATACTTTTTTGCCAGATTTAGTTTCAATATCTTTTACTGTTTTAAAGCTATTTAAAGCCTCAGTAATATCTGCATCGTTTCCTGAGCCATTAGCATAGAGTGCTTTACCTTTTAAAAAATAGAATTTAGCTTTTGTTTTATCGTCCATTGCAGATAAAAGAGATTCTGCGCTTTTTATTGCTGATTTAGCATCAGCATAGTTGCTGCTTTTAATAGCTTTCTCTACAACTTTTAGCTCTTTTTTCTGCGGAAAAGCAAATATGCTTAACATTAAAGCTAATCCTAATACAAGTTGTTTTTTCATTTTAGTACGTTTAAATATTAATTATTATTTTCTGTTTGATTGTTATCAAGAGTTGTGTCATCGTTTTCATTTGTATCTAAATCAACACCTTCTTCATGTTCCACGTCATCTTCATCATGCATTACTTTAGCAACTGCCGCAATAGAATCGTTGTTCTTTAAATTAATCAATTTTACACCTTGTGTTGCTCTGCCCATAACTCGTAAATCTTGTACAGCCATCCGAATAGCAATGCCAGATCTTTTAATAATCATGAGGTCATCATTGTCTGTAACATTTTTTATGGACACTAAACTCCCTGTTTTTTCTGTAATTGAAATGGTTTTCACTCCTTTTCCGCCACGATTAGTAATTCTATATGCATCTAAACTTGAACGTTTTCCAAATCCATTTTCTGAAACTACCAAAATGTCGCTTTCCATATCATTTACAGCTATCATTCCAATTACCTCATCTTTATCGTGTTGTAATCTAATTCCACGAACACCTGAAGCATTTCTACCCATTGGTCTTGTTTTAGCTTCTTCAAAACGAATTGCTTTACCTGATTTTAATGCTAACATAACCTGGCTTTCTCCGGTTGTTAATATAGCTTCTAACAACTCATCACCTTCTCTAATAGTGATTGCATTAATACCATTAATTCTAGGTCTGGAATATTGTTCTAAAGAGGTCTTTTTAACTTGACCTTTTTTAGTCGCCATAATAACATAATGACTGTTAATATAGTCTTCATCTTTAAGGTCTTGTGTACAAATAAACGCTTTTACCTTATCGTCTTGTTCAATATTAATTAAGTTTTGAATTGCTCTGCCTTTAGAGGTTTTGCTACCTTCCGGAATTTCGTAAACTCGCATCCAAAAACATTTTCCTTTTTGAGTAAAGAACAGCATATATTGATGATTAGTTCCTACGAATAAATGTTCTAGAAAATCTTCATTTCGTGTTGTTGATGCTTTTTGTCCAACGCCTCCTCTATGTTGTGTTTTATATTCGGTTAAAGAAGTTCTTTTAATATATCCTGCATGAGAAATGGTAATGACTACTTTCTCGTTAGGAATCATGTCTTCAATAGATAAATCGCCTCCTGCATATTCTATAACCGAACGACGCTCATCACCATATTTATCTTTTACTTGAGCAAGTTCTTCTTTAATGATATCCATACGACGGTCTTTTTTATCGAGAATATCTTTTAGATCTTCTATGGTTACTAACAACGTATCATATTCAGTACGAAGTTTCTCTTGCTCTAAACCTGTTAACTGACGTAAGCGCATTTCTACTATCGCTTTGGCTTGAATGTCGCTTAATTTAAACCTGTCTATTAATTTTTGTTTTGCTTCATCTGTATTTTCTGAAGCACGAATTAATTTAATTACTTCATCAATATTATCGGAAGCAATAATTAATCCTTCTAAAATATGAGCTCTTTCTTCGGCTTTACGCAATTCGTATTTCGTTCTTCGAGAAACAACGTCATGGCGATGCTCTACAAAATGATGAATCATATCCTTAAGATTCAACATTTGAGGTCGTCCTTTTACCAAAGCAATGTTATTAACACTGAATGAGGATTGTAATGCTGTGTATTTATAGAGTTTATTAAGAACTATATTCGGAATAGCATCACGTTTTAACACATAAACAATACGCATTCCGTTTCTATCGGATTCGTCACGAATAGTAGAAATTCCTTCTAATTTTTTAGCATTAATGATGTCGGCAGTTTTTTTAATCATATCTGCCTTGTTCACTTGGTAAGGAATTTCTGTTACTATTATACATTCACGTCCTTGTACTTCTTCAATTATTGCCTTGCCTCGCATGACAATACGTCCACGACCCGTTTTAAAAGCCTCACGCACACCATCATACCCATAAATAATTCCTCCTGTAGGAAAATCGGGAGCTTTTATATGAGTAATTAATTCATCTATTTCGATGTCATTATTATCTATATATGCCAATATTCCATCTACAACTTCCGATAGATTATGTGGTGGCATATTGGTTGCCATACCTACTGCAATTCCAGAAGCACCATTAACTAAAAGTCCTGGAATACGTGTTGGTAAAACTGTTGGTTCTTGTAATGTATCATCAAAGTTAAGTTTATGATCTACAGTTTCTTTGTCAATATCTGCCAACATGTCTTCAGATATTTTACGCATACGTGCTTCAGTATAACGCATTGCCGCAGGGCTATCACCATCAATAGATCCAAAATTTCCTTGCCCATCCACCAACATATATCGTAAACTCCATTCTTGAGCCATACGTACCATAGCATCATATACCGAAGTATCGCCATGTGGATGATACTTTCCTAAAACTTCTCCAACAATTCTTGCTGACTTTTTATGCGCTGTATTGGCTCTAATACCTAATTCATGCATACCAAATAACACTCGTCTGTGCACAGGTTTTAATCCGTCTCTTACATCTGGAAGTGCACGTGACACAATGACTGACATTGAATAATCAATGTAAGCCGATTTCATTTCATCTTCAATATTAATTGGAATGAGTTTTTCTCCTTCTGCCATATAAAATTTAATTAGTTTTTAGTAGGTTTTCAAATCGAGCTAATATAAGAATTTTGTTAGTCTGCAAGCTATTTTATTCGCCATTTTTTAAGACTTTTTATCAACAATATTTAATAGGTTTTCCGTTAATAAATATGCTGTTAAAAATTTTGATTTTCCAACCTTTTTATTGTCATTTACGACATAATAATAATTAAGGTATAATTTTTGCTTTTATTTAGTTGTTTTTATTATTTTTAATGCAGAAATAAAGAAATTTATGGATGATAATTTTTCACCAAGGGTAAAAGATGTAATTGCATATAGCAAAGAAGAAGCATTGCGTTTAGGTCATGATTTTATTGGTACTGAACACTTAATGCTTGGGCTTTTACGTGATGGTAACGGAAAAGCAATTGATATTTTAGGCGCTCTGGATATTGACCTGAACCATTTAAGGCGAAAAGTAGAAATTTTAAGTCCTGCAAATCCTAATACTACAATTTCTTCTAATCAAAAAAAGAACTTACACTTAACAAGACAAGCAGAACGTGCTTTAAAAACCACCTTTTTGGAAGCTAAACTGTTTCAAAGTACCTCCATAAATACCGCACATTTATTATTATGTGTGTTAAGAAATGAAAATGATCCCACTACAAAGCTTTTAAATAAGCTTAAAGTAGATTACGACAACGTAAAAGAACAGTTTAAATTTATGATTTCAAACGATGATACTGCTTTTATTGAACCAACAAAAGCAGAATCATTTTCCGATGAGGAAACTTCTTCTGGAGAAAGTTCAAAAGAAAACATATTTAGCCAATCTATCGCTAAAGGAACAAAGAAATCTAAAACTCCTGTTTTAGATAATTTTGGACGTGACCTCACAACTATGGCTGAAGAAGGAAAACTCGATCCTGTGATTGGGCGTGAAAAAGAAATACAACGTGTTTCACAAATTTTAAGCCGAAGAAAGAAAAATAACCCACTTTTAATTGGTGAGCCTGGTGTTGGTAAATCTGCTATTGCTGAAGGCTTGGCAATTAGAATTATTGAACGAAAAGTTTCAAGAATACTCTTTAACAAGCGTGTGGTAACCCTAGATTTAGCTAGCCTTGTAGCAGGAACAAAATATCGAGGGCAGTTTGAAGAACGCATGAAGGCTGTTATGAATGAGCTTGAAAAAAATGATGATATAATTCTTTTTATTGACGAAATCCATACCATAGTTGGAGCTGGTGGTGCCACAGGAAGTTTAGACGCTTCCAATATGCTAAAACCTGCATTAGCTCGTGGTGAAATTCAATGTATTGGAGCTACAACTCTTGACGAATACCGACAATATATTGAAAAAGATGGTGCTTTAGAACGTCGTTTTCAAAAAATTATAATTGAACCAACCAGCGTTGACGAAACCATAGAAATTTTAAATAATATAAAAGACAAATACGAAGAGCATCATAATGTCGAGTACACAGATGCAGCTATTATTGCTTGTGTGAAACTGACAAATCGTTATATGACAGAACGTTTTTTACCAGATAAAGCCATTGATGCTTTAGATGAAGCCGGATCGCGAGTTCATATAACAAATATGGATGTTCCGGAACAAATTATTGAGATTGAAAACGAATTGGAATTGGTTAAACAAACTAAAAATTCGGTTGTTAAAAAGCAAAAATATGAAGAAGCAGCTAAACTTCGTGATAATGAAAAACGATTAGAAAAAATTCTTGCCGAAGCACAGGCAAAATGGGAAGAAGACTCCAAACAACATCGCGAAATTGTAACAGAAGACAATGTTGCAGACGTCGTGTCTATGATGACTGGAATTCCTGTAAATCGTATTGCACAAACCGAAATTAATAAACTTGCGTTACTTCCTGAATTAATAAAAAGTAAAGTAATTGGACAAGACCTCGCTGTAAATAAAGTAGTTAAGGCAATACAGCGTAATCGCGCCGGACTCAAAGACCCTGACAAACCTATTGGCTCGTTTATATTTTTAGGTCAAACTGGAGTTGGAAAAACGCAGTTGGCTAAAATTTTAGCCAGTGAATTGTTTGATAGCGAAGATGCTCTTATTAGAGTAGATATGAGTGAGTACATGGAAAAATTTGCTATTTCTCGTTTAATTGGAGCACCACCTGGATATGTTGGTTACGAAGAAGGCGGACAGCTTACCGAAAAAGTAAGACGCAAACCTTATTCAGTTGTACTTCTTGACGAAATTGAAAAAGCGCATCCCGATGTGTTTAATATGTTATTGCAAATTTTGGACGATGGTTTTATTACAGATAGTCTTGGTAGAAAGATAGACTTTAGCAATACTATAATCATTATGACCTCTAATATTGGTACGCGACAGCTCAAAGATTTTGGCACAGGTGTTGGTTTTGGAACTTCAGCAAAAAAATCTCAAGAAGGTTCCAATGCAAAAAGTGTTATAGAAAACGCATTAAAAAAAGCTTTTGCTCCAGAATTTTTGAACAGAATCGATGATGTTGTCATGTTTAACCTTCTTGAGAAAGAAGATATCGATAAAATTATTGATATTGAATTAGAAAAACTTTTAGATAGAATTAATGAATTGGGTTATACCTTAAAATTAAGTAAAAAGGCAAAAGCATTTATTGCCGAAAAAGGATTTGACAAACAATACGGTGCCAGACCTTTAAAAAGAGCTATTCAAAAGTATGTTGAAGATGTATTAGCTGAAGAGATTATTAAATCTCATGTTCAAGAAGGTGATGTGATTACAATAGATTTAGAAAAGGATACCGGTGAACTTTCAATTAAGATTAAACATCAGGAGAAACCTACTAAAACATAAATTTTAATTTCTTCCATACAATCCTACTTTCTTGCTTCTAATATGATAGTAGGATTTTTATTTACAATAAAAAGATATTTCTTACATAATTCTTACAAAATCAAGTGTTTTATCGATATAATGCTATATTTTTTCGTTGTAATGCTTGTTTATTGAATTAAATTTTATATGTTTACCTTGAAACTTAACCTATTTCGATTATGAAAAAACTTATACTCACTTTAGTATTGAGCTTGTTATTATCAAATTTAATTTGTCATGCACAATTATTTAGCTCAAAGAAAATTATAAATTCTTCTACAGGCAATCTGCCTAGTGTTATTGATTCTGGGTATATAGATAATGATGCCAATATAGATATTATAATAGGTACTACTGGTGGCAACACTATAGAGTGGTATAAAAATAATGGCAACGGTACGTTTACATTGCAAACATTAATCACTTCAAATTTACAAGGTGTACTTGGATTGACACTAGCTGATCTTGACAATGACTTAGATATTGATGTTATTGCTACAGCATATTTTGGTGCTAAACTTGTTTGGTTTGAAAATGATGGTAATGGTAATTTTGGATCAGAACAATTAATTGCATCCGAAATTGGTGAAGCTGGCTCGGTTAAAGTTGGGTTAATAGATAGTAATAATACAAAAGATATAGTAGTAGCAAGTGGAACTTCAGGACAAGTAATATGGTTTTCTAATGATGGCTCTGGAAACTTTAGCGGTGCACAATTAATAGGCTCTGATGGGTCAGGACCTAGAAGCATTGATTTAGCAGATTTTAATGGTGATGGCGATATAGATGTTGTTGTAGGTTTTATAACTACTCGAAATGTAGAACTTTATGAAAACCAATTGTCACAAAACGGAACGGTATCTTTTTTAAGAGACAGTAATGGATCCATTTCTTCAGGTAGTTCATTTATAAACGAGGTGTCGTTTGGTGACGTAGATAACGATAATCAATTAGATATTATAAAAGTAGACAAAAACGGTCCACTTCTTGGTATAAAAAAGAAGCTGATGGTACTTTTAGTGAAAGCACATTAAGCACAACATATAGCAAACCCTCTACTGCTATAGTAGCCGATTTTGATGATGATACGACAAACGATATTGTAGTTGGCTACTCAAGTACTGGTATGGATGCAATAACTTGGTATGACCAATCTGTCCCTGGTGAATTTAATCCCGAAGTACTTATTGATAATTCTCAAGATAATATCAATCAGATTACAATAAATGATTTTGATGGTGATGGAGACTTAGATATCGCCAGTATTTCTCAAGGGCAAAATGCTCTAAATTGGTTTGAAAATCTAACATATTCGGCGGCTTTAAGTAACACAGAATTTGAAAAAAGAAACATAGTTATTTATCCTAATCCAACAACTAATAAGTTATTCTTTAAAGGTAATTTTAATGAAACCCTTACAGTAACTGTTTATGATATATTAGGAAAAATGGTAATAAACAGTACTGTTAATTTAAGCAATAATGAATTAGATGTATCACGCTTAAACAAAGGTGTTTACATCATCAGTTTTAAAGACTTTAATTCTACTTTTAAATTTATTAAAGAATAACACTAATAATTTTTTATCTAAATTAGAAAAGCAGCCATTAATTTAATGGCTGCTTTTCATTTTAATAATGCTAATTAATCAACGTTTTAAAGATGAGGAAACAATTTTCTTAACAACTGTTCCATTACTAGTTGTCAATCTTACAAAGAATAACTGATTAGCTGCTCTCGACAAATCGATTCTGGTTTTATCTTGAGTGCCTCTAACATAGTTATAATTAATGTCAGATGTTATTAAAGCTCCTTTAATATCGAATACTTCAATTTTCACATTTGTATCATAATCAAACGAATACTTAATCGTAACTTCTTTATCAAATGGAACTGGATAAGCTGTAAAATCTACACGAGCTGTTTCTGTGCTTACTTTATCTTCGGTACATGCAGCATCTCCACCTTCGTGAGAACCTCCGTTACCTCTATCATCATCACATCTACATACTTCTTCGCAAACTACAGCGTGAGTAATAATCCAGAATGGTGCAGTTACATTTGTAAATACAACTTTATAATTATAAACATGGTCTAAAGCTCCACTGTTATAAGTATATTGACCAGGTGCAACAGTTGGAGTGCCATCTATATTTGGATACTTATTATCGCAACCAATATATATATGAGCTTCACTCATTGCGTAATCCATTATTCCATCATTAACAACATTTGTTATGTTGTAAGTTACGGTTACTGTAGTTCCTGAATAGTTAACTGTTACTGTACCTACATGAGTACCTCTGTATAAATCACAACGTCCTGCACCTGCGTATAAATCTAAAACATGTTCACCTTCTGTATTAATATAATTAGTCCATCCCCAACGTCTAAAATCATCATCTCTGAAACATGTACTATTGCCATCAACAGTCGCTCCATCTTCACCATCTGTAGTAAATACACCAAATGCTGTTGTACAGTTATCCCAGTCGTCGTAGTATCTAGTTGCTGTTACTGTTTCAGTATCAGAATTTCCACAATCATCTTCTACATAGAAGGTATATACAGCTTCCTCATAACATCCAAGATCTGTAATTACTGGTACCCCAGAAGAAATAGTTCCGCCATCTGCGCAATTATCTGTCCAATCAGCCCATAATTCAGTAGGGAATAAATCATTACATAAATCATCAACACTTGGGAAATTGATTATTTCTGGATCTATAGTATCAGTTACCGTAATCGTTTGACTCAAGGTCGTTGAGTTATCACAGTTATCCGTAGCTGTTCAGGTTCTTGTCAATGTATAACTGTCCGCGCAAGCTCCATCTGTTCTGACTTCACCATCATAAACAACTGTAACATCTGAATCACAATTATCTGTCGCACTGGCTTGTCCTACTTCTGGAACTGAATCACATTCTACATCTGCATCTGCAGGAATTGTTAACTCTGGATCTTCTTCATCAGCATTTAAAGTAAAGGTAGAACTATAAATAGTTTCATTAGGGTTAGGTTCACAAGTTACTACTGAGTTACAATCGTCCGTTACACTTATTTTAACTGTAAGGCTTCCACCATCACAAACATTACTTGGTGCTACAAGATTGTCTAAATCTATTACTTGGTCATTTTCATCGGTATAAACAATTACTGGATTTTGTATAGCAGCTGCCGTTACAGCAGTTTTTAGATTTGCTATCCATTGTGTAAAAGCAGTCCCATCATTACCACAATCTACATTTACATCAGTTGAGTAATCAATTATAATATCAGCTCCAGGATTTAAGGAAACTATAGCTATATCGCTGGCAGTAAAACCACCACCTAAAGTAGCATTAACCAAATAGGCTCCAGAAGCTGTAACAGAATAAGGATTTCCTACATAATCTGGTGCGTTAACTTCATCAAAAGTGTAATCGTCTGGGTTTGTTGGATCACCTCCATCATTTAACACACCTATATACCATTCGTAAGTATCAAAAATAAAGTTTGATGTAGCCTCTAAATCTACATCAGCTCCTTCATAACAATCTATACTTACATCGGCTACATCAACCTGAACATCTACTACATTTCCAAAATTAAATGGACCTACTAAATCTTTAAGTTCTGCAGTAAAGGAATCTGAAGATCTTGTTTTAACCATTACACTACCAAAAGAATTAGAACATGGTCCTTGTAATGCACTGGTATCGAAACCAAAAGCAGTAGCATTAATTGCAATTTCAGCAAGACTAAATGTTGCATATTCGTCTGGATCTGCAATATCTCCTCCACTATCTATTGTTGGCCATGGTGTCCCATTTACTGGACCACCTGCATTTACCTGTGCCCAAATTGCAGTATCTAGAGGTTGTATTAATGCATAGCCATAAGTTCCTGCGCCATCTCCACCATCATAATGTGGGAAACCTCCATTACCATCTCCAAAATTAAATGGTATGTTAGGTAGTCCATTCAAATCATCAAGTTCAGCTGCATCTATATCTTCCAAATCCATCCAAACAAATATCCTGATATCTGCTACAACACCTCCATTAGTATAATTCACAGACATAATTACATCACCTAATTGAGTAGGGAGTCCATCAGCTGCAAAAACAAATGCGGTATGGCCTCCTTCGTTACCATAAAATGTTATATTAAGATTGATATCTTGCATATAACGCATCCAACCAAGTTCTTAAGTCTGGATCAACATAAGGACCAACTTCAGACATGCCTAGTCTAACAGCAACATTACCACCACTATAAAGATCGGTGGCTTTTAGCCCAGTTGGTATCGCAATTACTCCTCGACCTGATTGACCATCGTTAAAATCAAACCAATCATCGGTTCCATCTTGAGGGTTTAACATTGGTGCAGGCCAAAATGTTAAAACATCGGCTTCTACATCGGCATCAATACCAAAATTGACAATAACAGTTGTTTCCAGTGTTACTGTTTGTGAATACACAAAGTTTCCACCAAACAAAAAAAGCATAACAACACCAAAGCTTGTTATACTTTTTAAAAATTTAGAACTAAAATTATTTTTAGTCCAAGAAGATGTTGAGGGTTTTACAGTTTTCCCTAGTTGAGTAAAATTGTACATAAACATAGTATTCATTTTAATTAATAAATTGTTTACATAACAATAAAATAGGCACCGTAGATGAGGGTCTATAACCAATTTTGTTAAACACAAAAATGATTTAACACAAGTATGTTAAAGAAAATGTAGAAAGAGGCATTTAATTTGCTATTAATCGAATGCTATCAATATAAAAATACTATTAAAACAAGTAAAAGAG
The DNA here is from genome assembly GCA_003709165.1 of Flavobacteriaceae bacterium PRS1. Lineage (GTDB taxonomy): Bacteria > Bacteroidota > Bacteroidia > Flavobacteriales > Flavobacteriaceae > PRS1. The sequence continues at coordinate 84,486 of RDRZ01000001.1, forward strand.
AATTACTTTTAATTATATTATCTCAAAGTTAAATCTTTTTATTAAAAATCACAAAAAAAATTCTTAACATTTCGATGAACTGCATATTTATTGGTATAATTCGCAAGAATCAATTTGAAGTGTTTTTATAAATTCTATTGAACTATCTATATCATCGTGTAAAACTCTATCTTTATTTACAAAAGAAACTTCTTTTCTAAAAATGCTTAAAAAAGACTCAATAAACTCTGAAGATTTTAAAGGAGCTCTAAATTGTAGTGCTTGTGAGCCATTGAACAATTCGATTGCTAAAATACGTTCTACATTATTTACAAGTGTATAGGCTTGAGTAGCAGCGTTAGCTCCCATACTTACATGATCTTCCTGACCATTGGAAGAGACTATTGAATCTACACTTGCGGGAGTCGCCAACTGTTTATTAGCACTCACTATACTTGCTGCTGTATATTGTGGAATCATTAAACCAGAGTTTAAGCCTGGATCATCAACAAGAAAATCAGGAAGTTCACGAAAGCCAGATACTAATTGGTAGGTTCTTCGCTCTGAAATATTGCCAAGCTCTGCCATTGCAATTTTTAAATAATCTAATGCAAATGCTAAAGGTTGTCCGTGAAAATTACCTCCTGAAATGATTTTATCTTCTTCAACAAATATGTTTGGATTATCTGTAACTGAATTAATTTCGGTTACAAATGTTTTTTCAATAAATGTCAAGGTGTCTTTAGTTGCTCCATGTACTTGTGGAATACATCTGAATGAGTAAGGATCTTGAACATGTTTTTTCTCTTGTGAAATAAGCTCGCTCCCTTTTAAAAATTCTCTGATTCTCTCGGCTGTTTTAATCTGCCCATTATGTGGTCGCACCAAGTGCACGAGTTCATCAAAAGGTTCAATCCTACCATCGTAAGCATCGAGAGACATTGCTCCTATTAAATCGGCAAAATAGGACAGTCTATACGATTTTAATAACAAATGAATTCCGTAAGCACTCATAAATTGTGTACCATTCAAGAGTGCCAGACCTTCTTTAGATTTAAGTGTAATGGGTTTCCACTTAAATTTTTCAAGTATGTTACTTGCTGAAACAATTTCTCCTTCATACCAAACTTTTCCTTTACCTATAAGTGGTAAAGCCAAATGAGCCAAAGGAGCTAAATCACCAGAAGCTCCAAGCGAACCTTGTGTATAAACAATTGGGAGAATGTCGTTATTATAAAAATCAACAAGACGATTAACCGTTTGTAATTGCACACCACTATAACCATAACTCAATGATTGAATTTTTAATAATAACATGAGTTTTACAATCTCTTGAGGAACTAATTCTCCTGTTCCACAAGCGTGAGACATCATTAAATTTTCTTGCAGTTTAGTAAGATTTTTAGATGAAATTTTAACATTATACAAAGAGCCAAACCCGGTATTGATACCATAAATAGGCTCTTTATGGCTTTTCATTTTTTTATCGAGATAGCTTCTGCAATTTTCAATTCTATTAATTGCATCTTCCGATAATTTTAGATTCCTGTTGGTTAATATTAAATCGCTGATAGCGTTTAAATCAAGTGGTAGTGTCGATATATAATGATATGATTCCATTACTGTTAAAATTGTGGTCTCAAAATTCAGCATTCAAAAAATTATATCCAAATAAATGTTAATTATAATGCATTTAATCCCTAATATTTTATTTTTGATTTTTCAAAAACTAAAACATCTCTAAAATGAAAAAATTAATATTGCTCTTTACAGTTTCAATTATAATAGTTTCCTGCAAAAATGAACCTAAAATTGATTATGCATTATTCTCTGGAACAATAACAAATCCTGTTGGAGAAGAAATAACTGTAAGTGGAACTGATTTTAATCAAAAGATTACTGTAAATAAAGAAGGTGTTTTTGCTGACACCTTGAAAATAACACCTGGCTACTACTCCTTTTCTCATGGTAGAGAAAGCTCTACATTTTATTTGACTTCAGGTTATAATCTAAATTTAACTTTGGATACAAAAGAATTTGATGAAACAATTACTTATAATGGTGAAGGTTCAGAAAACAATAACTATTTAGCTTTCAAATATCTATACAATGAAGAGAATTCTGCTGATGTGCCTGTTCTATATGCTATGGAACAGCCTGAATTTTTAGAAGCCATTAAAGTATTATCAAGGTCTAATAATGAGTTTTTAAGTAATGCTGAAATTTTAGATACGGATTTTATTGCATTAGAAAAAGAAAGCAACAGCTTTGATTATTTATTGAATTTACAGCAATATAAAAACTATCACGAATATTTTGCTAAAAAAGAAAATGTTGAAGTGTCTGAAGACTTCACCAAACCATTTAAAGGATTTGATTATGGAAACGATGCAAACTACAAAAGCTTCGCATCTTATAAAAGTCTAGTGCAGAATCATTATTCTGCTGCTATTAAAGATAGCGACGATGCCTCTGTTATTTTTGAAGAACTAAAAAGTATTGATGCTTCTGCTTTAAAAGAAGACTTAGTAAAAATGCTTAATTATAATATTAGACCTACTAACGAAAAGAATGAAGAACTATACAATGGAATCATGGCATTATCTACAGATGAAGAGTTTAAAACCAAACTTACAACTAAATACAAAAAAGTAAAACTTTTAGCCAAAGGCATGGCTTCACCAATCTTTACTAATTATGAAAATCATAAAGGTGGAGAAACATCTCTTGAAGATTTAAAAGGTAAATATGTATATGTAGATGTTTGGGCAACCTGGTGTGGACCTTGTAAAAGAGAAATCCCTTTTTTAAAAGAAGTTGAGGCTAGTTATCATGGTAAAAATATTGAGTTTGTTAGTACATCTATAGATAGAGCGAAAGATTATGAAGCTTGGGTTAATATGGTAAATGATAAAGCTTTAGGTGGTATTCAGTTATTTGCTGATAGTGATTGGAAATCTAAATTTGTACAAGATTATGCTATTGAAGGTATTCCAAGATTTATCTTGATAGATCCAGAAGGAAATATTGTAACAGCTGATGCACCAAGACCTTCTGACCCTAAACTAGTCGATCTTTTTGAAGAGTTAGGAATTAAATAATCATAATTAAAAAATACTTAAAAATCTCATCATTTGGGAGTGTTAATGTTTTCTTCTTTTGGTAGTTCTTCATCTTGTTCAAACAAATCTAAATACGCTTCGCCTAAATATTCTATAATATGGCTTGAAATTAACGATTCATTACCAATATCTTCAACAGCAATATCGGCAGCTTTACCATGTAAATACACTCCGAAAATAGTGGCTTCAAGGGATGTATATTTTTGAGATATCAATCCTGTAATAATTCCTGTTAAAACATCACCACTTCCAGCAGTTGCCATTCCTGGATTTCCTGTTGAATTGATATATAATTTATCTTTAAAAACAGTGATAGTATTTGCTCCTTTAATAACTACTATAACTTTGTGCTTTTTAGAAAATGTTTTTACTTTATTAAGTTTATCAAAATCATCTTTCCATTTTCCAATTAAGCGTTCCAATTCTTTAGGATGTGGAGTTAGTACAGTATTCTTTGGCAAGTGTTTTAAAAGTGATTTCTTTTTGGAAAGAATATTTAATCCGTCTGCATCAATAACTAATGGCATTTTATTTTGTTTCAAAAACACTTCAAAAGCATCAATGGTTTTAGTATGTGTGCCAAGCCCTACTCCAATACCAATAACAGTTGGCTTAATATTAAAATCTATTTTTGAAATATAATCTTCATTTTTATCTGTAATAACCATTGCTTCTGGAAACGAAGCTTGTAAAATAGTATAACCACATTTTGGAATATAAGCTGTAATTAATCCTGCTCCTGTACTTAATGCAGCTCTGCTTGTTAGAGTAACTGCTCCAATTTTGCCATAACTGCCTCCAATAATCAAGCTATGACCAAAATGTCCTTTATGCGAAAACTTATCTCGAGGTTTATAAATTGAAAGCACTTCATATTTCTCAATGAACTCTACTTCTGTTTCAATTTCAGATAAATATTCTTCGTCAATACTAATATCTAAGACGCTCCATTGAGTCACAAATTTTGCTGTTTCAGGTAAAAAGAAAACTAATTTTGGAGATACAAAGCTCAATGTATAATCCGACCAAACTACTGCATTTTCATCTTCAGGAATTTTATCAGTATATAATCCTGAAGGCATATCGATAGATACCGTAAATGCTTTCGACGTATTAAAATGCTGAAACAGTGCTTTAACCCAATCGTCGGCTGGTCGGTTTAATCCAATACCAAAAACAGCATCAACTATAATATCGTCTTTATCAATCGTCGGAAATTCTTCTTTACAACTTAATAATAGTGGCCAATCGTGTGTAACATTTTTAATCTTATCGTAATTAATTAGAAAATCTTTAGACCGTTTATCGCTGCAATTCACGACATAAGTCAATACATTATAACCATGAGTTATTAAATGTCGTGCTAAAACCAAACCATCTCCTCCATTATTTCCAATCCCACAGAACACACGAATTGGCACTTGTGCTCCTTGCATACGCTTGTGTAACCAATTAAAAATTTGGATTCCAGCTCGCTCCATTAAATCAGCAGACGAAATATTTTGCTTTTCAATAGTTATTTTATCTCCTTGATAGATTTGTTCTTTTGAAAGTATTTTCATCTTTTAAAATCCAATTGTCAATTTGATATTATTTTTTCACGAATATTAGAATTGTCTATAAAAAGCATTCATTTAAAAATTATGTGCAAAAAAATATCTTTAATTTTTTTATCAGAGTAAAAGTAATACATTTGGTTTTAAACATGTTCAATGTATACCGTATAAAATGAAAGTTTTAAAATTTGGAGGAACTTCAGTAGGATCAGCAAAAAACATCAATAAAGTTATTAGCATTTTAAAAAATTATGCTGAAAAAGACACTGTTATTTGTGTGGTTTCTGCCGTTGGTGGTATTACTGACAAACTCATTGCAGTTGGTGAATTGGCAAAAAATAAAAATGAAAATTATACAGATGCTTTTAATGAAATAAAACAAATTCATACAGATATTATTTCTGAATTAATCCCAAGTCATCCCGATAACTATCGGGACAAAAGTGTCATAATTCAAGTTGAAGAAAGGTTGAAAGAACTAAAAAACTTGCTTGATGGCATCTATTTAATAAATGAAATTTCGCCTAAAACTACAGATAAATTATTAAGTTTTGGAGAGTTATTATCTTCGTATATTATTTCTGAAACTTTAAAAAGCAGATCTATTAATTTAGAATTAAAAAACGCACAAGAGCTTATTATAACCAATTCCAATTTCACTAAAGCTGAAATATATTATACTATTACAAATACTAAAATTCAAGATTATTTTAAAACTAATCATTCTAAAATTACAATACTTCCTGGATTTATTTCAAAATCTAAAAGTGGAGAAATAACAACACTTGGTCGTGGTGGATCGGACTTTACAGCTGCAGTTATTGCTTCGGCTTTAAAAGTAGAACATCTTGAAATATGGACAGACGTAAGTGGTATGTACACTGCAAATCCAAAAATAGTTAAGCAGGCATTTCCTATTAAATCCATATCGTATCAAGAAGCTATGGAGTTATCACATTTTGGTGCTAAAGTGATATATCCACCAACATTGCAGCCTGTCTTGGATTTAAACATTCCTATTTTAATAAAAAATACTCTAGAGCCAAATGCAAGCGGGACACTTATTTCTAGCCGAATTACAAACGGTAAAACTTCTATAAATGGTAATACTCCAGTAAAAGGAATTAGTAATATAAACAATATTGCTCTTTTTACACTACAAGGTAATGGAATGGTCGGTATTCCAGGGTTTTCTAAACGTTTATTCGAAACTTTAGCTCATGAAAAAATTAATGTTATTCTTATAACCCAAGCTTCTTCTGAGCATTCTATTTGCTTCGGAATTGATGTTAAAGATGCAGTTATAGCTAAGACCACAATTGATATTACTTTCGAAAACGAAATTTCACTTCATAAAATAGATCCAATTATTGTAGAAAAAGACTTGACAATTATTGCTCTTATTGGTGATAATATGAAAAATCATCAAGGCATTAGTGGCAAAATGTTTAGCACTTTAGGTAAAAACAATATTAATGTAAGAGCTATTGCACAAGGTGCTTCCGAAAAAAATATTTCAGCAGTTATTTCCGAGAAGGACGTTAAAAAAGCATTAAACTCTTTGCACGAAGTATTTTTTGAAGGCAACATAAAACGACTCAATGTATTTATTACAGGAGTCGGAAACGTAGGCGAAAAATTAGTAGAACAAATAAAACAGCAAGAACAATACCTAAAAGATAAACTCAAAATTAATTTAAGAGTCGTAGGAATATCCAATTCAAGAACAATGGTTTTTAACGAAGAAGGTATAACATTGGACTCATGGAAAAAACAATTGCAGCAAGGAGAAAAAGCATCGTTACAAAGTTTTCTTAATTCTGTAAAACAACTCAACTTGCGTAATAGTATTTTTGTAGATGTCACATCAAATTCAGATGTAGCGAATCTGTATCCCGAATATCTTAAACAAAGTATTGCAGTAGTAGCTTGTAATAAAATTGCATGCTCAAATGATTTTAAAGATTATAAACGTCTTAAAAATCTATCGCTTAAATACAACTCTCCTTTTTTATTCGAAACCAATGTTGGCGCAGGATTGCCTGTAATCGATACGCTAAATAATTTGATAGCTTCTGGAGATAAGATTACCTCAATTAAAGCTGTCTTATCTGGAAGTTTAAATTTTGTTTTTAATAATTTTGATGATACAAAACACTTTCACGACATTGTTAAGCAAGCGCAAGAAGAAGGTTATACTGAACCTGATCCAAGAATAGATTTAAGTGGTGTTGATGTTGCACGAAAAATATTAATTCTTGCACGTGAAAGTGGTACTGAAATGAATTTAAAAGACATCGAAAATATTTCATTTTTAACCAAATCAAATTTGGAAAGCAATTCGGTTGTGGATTTTTATGCAACTTTAATTAAAGACGAAGCACATTTTCAGAAACTGCTTGCTTCGGCTAAAACAAAGAACTGTCAGTTGAAATATGTAGCAGAATTTAATAAGGGCAAAGCAAAAGTTGGTTTACAGGAAATTCCTGAAGGACATCCATTCTATAATTTAGAAGGAAAAGACAATATCGTAATGTTTTATACTGAACGTTATCCGGAACAACCTATGATTATTAAAGGCGCTGGCGCTGGAGCAGATGTTACGGCCTCCGGTTTGTTCGCAGATATAATTAGAATTGGAAATAATTAAATAAGTATGCAGTTTACAGTATTCAGTAAGAAGTAAAAAAAGAAAAAATCACTTAATAATTTTCCTTTAGGGAAAATGTCCGAAGGACAAAAGGGCTTATGATGAAAGAAATTAAAATATTCTCACCAGCAACAGTAGCAAATGTATCCTGCGGATTCGATGTTTTGGGCTTTTGTTTAGATGGCATTGGAGACGAAATAATTGTAAGAAAAGTCGATAAAAAAGGAATTTATATTTCAAAAATTGAAGGTTATGACCTTCCTTTTGAAGCCGATAAAAATGTAGCAGGAGTTTCCGCTTTAGCACTACTTAAAGAGGCTAATCCAGACTGTGGTTTTGAAATAGAAATTTACAAGCATATTAAACCAGGAAGTGGCATTGGAAGCAGTTCGGCAAGTGCTTCTGGAAGTGTTTTTGCTATAAATGAATTATTAGGAAAACCGTTTAATAAAACGCAACTTACCTACTTTGCCATGCAAGGCGAAAAATTGGCAAGTCAAAGTGAACATGCCGACAATGTAGCTCCAGGAATTTTTGGCGGATTTACATTAGTTAAAAGCCTTCAGCCTTTAGAAATATTAGAAATACCTACACCCAACGATTTGTATGCAACTATAATTCATCCACAAATTGAAATCAAAACATCCGAATCGAGAGCAATGTTACCTAAAGAAATTCCCATGCAAGATGCCATTAAACAATGGGCAAATGTTGGCAGTTTAATTCATGCCTTGCATACAAGTAATTATGAGCTTATAAGCAGGTCACTTCAAGATGTAATTGTAGAACCATACAGAAGTAAACTCATTCCGTTTTATAATGAGGTGAAAAATCAATCTATAAATTCCGGAGCATTAGGTTGTGGCATTTCAGGTTCTGGACCTTCAGTTTTTGCGTTGAGCAAAGGAATTGAAACTGCCAAAAAAGTAGCTTCAGCAATGATAAATGTATATTCAGAAACTAATATTGGATTTGAAACCTATGTGTCGAAGATTAATGTTGAAGGAATACGGATTTTGAATAGATGACTGATGACCGATGACTGATGACTGATGACTGATAACTGATGACCGATGACTGATGACTTCAATTTGTAAAAAAACTAAACATTAAACCAATATTTATGTACAAATTTAAATTTGAAAAACTCAAAATATGGCAAAAGGCAATGGATTTAGGTGAAGATATTGATGAAATTTCTGATAGTTTTCCAAAAAAGGAAATGTTCAATCTATCATCACAAATAAGACGTGCGTCAGATTCTATTGCATTAAATATATCTGAAGGGTCAATTGGTCAATCAAATCCAGAACAAATAAAATTTGTAGGCTATTCTATTAGCTCTTTAGCAGAAGTGGTTACTTGTTTATTTAAAGCAAAAAGGAGAAATTATATTTCAGAAGAAATTTTTGATTCGTTTTAAAAAAAACTTTTCACTTAATGAATATGATGATAGCATTTCGTAACAATATAAACTAAAAATTTTCGGTCACTTGTCATCAGTCTTCCGTCAGGATATATGCAATACTACAGTTTAAATAAAAAAGCACCAAATACATCCTTTAAAGATTGTGTTATAAAAGGGTTAGCACCAGATAAAGGACTGTATTTTCCTAAAAATATTAGTGCTTTACCCAAAACGTTTTTTGAGAATATTAATGACTTATCTTATTCAGAAATTGCATTCGAAACCATTAAACAATTTGTAGAGCCAGATATTCCTGAAGACGTTTTAAAAACAATTATCGAAGACACTTTATCGTTTGATTTTCCTGTTGTGAAACTAAACGATCACATATCTACTTTAGAATTATTTCATGGTCCAACAATGGCATTTAAAGATGTTGGTGCACGATTTATGGCACGTTGTTTAGAGTATTTCAATAAAAACAATAAAGAGGAAGTTACAGTTCTTGTAGCAACATCTGGTGATACTGGAAGCGCGGTAGCTAATGGGTTTCTCGGAGTTAAAAATGTTAACGTTGTAATTTTGTATCCGAGTGGAAAAGTAAGTGATATTCAAGAAAAACAACTCACAACACTTAGAAAAAACATCACAGCTTTAGAAGTAAATGGCACTTTTGACGATTGTCAGGATATGGTAAAACGTGCTTTTTTAGATGAAGAACTAACACGTAAAATGCAACTTACTTCTGCAAACTCTATAAACGTAGCACGTTGGTTACCACAACTATTTTACTTCTTTTTTGCCTACAAACAATTACACAACAAACATAAAAATATTGTATTTTCTATCCCAAGCGGTAATTTTGGAAATATTTGTGCAGGTATGATGGCGCAGCAATTGGGATTACCAATTCAGCATTTTATCGCCTCAAATAACGAAAATAATGTGGTTACTAAATATTTACAATCTCAATTTTATCGACCAAAACCATCTGTACAAACTATTAGCAATGCTATGGATGTTGGTAACCCAAGTAATTTTGTGCGTATGCAAGAAATATATAAAAACAATTTTGAAACACTAAAAGCGAACTTATCATCTTACAGTTTTACAGATGCTGAAACTAAAACTGCTATACAAGAAATTTACACCAATTACAATTACGTTGCAGACCCTCATGGCGCAGTTGGTTATCTTGGTGCTAAAGCATACTTAAAAGAGAATCCCGATACGCATTGCGTGTTTTTAGAAACGGCACATCCAACAAAATTTTTAGATATTGTAGAGAATGTAATTGATGTAAAAATGAAATTACCTAAGCAAATAAAATCTGTGATTGATGAAAAGAAAGTTTCGATTAAAATTAATAATTATAAAGGATTGAAAACATACCTATTAAAATAATTATTTATCTACTCACTTTTGGTGCTTTGAGTTTCGCTTGATTTTAAAACTTTAAAAATGTAATTTCGCCTATCGAACGATATAAACCATTAAATCGAATAATATTATAACATTGTAGACAATTTTACTTTAAACTTTAAACAATATATTAACTATGTTAAAACTGTATTTTGCTTGTTTATGCATGATATTACTATTTGGGTGTGAACAAAACAATAATAAATCAATTACTCTCAAAAAATCTGAAATACTGCTGATTAAAGGAACCGCAATATACTCTGGAGCAGAATTACCCTTGGAGTTGTTTATTGATAAAAAAGGTATGTTTATAGCTAAAATAGGCGGTTGGGTTAATCAAATTACTGGATTTGATGGAGAAAGTTTATGGAGAATCGATAATGGCGTGGGACCATTTGATATAGATTTTTCTGAAAAAGAATTAATGTTATTTGCTCATTTATCATTAATTAAAAATTGGAGAGAGATTAAAATGATGAACATTTATAATGACACTTTGCAACTAGACAATGGATTATTGAAAATGATGTCTAAGTACCACGAGGGGACGTTAAAAGAGTTGACAGCAGTTAATTCGTATTATAAAGAAACCATAAGCTTTATTGGAAATTTACGGAATGGTTCCATTGAAATTCCTCAAGAAATAAAATTTGATATAGCATTCCCATTAAGTTCTTACTCTTTCAAATCTGTTGAAAAAAATATAAAATCAGATAATTGGTTTGAAAAACCGGATTATCGGGCGGTAGGTGTTTCCTACAATAGCGAAATACCACCAAAAATTGAAGTTCTAAAAACAGCCTCAGGCAACCTTTTTATTAAACCAAGGATAAATGGGCATGAGGTTGGCTGGTTTTTATTTGATACCGGTGCCGGGATTTCATTGATAGAAGAAGAAGCTATTAAGGGTTTCAATTTTCCTGTCGTTGGCAAGCAAATTATTGGAGGTATTGGAGGGCGGTTAATGGAAAAAGAGGTAATTACAGTGGATAATATAAGTTTAGGTTCACTTACAATTGATAAACTAAATTTTATTAAATCCGAAAAAACATTGGATGAAATACGTAATAGTAAGGCAAGCAAAATTTTAGGAGAACCTGTGATGGGTGTCCTTGGCTGGGACATTTTACTTCGGTCCATTGTAGAAATGGATATGCACAATGGTACAATAACTATTAATAATCCAGCCAATTATGAACTGGACAAGAAGTATGTCGAAAAATTGTTTCTACATTGGAATGTGCCTTATGTAATGGCGACCTTTGAAGGGAATAAAAAAGGTTATTTTCTTATTGATAGTGGCGCTGGCAATAAAGGACCCATTTTCCATTCTATGGCTGTAGATCGATTAGACTTACTCAACAATCGTAAAACTAAAAGTGGTAAAGTGATAGGAGCTGGAGGGGAAGCAGACGTTGAAATTGGAATGCTTGAGTGGATTCAAGTAGGTGGACATAGAACCAATAATATCACTTCAATTTTTTTACGAGGAGATGATGGTGAGGCTGATTTATTTACTAGTGGATTTCTTGGAGGAAAAGTAATTCAATCACAAATAATAGTATTTGATTATGCTCATAATGAAATTGGTTTTATTCCTAGATAATCATTTTGTTATTTAATAGTAAAGCGATTTATCAAACTGTCAACAACAATAAATAAAAGGCATTAAAACGCCCCTTATTCAAAACGATAAGCGTAACTCCAAAAAACGCCAAAAAAACTAATCCAACTTAGGTAATTTATAAGAACCAAAAATACTAGACTGTTTCATTAAGGCTTCAATGTCTTCAGATTTACGAGGTGCTTCAGCCGATAAATTTACTGGCCCGTCTTTGGTAATTAAAATATCGTCTTCAATACGTACAGCAATTCCCCACCATTTTTTATCACAATCACTTCCGTCAGGAATATAAATTCCTGGTTCTACAGTAATAACCATATTGGGACCATAATTTCCACGTAAATTTAGATCATGCACATCTAAACCAATATGATGAGAGGTGCCATGAGGAAAATAACTATGTCTTTGATTAATGGAATCTATAATTCTTAATTTTAATAATCCTTCATTTATCACCTTTTTGGCAGCATTGTGTGTTGAACTTCCATTATTGCCAATTATAGCTGCTGCAATTCCTGCTTCTTGTGCCTCATAAACAATATCGTAAATAGCTTTTTGTTCAGGGCTAAATTTTCCACTTGCAGGAATGGTTCTGGTAACATCTGCTGTATAACCATGATACTCTGCGCCTAAATCCATTAACACCAATTCACCCTCAATTTTCATCTTATTGTTTTCAACATAATGTAACACACAACCATTATTACCAGCGCCAACTATAGATGGGTAACCTTCGTATTCGCTACCGTATTTTTTATAAACGAATTCATGGATACCTTGTAATTCGGTTTCAGACATTCCAGAATGCATGGCTTTCATGACTTCAATTTGCCCTTGAGCAGAAATACGAATAGCTTTAGTTAATAAAACCATTTCTTCTGGTGTTTTGGTTTCTCGTAATCCAGCCATAAACGTTCTTAACGAACTAGTGTTGGTAGTAGCTTTTTGAATCGCAATACTTGTTTCCTTATTCATTTCAACTCTTAACAAATCATTTGTTTCAGCTTTAGTTTCTTCTAAATAATAACCAATTTGAGTTTTAAAAGATGCAACCAAATCATACATATCTGCTTTATTACGCTTATCGTCTCTATAATCGTCTTTAAACTCATTGAATAAAACTTCATCATATTTAGTGAAATCTATTTCAGAATTTAAAAATTCTTTCCCATTAAAAGCCATTTCAAAACCCAATTCATTTTTGGCACCTTCAGTTCCTAAACGACGTCCTGTCCACATTTCCCAAAGTGCATTTCGTTCTTGTACATATAATATTTCATTATAAGTTTTGTCTTCAGAATTAGTCTGCATTTCAGAAAAAATAACCAAAACAGCATGAGGTTCTTTATAACCCGTTAAATAATAAAAATTTGGGTCTTGGTGATACACATATTCCACATCGTTGGCACGATTTCTAACGGGATTTGCGAAAAATACAGCTACAGTATTTGTAGACATTTTGTCTCGCAGCACTTCTCTCCTACTTTTATGAAATTCGGAAGACAAGTAATCTTGTGGAAGGCTTTCTTGTGCTGTTAGCAGAATAGTAACGCTAAAAAGTAAAAAAAGTGTTGAAAAAATCTTCATATACAAAGGTTTTTATAGAAACTTAAAATTACAAATTATAATGAATACAACCTTCAAGGAAATTCAAAATTAACATATCTTCACATTAGTGTCAGACTAAAGACGTAAGACTGCTTCGCTGCAAGAACAAAGAATCAAGACTGCATTGTAACTAATTGACAACAAATTAGTTAAAAATCACAAACTCAATAACTCGTTTTTTTTTGCTTATGACTAAAAGCAAGGTGTCAATTTTCTGAAATCCTTAAACTAAAACAAACACACTGCATTAGCGACTTATTTAATTTTTTACTCGAACAACAATGATATCTTTAATCGATTTTATATTCAAGACTATTCATAATTTTCAATACTTTTGTGTTTCAAACAGCGAAAGTATCTTTACCAAGCTGTTTTAAAAATAATGTTTATTTAAATAAGATTTCCGCCTACGCGGAAAATATGCATGAAAAATATAGCCTTACACTCTACGCACGTAAATCTTGGTGCAAAAATGGTGCCTTTTGCCGGTTACAATATGCCTGTGCAATACGAAGGCGTAAATATTGAGCACCAAACCGTTAGAAATACAGTTGGTGTGTTTGACGTTTCGCACATGGGCGAATTTTTAATTGAAGGCAAAAATGCTTTGGCTTTAATACAAAAAGTTTGCAGTAATGACTCTTCAAAATTAACAGTTGGAAAAGCGCAATACAGTTATTTTCCAAATGATGATGGTGGTATTGTGGACGACCTTATTGTGTATAAAATAAAAGAAGAAACCTACCTTTTAGTTGTTAATGCAAATAATATTGAAAAGGATTGGAATTGGATTCAATCTAAAAACGATGTTGGTGCAACTATGAGAAATGTTTCGGAAGGTTACTCCTTGCTGGCAATTCAAGGTCCAAAAGCCATTAAAGCTATGCAGCCATTAAGCAGTCATGACCTTTCTGAAATAAAATTCTATAATTTTATAGTTGGCGATTTCGCAGGAATAGAAAACGTCATTATCTCGGCAACTGGTTACACAGGAAGCGGTGGATTTGAAATCTATTGCAAGAATAACGAAGTACAGCAAGTTTGGGATAAAGTGTTTGAAGCAGGTGCTTCTTATGGAATTAAACCCGTTGGTTTGGCTGCTCGTGATACCTTGCGTTTAGAAATGGGGTATTGCTTATATGGAAATGATATTGACGAAACCACTTCACCTATTGAAGCAGGTTTGGGATGGATTACAAAATTCACTAAAGAATTTACAAACTGCAAAGCTCTTAAAGCAGAAAAAGAAAACGGAACTAAACGCAAATTGGTTGCTTTTGAATTGAACGAACGTGGCATTCCACGTCATGGTTACGATATAATTGACAATAGCGGAAATAAAATTGGCGTGGTTACTTCAGGCACGATGTCGCCTTCGCTTAGAAAAGGTATTGGTTTAGGTTATGTGACTTTTGCTTTTGCAAGTTTAGATGGCAAAATTAATATTCAGATTCGTAAAAATGCGATTTCTGCAACTATAATTAAACTTCCATTTTATAAGGGATAACAAAAATTTTACTTTATTTTGAAATGATGTAATGAAGAAGATTATCAGTAAACATAAAATTTTAATTTTAGGAGCAAGCGGATTTATTGGCAATGCCATTTATAAAGAGCTATGCTCCTATTTTAACACCTTTGGTACGTATTTTACCAACGATATTTCATTCAATGGCAACCATCATTTTTTTCAGTATAACATAGAAGAAGATGATATTTTAGATATTCTCGAAGCCGTTAAACCAACGATTATTATTTCTTCACTACGTGGCGATTTTTCGGCACAAATAACTGCACATCTTCGCATTATAGAATATTTAGCTCATCATAAATGTAAACTTATTTTTATATCGTCTGCTAATGTTTTTGATGCCTACAGCAAGTATCCAAGTTATGAAAACGATAAAACTCTAAGCGAAAGTATTTTCGGTCGTTTAAAAATTAAGATTGAAAATATGCTGTTGCGGTTACCAAAACGCAAATATGCAATTCTAAGATTACCAATGGTATTTGGTGTAACGTCACCAAGAATTGAAGAAATAAAAAAGCAACTAAAAGAAAACAAATCTATTGAAGTGTTTCCGAAATTAGTAATGAATGTTACAACAGATAAAAGACTCTCACAACAAATTCATTACATTATAAATAGAAATAAATCAGGGGTTTTTCATTTGGGAAGCAAAGATTTGGTGCATCATGACGATTTTATAATAGAAATTATAAATAAACTTGGAGATTACCAACCTATTTTTAAACACGTTTATACAACTAACGAAGACCGATACTTGGCAGTATTGCCAAAAACTAATCCATTACCAAAACATTTACAGCTTTATAGTTTAGAAATTTTATCAGATTTAGAACTATAATTGTATATTAAAGACCATTGTTGTCAGGTATAGATATAAGACCGCTTTGCTGAAAGAAAAAAGATAAAAGACTTGTTTTTAGATAATTATTAAACAGTTGAATACAAATTATAAAAAAGTAAAATTGCAATAATCAAAAATAAAAAGTTAAATTTATGAAAAACAAGTTTTCTAAAATAAAAACTCTTGAATTAGTTGATTTTATTGTCGAAAGTGAAGTTTCAAAATTTTTAAACGAACAAAAATAATTAGATATCTAAACTTAAAAAACCAAGATTATGAAAAAACTTTCAGAAGAAGATATAGAAAAACGCCTTTTACGATTTCCGGATTGGGAATATTATGACAATGCTATTCATACCGAATTTGAATTCGATAATTTTAAAGATTGCTTTAGTGCTATGAGCCGAATTGCCTTTGAATGTGAAGCATTAAATCATCATCCGGATTGGACAAACGTTTACAATACCTTAAACATTTCGTTGTCAACTCATGATGCCAATGGTGTAACCGAAAAAGATTTTAAACTCGCCGAAGCTATTGAAAGCATTGTTGAGGTTGAAGAATAGAAAAAAGTCATCACTAAGCAGTGGCAGTTTGTAGTTTGTAGTTTGTAGTTTGCAGTTTTTCTAATTTTTAATTAAAACCTTTTATACGTTTCAGGGTTTCATTTCTCCATGCTTTTTTTAATTTTGTGATACAATTCTCAACTTTAAAAACAAACAACTTTTATCTTTAGGCACTTTTGAATTTTAACTTAAAAAATGGGAAGAGCATTTGAATTTCGTAAAGCACGTAAAATGAAACGTTGGTCAGCAATGAGCAAGGCTTTTACACGTATTGGCAAAGACATTGTAATGGCAGTAAAAGAAGGTGGTCCAGACCCAAACAGCAATTCACGTTTACGCGCAGTTATTCAAAATGCAAAGGCGGTAAATATGCCTAAAGACAATGTAGAACGTGCCATAAAACGTGCCAGCGATAAAAGTCTTGGCGATTATAAAGAAGTCTTGTTTGAAGGTTATGCACCTCATGGTATTGCCATACTTGTTGAAACTGCAACCGATAATAACACAAGAACAGTAGCCAATGTACGTAGCTATTTTAATAAGTATAATGGCAGTCTTGGTACTTCGGGCTCAGTAGTTTTTATGTTCGACCATACCTGCAATTTTAGGATTCCGAGTGAAGGTTTAGATGCTGAAGAAATAGAACTGGAATTCATAGATTTTGGAGCAGAAGAAGTTTTTGCAGATGATGATGGTATTTTAATTTACGCCCCCTTTGAAAGTTTTGGAGCTATCCAAGCTGAACTTGAAAAACGTGAGATAGAAATCTTGTCTTCTGGTTTTGAACGCATTCCGCAAGTTACCAAACAACTATCTGCCGAAGATGCAACTGATGTAGAAAAACTTCTGGATAAAATTGAAGAAGATGATGATGTTCAAAACGTATATCATACGATGGAAGAAGTTACAGATTAATTACAACCAACATCCAATCAAAATTACTTTACACGTTTAAAACGAAACATTTTCAGCATCCAAATAGGCAAAGGATGATGGCCTCTTTTTCTGAAATCAATATACCATCCTAACTTTTTTACTAACGGAATTTTATGAGTTTCCACAAACTCGATCAAAGTGCCTTCTGGTGCTTGAATATATGCAAAATCTCCTGCTGCGTCACCCATATCAAAGGTATCCATAGCACGAGCACTATCTACAGTAAATGGACATCCCAAGGCTTTTACTTTTTCTCTAAAGCTATCCATACCATTAATATCAAAACATAAGTGAATAAAACCTGGATCACCCCAAATTCTGCCTTTATAAATATCTTTAGGCACTCTATTTAGTACTTGTACCAATTCAATTACAGACTCACCAAATAATGTGCTAAAAGCACCACACTTAACATCTGAATGTTTTAAAAGTACTCTCCTAAACTCTTTATCGCCACCAGGAATGCCAGCAAAATCATCAAAAGTACCAGTTTTGTCGTAAACTACTTCGTCGTATTGTAGAATTTCTTGATAAATTTTCAGGCTTTCTTCCATATTCTTCACGCCAATTACGGTACCTAGCACTCCACCATTTACCGACTTTTCTTTCATAAAAACGTTATCATTGTAGTTTACCTCCCAGATGTTTCCGTAGATATCTTTCAAATAAAAATGTTCATTATTTGAAGGGTCTTTTTGAATTGTACTTAATAAATTTAAACCCGATTCTTTATACTTTAAATAAGTAGCTTCAACATTATCGCTTTTAATTTTTCCAATATTAATTCCTAAATCACCTAGTTGAATTTCAAAATTAATAGTTTCAGGTTTTTTACCTGTATGTTGCCAAATTTCGAAACCTCCACCACCTCTCATGTTAAGTGCCAAAACTGCATATCTCGATCTTGGTTTACCATCTGTATGTGCCAGCATGAGTTCGGCTACAGCTTCTTCCTCGAACATTAAAATATCCATAGAAAAATGCTTTCGATACCATTTCCAGGCTTCTTCTACATTTTCTACACCAATTCCTAATTGTTGAATTCCGTTAATTCTTGCTGACATTATTATTTTTATTTCAAATTTAAAAAGGTTTTACTCTCGAAGCCAAGTAATAGTACAAACTTGGCAAAAACCTCCGAATATAAACCATTACTAGCTCCTTTCCTCCTACTAAAATTTCTTTTTTCTCACGTTGTAATTTTTTGCAAATAACTTTTGCGGTCGCATCAACCGATTTTCCATAATCTTGACCTTCATCCATTTTTGAATGATTATTTCCTTCTTTATCAATTGCATTAACAGAAATATTGGTCTTAATACGTCCTGGAATAATTATCGAAACACGAATATTATTTTTTATGTTTTCTGCTCTTAAGCTTTCAAAAAAACCATGTAATGCATGTTTTGAAGCAGAATATGACGAACGATATGGAAAACCAAATTTACCTACAATACTACTTGTTACAGCTATTTGCCCTCCGCCATTTTTAATCATACTCGGTAAAACAGCTTTAGTTAGCGCAATGGTTCCAAAAAAATTAACTTCAAATATCTTTCTATCTACAAATAACGGTGTTTCACTTACAAACGATCGTTGACTAATACCTCCAAAGTGAAATAAACAATCAACTTTTGTTTCAGCATCCAACACGGATTTAGCAGCTTGTTCTATCGATTTTTCGTCGCTTAAATCGAAAAGTACTACTTTTACAGAACTCCCATTTTCCTGACAAATTGTGGCAACTTTATTTAAAGCTTCTTCTTTTCTGCCAGAAAGAATTAAATGTGTGCTATTGACCGATAATTCTATAGCTACAGCTTTTCCGATTCCTGAAGAAGCTCCTGTAATCCAAATCGTTTTTCCTATAAAATCCATTTTATTATATTCAGAAAGTGACGAAGATAGCAGATAATTTATATTTAAAAAATATATCCTGTTTGTAATTGAGCATAATCTTAACAATTTTAGTAAATTATAGACTTATAATTTATAAAACAATCAAAAACATAAAAAATGATAATCTCTACTACTGACAAAGTTCCCAACAAAGACATTACAGAAATATTAGGTATCGCAAAAGGAAATAGCGTAAGAGCGCGACATATTGGGAGAGACTTTTTTGCCGGACTAAAAAATATTATTGGTGGTGAAATTGAAAAATTAGTTTTGACAGGATCAGCCATAAATGGAGCTTCTGCATGGCAGAGAAGATGGAGACCGTATGCAGTTCATGGTTCCTTTATAAGCCAGAATGATATAAACACTGAAATTACTGTTTATGAAGTAACAGTATTATCTCATGAATTAGATTCATATCAAGTTATGACTACAGAATTTGGCTACATTGGTTCGCCAAATCAGAGAAACTCACAAGGACTAAAGGGATTAAACTTTTCATTATGGTCTTATGGCGCTAATGACCCTCAACCACCTCATAATGAATTAAGTCACTTAATAGCTGTTGGGGGTGCTGGTAATGGATTCGGAAGATATGGCCACGAAGGAACTGGAGTGAAACCAAGAGGTTTTGATCCATTTGATAGTTCTCCCGTTTATACATTTACTGTTGCTTTAAGAAAGCAGCCTGGGACTATATACAATACCTATTGGTGTTATTATTTTGATCCAGTTGATTCTAACTGGAAACTCTATGGTTCTGGAAAAAAGTTCAACAGTAGTGGAAATTTAAATTACCTTAATACAACAGGTGGATTTCTTGAAATAGTAGGAGCTCCTAACGTAGCAAGAACAGGTCACAGAACGAGAGCCATTGAATATAAGGGTTGGAGAATGCAAAATGATGGGTATTGGAATGTAATAGATGAGGTAAATCCTGTCTATAATTCAGAAACGAGTCTGAGTTACAAAGAATGGACACAAAATAGTGCTGGAGATAAATTCATATTTAAAGCTGGTGGGTTTTTGGATTCTGGACCTGATCCCGGAATAATTCAATTAAATAATCCATCCGCTCTACCTTTTTACTTACAAGGTAATTATGGTAATCAACTGTACAAAATGCCTGCAGATTTCAATACCTTGGTTCCTTCTATGATTTCATCTGATGAAGTTGAATTAAAATTCAATATTCAAAATCTTGGAACCAATCCTGAAATCAAGATTTTCTATGGAACAGAATATGGTTTAACAGAGGGTATTCATACTAATTATGTGATTGACGAAGTGTGGCAAGAAGAACAAAATGTTCCATTAAGCTTAATTAGTAATGGTGTCCTGTCTGTTTCATTAACAAATCTAACACCAGATACAGAATACTTTTATAGGTTGAGGATAAAAAATGATGAAGGCATAACTTGGTCATTTGATACAGAATCATTTGATACAGAATCATTTCTTTCCAATGTGGATATTTTACAAACTGAAAATCAATTAGTCATTTACCCGAACCCCACAAGTTCTCAACTTAATATTAAATATGGTCAATTAGATGATACAGAAGTTAAATTTTATAACTCAAATGGTCAATTCATCTCATCACGGATAATAGAAAATAATAGAATAAATATTCACGGTCTAGCGAATGGCATCTATTTCCTAAAGCTAGAATTTCCTGAAGGATTTAAAATAGTGAAGGTTGTTAAACAATAAACTTTTGCTAACAAAAAATAAACGCCATTAAAACGAGCGTTTATTCAGACCGTTGTGAGTAATTGCACAAGTGACGTGTTACTACGCCGCAAAAACCAGCACTCGCATGAATAGATGGTTTTCACGGCTCCCATAACACTCAATCACTCACAACGGTCAGGGAATAACTGCGCATCTCAGACAATGGTTTTATTTTTCAACCTTTTTGGATTAACTTGTGAAACGTTCGCACAACAATGTATATAAAAAATAAGCGAGATAGCAGTAATATCAAGGCTTGCAGCCCGTTTGAACTTTCTTGTAAGTTGAAAGTTTTGTGCTTCGAAATCAAAGGCTTCACTCAAAGTCATGCCTAGCTCCTCCCCAATAGCTCTTATATTGCCATTTATCTGATGTTCTAGAATTTGTGGTGATGATACTTCTTTAGAATTTAGCTTATGATACAATTCAGAATTGTCAGCGTATGGATTATACCCTTGTTTAAGTAATTTGAGAAGTGTTTTTCTATAAACCACCAAAACCTCCAATCTTTCTTCTTTGGTTTTATACTTATTCGCATTACCATAGAATGGAGTTAGTCTCTTTAATTTCCCATTATCGGGTTCTCGGAAAGAAAAATAAACATACCAGCGTTTTTTTAAATCGCCGTTCGCAGAATAGATTTTGGGGTTGGAAAAACTTCTTTTTAGGGACAAATCGTATGCACTTTCGTATTCATTCTTGCATTCAAATGTAAGTAATTCTTTTAAGTTAAACATAAAAAACGGTTTAGAGAAAACTAAACCGTTGTTTTTAAAGGACTTAAACTTAGTAGCGGGAGCTGGACTCGAACCAGCGACCTTTGGGTTATGAGCCCAACGAGCTACCTACTGCTCTATCCCGCGATATAGGATTGCAAATATACAACGCTTTTAATTTATTGCAAGTATAATGTCTAAAAAAATGTCACTTCAAATATGAAATGACATTTTACCAATATAAAAATAATTACTATGATTAATTTTTTATCTAATCTGTATCAACCAATACCGAATTGCTTGTTTCGTTTAAATTAATATATTCAAATTGTAACATTGTAGGAATGCTTTTAGCCAATGCAGCAAAATCACCTTTTAAGTCGTTATTGTTAAGCATTAACACTTTTAATTTTGTAAGATTTGAAAGCTCCGTTGGAATCGTTCCGTAGAACAAATTGTCGGATAAAATCAACTCTTCTAAATTTACTAAATCTCCTAGAATAGAAGGCACAACACCAAACAGGCTATTATCGAAAAGACTTAATTTTTCTAATAAAACCAGGTTCTTAAAAGTTGAAGGGATTTTACCTGACAAACGGTTGCTACTCAAAGATATTTCTTTAAGTTTAGTGAGCGAACCTATTTCAACAGGTATTTAGCCATGAAAATCGTTGTTAAACATTTCTAGTTTTTCTAAATTAATTAAACCACTAATTGTACATGGAATATTTCCTTCTAACCGATTCATGAACAACTCTAACTTTACAAGTTTATTTAAGTTTCCTATACTATTAGGGAGATTTCCTTCAAGGCTATTAAAAGCAATATTCAATTCTTGTAACTCAACCAAATTTCCAATAGAACTTGGTATGAATCCAGTAATTTTATTTCTGAATAGATTAAGGGTTCTCAAGTTTACAAGATCTCCTATTTCGATAGGTAAAGTTCCTACCAGATTATTAAAACTCAAATCCAGTGCAACAACCTTATCTTGCTCTACAGTAACACCATTCCAAGTAGAAACTGGTGTATTTGTATTCCAAGACACAGTCCAGTTTTCGCCATTTGTTGCGTTACATATTGCTAATAAAGCATTCTTCTCCTTTGTTGAAATGTTACAAAATGCCAAAGTGGTAATTAAACAGAATAATAGTGTCAATTTTATGGTTTTCATAGTAGTATATTTTAATTGGGTTATTAATCTTATGACGAACATTCAAATAATTCGACAAACTACCAAGTTTTTTCGACGAACGGTAAATAAGTGAGAAGCATACTACATTTTAATTTCTTCAATTTCTAACTGAATATCTTCCCAAATTTTCATTAATAAATTAAGATTTTCCTTCTTTTTTTGATATTCATCAAAGAATAACGGGTTAGAAACAATAGCATCATAATTTATTTCTAATTCAACATCAATATCTTTTATTTCTATCTCTAATTGATGAATTTGGGCTTCTACTTTACTTAATTTATTATTAATAGATTTAAGTTTTTTTTGATCATGATAGGATCGTTTGTTATTCCCTTTTGTGACCTCTTTTTCTATTACATCCCGTTTTTCCACATCTCTTAAGTTTTGAATATTTCGCTGCTCTAAATAAAAATCGATATCACCTAAATACTCTTTAATACGCTGGTCTTTAAATTCGTAAACTTTATTGGTTAATCCCTTAAGAAAATCTCTATCGTGCGAAACCACAATTAATGTACCTTCAAACTTTTTTAAAGCTTGTTTCAACACATTTTTTGATGTAATATCGAGATGGTTGGTTGGTTCGTCCATCACTAAAAAATTTAAAGGCTGTAATAATAATTTAGCTAGTGCTAAACGGTTACGTTCGCCTCCCGAAAGTACTCTCACATATTTTTCCACATCATCGCCACGAAATAAAAATGCTCCTAGAATATCTCGCACTTTACTTCTATTGGTTTTATTTGCAGCATCAATCATGGTATCCAAAACTGTTTTACTGCCATCTAAAAAATCAACTTGATTTTGAGCAAAATATCCAATCTGTACATTATGTCCCAATTTTAGGTTTCCGTCAAAAGGAATTTCGTTGACAATTATTTTTGCCAACGTAGTTTTGCCTTGACCATTTTGTCCGACAAATGCAATTTTACTCTTTCGCTCTACAAGTAGATTTACATTTTTCAAAACCTGTAATTCTCCATAATTTTTTACGATGTTTTCTGATTCTAATACCACTTTCCCAGGTGTAATAGAAATAGGAAAATGCAATGACATAATCTTATTATCTTCTTCATCTACTTCAATGCGTTCAAGTTTATCCAATTTTTTTATAAGAGATTGTGCCATGGTAGCTTTAGTAGCTTTGGCTCTGAATTTTTCTATAAGCTTCTCGGTATGTTGTATTTGCTTTTGCTGATTTTTTTGCGAGGCTAATTGCTGTGCTCTGATTTCTGAACGTAATATTAAGTATTCCGAATACGGTTTAGGATAATCATAAATTCTGCCTAAAGATATTTCTATAGTACGATTTGTTACATTATCCAAAACCATTTTATCATGCGACACAATTACAATGGCTCCAGTATAGTTTTTCAAAAACCCTTCCAACCAAATAATAGATTCAATATCGAGATGATTGGTTGGCTCATCTAATAACAGCACATCGTTATTTTGTAGTAACAATTTTGCCAATTCAATACGCATACGCCAACCACCAGAAAAAGTATCTGTAAGTTTATTAAAATCTTCACGTTTAAAACCTAAACCCTGAAGGATCTTTTCGGTTTCGCCTTGATAGTTATAACCTCCTATTATTTCGTACTGATGCTGAATTTCATTTACATCTATCATTAATTGATGATAGGCTTCGCTTTCATAATCAGTTCGTTCTACAAGTAGCTTGTTTATATTTTCAATTTTGGCTTCTAGT
This sequence comes from Flavobacteriaceae bacterium PRS1, assembly GCA_003709165.1. Taxonomy (GTDB): domain Bacteria; phylum Bacteroidota; class Bacteroidia; order Flavobacteriales; family Flavobacteriaceae; genus PRS1. The sequence continues at coordinate 108,987 of RDRZ01000001.1, forward strand.
ATTTTTATTTCTGTGAATGCTTGATACGATTCTTCCAATACTGTTCTTCCGTAAACAAAATCTATATCTTGCTTTAAAAAGCCAATTGAAACTTCTTTTTCAGTGGCAATTTGCCCGGAATCATATTCCATTTCTCCAGACAAAATTTTTAACAATGTTGACTTTCCTGCTCCATTTTTTCCAACCAAACCAACACGATCGCCATTTCCTAACCGAAAGGTAATATCCTCGAATAAATAATCGCCTTGAAATGAGATAGATACCTTGTGTATATTAAGCATTTTTGTTACAATAGTTAAACCGATTAAAAAGATTGATTTTGCAATTACTAAAACGCAAAAATAGTATAATTGTTCTTGTAAAAAAATAATTTATTTTTTGTTAAACCTACTAATATCAATCTCACTTTCTAAAGAGTTTCCGTATTCTATATAATTGAATAATTGCTCTGCAACATAAGGTGCTATCATAACACCACGTGTTCCTAAACCATTTAAAATAAACATATTTTTATGTTGTTGATGTTGCCCAACTATAGGTCTCCTATCTTTAACTGTTGGTCTAATTCCTGCTACTTGGTCTATGACTTTATATTCACAATTTAAAAATTTATCCAGCTTGTTTAAAAGTTCTTTTTTTGCTTTTACTGTAATATTTGGACTCATATCATCCCAATCATAAGTGGCTCCTACATGATATAAATCATTTCCCAAAGGAATTAAAAATAAACTGGATTTTAACACAAAATCAATCTTTAAATCTGGTGCGTGAATGGTTAAAAGTTCGCCTTTAGTTGGTTTTAATGGCAAGTAATTAAAAAATGGATTATCTGTTACCCCAAACCCTTCAGCAAAAACAATATGTTTGGCTTTAAAATCATTATAAGACACTTGAGTTTGTTTACAGATAAGTTCACCATAAACAAACGTTTCTTTAATAAGTTGTTTGTTATTTTGAAGACGTTCTCTATAACTTTTTACAAGTGTTGCTGTATCTATTCGACCTGTTTCAAGCACTTTTCCAAAACCAAAATTATTTTTAATAGCTGAATTATCTATATGAAATATTTCTGAAGAGAGAAATTGAGATAGGTTTGGCTTATCACAGGCTTCAAACCAATTGTTTTGTTCTTCTATTGATGCAAATAAGCGATAGACTGGAATTTTATAGTCGAGTTTAATATTTAAACGTTGTTCTAATTGATGATATATTGGCAAACCTAAATCAAGCTGTTCTTTTGCTTTCCAGACTTGTGTAAACCGTTTTAAAACAACCGGGTTGTACAATCCTCCTGCTACAGTTGAAGAATACTGTGAATCATTTTCGAACACTACAAAAGATTTGTTATGCCGTTTTAACACTTCACATAATAGAATTCCTGCAAGTCCGGAACCAACTATTATAAAATCTACTTTTCTCATAGGTATGCTAATATAAATAGATTTAATTTCTTAAAATAAATAAAATGCTATGCTAAATAGATGGATTCCTGCTTTCACAGGAATGACAATAAAAAAAACGCTTACAAATCATTGTAAGCGTTTTAAATTATTGTTTCCACTACTTTTTTAGTAGCTCCACATATCTTGTTCGAAATTTCGAATCTTTTCTATAATTCTGTCCGATTCTAAAAGTTGCATTAATGCATTATTGCTAATGTATTCGCTAACTGCTCTATCGCTTTGTATATTCTCTTCTCTAAACACATAGCCATTAAAACGCCTGGAATTTAAGAGGTGATCGAATGATATAGGCATAGCACTGTTTTTTCCATTAAAAGCCTTTGCTTTATGCAAGATTCCTCTTGCGTCTGGAAAGAATACCCAAAATAAAGGCACTAAATCGCTTTCGTCGGTATCTATAAAGTTAACATCAGGTGCTACTGGAGCAATACCCAATAAACGATATCTTAACTCACTTAAACGCTTATCGAAATACCAAAGTCCTTTAATGTGGTACTCAACAATATCTGCAGCTGTAATTTCTCTTGTATTAATATATTCAGCAGAGAGCTCTTCGCCTGCGTTTATTTGTTCAATACCTAACTCGGTTGTATCAACCATTTTTAAAGCACCTTCAATATCCTTTAGTGTACGTTTGGCCGTAAAATAAGAATCGTCATAAATATTTTCGATGTCGCCATTTTTAACACTTGTCATTAACACATCGAATAAAGAGCGCCTATTTCTGCCAATATTATTAGTATCGACTGGGTAATACAATGGGAAGTTTATACGTTCGTCAAGAACTATTTTTTCCCATATCATTCTGGAATATAGGATATCTCTATCATCGACATATCCATATTCTAATGGTTTATCGTTGTCTAATGCTATTTGTGCGTCTGTTTTAACACCAATTTCATCCGGACTCTTTGCATTTAAAATATTTGCTTGAGCAAACGAACTTGTTATAGCAAAAACACATAAAACGATAACTATTAAACTTTTTAATTTCATCTTCTTTCTTTAAGATTAATTACAATTATAGGACATAATAATTTCTCTGTCTTTTTTAATTTGTTAGCTCAATAAAGACAGGTGATACTTTTTTAAGTATTATACTAACACCTTTTGCTTTCGCTTCTATATTAAATATCTGTACTGCAGAACCACGTTTTGCTTTACGCAACGCAGATTTTGCTCTACTATTTAACTTATTACCACTAACATTTATTGTTGGCTGTCCCGGAACTTTAAATTTAAATCCTTTAACATTCAAAGGTAATTCAAAATCAAAATCTTCAAATTTTGCACCAATAGTTGAAATTTCAAGGCTTTTACGTTGCATTTTTATCAAGCCGCTTTCGCCTCTTAAAGTCCCTGTTGGTCTTGGTAAGTCTTTGATTCTAAATTTTGCACCATCACTAACTCTTTCTCCACCAGGTAGTATTCCTGTTACATTAATCGTAACCTCTCTGCCTTTAACTTTAGTAACATCAATAATATACTTGCTTTTTTTAATTCTTATTAAACCAGCTGCTGTAGCTTTAACGTTATTGTCAGAAATACCTGCAAACGAAATCGTCATTGGGTTTTTCACACCACGATATACCACATTCATCTTATCGGCAGAAATTGTAGCCGAATTAGGTTTAGGAACTGTTACAAAAGATTGATCTACAAGAACTTCCGTAGGCACTCCATCTTCCATGAAAATTAATTTTCCTTCAATTTTATGTTCTCCGGGATTTCCTGTACCAAAATTTAGCTTTACCTTACCTTTTTCAATAGAATATTCGGAATCTGAAAGTGGTCTACCATCTAAAGTTAACTCTACACTATTTGGTTTAGTTGTATCATCTTTTCTACCTAACACAATTTGACCGTCAAACTGCTCACCATTAAAGTAAGCTGACTTTGAAGTTTCCAGTAGAGTCATATAATTAGTCATAGAAACTTCACTAGTAAGTTTTCCTTGTAACATAACTCCTAAAACTTCCGATTGGGTTGTTTTAATATCTGCTTGTAGTTGCGTCATTTTAGTTAATGATGCTACTAAAGGAAATTCTCTATAATGATAAATTAACCATGATCGTACATTACCATCTCTGTCAGTTATTGGTTCTGTAGAAAACTTCTTTTTAACAGCGTTAGATATGTCGTTATATTTAGAACCGTCGCTTAATACTTTAACAACACCATCTCTAAATTTAGTAATTTCGTCTAAAAAACGTTGTCCTTCATCTTTCAATTTTTCTCCAGTAAAAAACTCGTCATCTAAAAAATCAGGTCTATCCATGATTTCATAATCTTGTGGATCGTCTAAAGATGCTGTCATTTTAGACTTAATCTCTTCTAAATAAGAATTGAATCCATCTGATAGAGATGAGATTTGGTCTGCCTTGTCTTTTAATGGTTTATACTTTGCTGGTTGATCTTTAGCTTTTTCAGCTAAACCATCCATAAACGCTTTATTTCTTGTCGTTGCTGCTTCGTTAGATTCGGTTAATCTTTCATTCATTAAACCGAATGCCGACAGCACTTCTTTCGACATATTTAATGCTAACATTGCTATAAATATTAAATACATCAAGTTTATCATTTTCTGCCTTGCAGATAATTTTGCTCCTGCCATAACTGATTAGTTTTTGGTTAAAAAGGATTAAATTTAGCTTTTGTTCATAGCAGAAAGCATTCCACCATATACACCATTTAATGATGATAAGTTAGTAGCTAATGAAGCCATTTGCTCTTTTAATTTAGCAGCATTTTCTACAGCTTCTTCATTAACTGAAGTTTGACGGTTAACAGTTTCTAACTGCACTTTATACAAACTGTTTAAAGATTCCATTTGTGCAGCAGCAAGAGCCATTTCTTCGTTATATTTTTTAGTAGCATGCATTCCGTCAATAGTAGGAGTCATACTTTTGGCAGCACCTTCAAAGTTTTTAATGCTATCTCCAAGACTTGCCATAAGTTCGGCATCTATTTGTGCATCTTTAAGTAATTCATCTAATTTTTTAGATAAAATCCCTTCTGCATCTTGGGGACCTTCTGCTTTATCAGATTTTCCTCCTTGTAATTCAGGATATACTAAAGCCCAGTCTAAATCGTCGTCAACCGGTTCGAAAGCTGAAATCGCAAAAATAATTGCTTCGGTAATTAAACCAATAGATAACATTACATTACCAGTAAGTGGTCCTATATTAAAATGAATAATTTTAAATAGTGCTCCAATAATTACTATCGATGCTCCAAATCCGTAGGACATATTCATGAATTTCCTCATTGCTCTTGATTGTGCCATAATTTTTAGTTTTAAGTAAAGGTTAAGGTTAAATTTTGTAGGTTAATAAATTATCTTTTAAATTTCTTTCTGAGTTTTCTTGCATTCAAGGTTACTTCTGTTCCCATATAATCTTGAACAGTTCTAAAACCAATATAGCTTCTTGCAGAATCTGCATATTCATAGTCTCTGGAACTTACCTGTAAGAAATACGCAACATCTTTCCAGGAACCTCCTCTTACAACTTTACGTTCGTTTTCTTCATCATCAACATTTGGGTTTATGGTTGAAGAATACTCGTAAGAATTAGGATCGTAGGACGACATTACCCATTCCGATACATTTCCTGCCATATTATATAAGTCGTAATCATTTGGCTCGTAAGATTTTGCTTCTACAGTATATAATGCCTGATCTGCGGCATAATCACCACGTAATGGTTTAAAGTTTGCCATAAAACAACCTCTGTCGTTTTTTGCATAAGGTCCTCCCCAAGGAAATGTTGCACCCTGAAGTCCACCTCTTGCTGCGTACTCCCATTCTGCTTCAGATGGTAGCCTAAACTTATTTATATTTCTTGCAGATTTTGACTTTTGGTATCCATTTTTATAAATAGTTCGCCATTGACAGAAAGCATTAGCTTGTTTCCATGTAATCCCAACAACAGGGTATTCGCCATATGCGTCATGCCAGAAATAATCGTTATGCATAGGCTCATTATACGAATACGAAAAATCTCTAATCCATACTGTTGTATCCGGATAAACTTCTATAGATTCTCTGTATATAACATCGCTACGTTTTAATTCTCTATATTTTGCAGCCGTTTTTATATCCATCGTAGTATATTGAAATTTAAATTTTGACACGTCCCAAGTACGTTCGTTATTATAAGACTCTTCCATTGGAAGGTACATAGTGTCCATAACTTCTGCATAGTACTCATCTGGATATTCGTCAGTATCAAATATTAAGTCAACATCATGATTTAACTTTCTACCTTCATAACCTGTTTCTCCTAAACCAGTATAATTATCCAACATATATTTTTCGTAAACACTCATATCTGTAGTGTCAGTATCTTTAAATGCAAATTGACCAATTCCATCAGAATCTAAATCGGTTTCTCCAACTTCGTCTGCAAGAATTGCAAGTTTGGTTCTAATAATAGAATCTCTTACCCAATTAACAAATTGGCGATACTCGCTATTTGTAATTTCGGTTTCATCCATATAGAATGCTCTAACAGTAACTGTTCTCGTAGGCGCATTTTTTACTCCAGCTAAATCATCGTCCGATTTACCCATAATAAAAGCACCACCTGGAATTAATGTCATTCCATAAGGTTTTTCCGGATGCCATTTTTTGCCTTTAACGCCAACCAATTCTCCTCTGTCTCCAGAACCACAACTGGTTAATATAGCTAGAACTGCGATTAATAATACAAACTTTTTCATGTCTATGAATTCGAGGTTAATTTTGAGAGTGTAAACATATTTATATATTTTGACAAAAACAACTTTTTTGGTAAAAAATGTGTATTTTAACCTAAATATTTGCGTTTAGTCGATGTAATTCATTGATTATATGTCTTTAAACGCTATTTTTTTTGTAGGCTTTATACCATCTTTTAGGTATTTTCCCATTACTGGCTTCTATATAATCTTCGTGCATGCAAGGTAATAACGTAAGTTGCTTTAATTTATTATTAAAATTCGGTAAAAAAGGAATTTCTATCCACCAACGACCAATTTTATTACTTTTATAAAAGACAAGTTCTTCATTATCAATTAAAACAGTAAATTTTTGATAACTTTCTTTATCTGAAAAATCATCATCTGTTATCCTACAATTTACACCTTCGATAAAATACCAAATCATTTGTGCTATTAGCATTGACGTTGCGTCATCATCCTTTGAAGGTTTATAGCCAAAAATTCCAAAAGAAGAGACCTTATTGCTAATACCTGCATATCTTGTAACAGCACAAACTTCTTTCCCGTCGAAACCATTAGGCGAATATTTTTGCCGTGTACTTACTTCTGAAGACCTAATACTGCACAAATCCAAACTCACAATATTAGCGTCTCTCATTATAGGTTCAACACTATTAATGTTATTAATAATCTCTCCTAACCTATGCGCTTCAAAATAGAGCTTTTCCATTAAATCTATTTCTTCTTGTGAGTTAAAATAGGTTTGATAGCCTAATGTACAATAATTAAATAAGTTATAGGGTTGTTCTAAAATTATTTTTCCAAGGTAACTATTGTCTTTAATTGGTCTGGAGGAGTCTCCTAAATCGAATTTACTATCTACATTTACAATATTAACCATTGGTAAAAAATTGTCGTAAGCCCTGTAAACAGCATAAGTAAGGTCTTGACTACCGCCAATAATAATTGGTATAATACCCTTTTCTAATAAGATAGTTATTGTTGTTTGTAAAGCAAAATAGGTGTCTTCAACTGTTTCACCTTTTAGAATATCTCCAAGATCTGCAACTGTAAAATGCCAGTTACCTGGAAATAAAGCATACAATGATTTCCGCACTTCGCTTAACTGAAAGTCTTCACCTATATAATTAACATCATTTCTATTTTCAAGTACACCAACTATGGCAATTTGCACATCTTCTAAATCCGGAATACCATTTTGTTGAGAATGAATCTTTAATTTTCTTCCAAGCACTTGTGTTGATAATAGTTCAATATGAGCTAAAACCAAATTCTGAACAGGTGAGAGAAAACTAAAGTTCATAAATTACTTCTTTTTTGTAGCTTTTTTCTTTGGAGTTTTTTTATCGATAATATCTAAAGCGTCTTCAAGTGTAAATTTAGAAACATCTATCGTTTTAGGCAACTCTATTTTTATTTTTCCTTTTAATATAGTATGTCTTCCCCATCGTGCTTTTTCAACTCGAATGCCTTCGGCTTCCCAATGGTGGATTAATTTATCTTTTTCTTTTTGGATTTTATCTTCAATTAATTCAATAATATCCATTTCGGATAAATTGTCCCAATCGTATTTTCTATTCACGTTAATAAACATATTATTCCATTTTATAAATGGCCCAAAACGTCCTTTTCCTTTTTGTACTGGTAATTCTTGATACATATATATAGGTGCATCAGCTTTTTCCTTTTCTTTTATAAGAATTATAGCTTCTTCAAGTTCAATACTTAAAGGATTCATTCCTTTAGGCAAGGACACGAATTTTTTCCCGAATTTAACATAAGGTCCAAACCTACCGTTATTAACTTCTATTTCTTCACCTTCATAAGCTCCTAGTTTTTTTGGAAGCTGAAATAAATCCATCGCTTCGTCGTAAGTAATGGTATTAATTTGTTGTTCTGGAGATAAACTTGCAAATTGAGGTTTTTCTTCATCATCAATGGTTCCTATTTGTACCATTGGTCCAAATTTACCGAGACGAACACTTACTTGTCTTCCATTAGAATCTTCTCCAAGAATACGTTTTCCTGATTCTCGTTCTGCATTTGCCTGTACGCTTTCAACTTTTGGGTGAAAGTCTTTATAAAAATCCTTCATCATTTTAGTCCAACTCTGTTTTCCTGCAGCAATATCATCGAATTGATCTTCAACTTTAGCGGTAAAATTATAGTCTAAAATAGTTTCGAAATGATTCACTAAAAAGTCATTTACAATCATTCCAATATCTGTTGGAACTAATTTGCCTTTATCTGATCCTACCTTTTCGGTTAATAAATTATCTTTTACATTCCCATTTTGAAGTGTAAGTTGCGAATATTTACGTTCTACGCCTTCAACTGCTCCTTTTTCTATATAACCTCTGTTTTGAATCGTGGAAATTGTTGGTGCATACGTCGATGGACGACCAATACCAAGTTCTTCTAATTTTTTAACTAAAGATGCTTCGCTAAATCTATAAGGTGGACGAGTATAGCGTTCGGTAGCTGTAATATAATTATAATGAAGTATTTGGTTTACTTCTAAAATTGGTAGCATTCCTTCTTGTTCTTGCTTTTCGTCATCAGTACTTTCAAGATATACCTTTAAAAAACCATCAAATTTAATTACTTCTCCATTCACCATAAACGTGTCATTATGAGTTGAAGCACTAATATTTACAATGGTAAGTTCTAACTGTGCTTCGCTCATTTGAGAAGCAATGGCGCGTTTCCAAATCAATTCGTACAATCGTGCTTGGTCTCTATCAATATTTACAGAGCTACGAGAAAAATCGGTTGGACGAATTGCCTCGTGAGCTTCTTGTGCACCTTTAGATTTTCCTTTATAATTACGCGGTTTGCTATATTGCGAACCATAAGTATTTTTAATTTCTAACTCGGCTGCTTGTCTTGCATCATTAGATAAATTAACACTATCTGTTCTCATATAAGTAATAAAACCTGCTTCGTAAAGACGCTGCGCCATAGTCATCGTTTTACTTACTGAAAAATACAGTTTACGAGATGCTTCTTGTTGTAATGTTGATGTTGTGAAAGGTGCAGCTGGTGATTTTTTTGCAGGCTTTTTTTCTAAATCTGAAACTTTAAATTCTGCTGAAGTATTAGTGCCTAAAAATTTATGTGCATCTTCTTTTGTTGCAAATGTTTTTGAAAGTTTAGCTTTAAATAATTGCCCGCTTTCAGTAGAAAATTCAGCATCTATTCTATATGATACTTTAGCTTGAAAATTTTGAATTTCTCTTTCACGTTCTACAATTAAACGCACAGATACCGATTGCACTCTTCCAGCCGATAAACCTCCTTTTATTTTACGCCAAAGTATTGGAGAGAGTTCGTAACCAACAATTCTATCCAATACACGTCGTGCTTGTTGTGCATCTACTAAATCGTAATCAATACCTCGTGGATTTTTTATAGCATTCTGAATTGCGGTTTTTGTTATTTCATGAAATACAATACGTTTGGTTTTTGCTTTATCAAGTTTTAATGTTTCTGCCAAATGCCATGCAATAGCTTCTCCTTCTCTATCTTCATCACTAGCCAACCAAACCATATCAGCTTTTTTGGCTAAATCTTTTAATTTTTTTACTACTGCTTTTTTGTCTTTAGAAACTTCATACTTTGGTTTAAAATCCCCTACAACATCAACGCCTAATTCTTTTGAAGGCAAGTCGGCAATATGTCCAAAACTGGACTCAACTTTAAAGTCTTTTCCAAGAAATTTTTCGATAGTTTTTGCTTTTGCAGGTGATTCAACAATCACTAAATTCTTCGCCATAGTTCTATTTTATAAAGCTACAAATGTATATTATTTTTTTATTATCAAATTTAATTTTGAAAATGGTACAAAAAAACCTGCCAGAGACAGGTTTTTAATATCTAATAATTTATTAAGTTTTATTCATTTGTTTCTCTATTGGTGCTAATTTCATCATCATTATCAAAACCAATAACTTCTTTATATATTAAATACGTTGGATGATACACAAATGCAGCAGTAAACAGAGTACCAATTCCACATAAAATAAAACCTACAACTTGAGCCAATAATGAACAAACAAATATTAACCCGAATATGAGTAACCATTTTTTATGACCTAATTTAAAACTGATTTTTACAATATCTCCAACGTTTAATTCTGGGTTAAACGCAAAAATTAATGCAAAAAGTGAGAAAGGAACCATCATATAAATTAAAGGAATATAAAATAATAATACTGAAGGAATCGCTATCAAAACAGTAACCAACATTAACATAAAAGTTTTACTTAAATATTTTCCATTAATAAAACAAAAGAAGTCTGATGTCTTTATAGTTTCACCTTCATCTAAAGTTCTCATTATTCTAAAAAAGGCTGCATTTAAAGCTACCGAAACTGCTCCTAAAACAAAAACACCTACAATTACAAAGAGAATATAAAGAAAAGACATTCCTACAAAAAAATCGCTAAACATTTCAGGATTACTATTGCCACTCTTTGCTTGTGCAAAAATGAATGTAAATAATGGTATATATAATACAATGATTAGTGGCAACATTATTATAATGTTAAACAATTGTAATAAAAACCCTTGCAACCAAGTCTTTTTAAACAACTCTATAGATGCATTAAAAATAGTTCCGAAATCTAATTCTTTTGCATTATTTATTTTTTCTTGTAAATAGTCAATAGTGTTCATACTGATTAGCTGTGTTAAGTTAGTACTCAAAAGTAAATGGTTTACAGCTACTTTACAAATAAAACTTTAAATCTGACACTTTGTCATAATATTTAAAATAATTGTATCTTTGCAGACTTATTGATTGAAACACCTTTTCAATACCCGAATGGAAAAGATTATAGACGAGAATAAACAAGGCGAAACCCTAGTTTTAGAAGCAAAACAAAACAACCAACGTAAACTTTTTATAGAGAGTTATGGTTGCGCCATGAACTTTAGTGATAGCGAAATTGTAGCTTCTATTTTAGCTAACGAAGGGTTTAATACCACTCAAAACCTTGAAGAAGCCGATTTGGTTTTAGTAAACACCTGCTCTATACGTGATAAGGCAGAGCAAACCATTAGAAAACGTTTAGAAAAATACAACGCCGTTAAAAAAATAAACCCAAAAATGAAAGTTGGCGTTTTGGGTTGTATGGCAGAACGCTTAAAAGAAAAATTTCTTGAAGAAGAAAAAATTGTGGATTTAGTAGTTGGCCCTGATGCTTATAAAGATTTACCAAACCTTATTGCCGAAGTTGAAGATGGCAGAAACGCCGTTAATGTTATCCTCTCTAAAGACGAAACTTATGGCGATATTTCTCCCGTTCGTTTAAACAGTAATGGTGTAACTGCATTTATATCCATAACTCGTGGTTGCGATAATATGTGTACGTTTTGCGTAGTTCCTTTTACTCGTGGTCGCGAACGCAGCAGAAATCCACAAAGTATTATTGAAGAAGTTAATGACCTTTGGAATAAAGGCTATAAAGAAATTACTTTATTAGGTCAAAATGTTGATAGCTTCCTTTGGTATGGTGGCGGATTGAAAAAAGATTTTGCAAAAGCATCTGAAATTCAACAAGCAACAGCAACTAACTTTTCACAATTATTATCCCTTTGTGCAGAAGCGCAACCCAAAATGCGTATCCGTTTTTCTACATCAAACCCCCAGGATATCTCGTTAGATGTTATTAAAACTATGGCAACGTATAATAACATCTGTAATTACATTCATATTCCTGTTCAAAGCGGAAGCAATCGTATTTTAAAAGCGATGAATCGTTTACACACACGTGAAGAATACTTTGAATTGATTGACAACATTAAACGCATTATTCCAGATTGTACAATCAGCCACGATTTAATTATCGGTTTTCCTACTGAAACCGAAGAAGACCATCGAGATACATTATCGTTAATGGACTATGTAAAATACTCCTTTGGCTATATTTTTACATATTCAGAACGACCCGGAACACTTGCAGCACGCAAAATGAAAGACGATGTGCCTAAAGAAGTTAAAAAACGACGCTTTAATGAAATCCTTCAACTACAACAAAAACACAGCATGTATCGAACACAACAAGATTTAAACAAAGTTGTAGAAGTCTTGATTGAAAAAGAATCTAAAAAATCGTCGGCACATTGGTCTGGACGCAACGAACATAACACAGTTGTAGTGTTTCCAAAGGAACATTATAAAATTGGTGATTTTGTGAATGTAAAAACAACCGAATGTACAAGTGCTACGCTTATTGGTGAAGCAGTTGGATATTCTGAAAATAATTGACTTGTCATTCCTGCGTCCACATGCCGCTGAAGCTTTAGCGGAGACGCAAGGCAGGAATCTCATGAAGAACTAATAAATTAAAAAGATTCTCACTTTCGTGGGAAATAAATATGGAATCAGTACAAGCTATAAAACAACGTTTCGGAATTATTGGAAATGATACTTCTTTAAATCGTGCTATCGAAAAAGCGATTCAGGTATCACCTACAGATATTTCGGTTATAGTTACAGGCGAAAGTGGTGTTGGTAAAGAAAGTATCCCAAAAATCATCCATCAACTTTCTCACAGAAAACACAGTAAATATATTGCTGTAAACTGTGGCGCTATTCCCGAAGGCACTATAGATAGTGAATTATTTGGTCACGAAAAAGGGTCATTTACAGGAGCCACACAAACCCGTAATGGTTATTTTGAAGTTGCCGATGGTGGCACCATTTTTCTAGATGAAGTTGGAGAATTACCTTTAACCACTCAAGTGCGTTTACTACGTGTTTTAGAAAACGGTGAGTTCATTAAAGTAGGTTCCAGCAAAACGCAACAAACAGATATCCGTATTGTAGCAGCCACAAACACTAATATGTTTGAAGCTATACGAAAAGGGAAATTTAGAGAAGACTTATATTATCGGTTAAGCACTGTGGAGATAAACATTCCGCCTTTGCGAAACCGAAAAGAAGACATTCATTTACTCTTCAGGAAATTTGCCAGCGATTTTGCGCTTAAATACAAAATGCCTACCATTAAACTAGCTGACGAAGCCATACATTTACTTCTTAAATACAGATGGAGCGGAAACATTCGTCAATTACGTAACGTAGCCGAGCAAATTTCGGTATTAGAACATAGCCGAACAATAACAGGAAATACATTACGCAACTATTTACCAGATATTGGTCGAAATTTACCAGCTGTTATTAATGTGCCAAAATCGGAAAGTGATTTTAGTAACGAACGTGAAATTTTATATAAAGTTTTATTCGATATGAAACAAGATCTTAACGATTTAAAAAAGCTCACGATGGAGATTATGCGAAGCGGAAATTCTCAGGATGTTCAAAAAAACAATGAAGGTTTAATCCGAAAAATATATAGAGAAGAAGACAACCAAGACGATGTTAAAAGTGACATGGAAGTATTAACCATTCAACAACAAAACGACGCTTCTGTTGAAATAATAGAAAACACTCAAGACAACTATAGTTTTGTCGAAGATGTTGAGGAAGAAGAAACTTTATCACTTCATGACAAAGAATTAGAATTGATAAAAAAATCTCTTGAGCGTTACAAAGGAAAGCGTAAATTAGCAGCTGCCGAACTCGGTATTAGCGAACGCACACTGTACAGAAAAATTAAACAATTTGACCTTTAATAAAGCGTTATCCTTTAAATATGAGATTTTTTAAATACATTTTATTATTTACAGTTCTTTTAACCATTTTAGCTTGTGGCGCATATTCGTTTACTGGAGCGTCAATTTCATCTAATACTAAAACATTTCAGGTTAATTATTTTCAAAATAATGCACGTTTAATCGAGCCGGGTTTAGATAGAGGTTTTACTATTGCTCTTCAAGACTTAATTCAAAATCAAACAAGTTTGAGCTTGGTAAACTCTAATGGCGATTTGGTTTACGAAGGCGAAATTGTTGAATACCGAATATCGCCAACAACAGCTACTGCACAAAACACAGCAGCACAAAACAGATTAACCATAGCCGTAAACGTTAGGTTTTTTGATAAAAATGATGATGATGCCGAGTTTGAACAACGCTTCTCTTTCTATTTTGATTATGCAGGAAGTGCCCAACTTATAGGAAGCCAAAAAACTACAGCCATTGATGAAATATTTGAACGCATTACACAAGATATATTTAATGCTTCGTTGGCAAAATGGTAGTGATGAGTGATGAGTTAAAAATTAATACATTTTAGAATAACTAAAACCTTCCCCTTTGGGAAAATGCCAGAAAGGCAATAGGGAATGAACACAACAGATTTTATATCTTTATTACAGCATCCGCAAACTATAAATGCAAAACAAACTGATGCAGTAAAAGTCATTCTTGATGAGTTTCCTTATTTTCAATCGGCAAGAGCAGTATATCTTAGAGGGCTTAAAAACGAGGATAGTTTTAAGTATAATCAAGAACTCAAAATAACTGCCGCTTACACTACCGACAGAAGTATTTTATTCGATTATATCACTTCTAAAGAATTTTTACAAAACGAAATTTCACAACATATAAAGCAAAACACAGAGCACTTAAAAGAGATTGAAGTTAACGACATAGAAGATATTTCTATTAATAAAAGTATGATTATTGATGATGCTTTAAGACAACATATAAAAGATGCTGAACCTATTTTAGATCCAAATTTATTTGAAGAAAAAAAAGAAGCCATTGTTGTTACTACTAAGGATATTATCGAGTTTGATACCAAACAAATAGAACAAACTCCAGAAGAAAAATTGGAGATTGGCAAACCACTTACTTTCGATAAAAACGAAGTGTACTCCTTTAGAGAATGGTTGAAAATTACAAGTTTTAAACCCATAATTCGTGATGAGAATAAGTCTCAAAAAAAATCACAAGGCAATTCAAAAGCAAAGAAGTTCGAGCTTATAGATAAGTTTATATCAGCGAGCCCTAAAATTAAACCCGTCAATAAAGAAGGCTCCACATTTAATATAGCCAACGCCCAAATGTTACCACCTGAAACTTTGATGACCGAAACGTTAGCACGGATTTATCTTGAGCAAAAAAATTACAAAAGTGCTATTCAATCTTACAAAATTTTAAGTTTGAAATATCCAGAAAAAAGTGGTTTCTTTGCAGACCGAATTCAAGCAGTAAAAAAAATACAAAAACAAAATAATATATAGTAATGAGTACGTTTTCAATATTTTTAATCCTTATCGTTATAGTAGCATTTTTATTAGTAGTAGTAATTATGGTACAAAACCCAAAAGGTGGAGGTTTAGGCTCTTCTTTTGGAGGTGGAAGTTCACAACAAATTGGAGGTGTAAAAAAGACAACAGACTTTTTAGATAAAAGCACATGGGCTTTGGCAACTTTATTATTGGTTTTAATTTTATTATCTAATGTTGCAATTGGCGGACCAGATGGTAACATTGAATCTAAAGCGTTAGACCTAAATGAAACGACAGCACAACCATTACCAGATGTACAACCTTTGGATAACACTACTACTCCAATAAATGAAACTAGTAATGATTCAACTAATTAAAACAAAGCTATAAAAAATAAAAAACATGCCAACTTAAACGTTGGCATTTTTTATAAATGAAAATTTGTCAGTTATTTTGAGTTGGCACAATTTTAGAACGATGCTTTACTATTAAACATAATTTAATTAAAAAAATAAAACAAATGGGCTTAAAAATTAAACCATTAGCAGATAGAGTTCTTATAGAACCTTTAGAAGCTGAAACTACTACTGCATCAGGAATTATTATTCCAGACAATGCAAAAGAAAAACCACAAAACGGAACTGTTGTTGCTGTCGGAAAAGGCACAAAAGACGATCCAATAACTGTTAAAGTTGGTAACAAAGTTTTGTATGGAAAATATGCAGGAACAGAATTAAAATTAGAAGGTAAAGACTATTTAATAATGCGGGAAAGCGATATTCTGGCAATCGTTTAATTGTCATTCCTACGAAGGCAGGAATCTCAAAATACAAATTCCAAAAAAACTAAAACAAAACCCAAAGACTTTCATAGTAAGTTATCAGTTCCAAAATCGGAATTTGATATTTGAAAATTGAGAGTTTAAAATAAAGTATAACATAATAAGTCTTCCGCTTTTGCGGAAGCGTAAATAAATTTACGATGGCAAAAGATATAAAATTTGATGTTGAAGCACGTGACGGTTTAAAACGTGGTGTAGATGCATTAGCAAATGCAGTAAAAGTAACCTTAGGACCAAAAGGTAGATACGTAATTATTAGTAAATCGTTTGGCGCACCCCAAGTAAGTAAAGATGGTGTAACAGTAGCAAAAGAAATAGAGCTTGAAAATGAGCTCGAAAATATGGGAGCACAAATGGTAAAAGAAGTAGCTTCAAGAACTAACGATCTTGCTGGAGATGGTACAACTACAGCTACCGTTTTAGCGCAAGCTATAGTAAGAGAAGGACTTAAGAATGTTGCTGCTGGAGCAAATCCAATGGATTTAAAACGTGGTATTGACAAAGCAGTTGTAGCTATTGTTGCAGACCTAGAAAAACAATCTAAAAAAGTGAGTAACTCTTCAGATATGATTAAGCAAGTGGCTTCACTTTCGGCAAATAACGATGATACTATTGGCGAACTTATTGCTACAGCTTTTGATAAAGTTGGAAAAGAAGGCGTTATTACTGTTGAAGAAGCTAAAGGTACAGATACATATGTAGATGTTGTTGAAGGTATGCAGTTTGATAGAGGTTATTTGTCTCCTTATTTTGTTACAGATGCAGATAAAATGATTGCCGATTTAGAAAATCCATATATACTTTTATTCGATAAAAAGATTTCTAATCTTCAAGAAATTCTCCCTATACTTGAACCTGTATCACAATCGGGAAGACCATTGTTAATTATTGCCGAAGACGTCGATGGACAAGCATTAGCAACTTTGGTGGTAAACAAATTACGTGGTGGACTAAAAATTGCTGCTGTGAAAGCGCCAGGATTTGGCGACAGACGTAAAGCAATGTTAGAAGACATTTCTATACTAACAGGAGGAACTGTAATTTCTGAAGAAAGAGGATTTTCTTTAGAAAATGCAGACTTAAGTATGTTAGGAACCGCTGGATCTATAACGGTCGACAAAGACAATACAACCATTGTAAATGGTGCTGGAAATACAAAAGATATTAAAACCAGAATTAACCAAATTAAAGCTCAAATAGAAACTACAACAAGCGATTACGATAAAGAGAAATTGCAAGAACGTCTGGCTAAATTAGCTGGTGGTGTAGCTGTACTTTATGTTGGTGCTGCGAGCGAAGTTGAAATGAAAGAGAAAAAAGACAGAGTTGATGACGCTTTAAATTCAACTCGTGCTGCTGTGGAAGAAGGAATAATTGCTGGTGGTGGTGTTGCCTTACTTAGAGCAAGAAATGTATTAGACAAAATAACTACCGATAATTTGGACGAAGTAACAGGAATACAAATTGTTAATCGTGCTATCGAATCGCCTTTACGTACTATTGTAGAAAATGCTGGTGTCGAAGGAAGCGTAGTTGTTGCAAAAGTATTGGAAGGCAAGAAAAACTTTGGTTACGATGCTAAAAACGAAGTGTATGTAGATATGCTTAAAGCAGGAATTATTGATCCTAAAAAAGTAACACGTATAGCGTTAGAAAATGCAGCGTCAGTTGCAGGAATGATTTTAACTACAGAATGTGCTTTGGTTGACATTAAAGAAGATACTCCTGCAATGCCAGGTGGAATGGGAGGCGGAATGCCAGGTATGATGTAATGTAAAAAGTATTTATAGACGATAAATTATTAAAAAGGCTTCATATTATTGAAGCCTTTTTCTGTTTTATACTACTAAAAAAGGTTCACTTACTAATTTAATTATTGAATTGGTTTTACTTTGTAGTTTGTTGCTTATGATAATACAATGCTGGTAATAACAATAATAAAATAACAGGTTGAATTAAAAACCGACGAATATTAAAAAAGATATAATAATTTTCTTGTTTCGGGTTAATCACAAAAAACAAAAATAATAGTAATAGAATAATATAAGAGACAACATAAATTCCTACTGAAAACTTTAGCATAGCCTTATCCTTATAAAACACATATATTATGCAAAGCGATATTATGGAATTTAGCACATATCGCAAACTGGTATATTCCGAAAGTTTAAAAACCTCTCTTCTTGGATTGTCTATATACAAATAATCATTTTTAAAGAATTGCAAATACGGATCGTAAAATAACACATCTTCAAAAACTCTAATTAATATCAATAGAAAAAATAAGACAAAAAGTAATATGAATTTTCCGTAATTACTCATTTTTGGTTTTTAAGTTTACAAACCGATACACCCAAAACATCCATAACAAAAACATCAATCCATAAATAATTAATGGAAAAATAACCGAGTGCAAAATTTCTCTCCGCCATGGATAATGATATAAACCTACCGTCAATATTACAATACGCATTAAATTAACTATATATATAAGCACACATCCAAAAATCAAATAAAAAAAAGTAGTTTTAATTTTTCCTGCATAAGCAATAATAAAAGACACAAAAAGTATAATAATACTTATCGAATTGCACCCTTCTATAATCCTTGCAACAAACTTATTGTTAATAAAAAGTTTCATTGATGCTTCATTAGGATGCGGTGAAATTTGAGCTTTATAACCTGATGCTTCTATTAAAGACTGGGTTTGCCTTGCTACTAAATTAGTAACATAATCAGGAAAAAATTTGGAATCATGAGAATTGTCTAAATAAAATTTATATGCCATAGTGAGCATACTATACACAAATAAAAAAGTAAGTATAAATTTTAATACAGGCTTATATATTTTTTATAAGTTTCTTCAAATAGATTTAGGATAATTCAACTATAAAATTAAATAAAAGATTTACTGATTTTTAGTCGATTTTAAATACTTTTAACAAAAAAAATAACATAAATGCTACGTATTTTAGAATCAAAAGTAACCGAAATTGTTTCAAATACAAATGAAACAGTTGAAAAACGGCTTTTATCAATTTGCGAATTACTTGAGTCTAATGTTTCGTATTACAATTGGGTTGGATTTTATTTTAAGAATGGAGACAAAAACGAATTAAAGCTCGGACCTTATGTTGGTGCACCAACCGACCATATTATTATACCTTTTGGAAAAGGAATTTGCGGACAAGTTGCTTTAAGTAATAAAAATTTTGTAGTATCAGATGTTTCGGCACAAGACAATTATTTAGCCTGTAGTATTAACGTAAAAGCAGAAATTGTTGTACCCATTTTTGTAAACGGAAAAAATATTGGGCAAATAGATATCGACTCTAACACCATTAACCCTTTTACTAATGCTGATGAATCTTTTTTAGAGTTTGTTTGTACTCAAGTATCTAAAATGCTTACTTGAAATTCCTTTATTCTCTTAAATCAAACAAAGTGTTTTTGGATTTTAGTCTTTTATATTTGGAATTTTAAACCTCTTGTTAATAACTCGTCATTATAGTTAAAAACCTATTTACAATAATTTATTAAAAACTCATTATATCGTTATTTTTGTCACTCAACACACAACAACAATGAGCAACACTAAAACTATTAAATCTGCACTAATTTCGGTTTTTAACAAGGAAGGATTAGCACCAATTGTAAAACAATTAAGCAAACTTGGTGTTACTATTTACTCAACCGGAGGCACTCAAAAATTTATCAATGATTTAGGAATTAATGTTATTCCTGTTGAAGAAATTACATCTTATCCTTCCATTCTCGGAGGTCGCGTAAAAACATTGCATCCTAAAATATTTGGTGGTATTTTAAATCGCCACGATAATCCTCAAGATGTTGCAGAATTAATCGAATACAATATTCCACAAATTGATGCTGTTATTGTAGATTTATATCCTTTCGAAAAAACAGTTAGTTCTGGTGCATGTGATGAAGATATAATTGAAAAAATTGATATTGGTGGTATTTCATTAATTCGTGCAGCTGCCAAAAATTTTACCGATGTTATTTGTGTGTCTTCAGTTGATGATTACACCGAGTTTTTAGAACTTATCACAAACAATAACGGAAGCATTTCCGAAGAAGACAGAAAGCGTTTTGCCACGAAGTCGTTTAACGTATCTTCTCATTATGATAGCGCAATATTTAACTACTTCAATAAAAATCATGAAATAGCAACATTAAAAATTAGCGAAACCAATGGAAAGGTGTTACGCTATGGCGAAAATCCACATCAAAAAGGATTTTTCTTTGGAAATTTTGACGACTTATTTACGAAGCTTCATGGAAAAGAATTAAGCTATAACAATTTATTAGATGTAGATGCAGCAGTAAATTTAATGAATGAGTTTAAAAACGACACTCCAACTTTTGCTATTTTAAAACACAACAATGCTTGTGGTTTATCAATTAGACCAACAATCCATCAAGCCTATGTTGATGCATTAGCCGGAGATCCTGTCTCGGCTTTTGGAGGAGTTTTAATTAGTAATACTGAAATTGATGTCGCTACTGCAACCGAAATTCACAGTCTTTTTTGTGAAGTTGTAATAGCTCCTTCATTTTCGGAAGCAGGATTAGAAATTTTAAAAGGCAAGAAGAATAGAATTTTATTAATTCTTCACGATATCGAATTTCCTAAAACTACTGTCAGAAGTTGTTTAAATGGAACATTAGTTCAGTTCAGAGATAATAAAACTGACACTGTTGAAAACTTAACTAAAGTAACAAGAAACTCACCAAATGTAAACGAATTAGAAGATTTGATCTTTGCTTCAAAAATTTGCAAGCACACCAAATCTAACACTATAGTTTTGGTTAAAAACAAACAGTTATGTGCCAGCGGAACAGGGCAAACAAGCCGGGTAGATGCATTAAACCAAGCCATACATAAAGCACAATCCTTCAGCTTTAATTTAAAAGGTGCTGCTATGGCGAGTGATGCTTTTTTTCCGTTTCCAGATTGTGTAGAAATCGCAGGTAAAGCAGGCGTGACGGCAGTAATTCAACCTGGTGGTTCTATAAAAGACCAGTTGAGTATCGATTATTGCGATGAACATAATATTGCAATGGTTTTTACAGGAACACGTCATTTTAAACATTAAAAATTATAGTTTTAAAAGTCTATAACAATACAATTAGCGTATATTATATTTTAATAATTGTTATGTTTTAAA
Source organism: Flavobacteriaceae bacterium PRS1 (assembly GCA_003709165.1). Taxonomy (GTDB): domain Bacteria; phylum Bacteroidota; class Bacteroidia; order Flavobacteriales; family Flavobacteriaceae; genus PRS1. The sequence continues at coordinate 130,345 of RDRZ01000001.1, forward strand.
AACTTTAAATACTTTTAACTTTAGTACACTTTAAGTTCTTATTAGTAACGTATATTTTATTACATTTACAGTTATTCAAAAAAAACAATGTAACAACATCCAAATAATTTAAGTATGGGATTTTTTGATTTCTTTACCGAAGAAATTGCAATAGATTTAGGCACAGCAAACACGCTTATTATATATAATGATAAAGTGGTTGTAGATAGCCCATCTATTGTTGCTAAAGATAGAATTACAGGTAAAATTATAGCCGTTGGGAAAGAAGCCAGCTTAATGCAAGGCAAAACACACGAAAACATTAAAATAATCAGACCTCTTAAAGATGGCGTAATTGCAGATTTTGATGCTTCGGAGCAAATGATAAATACATTTATAAAAAATATCCCTGCATTTAAAAAAAGGCTGTTCGCTCCTGCATTACGAATGGTAATTTGTATTCCTTCAGGAATTACCGAAGTAGAAATGCGTGCAGTAAAAGAATCGGCAGAACGTGTTAACGGAAAAGATATTTATTTAATTCATGAACCTATGGCAGCAGCTATAGGAATTGGTATTGATATCATGCAACCTAAAGGTAACATGGTTGTTGATATAGGTGGTGGAACAACCGAAATTGCGGTAATTGCGCTGGGTGGGATTGTATGCGACAAATCTATTAAAGTTGCTGGAGATGTTTTTACCAACGATATTATTTCTTATATGCGTACGCAACACAATCTTTATATTGGAGAACGTACTGCTGAAAAAATTAAAATTCAAATTGGCGCAGCTACCGAAGATTTAGATATTCCTCCAGAAAACATGAGCGTTCAAGGACGTGATTTACTTACCGGAAAACCTAAACAGGTTCAAACCTCATTTAGAGAAATTGCAAAATCTTTAGACAAATCTATATTGCGTGTTGAAGATGCAGTAATGGAAACTTTATCGAAAACACCACCGGAACTTGCATCAGATATTTACAATACAGGAATGTACTTGGTTGGTGGTGGCTCAATGCTTCGTGGATTAGATAAGCGCCTGTCTCAAAAAACCGACTTACCTGTTTATATTGCAGAAGACCCTTTAAGAACCGTTGTTAGAGGCACCGGAATTGTATTAAAAAACATAACTAAATATAGAAACGTGTTGATTAAATAGAGCTTAACTAATGCAACAAATCATTAACTTTTTAATAAAAAACAAAACTTTTATTTTGTTTTTATTATTGTTTTCTTTTTCTGTTTTTCTAACTTTTCAATCACACTCCTACCATAAAAGCAAGTTTATTAATTCGGCTAATTTTTTAACCGGTGGGATTTACAAATCCGTAAATAATATTAAACAATACTTCGGTTTAAAAGAGGAAAATGAAATTCTATTAGAAGAGAACAATCGGTTAAAATCTATTTTATTTAATACTGAAAATGGAGAATTAAAACAGCCTTTTTCAGATAAAAAGACTTCAATTAATTACAAATTAATTGCTGCACAAGTTTATAAAAACAGCTATTCGGCAGCTAACAACTACCTCACAATAAATAAAGGCATAAAAGATAGTGTTAAACAAGATTTGGGTGTAATTACTTCCAAAGGCATCGTTGGCATTATTGATAACACATCAAAAAAATATGCAAGAGTAATGTCTATTTTAAACACGAACAGTAGGATTAACTCTCAACTTAAAAAGTCTGATCATTTTGGAACACTTAAATGGAATGCAGAGTCTCCGCAAATTGTACAACTCTTAGATGTCCCAAAACTTGCTCCTGTTGCTGTTGGAGATACAATTATTACTGGAGGACGCTCAACTATTTTCCCAAAGGGAATAGGTATTGGCAAAGTCGTTTCTTTTCAATTAGATGAAACTGAAAACTACTATATTATTGATGTAAAATTGTTTAACGACATGACAAACATAGGTCATGTTTATATTATAGAAAATCTTGATGCTGAAGAAATTTCAACTTTATATAAACAAGATGAATAGTATTGCTACCACACATATTATTCGCTTTATAATCTTGGTTCTCATACAAGCTTTGGTGTTAAACAATATTAATTTTTTAGGTTTTATAAACCCTTATATCTACATTTTATTTATTATCCTTTATCCTATTAAGAATAATCGTCTTCTCTTTATTTTCTTAAGTTTTTTATTAGGGCTAACGGTCGATTTATTTTTAGATTCAGGTGGTGTTCATGCTGCTGCATGTGTTACCATTGCTTATGCACGTCCTGTTTTTTTAAGGTCTATTTTTGGTGCGACATACGATCACCAAACCATTAAATTTTCCTCAACCGATTTTGGGCAACGAATTACCTATTTTTCGATTATAACACTAATTCATCATCTTATTTTATTTAGCCTCGAAATTTTTAACACATCAAAAATAATTTTAATCCTTAAAAAGTCGTTATTCTCAAGTATCTTTACAATACTGCTTTGTATTTTAATAACAATCTTATTCAGCAGAAAAAATAAATGAGAAAACTACTCCTCTTTTCTATTGTAATATTAGTTGGAATACTTTTTATTACGAGGTTATTTTACCTTCAAGTATCTTCAAATAAAGCTTATACTATTTATGAAGACAATGCTATACGGAAAGTTTTTCATTATCCGAAAAGAGGTTATGTTTACGATAGGAATGGAGAATTATTGGTAGCTAATCAACCATCTTATGATGTTATGATTATTCCTCGAGAAGTAAAATATATAGACACGCTTGAGTTTTGTTCACTTTTAAAAATTACCAAAGAAGATTATATAAAAACCTACAATAAATCGTATCGCTATTCGCCACGACTACCTTCTGTTTTTTTAGCGCATCTTTCAAAAGAAGATTATGCTTTTCTTTCAGAAAAAATGCGAAAATACAAAGGGTTTTATATCCAAAAACGTTCGCTTAGAGATTATCAAACCTCTATTGGAGCAAATGTTTTAGGATTTATTGCCGAAGCTAACCAAAGAGACATAAAAAAAGATCCTTATTACAAAATGGGAGACCTTATTGGAAAGCAAGGTGTGGAGATTTCTTATGAAAAGGTGTTACGTGGTATTAAAGGAGTGAAGTTTATTCAGAAAGACAGGTTTAATCGTGATATTAGTTCCTACAAAAATGGTGATTTTGATATCATTCCAATACCTGGAAAAGACATCACTATAACTATTGACGCTAAGCTTCAGGCTTATGGAGAACTTTTAATGCAAAACAAAATGGGTGGCATTGTAGCTATTGAACCCAGTACGGGAGAAATATTAAGTTTAGTGTCTGCTCCTTCATATAATCCCAACCTTTTAGTAGGCAGAAAACGTTCAGCAAACTATACCAAACTGCATAATGATTCCATACATCTACCTTTAATTGATAAAGGCTTATTACGAATGCACGAACCTGGTTCTCCTTTTAAATCTTTAATTGCTTTAGCGGCACTTCAAGAGGGCGTTATAGACCTAACCACAACCATAACGTGTACAGGCGAATATCATTATGGTGGCAAACGTACAATACGCTGTCATTGTGGTACTGGAAGACGAAACTTAAATAGCGGTATTTCTCAATCTTGTAACTCTTATTTCGCAACTACATACAGAAAAACCATTGATAAATATGATGATGCCAGTCATGCCATGGATGCTTGGAGCAATCATATTAAAAGTTTTGGTCTTGGAGATTATTTGAATAACGATTTATCAGTAGGCAAAAAAGGAAACATTCCTAATGGTGCTTATTACGACAAGTGGTATCCAGATTTTAAATGGGGTTCTACTACAACTATTTCTAATGCTATTGGGCAAGGTGAAATCTTGGTTACACCAATTCAATTAGCAAACGTTATGGCAGCCATTGCCAACAGAGGGTTTTATTATACGCCTCATATTATTAAGGACATTGAAGGGGTCTCAATTCCTGAAAAATACAAAACACTTCATCAAACAACTATTGACAAACGACATTTCGAACCTGTTATACAAGGACTTTATGACGTATATAATGAAGGTACTGCATGGTTTTTAAAAGTTCCGGGGATTGAAATTTGTGGCAAAACCGGAACTGCCGAAAATTTTATAAAAATTGATGGTAAGCGAACACAATTAACCGACCATTCTATTTTTGTTGCTTTTGCGCCAAAAGAAAACCCGAAAATTGCCATTGCTGTTTTGGTTGAAAATGGTTATTTTGGAGCTCGTTGGGCTGGACGTATTGCAAGTTTGATGATAGAGAAATACATAAAAGGAGATGTTACATTAAAACAAATGGAACAACTCGTTCTCAATAAAAGCTTAGAAGAAGAATACCTAAAACCTTATAGTGGAAAACCTTTTAAGATTAACCAATAAATGAATTTAAGCAGAAACAGAGGGTTTAAAGTTGATTGGATTACCATAATCCTTTTTATGTTACTTGTTGGTTTTGGCTGGATAAATATCTTTTCAGCTTCACTTTCGGGAGAGGTTACAAGTTACTTTGATTTTAGTCAACCTTATGGTAAACAACTTGTTTTTATTATGTTCTCTTTAGCTTTAATTATTTTAGTTTTTTCTCTTGAAGCCAAAATTTACAAACGCTTTGCGAGTATTATTTATTTGGTTTCCATACTGTCACTTATTGGCTTATTTATTTTCGGGAAAACAGTTTCAGGAGCAACTTCGTGGTATGCCATTGGTGGCATAACCATCCAGCCAAGCGAATTTGCCAAAGTAGCCACTGTATTGGCAGTCGCAAAATACATAAGTGATATACAAACCAATATTAAAACAATAAAAGACCAATTAAAAACTGTTTTAATTATTAGTATTCCAGCACTATTAATCTTATTGCAAAACGATGCAGGAAGCACCATAGTTTATGCTTCATTCTTTTTTGTGTTTTATAGAGAAGGTATTCCACATATTTATTTATTAATAGGGTTTGGACTATTAATTTTAGGAATTTCTTCACTCAAGTTTTTGGCTTTACCAACATCTGTTGTGGTTGCTGTATTAATTTTTATACATCATTTTTTTATAAAGAAAAAAAAGCGATCTATCCTCAACCCTATCGCTATTGCTTTAGTATGTGCTATGTTTTCTTTTGGAATCCAATTTTTTTACACAACTATTTTACAGCCTCACCAACAAGATAGAATAAGTTTATGGTTACGCTTGGAAAAAGATCCTGAAAAGCTTGAAAGCCTTAAGCGTACAATTTTATATAACCTTAACGAATCTGAAAAAGCCATAAGTTCGGGAGGTTTTACAGGAAAAGGATTTCTGGAAGGTACTCGCACTATAGGAAAGTTTGTACCTGAACAACATACCGATTATATATTCAGTACAGTTGGCGAAGAATGGGGATTTCTTGGGAGTACTTTTGTAGTCCTTTTATTTGTGCTTTTAATACTTCGGGTTTTATATATTGCCGAATTACAAAAATCTCAGTTTAGCCGGGTTTATGGTTATGGCGTAGCATCCATTTTATTCTTCCATTTTATGATAAATATAGGCATGGTTATGGGTTTAATACCAACCATAGGGATTCCGCTACCATTCTTTAGCTATGGTGGCTCCGGGCTTTGGGGTTTTACTTTACTCCTCTTTATTTTTATTAAATTAGATTCGAATAGAATCAATGAATGGTAAACTTTATGAAGCCATTTCTTTTAAAGCATTTACAAATACATCTAACTCCTCGGTAAGTGTAAAAACATTTGGAGAAATTCGGCATCCTTTTACGTTGGCATAATCGATAGCAACCGTAAAGATTTTATAATCGTCCATTAAACGCTTTGCAAATTCAGCAGGTTTCATATTTTTTATTCCAACATTAGCAATACCACAAGCTCTATGAGATTCTTTCGGAGTATTGACAATAATATTTGGATGGTTTCGAACTTGAGACGACCAATATTCCTGTAAATATCGCAGTCGTGATTCTTTACGTTCAGCGCCAAGCATATTATAATAATCTATAGCATTTTCAATACTTAGGTCATGATACACAGGATGTGTGCCTGTATGATTTAATCTGGATATATCTCCAGGTTCCCGATTAAATTCAGCAAAAATTGGCCATAATGTATCGATATGCTTATCGTTTACATATAATAACCCTGTACCTAATGGAACGGCTAACCATTTATGTAAACTCGATCCGTAATAATCACATCCTAAATCTTCGATATTAAATTTAAAATGACCAACGCAATGCGCTCCATCTACCATAACTTGAACACCTCTTTTATGTGCCATCTGGCATATTTTTTTTATTGGAAGAATATGTCCCGTAATATTAATCATATGGCACACCATAAGTAATTTTGTATTAGGTGTTATAGCATTGGCATAAAGGTTTACAATCTCTTCATCAGATTTTGGATGATTAGGTACAGAAACTATTTTATTTACCATCCCAAAACGTTTTGAAACTTGTTCGAACATAATTTTCATTGCTCCATAATCTTGTTCAGCAAAAATAGCTTCATCGCCTTTTTTCCAAGGAAATCCTTTAATAACCATATCTAAAGATTCGGTTGTATTTCTTGTAATAATTACATTTTTAGAAGTACAACCAATAACCTGTGCCAGTTTTTGTGTCATGCGTTTTTTATTGTCCCATTGTACAGTTCTCATATAATATGAACCTTCGTAATTCACCATTTTTGCATGTTCAATCATTCCATTAAGTGTTTGTTGCGGAATGATATTGTAGTAACCACTTTCCAGATTAATATAGTCGGGCTTTAGTTTATAATCCTGTCTTATTTTTAACCAGAAATCTTCGGTTGATGAAAGTTTATCGACTGGTAAATATTCAAATTCCTGAAGCCAAGTTTCTAAAGCACTTACCGAAAAAGGTGTTGATAGAGCAGCCAGGCTTAATGTTTTAATAAAGTCTCTTTTTTTCATGTGTATAAATTTTATTTTTTAGCTGAACACATACTGTTCGCTATTAATCATTCCCTTTAGTGATAAACTTTTAGCATGCTCGTTTCATAATGGTTGGTTGTTTTTCTAAAGATAGCGTTTTTTGAACTAAAAAATATTCAGATTCATAACAATGTAATGTTTCAAAGAAAATATATAGGTTTTAAAAGAAATACGGTGCTACGAAACTTATTTTAGTTATCTTTAAACTATAATCTATTTAAATTGAGTAAATTACCTTTAATAACGTTATCGAAAAAATTTCATAGAAACGAACATCAAATATTGATAGAGTTCGATTATAATCTTATACTTATTAATATTGTTAAACAAATTTCGTATACCAGATGGAGTTCCAGTTTAAAAAGTTGGTATATAAGAAATAACCCTAATAATTTAAAATAAATTTTTTCTGCCTTTAAAGGGCACACTTATATAAATAGCCAAAATTTATATAAAAAAGCAATGAAAAAGTCTAGGCTTTACACCAAGCGTATTCGTGTTTTATCAGAAGAGAACAAAACTGTTTTAAATAATTTTTATAAGTATTTAAAAGGAAAACGTTACAGTATAAGTACTATAAGAATTTATACTTTTTTTGTTGCAGATTTTATTGAATATCATAATAGCAGGACTATAGAATCATTAACAAACAAAGATGTAGAATTATTTGTAGAGAATAGTTTTATTAAACGAGGTTATTCTATAAACCTGAGCTCGACCTAAGATTTAATTTACAGAATACAAAGAAAAGGTAAGATTTGAAATGTGAAATTTGAAGGAATATCTAGATATTTTAAAAGTTTCACATAAAAAAGATTATTTTTCTTTGTATTTCCTTTGGATTTAGTGAATTTTCCTCAATTCTCGTCAAATTTTCTCAAATTAACCAGTTGGTCTTTCAAAAATCTGACTTCGAATTGAATAAAAATTCATCTAAACTGTAAACAGATATTAGGTCGAACTCAGGTTATAAGTACGCATCGGCAATTTGTAAGTGCAATTAAACTTTTTGCTAATTTTAAACCTGAATGCAATATTGATAATTTAAATCTACAACGCCCAAAAAAGTCTATTAAATTACCAAATGTTTTGTCTCAAGAAGAGATTATAGATTTAATACGATGTACACAAAACTTAAAACACAGAGCTATTATTGCATTATTATATTCTTGTGGATTAAGAGTAAGTGAATTAATAAATTTAAAGTTAACAAATATAAATATTGACAGAAAGCAACTATTTATTGAAAACAGTAAAGGCAGAAAAGATCGTTATGTTAGTTTTGCTAACAGCTTTATTCCGATTCTCAATAATTATTTTTTAAGTTATAGACCCAAGTATTATTTTGTTGAAGGTGTAAAAGACAAAAAATATAGTGCAGAAAGTATTAGGCAATTCATAAAACGAAATTGCAAATTAGCGCAAATTCACAAACCTGTTACACCACATACCTTAAGGCATAGTTACGCTACTCATTTACTTGAAAATGGTGTTGATGTTCGTTATATACAATCGTTATTGGGTCATGCAAGACCAGAAACTACAATGATTTATACACATATAAGAAGAAAATATTTAATGCAAATTTCAAATCCTTTAGATACTGCTTTATTAAAAACAAGAAACGCGGATAAAACCAATACAAACATTCTGTTATCCCGAAACTATAAATGATAAATCCATATATTTGTTTGGATATAACGAGTTACCTGCAAGGCTGAAAAAAATAGATAGAGTACAAATATTGAAAAGAAAAATAGACCAAATAAATAAACAATTGACTGACTGGGAAGATTTTGTTTTTGCCGACCCGCAATTAAATGAAGCCAACGCACATTGCACACATTTGCAAATCGCACAAGCCGACCCACAGTCCGAAATTTGCAAAAGAGTGCAATTTCTTCCACCAACACTCAATTAGACCTTAATGACAGATGTACATGATATAGAAACCAGAAGCTTTAACATGTCAATGATTAAAGGAAAAAACACAAAACCTGAAATAGTAGTGAGGAAATTCCTTTTTCAGAATGGTTTTAGGTATCGCTTGAATTATTCAAAACTACCAGGGAAACCAGATATTGTTCTTCCTAAGTACAAAACAGTAATATTTGTCAATGGTTGTTTCTGGCATGGACATGAAGAATGTAAATATTATGTTGTTCCAAAGACAAGGACTAAATGGTGGTTAAACAAAATAAATGAAACAAAAAAACGAGATAAAACTAAGGCTGTGAAATTAAAGGAACTAGGATGGAAAATACAAGTTATTTGGGAGTGCGAGTTAAAACCAGTAAATGTAGAGGAAACATTAAATGATTTGTTATTTAAATTAATGGAAGAAAATTAATGAGTATACCAGTAATAGATATATTTGCAGGACCCGGAGGTTTAGGAGAGGGATTTACATCATTGCTTGATGAGGATGGTAACAGAATTTTTAATATTAAGTTGTCTATCGAAAAAGATGAACATGCTCACCAAACACTCAGATTAAGAAGCTTTTATAGGCAATTTAAGAAAGATAATGTTCCTGATATTTATTATTCTTATATCAAAGAGAATAATAGGAAATTACAAGAAGCAATACTTAAGAAAATACAAACCGATTATCCTGATGAATGGAAGAAAGCTGAAAAAGAAGCATGGCATTTCGAATTACCATTTGAATTGGAAAAAAAGAAACGAAACGGAAAAGAATATACAATTGGATACACGCCTAAACAGATAATTGGAAAACATAAGGAATTAGATGAAAAGATAAAAGACTGTTTGCCAGAAAATAGGGACTTTTTACTAATAGGTGGGCCTCCTTGTCAAGCATACTCTTTAGTAGGTCGTTCCAGAAACCAAGGAATTTCAAATGATGATCATAGAGTACACTTGTATAAAGAATATCTGAGAATTATTGCAAAACATCATCCTGCAGTATTCGTAATGGAAAATGTTAAGGGACTTCTTTCAGCTAAAGTTGAAGGAGAAAAGGTATTTAACTTAATTAGAAAAGACTTACAAAATCCTGGTTCTGTATTTTCCGGTCTTAACTCTCCAAAATATAAAATCTATTCATTTGTTAATAAACCTGATGATTATGATGAAAATGGTTTTCCTGTTTATTTTGATAATAAGAAGTATTTAATAAAAACAGAGAAATATCAAATCCCTCAAAAACGACACCGTGTAATTCTTTTAGGTATAAGAGAAGATATTGTAGTTGAATCTACAGGAGTAATCGAACCGCAGGAAGAAATTAACCTAAGGACAGTAATCGATAATTTGCCACCCTTAAGAAGTGGAATTGGTAGAGAGATTTCGGGGGAAAATGAAAAAGGAAACCATATATATTCTAAAATTGAAAATACTCAAAAAAATTGGGAAACAGCAGTATCTGAATCCTTCAACAATTTAAGAAACATATTTACAGAACTGAATTTTGAAAGAGAAATTGAATTTCCTAGTTCAGAAGGAGCAAATTTTCTTGAGTTTAATTTAGTTGACAATACAAATCCACTTTATAACAAGTGGTTTAGAGATGAAAAACTAAATGGGGTCCTTAATCATGAAACAAGAACACACCTAAGGGAAGATTTATGCAGATATCTTTTCTCTTCACTTTGGCGTAAACAAAAAGGTGATTTCCCTAAACTGAGAGATTATCCGGATTGGTTACTTCCAAAACATAAAAATGCAAAGAGTGGAAAATTTGCAGACAGATTCAGGACCCAGCGGCCTGATGAACCTGCAACAACTGTTACCAGTCATATTTCTAAGGATGGGCATTATTTTATACATTACGATTCAGTTCAATGTAGAAGTTTAACAGTACGTGAAGCTGCGAGGATTCAAACTTTCCCTGATAATTATTATTTCTGCGGAAGTAGAACGCACCAATATCATCAGGTTGGCAATGCTGTACCTCCATTTCTAGCTATACAGATTGCTAAAATTGTATATGAAATATTTCGTCATATATAAATAATATAAACTATATTGTAATAATATAGTATACTATTCTTGCATATAATTATAATATGCGATATATTTGCAGAAATTAAATTATTATGAATGAGAAAAGACAACGATTCGAAAGAGTTGCAGGAAACAGAGTTCAGGCAATAAATGAAAAGATTGATAGTTTAGCGAAATGTTCAAATAAAAATAACTATTCTTATTCTCAACAAGATGTAAAAAAAATGTTTTCATCAATTAAAGCAAAAGTAAAATATGCAGAACAAAAGTTCTATGTTGAGTTGGGAGTCAAAAATGGCAATAAATTCACTTTTTAACTATGGATAATTTACAATGGAAATTTGCTCCCACAGGAGGTGGTTCAATTGATGGAGTTAACAATCCGATGATTAGTCACTTTACTGGAAATTACAACTACCATCTGGCAAGAGAAATAATTCAGAATTCACTTGATGCAAAACTGGATGATTCAAAACCTGTTGTAGTCAAGTTTAATATTGAAACTTTTTCTAAAAGTGATTTTCCTGGTCACGATCAATTATTGAAAATATTTCAATAATGTCAGCAATTCTGGCCACAAAAAAATACAGATGCACATTCTTTTATTAAGACAGCAATTAAATGTCTGAATCAGGACGAAATATCATTTTTAAAGTGCTCTGATTATAATACGATTGGTTTATCAGGAAGTGATGACGATTTAACGAGCAGTTGGTTTAATTTGATTAAATCAAGAGGTTCAAGTTCAAAATACAAGGGAGAAGGTGGTTCGTTTGGAATTGGGAAAGGAGCGCCTTTTGCAGCGTCTGATATAAGAACACTTTTCTATTTTACAAAAAACAAGCAAGGATTTTCAATTTTTCAAGGTGTTGCTGAGCTTTTAAGTTTTAAAGAAGAGGACGAAATAAGACGAGGTTGCGGATCTTATGGGAAAAATGGCCATGCCTCATTACGAGACTTAAGAGAAGAAATACCAGAAAGATTTTGGAGAAAATCAGATGTATCTTCCGGCCTTGACATATATATTGCGGGGTTCAAAAAGCAAAATAATTGGAAAGCAGAATTAATACAATCAGTCCTCCGTAATTTCTGGTATGCTATTTACAAGAAAGAATTAATTGTTGAAGTAGAGGAGGTCATAATTAGCAAAAACACCCTTGAAAAGCATCTTGTTAAAAATTTTTTCGGTGAAAGTTTAAAGGATGATGTTGAGCCTACAGGAAATCCACTAAAATATTATAAGTCTGTTAAAAACGGAAAATATCATACAGAAAACCTAAAATCATTGGGGAATGTTGAATTCTATTTTTTAGAAATAGAAGAGCATATGAATTATGTTGCCATGATGCGTAAACCTCATATGGCTGTTTTCTCCAAAGCTTATCGTTATCCGGGAACATATTGTGGTTTGTTTATTTGTGATGACAAAAAAGGAAATCAGATTCTGAGAAAAATGGAACCACCAACCCATAATAGGTGGGAACCTGATTCTTATGGTTCTACAGGATCAAAAATACTAAATGAGATACATGAATGGATTCGCTTAATCCTAAAATCCCAACAAAAAATACAACGAAAAGGAAAACTAGATATACCTGATATTTATAAATATCTTCCGTTTGATGATGGGTTAGAAAAAGGAGATGGAAAAGGAAATAAAGACTATTCAGGACAGGAATCTGAAAAAGAAACAGCAAGATTACTACAAAAGAAAGAAGAACCAGAAGTAAATATCAAAATATCTCCTTACAGAGTTTCAATTATTAATCAACCTGAAAAAACTGGCTTGGGTGGTGGATTAAGAGGAACAGGGACAAAGAAAAAAAAGGGAAAAGGTAAAGGAATTGGTGGGCAAGATGGGCCTAAAAAAGCTTTGACTTTTCAGGAAATAAATGTAATACCTATAATAACAAAGAAAGTACGAGATGGTTATGAATATCTGGTTAAAATTAAAAGCAACGAGGAAAGAACATGTCGATTAAACTTCTTTGCTGTTGGCGATGAAGGAACTGATAGGGTCAATTTATTAAAAGCAACTGATGAATTAGGGCATGACATTCACATCACAAGTAATAAAATCAGTCATGTTAAACTTTATAAAAACATAGAGTATAAAATGTTTATTCACATTGAATCCAGCAATAAGTATGCATTAAAAGTAAACGCTTATGAATTACAATAACAGAACTTATCCTCATCCTGTTTTGGGAATTGAAAATAACATAAACGACTCATTTGAAATAAATTTTAATGTTTCAACAGACAAAGGATTAATAGGTATTAATTTAGAATATAAACTTTCTAATAAAGATCTTACTAAACTTATTGAGTCCCGTCTTGCAACTTACTGCATACAAATATATTGCAAAGGCACGTTGTACAGAGAAGTATTTAGGTCTTATAAACCCTTACCTCAGAAAATAGAAATACCTTCAACTAGGTTACATGACCAGGTTGATGCTGATTTTTTTATTTGCGCGTGCGATGAAATCGTCAATTATACAAATTCATCCGTCAGTGATGATTATAAAGGATATAAATTCTTAATTGAAAAAGGAGATATTCTTGCTTACGGTGGTAAAGGTATATTTTACGCAAACAAATCTTACGAAGAATTAAAATCAGTTTCGGCATTTATGAATATTGATGCGGGTGAGAGAAAAACTATGCCGATGTATAATGATTATGAAGGAGATAAAATAACTATTTATTTATCACAATCTTCATATGAGTTATATCAAAAGATTAAAAACCAAGAGTTCTATTTTGACACATTACATAGCTCATTAGTTTTACCTGCTTTAATAGAAGCTATCCGGTTTGCTCAATCTGATGAATCTGAAGATTATCAGGACAGGAAATGATACAATTTACTTGATAAGTTAATTCAGTCAAATGATATTGGTGATCCATTACAAATTGCACAAAAAATCCTGGACTATCCAGTTAACCGCTCATTTGCCTCTTTGTATGAAATAATTAAATAAAATTAGCGATGGCCTCAAAAATAGAAATTCCTCTTTTTACAACTAACTATACAACCAGACTATTCAAAAACCTAGAGAATGAAACGTATATAGAAAATTATAGGTCAGAGAAGTTTATTTTCGATTCAAATTTTGCATCAGGTACTAGTGGAATTTTCATTAAATCGGATTTCAAATTAAATCCAAATGATCATATTTCAACGAATTCCATAAACCTGTATGAAAATCTACAAATTAATGAAACTCATGCATCAGATAGGAGACTATGGACTTATCTTACACATGTTCATTTTTGGACATATATGAAAAAAGATTGGGCTATTGATTTTTCAAAAGATAAAGCCAAAATTGTTGATTTTATCCGAGATAGATACTTTTTGAATACATTGAATATTCGCTCATTGACTCATAATGGAATTTCTCGTTTATGGTGGTATACACATTTGACAATTGATGACAGCAGAAAAGATAAATATGAATTAACTAAAGTACTTTTAAGCCTACAAGATATACCTGTATCACTTCTTGAAAGGTCAATTGGCAGTAATAGTAAGGTAAGAAAAGCTGTATTGGAATTTTTACTGGAAAATCCAGAAATTAAAACCAGCAAGAATGTTCAGAATTTATTGAAACAAGTAAACTTAGCAGGTGGAGTCAAAAATATTCCAATGTTAAAGCTTAATGAAATTAAATCTCTTTTAAATGGTGTCAAATTGATTTAAAAAGATAATAAATGAAAGCCCACGTACACAGCCAAACACATTTGCAATTCGCACCTGCCAACGCTAAAGCCAAAAATTGCAAAAGAGTCTGTCAGTCTGCCAACTCTTTTTTGCCGACCCGAAAAAGCAAAATCAGGTTAGTGCTAAAAAATGTAATGATGGAAATGAATAAAGCCCAGCAGGTAACAATGTATATAAAAAATAAGCGAGATAGTAGTAGTATTAAGGTTTGTAGCACGTTTCACCTTTCTTGTAAGTTGAAAGATTTGTGCTTCGAAATCGCTTACTTTTCATATACTTAACGTTATGAGTAATTGCACAAGTGACGTGTTACTACGCCGCAAAAACCAGCACTCGCATGAATAGATGGTTTTCACGGCTCCCATAACACTCAATCACTCACAACGGTCAGGGAATAACTGCGCATCTCAGACAATGGTTTTATTTTTCAACCTTTTTTGATTAACTTGTGAAACGTTCGCACAACAATGGATATACTATATAGATGCGCAGCCAATGCTCTAAACGTGTATGCTGCGCATCCACAGAGCATAATCCCTGTGACCGTTAGCAAAAATTAGAACAGACAAACGGGCAAGCCGAAAACCGATTAGTGTAGGCAAATATTTTATTAATTTATTTTTATGAAATCAATCAATTTTATTACCAAAGTAATTTTTGTTCTACTCTTATCCATTTCTATGTTAAGCTGTAAAAACGAAACAGTAAATGAGCCATCTGCTGAACATCTAGAATTAGAAAGAGCTGATAAACAATTAGCGGATAACCTGAAAATGTATGAAACTGTCTGGGACGACATTATCAACAAACGAGAAATTGATAAAATAAACGAAACGAATTTTGACAATAATATCACGTTGATTACAGCACCAGAAAATGTAGTTGGAATTCAAGGTTTCAAGGCTTACTATCAAAATTATCTGACTGGATTTTCAGATGTGACATTCACCATTGTTGATGTTTTTGGACAAGGCGATAAAATTGTAAAACACTGGAATTTTAAAGGCACGCATTCAGGTGAATTTTTCGGAATCCCAGCTTCTGGAAAAAAAGTGGACATTGACGGAGTTACACTTGTCAAAATGAAAGATGGTAAAATAGCGCAAGAACAGGATTTCTTGGATAATTTGTCGTTTTATCAGCAACTTGGATTAATCCCAACTGAATAAAATAAAAACTACTGCTAACAATGGCTATAAGTAATTGCTTGTTCTCGCCTACTTCTGAAAATCCTCGCGGATTCTAAGTTGCACAAATCATACACAACCCGTTAGCAAATATAAAAATTATGAAGAAAAGATTATTAATAGCATTTGTCTTATTGAGCCAATTAGGGTTTTCTCAAAACAGAGCTCCCTCTTGTTGGCTTCGATACCAAGACAATTTTCAAGGAGACATATTAATTAATACCGTTAGAGTTCAATCTCCGTCCCCAACTTACACATACTACTGTAATTTACAGTGGAATGCTGGAATGGAAGGAGGTGGGTACTGTGGTATTCAGGAACATCCAGATGGAAGAAATTTTATATTCTCAATTTGGGATCCAATTAGTTCAACAGATGCTATTACAGCTCCATATACACATTCAGGAACACAAATTCAATCTTTTGGAGGTGAAGGAACTGGTTTAAAATCATGGAACTTTGATATTGGCTGGGAAACAGATCAATGGTATTCTTTTGTTGCTAGAGCTTGGAATGATAATACGCATACAATGTTTGGATATTGGGTATTTAGTCATTCTAATCAAGAATGGTATCACCTTGTAACAATGGATTACCCTGTAGCTAATGTTCGTTTCAACTCATCTACCGGTTCATTTATCGAAGATTGGTTTGGGAATGGCTGGAACACTAGAGAAGTTCATCATAAAGAAGGATGGAAAAGAAAAACAGGTGATTTATCTTGGAATCCATTAACAAATTCTTTCTTTAATAGGGTTAGCCCTGATGCTGGAGCTATAAACTATATTGATAATTATGATGGAGGAGTAGCAACAGATTATTACTTCATGAAAAGTGGAGGATCTGTTTCTCCTGTAACAAATACTTCAGGGACAATGCTTTCCCTTGGTAACAGCAATAGTGATCACGGATTCCCTGTAGGAGAAATAACGGGGTTGAATACAGCTATTATTGCAAACCTTTTGACATTGGAATGGGACGTAGATCTATCTAAGTCCCCTCAGTTTTCTTACCATATAGAGATTTATGATAACCCTGCTTTTTCAGGAAGTCCAATAATTCAATTGGAACAGAATACTCCTCATGCAAGAACTTCAGATATAGATATTAGTTCTTTGGTTAATGGTAATGAATATTATATTCGATTTTATATCATTGATATTTTTGATAACCAATCCACACCCATTACCGATAATTTTATTGGCGAAAATCTAAGTATTGATGAAACAGGTAACCAGTTCTCTATTAGTTATTATCCAAACCCTTTTCAAGATAAAATCTATTTGAAGTTTAACAATAAATTCGACAAATGTAATATTGAATTACTGAATATTTTAGGAAGATCTATTTTTTCAAACGAATATTATATGAGCTCTGAAATAGAACTTAACTTCCCTAATAATATGGAAAAAGGAGTGTACTTTTTAAGAATAACTTGTCAAGAAAAAAAATCACAAACTATTAAATTGATTATGAATTAAAACCATTTGCTAACACTGTATATAGCAAATAGGGCTTCAGTGGTTTACGAAAGTTCAGTATTATTTACAAACACCGCCAAATCGTTGATTTGGCTTTTAAGAAATGAATAAATTAAAAACAAAATACAACGTTTTGACTCAGAGCAAACCTGAAAGTTTATCGCTTTCTACTGCCCTACTTGCCATATACTAATCGTTGTGAGTAATTGCACAAGTGACGTGTTACTACGCCACGAAAACCAGCACTCGCATGAATAGATGGTTTTCACGGCTCCCATAACACTCAATCACTCACAACGGTCAGGGAATAACTGCGCATCTCAGACAATGGTTTTATTTTTCAACCTTTTTTGATTAACTTGTGAAACGTTCGCACAACAATGGATATACTATATAGATGCGCAGCCAATGCTCTAAACGTGTATGCTGCGCATCCACAGAGCATAATTCCTGACCGTTGTGCAACATTTGTCTACTCACCCAAAAAAATGAACTTGGAGATAATTCAACTCAAAAAAACATATTGTATTACGCGTAGATTTTTTTTAAACCAAATCATGTATAAGGATAAATACTAATGAAAAAAATAATTATAATAACAGCTTTTATTTTTGGAACATTCAATGCCATAGCTCAAATAGCGAACGTTGAAGAGAAGTTTGATTTACCAATAATATTAAGTGAATCATCAGGGGCTATATTTTTTAATGATAAACTTATTATTCATAATGATTCGGGTAATGAAAATAAACTTTATGAGTTAGATACAATTTCTGGGTTAGTTACTAGAACAGTTACAGTTACCAACGCCACAAATGTAGATTGGGAAGATATTGCACAAGATAACACATCAATATATATTGGCGATATAGGCAACAACAGTGGAGATAGAACCGATTTAAAAATTTACAAAATAAATAAAAGTGATTATCTAAGTTCCACCAATGTAACAGCAGAAATTATAAACTTTAGCTATTCAGATCAAATAGATTTTGCCCCTAACCCTAATATCACAGAATGGGATGCAGAAGCGCTAATTTCTTTTGACGCAAATAACTTGATTTTGTTTACTAAAAATTGGGTTAATGGCACAACAAAAGCCTACTCAATACCAAAAAACAGCGGAACATTTACTATAGACTCATTAACAACAACTTTATCTAGCGGAGGGTTAATAACTGGGGCTACCTACAATCCATCAACAGAAAAAGTATATTCAATAGGTTATAATTCGGTATTACAACCTTTTGTTTGGGTTAGTGAAAACTTTACAAATAATGATGTTTTTTCAGGCACTAACACACAAACATTACTTACAAGCTTAGGGTTTGAACAAGCAGAGGCTATAACATATATTGAAGCTAATAGGTATTTTATTACATCCGAATCATTTAATATCCCTCCCTTTTCCGATAATGGAAAATTAGTTTCATTTACAACAAATGACAACGTATTATCTATTAGAGAACAGGCAACTAGAGTAGTTAGTTTATATCCAAATCCTGTCAAAGATGTGTTATTCATTAATGACCTAGAGTTTACTTCAATTGAAATTTATGATACCAAGTCTGCACTTGCTTATCGAGGATACAACCAAAAAATAAATGTTTCAGAACTTAATAAAGGGCTTTATTTGGTTAAGATTAATTTAAAAGATCATACATATATTATCAAGAAAATAATTAAGGATTAATTGAATATTGTTTTAAAAACTAAAAAAATATATAACATTGCACAACAATGGCTATAAGTAATTGCTTGCTCTCGCCTACTTCTGAAAATCCTTGCGGATTTTCAGTTTGGTGGGTTCTTGTACAATTAAGTGCGAAACCACGCAACTACTCATAGCCGAGACCGTTGTGAGTAACTTTGACTCGTCCTAAAATTATCAATTCATCAAAATTCTTACATCACATTTTAGCATGGGGTCTTAGAAGATTTGTCAGTCCAGATGCCAACTTACTTATATTTAGTCACTTCCATGTCGGCACAGAGATTTTACAGTTTATAGCGGGGAATATTCCTAATTTAGAAATAGTTGGAAACCCTTTAAAACCTAAAGATTTTAAGGATGTAAAAGATGATTTGTTTTTGAATCATGATTTGAACTTATACAATTTTGTTATTAGCTTAAATAGTCAATTGAAAGAGAAAGACATTACGATTAGCCCTCCCGAAAAAATTAATTTAGACATGATTACGGAAGATCAATTTGATCATATAGAATTCCCTAATAAGTGGACAAACATTTTGGATTTACGTTCAGCTATTGAACTTTTCACGCCTTTTTATCAATTGTTTTTAACCTTTAATGATTTCGTAAGAGCTTCAAATTCATTGCAATTAGACGAAACAATTGCGATTTATACATCACAAATTTTAGGAACTCCTAGTCATTTAGGATTAGTTAATAATAAACACCCTATGGTACCTGTTACTACCTACAGTTCCGCTTATCGGTTGGTTTTACATGGTCTATCAGCTGAAACACTACATGAAGTATTGGTGAGAATAAAGCTTAACAAAAACATTGATGGTGTTATTATTCCAAAAAAATAAAACTTTTTACAACTATGGAACTTATAATTCTTGCATATTTAGGTATTTTTTATACTAGTCTTATATTTGGCCAATGGTTATGTTGTAAAGTCAACTTTATCTCTGAATTAGGTGAAAAAATCTATACTAAAAAACTTAACCAGTTAAAAATCTCCTTTTTTTTTGGTCCATTGCGAAAAGCCATTAATAAATCTTCTTTGGTAAAAGCAATCGTCTTTATTTTTCCCTTAATACTTTTAAAGTCTATTGCTTATTATTATATGTCGCTTGTTCTTATCACACCAATTGTTCTAATTGGTCAAGGTATTATTATGGGCAGTTTGTTTTTTTTCAATGACAAACAAACAAACAATGATCAGAGCTTAAAAACCATAACATTTTGGCAACTTTCGAGTCATATTATTGCTGGAAGTTATGGAACGCTTAAAGGCTTATAATGGTTGTCCTTCAATTTTTACATCATCTGCAAATTTGATAAAAGTATTTTCGTTAGCTCCTGCTCTCCAAGGAGATTCTGTAGCTGTTCCAAAACCAAGGTTGTTCATACCATAAGGCACTAATTTTCCCCAAATCTCACGATTATTTACACTTGGTCTTGAATAATTAATATAAATTTTTGAGATTCCAACGGTTTGCGACACCGAAGCTTTTTGACTGCCTTGTGGAATGTTTAACTGTGCATTAGCGTCAATAGTTACAAAGAACATGGGTAAAATTAATGTTCCAAAAAATACAAAATGGTTGATTTTTTTCATGAGAATTTTGGTTTTAGTTATATAGCTTTAAAGTTAATAACTAAATGATTTGAAGATATTAGAGTTGTGTTAATTAACTATTCTTTAAGAAGCTGGTTTACAAAGTCCTTGAACTCTTCTTGAAAAGACACGTATTTATCGCCAGTCGCGGGACCATTAAAACCAGTATGTATTTTTCTAACCACTCCTTTCTTATCCACAAAAATAGTTGTTGGGTAAGACAAAACATGATTTAACATTGGCAGTTTTTCTTGAGCTTTAGTTTTATTTGAGCTGCCAAATTGTGCCAATAGAATTGGATAATCAATCCCAACTCTATCTTTCATTCGTGCAATACTATTAAAGGCTTTTTCTTTGGTTTTTGCATACTCAAAAGCCAAGGCTACGATTTCAAAATCCTTGTCCTTGTTATTCTTATAAAACTCGGCATAGTATTTACTTTCGTCCAGACAATTAGGACACCAGCTACCCATAATTTGTACTAAAACAACTTTATTTTTAAAACGTTCATCAGTTAAAGATATTATATCCCCTTGTACATCTGGAAAAGAAAAAGCAAAAGCATCATAGTCTTTTTTTAAAAAAGTGAGTGTATTTGGGTTTGGCAACTCAAAACTATCATTTCGTTTTGCCACAAAAGGTTCTTGAAAATGATTTCCTGAATAAAAAACGCCTTGCAATGTCGAGTCTGTAACAGTTGCTGTAAACAAAAATGCGTGTGCACCATCAAAAGCAGAAAGTTTCATTTGGTTTCCATCCATAACACCTTCAAGAAAACGATAATCACCTGTTTTAGTTCTTATTGTTCCTGTTATTTTATTTCCATCTTGTGAGAAAACTCCTTTGGCAATATATTCATCTTCTTCTATGTTTTGGCTAAAAATCATTTCCCAATTTCCTGTCATGTTTTGAGAAGGTTCAGAAGTTACTAAAAATCGTTCTTTATTTTTTTCGGTATAAAACGGAACTATGAGATCTAAACTTTCTTTTATAAAGTTTCCCTTTAAATTTCCGCTTTCAAATATTGCAGCAATATAACCTTCGTAAAAAGGTAATTTTATAAAAATCGAATCGTTTCTATATTCAATTTCATCTACAAAAATCTTTTCTTCGGCATTGAATATGGTTAATGTACTGTCTGTTTCAACTTCAAAAATAAAAGGCAATTCTTTATTGTCCTGTACTTGTAAAACAGCTCTGTAAGTACCAGGTTTTAATTTCTGAATTGGTTTTTCGCTATTACAAGAAACTAATATAATTAAGGATAGAAACAAGCTTACTTTTTGCATGATTTTATATTTGTTTTAGAGTAATCGAATAAACAATAAAATACTTACATAAAAAAATTGATTGGATTTCATAAACATTGAACTATTCTTATCTTTGTCCTTGTGTAAAATATAGCAAATGAAGATTTCATACAATTGGTTAAAACAATTTATTAAAACAGATTGGAACGCAGAAAAAACAGGAGAACTTCTTACCGATTTAGGTCTCGAAGTTGAAGATATAGAACACTTCCAATCTGTAAAAGGAGGTTTAGATGGTGTTGTTGTTGGCGAAGTTTTAACCTGTATAAAGCATCCTAATGCAGATAAACTAAAACTCACTACTGTAACTATTGGTGGCGATTTACCTCTGCAAATTGTTTGTGGCGCTCCAAATGTTGCAATAGGACAGAAGGTACCTGTGGCTACTATTGGAACTACATTGTATACCGAAGATGGCGAAGCGTGGAAAATTAAGAAAGGTAAAATTAGAGGCCAAGAAAGCTATGGAATGATTTGCGCCGAAGACGAGCTCGGTCTTGGTACATCACACGAAGGCATTTTGGTTTTGGATGAAGATATTGAAGTCGGAACTCCAGTTTCTGAAATATTTGAAATTGAAAATGATCAGATTTTTGAAATTGGCTTAACTCCAAATCGTGCCGATGCCATGAGCCATTTGGGTGTCGCTCGCGACCTCAAAGCTGGTTTTTTACAAAAGGACATTAATTTAGAACTCATAACACCATCTGTAAGTGCATTTCATATTGACAACCGAACTTTAAAAATAGATGTTGAGGTAATAAATAAAGAATTAGCACCTCGATATTGTGGAGTAACTATTTCTGGAATTACAGTAGAAGATTCTCCAGTTTGGCTACAAAATCGTTTAAAAGCTATTGGTTTAACGCCAATAAATAATGTGGTCGATGCTACCAATTATGTGTTACATGAGCTTGGGCAACCGCTTCATGCTTTTGATGCTGTGAAAATTTCAGGAAACAAAATTATAGTTAAAACCCTTAAAGTAGGAACCAAATTTATTACCCTCGATGGTGTAGAACGAGAGTTACATGAAGAAGACCTCATGATATGCGATGGCAAAAAGCCGTTGTGTATTGCCGGAGTTTTTGGTGGCATCGATTCTGGTGTTAGCGAAAGTACCACAAGTATCTTTTTAGAGAGTGCTTATTTTAATCCTATAAGTATTCGTAAAAGTGCCAAACGTCATGGATTAAATACAGATGCATCGTTTCGGTTTGAACGTGGTTTAGACCCTAATATTACTGAATATGCCTTAAAACGTGCTGCTTTGTTAATTCAAGATTTAGCAGGTGGAGAGATTACAAGCGATGTTATTGATATTTATCCAAAAAAGATTGAAAATTTTCAGGTACGTTTAAGTTTCGATAATGCCAAACGATTGATTGGTGAAGAAATTCCACGTGAAGTGATTAAACGTATTTTAACATCTCTCGATATTAAAGTAAATAATGTTACCGAAACAGGTTTAGGGTTGACTGTTCCCGCCTTTAGAAACGATGTGAAACGTGAAGCAGATATTATTGAAGAAATTTTACGCGTGTATGGCTATAACAATATTAAAACGACTGAAAAATTAAACGCTTCCATTTCAAACACATCACGATTTGAAGACCATAAAATTCAAAATATTATAGGCAATCAATTAGTTTCTCAAGGTTATTTTGAGATATTGTCAAATTCGCTCACGACTCCAAATTATATTGAGTTGAGCGAACAACTTAAAGTAGAGCATAATGTTGTAATGCTTAATCCGTTAAGCAAGGACTTGTCAGTTATGCGACAATCTTTACTGTTTTCCGGATTGGAAGCAGTAGCACATAATATAAACCGAAAACGAAACGACCTTAAATTATTTGAATTTGGCAAAACCTATCACGATTACGATGGTACTCGTGAAGAACATAAGCATTTAAGCATTTTAGTTTCAGGCAATAAAACAGCTGAACGTTGGACTACTCCTTCACAAAAAACAGATTTCTTCTATTTAAAAGGAACGATTACGGCAACATTAGAGCGTCTCGGAATCTCTCGGTTTAAAGAAACCACAGCTACAAACGATGTTTTTAGCGAAGGCTTGCAAATTAGTTTTGGCAAAACCAATCTCGTAGAATTTGGCTTAGTTAAGAAATCTGTTTTAAAACATTTCGGAATCTCACAAGAAGTATTATATGCAGATTTTAAATGGGATGCTGTGTTAGAAGCTGCAAAACACATTACTATAAAATTTAAAGACATTCCAAAATATCCTGCAGTAAAACGTGATTTTGCATTGCTTCTTGATGATGCCGTAAGTTTTAGTGATATACAAACTATTGCCAAACAAACCGAAAAGCAATTACTAAAGAATATTAATCTTTTTGATGTTTACCAAGGCAAGAACTTGCCCAAAGGCAAAAAGAGTTATGCTGTTAGTTTTACACTTCAAGACGAACGCAAAACACTTACTGATAAGCAAATAGATAAGATTATGAATAAGTTACAAGCTAATTTTGAAAAACAGCTTGGAGCTGAGTTGAGGTAAAATATAATAGTTTATTTGTTCAGGTTATTCAAGGTTTGTTTTCATTACTCGACCTTGTTTTTCTGCATTGGTATCTTTAGTCCTGCCAATTACTAAACCTATTAGCATTCCTAATGAAATTCCAATAGCAAGACCTATTGATTCACCAAAACTTGCACCAATGGCAACTCCAAGACTCATTCCCATACTCATACAATTGGCTGTATAATAGCCTTCAGATATTAGAGAAAGCTCTTTTTGTAAATACTTTTTAAATTCGTTGAGCTTTTTACTGAAGTATCTTTTCTTATTTTTAGGATTCGATTTTAAATTCAAAGTTTCAAGCGCTATTTCTATAGATTGAAATTGCTCTTCGGTTAATTCTCTATCACTTAAATCGGAAAGAGTTGCAATAAAGTTTTCATAGATTTTTATTTCAGATTTTTTGTCTGTTTTAATTAGTAAACTTTCGAAAAAGATTATTGTATTATTTATTGTCATTATATATGTTTTAATTAATTAGTAGTGGCTTAAAACTTAAATTATTACACTCATTAATATGTTTTTTAATTTGAAGCTCTTAACTCCTCCATATCTGCAAGAGTTTCATCCAGTTTTTTTAATATTCGCCCATAAACAATATTCAAATCCCACTTGTAAATACGGCCTCCAAAAATCGCTAACAATATAACTATGAATAATATTCCAAGCACCCAAAATACAGGAATTCCATATACCATATAAGCTTGATAGTTTCCAAATATTCTATTTAATGTTTCTTGGAAATCGCTTGAAAACCAAAACCCTGAAATCATTGCAAGAAAGATGTAAGGATAAATATATCGAGACATTTTCATATTAATCGAGATTTGTTCTTTCATCCAATTATCAAAAGATTTAAGGTATAAATAACTACTTACGTTTTTATCAATATTATTTAATCCTTTCAATAGTTTTTTATTAACAATAACAATTGTATTGAATAGTATAAACATGAGTACACCTAAAACTGGAATTTTCACAAAAAAAGCAACAACTAAAACAACAAAAGAAAACACAACAAGTGCGTTCAAGTTTATTTTAAACATTCTTTTAAATTTATTGATGATATGTATCGATTTTTGATTGTATAAATCATTTAATTTTGGAGCTACTAATGCATCATTTTTCAAAAAACCCTCTTTCCAAATTGTTTCAATTGATTTTTCCATCCAATAATTTTTTTAATCGTTCTTTAATTCTATTAACACGTACACCAATGTTGTTTGGAGTTGTTCCAATTATTTCAGCGATTTCTTTGTTTGGTTTTTCTTCCAGATACAATAAAATCACAGCTCTGTCAACCTCTGTCAATTTTCGTATTGCATCATAGAGTAAATTAAGAGATTCGTCTGAAAAAGCATGATTATCTTCAGTCGCTTCTGCTGTCAACTCGTGATTGGAAGCATGATGCTGGCGTTTTTTTTTCTTTTTCTTAATTAAGGTCAAACATATATTCAAAGACAAACGATATATCCAGGTTGACCATTTCGAATCTCCACGAAATCTGTCTTTACTTCTCCAAATTTGTAAACAAACCTCTTGATAGTAATCTTCAAAATCCTCTTGTGTATCAGTATATGCCCTACAAATTTTTATGATTATTCCGGAATAGGGTAAAATTGATGATGTATAAAAATCACTACACAATAATTGTTTTTTTTAATTAGTGGTAGAAGTTAACCATTATTACAGGTTGATGAAGATTTTTTTTGAAATCTTTATTTCAAAATATATTATATCGAACTGTCTTCAACAACTTTTCTCACTCTGTCAATCATAGCAATAGCTTTATCAATAGTGTCCAATTTTGTTCTAAACGATAAGATTGCTAAACGTATTACAAACTTACCTTTAATGGTTGTAGAGCTTAAAAATATTTGTCCGTCGTTATGAATTTCTTGCATAAGCTTCTCGTTAAAAATATTTTTATCAACACTATTAGAAGGGTACCAAAAATAACTTACCGATAAATCGGGTTCTGGTCCC
The DNA here is from genome assembly GCA_003709165.1 of Flavobacteriaceae bacterium PRS1. Classification (GTDB taxonomy): domain Bacteria; phylum Bacteroidota; class Bacteroidia; order Flavobacteriales; family Flavobacteriaceae; genus PRS1. The sequence continues at coordinate 156,762 of RDRZ01000001.1, forward strand.
AATTTAAAACCAATCTCTAAAAGTCGTTCTCTAAAATAAGTGGTGAGCAATAGTTTTTCTTCCAAACAGGCAACAAAAGGGGCAATGCCATGTAACTGCAACGGTAACCACAAACGTAAGCCTCTAAAATGTTTGGTGAGTTCTGGCGAAACATCAGCTGGATTTACTGGCATACTATCGCCAATTGCATCTTGCATATAATTTGCTCTATAATGATGCGAATGATACACAGAAGCTTTGTCTTTTACTAAAACTGCTCCTAATCCGTAAGGTAAAAACAAACCTTTATGAGGATCGATAACCAGAGAATCGGCCAGTTCAATGCCTTTAAATGCTTCTTTTTTTGATTCAGTTAAAATAAAAAATCCACCATAAGCTGCATCTATATGATACCATAAGTTATTTACTTTAGCTATGTTACCAATAGTTTGCAAAGGGTCAATCGCTCCTGTATCTGTAGTGCCTGAAGAGGCAATTACCAAAAACGGATTTAAACCTTCTGCTTTGTCCATTTCAATTTTAGCCTGTAAATTTTCAGTTATAATTCTGGAGTTTTCATCCAGTTCTATATAGCGAATAATAACATCTTCTAAACCAATAATTCGCAGAGCTTTATTTATACAATGGTGTACTTGTTCACTTAAATAAATAACACTCTTCTCAATATTAGCGTTCTTTATTCCATGTTTATCACGAGCTGAAGTAAGTGCAATTAAAGTGGCAATTGATCCTCCAGAAGTTAAATTACCAATAGCAGTTTTTGGAAAACCAAAAATAGATTTCATCCAATCAATGAGTTCGTTTTCCATCGTTACTGCTCCAGGAGAAGCAAAATACATTCCTGAATATTCGTTAGTTACGTCTGCGAGATAATCTGCAATAGCAGCTGTGTAAATTCCGCCTCCTGGAATATAACCAATATGTCCTCCAGAAGCCGGGTTTATGCCTTTAGCAGCAACCTCATCGGCATAAATTTTGAGAATTTCCTGAAGTGTTTTCTTTTTAGAAGTAATGGCAAACACATTATCCGATTCCTTTTCATCTGAATAGGCATTGGTGTCTTTCAACTCATTAATAAAACTGTTTGTGTAATTATTTACTTGTGTTATATATTTGTTACGTTGTGCTTCAGTTGGTTCTAAATCTTCAGATATATGTTGTAAATCTAAAATTTTCTGTTTAAGGTTGCTCACTTTTTAGTAGTTTTAAATAAGTCATTCTCAATACAGTTTTTCTTCATTTCGACTGCGCTCAATGTAACAGAATAACCTTTCGGAATAACGATTTATTTTTTAATTCGTTGTGCAAAATTACACAAATTGATTTGTTTTTTTGTATCTTTAAAAGGGAACTTAAATTTTTCGAGCTTTGGAAACACATTATACAAAAATATACACGGGAAATTTTATTTTAGTTCAGCTTATAGTTTCAAGACTTGATGATATTGGTATTTCTGCAATCGTTAAAGACGAATCGGAATCTGGACGACTTGCAGGTTTTGGAGCTTCTATACAAGGACATCAAGAACTTTTTGTTCATAATGATGAATTAGATAAAGCTATTCAAATTGTTGAAAGTATTAAAGCCGAAATGGAAGTTCAAACCAAAAATAATTAAACAGTTACTACATACATTTTATCACGTAGTGCTTTAATTTGACTCGTCCTAAAATATGTATACACAAAACAACAAGTATATGTATAAAAACGAC
>RDRZ01000020.1 GCA_003709165.1 Flavobacteriaceae bacterium PRS1
CCTTTTGGCAATTGAGCAAATGTAAAAGTGCTTACGATTTTTTTGGTGAACAATCTTGGGTTAACTATGAAGGCATATCTGAACAACAAAAAACTAACCGACTACTTTTACAAACAATTATGAAAAAACATGGGTTTAGAAATTACTCGAAGGAGTGGTGGCATTTTACTTTAAAAGAAGAACCTTTTCCAGATACTTATTTTAATTTTGTAGTAGAGTAATTATTAGGGTTAGATTTAAAACTAAAATTAAAACCGTATCATTAATTTGAAACAGTTTTAAATAATTTACAACTTCAATTTACTATTTGTAGCAATCCATCGATTAATTTTGTCTTCTAATAATGCTAAAGGCACACAACCGGTTTCTAATACTTGATTGTGGAATTGGCGAATATCAAATTTGTCACCAAGTGCTGTTTTAGCTTTAGCTCGAAGCTCTCTTATTTTTAACTGCCCTATTTTATAAGACAATGCTTGTCCCGGATTAGCCATATAGCGTTCAATTTCTCTTGTAATACTTGCTTCACTTTCGGCCTCATTGTCTAAAGAGTATTGTATAGCTTGTTCTCTTGTCCATCCTTTAGAATGTAGTCCAGTATCAACTACTAAACGTATAGCTCGATGCATTTCGGCACCAAGCATCCCGAAGTATTGGTAAGGATCTGTATACAAACCTAATTCTTTTCCTAGAGATTCAGTATAAAGTGCCCAACCTTCTCCATAACCACTATACCATAAGGTTTTTCTAAATTGTGGCAACTCAGTACTTTCTTGTTGTAAAGAAATTTGATAATGATGTCCGGGAATAGCTTCGTGTAAAAATAAAGATTCATCCGAATAGGTATTATAAGTTGTTGGATCTGGAATTGGTGTGTAAAAAATACCAGGACGCGTACCATCTAACGAACCTTGATTGTATTCAGCACTTGCCGAAGCTTCTCTAAATTCTTCTGTTCGTCTCACTTCGAATTTTGTTTTTGGTGTTACATCAAATAATTTTTCCAGTTGAGGTATCATACGCTGGTGTATTGCATTAAAATTATCTAATACTTGCTGACGCTCCGTAAATGGCATTAAATCTTTGCTATTCCTAACATAATTGAAGAAGGATTTTAAATCACCTGTGTAACCAACCTCAGCTTTAATTTTTTCCATTTCTGATAGAATACGAGCAACTTCGTCCAATCCTAATTGATGAATTTCAGCAGCAGTCATATTTGTAGTAGTATAGGTTTTTATTTGATGTGCATAGTAAGCTTGGCCATTTGGTACAGCATCATAACCACTAGATGTTCTTCCGGCTTCCATATAGTCAGAACTCATAAATTGATGCAAACTTTTATAGGCAGGAATTACCTTTTCAAGGAGAATTTCGGTATAACTTTCGGTAAGTGCTTTTTTATCTTCTTCTGAAAAAGATTCAGGGAAATTCTTTACAGGGCTATAAAATAAATGTTGGTCTAAATCTTCTATAGTCAGCACTTCAAGTTGCGGAAGTACTTTTTTAATTAGAGATTTAGGAAGGACATATCCTAACTCGATGCCTTCCTTCATTTTACTTTCGGCTGAAGCCATCCATTCTAAATAACCATTTAATCGTTGTAACCAATTGTTATAATCGTCAACTGTATCAAAAGGTTGAGCACTAGAGCCACTAGCTAACTGACCTATCATTAAATTTACAGTCCACATTTGGTCTATTGGGAATAGATCTTGTCTAAAAGTTAAGCGTTGTAAATTAATATCGCAATCCCATTTTAAGATTGCTTTACTCATTTGTTCACTTTCAGATAAATCATCATCATTGTATTGAGATAATTGTTCTAAATAGTTTGTGTAATAGGCTTTTATTTTGGTAGCATATTCCTCAGATAAAGTATTTGGAAAACTATTATTGTAACGATTATCGCCGACAAAAGTGGCATTTATAGGATTTAATTTTAAACTTTCTTCATAATATTCGTCCAGCATTGTATTAAATGCAACACTACTACTATTTTCTTCAACATTATTTATATTGACATCATTCTTGCAAGACACAAAAAGGATAGAAAGACAAACTAATGCACATATTTTTTTATTCATTAGTATTTTTTGGAGTCTAAATATACTAAAAATAATGTATAAAAAAACCGCTTCAATCCCGATAGCAATCGGTAGAAACGGTTTTTAGTTTGATTGGTTGTCTTATTAATCTACAGCTTTTTTGTTTGAGTAAACCCAATATATAAACCTAATCCAGCCATAAAGAAAATAACTGCTGGATATACAACATCAGAATCTAAACTCGTATAATTGTCCAATAAAGATGCTATAAATACACCTAATCCAACTCCAATAAGTAAAAAAGCCAAATTAAGAACAAGTACTTTCCAAATTGGCGCTGTATGTTGTTGGCCTTTACCGAAAATTGATGCATCTGCTCCTTTTTCTATTAACGATAAACGCTCTTTATTGCGAGTTGATAAGTAAAGGTAAAATATACCGAATATTGTTCCGAATATAATTGCTAAAATTGCTACTTCCATAATTGTTTGTTTTTAATTGATTATTTTTATATGTTCAAAGTTTATGACGACAACTTTTTGAATATGGTTACAACATTTTGCATTTATTTTAATTTTATTATAAAATGTGTAACCAAAACAATATATATAGAGTCAAAGTAACAGATGACCATCAACGATCAAGTTTATATAAACAAAATATTGAACGGCGATACCAATGCGTTTACTGTATTGGTAGATCGTTATAAGGATTTGGTATTTACTTTAGCCTTGCGAATGGTTAAAAACAGGGAAGAAGCTGAAGAAGTTTCTCAAGATACTTTTATAAAAGTTTATAATTCTTTAAATAGATTTAAAGACGATTCTAAATTTTCAACTTGGATATACAGAGTAGCTTATAATACTTGTTTAGATCGATTAAAAAAAAATAATCGTCAGAGTATACTGTTGCTATAGATGAATATACTGAGCATCAAGTAAAGACTTTAGAAAATGCTTTAGATGCTCTTGAAGAACAAGAAAAACAATTGGCAATTAAAAAATGTTTAGAAATGTTGCCAAGTGAAGATAGTTTTATTTTAACTTTATATTATTTTGAAGAACTGTCTTTAGACGAAATATCAAAAATCACAGGTTTAAAACCTAACAATGTTAAAGTGAAGCTTTTTAGAAGCCGAAAAAAATTGGCTACAATATTAAAGCAACATTTAGAACCAGAAATAATCGAAAGTTATGAAGGAATATACAGAACAGCATTTAGATAAATTGGCAAAAGTTGAGGCTTCGGCCACTAGTAGTATTACCGTGTACAAACCCCTAATTTCAAAAAGCGGATGGTTAATAATTTCTATTTTGGTAATTGGTGGTTTGACTTATGGTATTTTCAGTAGTGGATTGGAAGGATTAGGATGGTTTGACAATGTATACTACAGCATTATTTCTAATAATAAAGTTACAGAAGCGATTTCCAGAATTACGTTTTCTAAAACTTTAATGTATGCCATAGGTTTATGTGGATTAATGTTTTTAATACAAATACCAATGATGAAACATTATTTTAATAGGAAATTTGAATATTAATTATATTTAAGAATAAAAAACCACTTCAAAATTAAAGAAGTGGTTTAATGCTACTATGATTAAAAAAGTTTACTCAATTTTTTTAGCTTCAATATCTTGTCCACCTTGATGCAAGGTTAAGCTTGTAACTTCACCATTATCATTTTTATTAAAGTCTATACTTGCAGGTACAACTTTAAAAAAGAATGTTGTTTCTGTTTCAGCAAAAATTTCAAATTGTGGTTGTCCTGTAAGTTGTGCAAAAATTTGATTTTCCTTTGTTGCTATTTCAATTACAAATCCTGGTTGTAACTCATATTTACCAATATATTGTTTGAGTATTTCTGCATCGACTGTAATTGCAGTTTTTTCTGGTTCTGGTTTTTTTTCTGTTTCAATTCCAATAGATTTGTTTCCTCCGTTTTCAAAACTAGCTTGTTTCTTTCCATCTTTTTCTGAAAAATTATAAGTGATATTACCATCTTCAAAAATAAATTGATCAGCAGTCATTGAATAAATTTCAAAAACTGTACTACCTTCTCTTTGGCTAAATATTTTACCTTCTTTTACTATGATAAATCTAACAGCACCATCTTCAAATTGATATGCTCCTGTCCATTTTTGAAGCTCACTTTCGGTTAAAGTTATGGCATCTTTAATATCTGGAAACGGTTTTCCGATAACCAATGCTGCAATTTTGTTTGTAACACCACTTGGAGAATTACAAGAACAATTAGTCAAGATTGAAACAAACACATCTTCTTCAGGTAAATAAATGCCATGTGTTGTATATCCAAAAATTCCTCCACCATGCGAAATACTTACTGAGCCATTAATATCGCCTTCCATTAAACCGTATCCATAGCTTATATGTTCGCCATCATTAAGCGTAGAGCCATGTATTGCTTTCTCATAACTTGTACGTGTAATTAATTGATTGGTGTTTAAAGCTTTTTGCCAGATAAGTAAATCATCAACTGTTGACATAATTGATCCAGCTGCATAAGGTAAGGTCAAGCTTAAATAATCTGCATTTATATAACCATTTCTGTTTTGATAACCAGAAGCTCTGTTCTTTATTAGTTTAGACATACTGCCATAATAAGATTTTTTCATTCCTAATTTTTCAAAAATATTTTTTTCTATAAAATCAGCATAGCTTTGTTCAGAAACAACTTCAATAATATAACCAAGTAAAATGTATCCCGAATTATTATACAGGAAATTTTCACCTGGATCAAAATTCATTGGTTCGTTTTTAAAAACATTAATCAATTCAGTTGGAGTCATATCAATACGAGCATTTTTCATAAAGCTTTCCATACTTGTATAACTCTTTATGCCAGAAGTGTGGTTTAATAAATGATGAACGGTTATTGTTTTGTCACTTGTTGGATAGTCTGGAATAAATTTAGTGATTTCATCCTCTAAATTTAATTTTCCTTGTTCCATTAACATTAAAATGGATATTGCTGTAAATTGCTTGGTAATGGAACCGATTTCAAATACATTAACAGGTGTCATTGCAATTCCTAATTCAAGGTTGGCATTACCAAAAGCTTTTCTGTATATAACCTCGCCATTTTTATAAATTAATGTTACAGCTCCTGGTTCGTTAGGTTTGTATTTAGCTTCTAATAATTGATCGATGTTTTCTTCTAAAGTTTGAGTATAACCAATGGTTACAAATAGTAAGCATAAGATAAAAAGAGATTGGTTTTTAAATTGACGTAGTGTTTTCATCTGTTTATTTTTATTGTTTTTTAATGGTCAGATGGAACATTCATATAATCATTTCTAGTGTGATTAAAAGTCTAATTATGAATGTTTCATTTTATGAATATTGGTTGGATTGAAATTACGGGTTTTTTATTTGACGACTAATAAGAGATTTAGTTACAAAAATGAATTTATTACTTTTATAATTTTAACGACCATACATAATATATACCATGAAAAAAATTGTGATATTCCTTCTTTTAGTATTCTTTTTAACTTTCACAACAACTAGTGCACAAGTAGATCAAACAATAGTTGTTCAAAATTACTATTGGGCAAAAGAAGGGAAAATTGATGAGGTTTATGCACATCGTTTGTATGCGAGTAAGGTGAGAGATAGTTTTGGATTAGCAGTTGGAAGAGTTTTAAAACGTATTGGAGAAAATGGAGAATTATCTCATGTAATTTGGGAATGTGAATACAATAGCGAAGCAGCACGAATAGAAGATGTAAGATTACTTACAGAATCAAGAGCTTTTGAAAAGGTTACCAAAAAAATGGGAATGTTAATAGATAAATTTGAAAGAGGTGTTTATAAAGTAAACTAATATAAATAAGCCTTTAATTTTTCTCTTTTTTCCTCTGGGATAGCATCGTTATTTATTGCTAAATTTAGTAACTCTTGATTTTTGACTTTTACAAATAACAAATTAAAAAACTGCGATGTTGTTAAACTGTTTTTTGCTTGTTCAATTAATTCAAGAGGGTCTCCAGTTTTCACATAACCTTCTTCTAAAACGCGAACATAAGTTCCAGAATGGTTGTGCTCAATAAATTGCTTGAGTACTTTTTGTGTGCCGAACTTTATGCCAAATTTAAAACAAGGTTCACGTGGTTGTGTAATTTGTATTAATGAAGAACCAATTTTATAAATATCACCAATACAAATTTTGGTTTCATCTAATCCTGAAACCGTAAGGTTTTCTCCAAACATTCCCCAATTCCATTCTAAATTTGGGTGCAATTTTTTCCAATAGTCATAGTTATCTGCCGAAAATAAGTAGCAGGCTTTGTATAGACCTCCATGATACCTTCTATCTGACACTTCATCATCTTTTACTACTTCTTTTCCTAAAAAAATAGGTTGTTTAGTTGGGGTTTTATAAATGCCAGTAGTGACTTTTTTTCCTCTCCATAAAATGGTTGTTGGCTTTGCGATATTGGTCGAGATTATTTGCATATTTTTTAAGAGTCGCATGTATGAGTAGTGGTGGATTGCTACTTACTGACCCTTCATTTTTGTTAATTATTTGTTTTTAGTACTGTTTCCGCTATTGCATATAAATGTTGCCAACAGTTCATATTATGCCAAATATGGCTAAGGTAATTGTTTACCTACAGAGGCAATATATATATTCAACCATTGTTCAATACTCATGTCAATATTTAAAGCTTCTACAGCATTTTTTATTCTCGATATTTTTCCGCTACCAATAATCGGAATTATATGAGCAGGATGTTTTAGTAACCAACTATAGATAATCTTATCAATACTGTCAACATCAAGTTCGTTGGCAACTTCAGTTAAACTATTAAATATTCTTTGTTCTTTTTCTCCTTCAGGACTTATTATTTTACCTCCGGCTAAAGGAGACCATGCCAAAGGTTTTATTCTTTTTTTAAGAAAAAAGTCCATATTTCCATTGTCGAAATTTTCTAAACAAAAAGGAGATATTTCTACCTGATTAGTCACCAAATCATCATTTAAGTAAGAATTTAGCATTTCATACTGCTGAGGGTTAAAATTTGAAACTCCGAAATGCAATACTTTCCCGCTTTGTTTCAAAATAGAAAAAGCCTTAGCCACCTCTTCTGGGTTAAAAAATGGGGAAGGACGATGAAGTAAAAGTAGGTCTATATAGTCAGTTCCAAAATTTGCTAAAGAGTTATTTACTGAAGAAATAATATGTTCAAAATTATAATCATAATAGCCAATTTGTCTTTCAGGAAATTTATCCGAAACAGGCTTAATACCACATTTAGTAATAATTTGGATATCATTTCGGAGTCCTTTTTTTATAGTTAAAGCATTTCCAAATAATTCCTCATTGTTATAATTCCCGTAGATATCTGCATGATCAAAAGTTGTTATTCCAAGTTCAATTAACTTTTGAATTAATTCTAGTAATTCTTGATTTGACATATTCCAGTCAAGTAACCTCCAGTGTCCGTGAACTAAAGGTGAAATTTTCAAATTGTCTGAAAGCTTTATTTTATCCATTTTAAATGTTTAAACTGATAATTGGTGGTAATTTTATAATCAGTTTTAATTGTTTTCTTCCTGTCGACAAGTAGGAACGAATGTAGTAGATTTTTCTCACTATGTCAATAAAAAACCACTTTGCTTTTACAAAGTGGTTTTGGGTTTTATGAGTTTCCATTTTTCAAGGGAATGACAATGAGTTTCCCACTCTCGGGAATACGCTTCGCTTATTTTATCATCTCATAACTACGTTTAATAAAGTTTGTCAATTCTTCACCTTTTAACAAACCTTGCGAAAGTCTCGCTAAATCTAAACTTTGGTTTATAAGCCGTTCCTGTTTCTTTTTGGTCTTTGTGCCTAGAATTTGACCAACTAATTCATGATTTGTGTTTACCACGAGGTTGTACATTTCGGGCATATTATTCATGCCAAACATACTGCCTCCACCAGTTTGTTGCATTTCTTTCATACGGCGCATAAATTCTGGTTGCGTAATTATAAACGGAGCAGCGTTGCTATCCATAGGCTCTAATTGTACCATAAATTTTTCTGAAGAAATTACTTCTTTTAACAAGTCGTCTAACTTGTTTTTTTCTTCATCACTTAATTTAGAAATTTTAGTATCTTCTTTTTTGATGAGGTTGTCAATATGATCTGCATCTACTCTAACAAAAGATATATTTTCTTTAGAAGTTTCTAGCTTCTGAATTAAATGTGATATAATCGGAGAATCCAACAACAATACTTCGTAACCTTTGGCTTTTGCAGCTTCAATATATGAGTGTTGTTCATCTTTATTAGAAGCGTAAAGAATCACTAACTTATCATCTTTATCGGTTTGATTTGCTTTTATCTTGTTGTATAATTCGTCGTAGGTATAATATTTACCATCTACTGTTGGATACAATGCAAAAGCATCAGCTTTTTCAAAGAATTTTTCTTCTGAAAGCATTCCATATTCAATTACAATTTTAATATCGTCCCATTTCTTTTCGAAATCTTCACGATTGTCATTAAATAGCGATTTTAATTTATCGGCAACTTTACGAGTAATATAAGAAGCAATCTTTTTCACGGCACCATCTGCTTGTAAATAGGAACGAGAAATGTTTAACGGAATATCAGGAGAATCTATAACACCACGAAGCATTGTTAAAAATTCGGGAACAATGTTTTCTACATTATCGGTTACAAACACCTGATTTTGGTACAGTTGAATTTTATCTTTCTGAATATTCAAATCGTTCGTAATCTTCGGGAAATACAGAATTCCTGTCAGGTTAAACGGATAATCCACATTAAGATGGATATGAAACAAGGGCTCTTCAAATTGCATTGGATACAGTTCACGATAAAAACTTTTATAATCCTCGTCTTTTAAATCGGCAGGTTGTTTTGTCCACGCTGGATTTGGATTGTTGATAATGTTATCTATGGTTTTCTTTTCTGGTTTTGCATCTTTGTCAGCATCATCAGGAAGAGGAATTGTTGCTTCTTTGGTTCCAAATTTAATTGGAATAGGCATAAATTTGTTATACTTGTTAAGTAACTCGTTGATACGAGATTCTTCAAGAAACTCTGTGGAGTCTTCAGCAATATGAAGAATAATCTCGGTGCCTCTGTCTTTTTTCTTTCCTTTTACCAAAGTGTATTCTGTAGAGCCGTCACAAGTCCAATGTGCAGCATCTTCGTTTTCTTTAAATGATTTAGTAAGAATTTCTACTTTTTCAGCCACCATAAAAGCGGAATAAAAACCAAGACCAAAATGTCCGATAATTCCAGTTTCTTCGGCTTTTCCAGCCTTGTCTTTGTATTGATCTAAAAATTCTTCAGCACCCGAAAAAGCGATTTCATTAATATATTTTTTCACTTCTTCGGCAGTCATTCCTAACCCTTGGTCAATAATGTGAAGTCTTTTCTTCTTTTTATCAATTTTAACTTCAATTTGCGGATTACCATATTCAACTTTAGCATCACTAACGTTTGCAATATGTTTCAATTTTAAAGTCGCATCTGTCGCATTACTTATTAGCTCACGTAAAAAGATTTCGTGATCGCTGTACAAGAATTTTTTAATTAAAGGGAAAATGTTTTCTACTGCAACATTAATATTTCCTTTTGCCATAATATGTTTGTTTTATTTGTCATTTCCACCTTTCGACTATCGCTCAAGATAAACTAGGAGGAAATCTTATTAATTTTAGCTTTATTTTTCTTTTAAAGTATTGGCAACAAAAATGCCAATTCGTTAAATGTGACAAACTGGCATTACATAAAAAAAGCCATTCTTAAAGGAATGGTCTTTTTTGAAGCCTTTTTCTGCATTTTTTATGCCTTTAATACGATTAATCTTTAAAAGTTTTATTAGCTGAATTTAGCGAGGGAGTAGTATCTGGTTTGTTTTTCACATATTTTTCAAGCCACTGGTCCTGTTCCCATAGTAAATGTAAAACAGATTCTCTTGCTCTGTACCCATGACTTTCTTTTGGTAGCATAACCAATCGAACCGGAGCTCCAAGTCCTTTTAAAGCGTTAAAATAACGCTCGCTTTGTAAAGGATAGGTTCCGGAATTATTATCTGCTTCACCATGAATTAATAATAAAGGTGTTTTCATTTTGTCAGCATGCATAAAAGGAGACATATTATAATATACTTCGGGAGCTTCCCAATAACTCCGTTCTTCACTTTGAAATCCAAAAGGTGTTAATGTTCTATTATATGCACCACTTCTTGCTATTCCGGCAGCAAATAAATTTGAATGAGCTAATAAATTGGCGACCATAAATGCACCATAAGAATGCCCACCTACAGCTACTCTATTTCTATCTATATATCCTAATGCATCTACGGCATCAATTGCTGCTTTGGCATTTGCCACAAGCTGGGTTCTAAAAGAATCATTTGGTTGTTCTTCGCCCTCACCAACAATAGGGAAAGATGCATTATTTAAAACCACGTAGCCTTTTGTTACCCAAAAAATTGGTGAACCATAGGAAGGATAAGTAAATTGATTTGAATTGGAAGTACTTTGCCCAGCAGTATTTTTATCTTTATATTCTCTTGGATATGCCCACATTATCATTGGATATTTTTTGCCTTCTTTATAATTGGTAGGTAGATATAGGATTCCTGATAATTCTAATCCATCTTCGCGATTGTATTTAATGACCTCTTTATGGACATCTTGAATACTTTTAAAAGGATTCTCAAATTGGGTTAGAGGTACAAGTCCTTTTTTGTTCTTAATATTTCTTACATAATAATTCGGATATTCGTTTTTAGATTCGATTCTGACTAATACTTCGCCTTTATTCATATCTAAAGCATAAGAAATGTCTTCAACTTTATCGGTTAAATTTGATTGGTATAAACGTTTTGTTTCTTTGGTAGATAAATTTATTTCATCAATAAAAGGAAATTTCCCTTTTTTACTAAAGCCGTCTCCAATTAAATATGCATTATTATCTACTAAATCTAAAGTGTTCACACCGAATTTATTTCGTTTTGTAACAAAGTTTCCGGGATCACTATAATGGTCTTGATAGTTTCTATCCCAAATAATATCTGGTTCAATATTTGTGTTTGAAGGGTTAAATACATAGGCTTTTGTGTTTCTGGTATTCCACCAATAATCATAAGCAATTGCTGTATTATTATTTCCCCAATCAATTCGGGAAAAACGACCAACTGTCTTAACTAAAGGTGTACCATTCCCTTTAAAAGGTACATCAAATTGAAAAATCTGATCTCTATAAGGTACTTCTTTAGCAGCATCGCCTTCATCTAAAGCTTCAGCCCAAACAATAGTAGCCGCTTTATCTCCTCTCCATGAAAGATTTCTTTTCCCTTTTCTAACAGACATAAATCCTTTTGGTAAGTCTTCAATTAAGGGTACTTGTAATACAGTACTTATTAAATCTGCGTTGGTGTTATAAATATTGGTTTTTGATGGAAATCTTCTATAAGTAACTAAATAAGAAAATGGTTTTTCAATAGTAGAAACCATAATATAATTGCCATCTGGAGAAAATGAAATACTTCTATACATATCACTTTTCATCCATGATGTTTTATTCCCATTTAAATCTACTTTATATAATTCTGAAAGTGTCAATTGTTCAAAATTGTGTTCATCAGCTTTGTTTTTTAATAGATCTTGATAAGTCCTGTTTTGTGCTTTTTTACCAGCTTGGCTTACAGATATAGTTGGGCCTGTCGGAATCGCAGTTTTTGTATCAATAAGTGCTTGTCTATCTTTTGATATTGTTTTTATTAACAACGAATTATTGTCTTTAAACCAAGAGAATGGTCTTCCAGTATTTGCATTTAGATTGGCTTCGGTTAACTTTCTTGCAGATTTAAAACCAATATCTAAAACCCAAAGTTCTACACCATTATTAACTGTATTCGTAAATGCCATCATTTTTTGGTTTGGCGACCATAAAAAGTTTGCATAACGACCATTAGTCGGTAAACCACTTACTACAGTTTCGTTTCCGTTTCTGCCAATACGCACTTTTACATTTATATAGTAACTCTGTCTGCTATTGATATTGGTTTTCGAATTTATTCTTAATCCCCCTAATCGCATTTCTATTTCAGAAAGTTCATCAATACTTTTAAATCTGCTTCTATAAAGGAAAACAATGTTTTCGCCTTTACTGTCTATTCTAATAGAAGGAGCCAAAGGAGCTTCGGCCAATTCCAAAATTTCTTGAGATGGTTTTTGGTAAGTAACATTTTCTTGAGAATATGTTAATGTGCTCAAGAACAAAACAATTAAAAAGATACAGTTTTTCATTTTTGGTTATGTTTAATTATAAGAGTTGTAAAGCTACTAAAATGATGGTATTAGTCTTATTAAAAGTAAGTTAAAAATGAAGATTCGTTAATCCATTAAGTATAATATATTTCCGAAGTGTTAAAAATGCTTATTTGGCAACCCTCTATTTTATTAATTCACTAAATTTGAGCTTTCAACATTTAAAAGAGAAGCAAAAAACTACTATGTATAATTCTAGAATAATTGGTTTAGGTAAATATCTTCCGGAAAATGTGGTTACTAACAATGATTTATCGAAGTTAATGGATACAACCGACGAGTGGATACAAGAACGAACTGGAATACTGGAACGTCGATGGATTGAAAAAGGGAGTGAAGATACTTCTGCAATTATGGGAGCAAAGGCAGCAAGAATTGCTATAGAACGTGCCGGTTTAACCAAAGATGACATCGACTTTATTGTATTTGCAACTTTAAGTCCCGATTATTATTTTCCTGGCTGTGGCGTGCAAATCCAAGAGATGCTTGAAATGGATACTATTGGAGCTTTAGATGTGCGCAATCAATGTTCGGGTTTTGTATATGCTATTTCGGTGGCTGATCAATTTATTAAAACAGGAATGTATAAAAATGTTTTGGTTATTGGTGCCGAATACCATTCAAACGGATTAGATAAAACGACACGAGGTAGAGGAGTAGCAATAATTTTTGGCGATGGCGCAGGTGCTTGTGTATTGACAAGAGAAGAGGATGACACTAAAGGCATTTTATCGACACATTTGCATAGTGAAGGTAAAAATGCAGATAAACTCATAGTTTCTTCACCAAGTATTGCAAATTGGGTTCCTGAAATTATTGCCACTAATGGAGAAGACATTTCTTATTATCCTTATATGGATGGCACTTTTGTTTTTAAAAATGCAGTAGTACGTTTTAGTGAAGTTATTATAGAAGGATTAACAAAGAATGATTTAACAAAAGAAGATATTGATTTATTTATTCCGCATCAAGCGAATTTGCGTATTTCTCAGTTTGTACAAAAAAGGTTTGGTTTGAGAGATGACCAAGTGTTTAATAATATTATGAAATACGGAAATACAACAGCTGCATCTATAATTATTGCACTTACAGAGGCTTGGGAACAAGGTAAAGTAAAAGATGGAGATACTGTTGTGTTAGCAGCTTTTGGTAGCGGATTTACTTGGGGAAGTGTGATTATTAAGTGGTAGAATTCCTGCGAAGGCAGGAATCTCTTAAAAAAGGAACAGAATCAATGTCATTAAATCAACCAAAAATAAAGTACTCATAAAAAGATTCCCTCGTTCGCGGGAATACATAAAAAAACCGAAACAAAAGATTGTTCCGGTTTTCTTGCTATTAACCAACATTAACACTTACTAATAATGCTCTATATATAAGATGTAGAAAATTGATTTTTATTTCATCAATTGTAAACTTTAACCATTTTTAACATTTTTATTATAATTGAAAACCCAAAGTATGCACTTCGGGTTTTCTTATTAATAACCAAACATTAACACTAACCATCAACTATTATGCAGGTTATTAATTGTTTATTTTTTTTAGAAGAGTCCACCACCATATTTTTCATCGTTATCTCTGCGTTTACGAGATTTAGCTTTGTATTTTCCACCACCAAAACGATAAGACAAACTCCCTGATATGGTATGGCTTTCCCAGTTAAAAAATATCTCCTGCTTAAATGGACTGGTTCCATCTCCTGAAAAATGCATGGTATTAAATATGTCACTAAAGTTTAAGCTAAATGACCCTTTTCCTTCAGCAAAACTTATACGTGCTCCAACATTTACAAAGAACATTGGATCAATATCAAATTGTATAGTCTGGTTAGCTCCTCTATAGAATGCGAAAGCGGTAAAACTTAAAGTCTTACTTACTTTAAAATTGTTAAACATTCTAAAGTTCCAAGCTACATTCTCTACTTCGACTACTTCTGTTACTATATCGTCAATAGTAGCAGTTTCAATTGGTACTGTCAAGGTTTCTGCAATACCTTTTTGAGTTTGAGAATAGATATCGAAACTTCCGTTAATATTCCACCATTTTGTTGGTCTATAATTTGTAGAAAATTCAAAACCATAGGCTGAAGTATCATCAAAATTATCATGCGTTATAATAACTCTTCCAGAATTAACATCGCTTCTGTCTATAAATAAAGCTCGGTTAATCTCATCTGAAATTGCACGATAAAATACACCAGTTGTAATACTTCCCTTTTTTAGTTTTCTAGTATAATTTAATTCGAATGAATTTGTAAATTGAGGCTCAAGATATATATTTCCATAAGAAGAAATTAATGGTGTACTCCATTCTTTAATTGGGGTTACTTGCCCAATCCCAGGACGATCTACTCTTTTACTATAACTCAATTGATAATTGTTCTTTTCAGAAGGTGTATAAGTTAAGAAAGCCGATGGATACAATTTTACATAGTCAGTATTAAATGCGATTGGATTGGTAACATTTGTTACAACATCTGTTTCTAGTGCCAAGGCATCTACAGTTACACTTTCTAGCCTTGCACCAATTTGATAGGTCCATTTATCGAACTTCTTACTATAAGTTGCGTAAGCTGAATATATATCTCTGGTATAGTCAAAATCTGTATCAGGGGTTGGTGCTAAAACACCAAATTCATTTAAAGATTGACCTGTTGAAGAGTATAAAATCTTTGTGTTAAACAATCTTACTTCAGCACCTAACTCTAATTTAGTAGTTTCAGAAAGAGGATTTACATAATCTAAATTAATAGTTGTTCTCTCTCTATCTGTGTTGTTCATATCTTTATAATCATCAAGATCTCCTAGTAAATATACATATTCAACAGGGTTTTCACCTTAGTAGATATTATAATCCACTTCTAATTCTAGATTATGTCCATCTTTTTCAAAATCTAATTTATAATCAAAATTGTATTGATGTGATGAGTTTTCATTATCTGAAATGAATGTTTGACTTTGATTAAACGAGCTATCATTAAAAAAAGTAGCATCTGTTCCACCTTCAATAATACTGTGGGATAAACTTTGATTAGAAAAGAATGAGATGGTGTTTTTGTCGTTTAGATAGAAATCAAGACCTATTTTAAATAAATGATTTTTTCGGTTATTTAAGAATATAAAAAGTTGTTCTGAATTATTATCAGGTCTAAATATCCTTCCATTAGTTTTATTTTTCGCAATATTATTGCTATAGCTACCATATAAATTGAACTTACCATTACGATAATTCATATCTAAAGAACTATTGAATTTAGCTTTTTTTTCATAACTTAAGCCAGCAGTTGCACTACCATTAAAACCAATCATTGTATTTTTATGTAATATAATATTGATAATTCCACTCATGCCTTCTGGATTATATTTAGCAGAAGGATTTGTAATTAATTCTATGGCTTTTATTGCTGTTGAAGGAATTTGTCTTAACAATTGTGCTGTAGGAATGTTAGATAATTTTCCGTCTACCATAACTCTAACATTTGAGTTACCACGTAAGCTAAGTTCACCAGTTTGAGCATCTATACTTACTGAAGGGATACCAACCATTAATTCAGAAGCTGTACCTGTAGCTGCCAAATCTTTTCCAATAGTAATTACTTTTCTATCTACTTTTTGCGTTATTGTAGAAACTTCAGCTATAACAGTTACTTCTTCAAGACTTGAAGCTTCTTCTTCTAACATTATGTTTCCAAAGTCTACTTTACGATTTCCTTTACTTATAGTAATTTCTTTAACTATAGCTTTGTAACCTATATATTGTATGGTTACTGTTATGTTTCCTTCTGGAATTTTTGTGATTTTGAAGGTTCCATCTTCTAATGTAATACTTCCAGTTACAATTTCTCCTTCGGAGTTTTTTATAACTATGTTTACGTATGGTAAGGGTTCATTTAGAGCAGCATCATATACTTTTCCAGAGATGGAACCGTCTACAAGTGTTTCTTTTTCGGTTGCTTGTATGTTTAAAATTGTAAATAGCGTTAACACACAAAGGGTAATTAGTCTTTTCATTCGTTTTTGATTGATTGATTATTAGTTTTAAATGATTTTATTTCATTTATACCTAACAGACGATTAAATTTGGATGCTGTTACTTTTTTTAACAGTAGTTAACATTATTTTAACATATGTATAAAATAACTTTAGTTTTGGGAGTTTCTTTAAATCCTGATAGATATTCTAATATGGCTGTGAAACGTTTAGTAAATAATGGATTAGAAGTTGTTGCTTATGGTTTAAAAGAAGGTGAAGTTTCAGAAATAAATATCAATACTGATTTAAAACATTATCAAAATATTGATACAGTTACAATATATCTCAATCCGAAAAGGCAAAAGGATTTTTATAATTATATAGTTTCATTGCATCCAAAGCGTGTTATTTTTAATCCGGGAACAGAAAATACACAACTTTATCAAATTTTAGAAAAAAATAACATAGCTTTTGAAGTAGCTTGTACCTTAACGCTGCTTGCTACAAATCAGTATTAAGAAAGTCTTCAGTATTCTGTTTACAGTTAGTTTAGAGAAATAGTAAGTACTGTCAAGCTACTTTCTTTTTATTAATAATAAGCCCATAAAAGTAAGTAAGCCATTTATTGGTAAAAGTTCGTAACCAACAACATAACCACCAATGTTTTCGGCAGGAATATTTCCAATAATTACAGTCAGAAAAACGGAGATTACTGCTACTACCCAAACATAGTTGTCTTTTATTTTATAGTTGGTAAAAATCCCAAAAGCAAATAGTCCAAGCAAAGGACCATATGTATAGCCAGCTACAGTAAGTAAGCTGTCAATAACATTGCTATCCAGTACATGTTTAAAAATAATGATAACGATTACCAATAAAATGCTCATACCAATATGAACCTTTTTCCGAAGCTTTTTTTGTTCATGTTCTGGACGCTTTTCAATATTCATAAAATCTACACAATATGATGTGGTTAAAGCTGTTAAAGCACTGTCAGCACTACTGTAAGCAGCTGCTATTAAACCTAAAATAAATGTTGCTGCAATTGTAATTCCTAAACCACTATTAAGTGCAATTTCAGGAAATAAGAGGTCTGTTTTAGGAGTTCCATCCATTAATGGGATAGCAATATTATTTTTACCTGCATAAATAAATAGCAACGCACCGAGTAACATGAATATAAATGTAACAACAACTAATACTAAACTGAAGGATATCATATTTTTTTGTGCATCTTTCAGGGTTTTACAAGTTAAATTCTTTTGCATCATATCCTGGTCGAGTCCAGTCATACAAATTGTAATGAACATACCACCAAGAAACGATTTTATAAAATGACTGCGTTCTAAAAAGCTATCAGTAACAAAAACTTTAGAATAATTTTTTAGTTCTTCGGAAGATAAAAATTCAGAAAAACTCCAGCTTAATTCTTTGTTTATTAAATATATAGATAAACATACTGCTACAATCATAAAGAGCGTTTGTAAAGTATCTGTCCACACTATGGTTTTAATTCCGCCACGATGCGTATAAACCCAAATTAGTAAAATAGAAAGTATTACAGTAACTTCAAAAGGAACTTTCCAGGCATCAAAAACAAACTGTTGCAATACAATAGCTACTAAAAATAGTCTGAATGCAGCCCCTAAAACTCGCGACACAAAAAAGAAAAAAGCACCAGTTTTGTGGCTTACTGTTCCAAATCTATCTAATAAATATTCATAAATTGAAGTGAGATTCAGCCTATAATAAATTGGCATTAATACAAAAGCAACAACAAAATACCCAAACATATAACCCAATACAACCTGAAAATAGCTGAATTGTGAATCGCCAATCCATCCGGGAACCGAAATAAAAGTCACTCCCGAAAGCGAAGCACCTACCATACCGAAGGCAACTAAATACCATGGTGATTGTTTTCCAGCTTTGAAAAAATCTTCGTTGCTATCGTTTTTTCCGGTAAAATAAGAGATTATCATTAGCAGACTAAAATATGCTGCGATAAGTATAAGAATTTGAGTTCCATTCATAAGTATAGATTCTTCAGCCAAAATACAAATTTTGTTGAAAGCGTTTCTTTATAATAAATAATTTTAACCAGACTGTTGTGATAATTATTTGAATCTATCTTGTAATATTGCAATATTATGATGAACAAGTTTTATCAAAAAAGAAACATTCTTCCATTTGTGGCATAAAAGTTTTAAAATTGTAAATTCGCAGTTATGGAGTTTTCATCAAAATTACTTGAAAACGCAGTTAGCGAAATGTCACAATTACCAGGAATTGGTAAGCGTACTGCACTGCGTTTGGTACTACATTTATTACGTCAGCCTCAAGAACAAACAACCCGATTATCTCAAGCATTGCAAAAAATGCGAAACGAAATTAAGTTTTGTAAAAGCTGTCATAATATTAGCGATGTAGATTTATGCGAAATCTGTACAAATCCTCATAGAAATGAAGAACTTATTTGTGTAGTTGAAGATATACGCGATGTTATGGCGATTGAAAATACAGCATCATTTAGAGGATTGTATCATGTACTTGGCGGAAAAATTTCACCAATGGATGGCGTTGGTCCACACGATTTAAATATCGTTTCGTTAGTAGAGAAAGTAAAAAAAGGAACAATAAAAGAACTGATTTTTGCTTTAAGTTCTACAATGGAAGGTGATACCACCAACTTTTATATTTACAAACAAATACAAGGGCTTGACATTATAACAACAACAATTGCAAGAGGAATATCAGTTGGCGACGAAATAGAATATGCCGATGAGGTTACACTAGGTCGAAGTATTATAAATAGAATTCCTTTTGAAACTTCATTAAAGGTTTAAAATATAGTTGAAACTTTCCATTATCATATTAAATTACAATGTACGTTACTTTTTAGAGTTGTGTATAAGTAGTGTACAAGCAGCTATTTCAACTATTGATGCCGAAATAATTGTTGTTGATAATAACTCCAATGATGAAAGTTGCAACATGATTAAACAACTTTTTCCTGAAGTTACACTTATAGAAAATAAAGAAAATTTCGGTTTCTCTAAAGGGAATAATCAAGGAGTAACTGTGGCAAAAGGCGAGTATATTTGTATTTTAAATCCTGATACAGTTGTAGCTGAAGACTCGTTCGAAAAACTACTTGAATTTGCCAGT
Source organism: Flavobacteriaceae bacterium PRS1 (assembly GCA_003709165.1). GTDB lineage: Bacteria > Bacteroidota > Bacteroidia > Flavobacteriales > Flavobacteriaceae > PRS1. The sequence goes on from RDRZ01000020.1 coordinate 19,517, forward strand.
TTACAAGAAAACATTGGAATTATTGGTTGTAAACTCATTGATGGAACTGGGCAGTTTTTACCTGAAAGTAAACGAAATATCCCAACAGTAAAAGTTGCTGCCAATAAAATATTTGGCAATTCAAAGAAATATTATGCCAATCATCTTAATCAAGGTGAAACTGGAAAAGTTGATATTTTGGTAGGCGCATTTATGTTACTAAAGAAAGAGGTTTATCAAGAGGTCAATGGTTTTGATGAAGACTATTTTATGTTTGGCGAAGATATAGATTTGTCTTATAGAATCTTAAATTTAGGTTATGATAACTATTATTTTTCTGATACTAAAATAATTCACTTTAAAGGAGAAAGCACCTTAAAGAATAAATATTACGCCAAAGGATTTTATAATGCAATGCAGCTGTTTTATAAAAAACATTTTATAACTAATATACTATTCAAAGGTTTAGTTTTGGTTGGAATTAAATTGGCTTTTATATTTAGAACCAAACCAACGGTAAACCCTCAATCAATAGAGAGATATGTAATAATATTTGGCGAATTACCAGTTAAACTTGCTTCAATGCTTACAAAACCAATCGAATTAAATCCTGATTTGAAAAGCATAAAAAACAATACTGAAATAATTCTTGATGCTAATGCTTTGAGTTATAAAAAAATCATTGATACTATTTCTGACGCAACTATTAATACTAAAGCTACTTTTAAAATTTTGCCTAAAAACTCTAATTTTATGATTGGTAGCAATAGCTCAAAAAGTCGGGGTGAAATAATTTGTTTTGAATAGAATTAATGAAACTACGACAGATTATATGATTTTTCATTAATTTTGCAAACAGAAATCAAAAAACAATTTTTGTATTAACGATATGGCAAAATTTGAATTGAAGTTACCTAAAATGGGAGAAAGCGTTGCAGAAGCAACCATTACATCTTGGTTAAAAGAAATAGGCGATACTATTGAAGAAGACGAAGACATTTTAGAAATTGCAACCGATAAAGTTGATAGCGAAATACCAAGTGAAGTTAATGGTGTTTTGGTAGAAAAACTTTTTAATGTTGATGATGTCGTACAAGTTGGGCAAACTATTGCAATAATTGAAATCGATGCCGACCAAACAACTTCTGAATCTGCTCCAATAGTAGAAGAAACAATACAGGAAGCTCCTGTAAAAGCTGTTTCAGAAGTTACTAAAACAGTTGTCGTAGCTCAAGAATCTGTTGCTTCAGTAATTTCAAGTGGAGATCGGTTTTATTCACCATTAGTTAAAAATATTGCTAAAAAAGAAGCTGTTTCCCAAGCCGAATTAGATGCAATTTCTGGAACAGGAAAAGAAGGCCGAGTTACAAAAAGCGATATTCTTGCTTATCTGCAAAATAGAGGAAGTCAACCAACACGAAAATCTGAAGCAAAAATTGAAACAGACCAACTTAAAAGTGTTGGAAAATCACAAATAGTACAAGTTGTTTCAAACGGAGAAGACGAAATCATTGAAATGACCCGAATGAGAAAACTCGTTGCAAAACACATGGTCGATTCGTTACAAACATCGGCACATGTGCAATCGTTTATTGAAGCAGATGTTACCAAAATCTGGAATTGGAGAAAAAAAGTTAAAGACGATTTCTATAAACGTGAAGGTGAGAACTTGACCTTTACGCCAATTTTTATGGAAGCCGTAGCAAAAGCTTTAAGAGATTTCCCAATGATGAACATTTCAGTTGAAGGCGATACTATCATTAAAAAGAAAAATATAAATCTCGGAATGGCAGCAGCTCTTGGAGATGGAAATTTAATTGTACCAGTAATTAAAAATGCTGACCAATTAAATCTCGTTGGCATGACCAAGCAGGTTAATGATCTTGCCAATCGAGCACGATTAAACAAGCTAAAACCAGACGACATACAAGGTGGAACTTATACAGTAACCAATGTTGGAACCTTTGGAAGCATTATGGGAACACCAATAATTAATCAACCTCAAGTAGGTATTTTAGCTCTCGGAGCAATACGAAAAGTGCCTGCAGTAATTGAAACTTCTGAAGGCGATTTTATTGGTATTCGTTACAAAATGTTTTTATCGCATTCTTACGACCATCGTGTTGTAAATGGAGCACTTGGTGGTCAATTTGTAAAAGCTGTAAAAGATTATCTTGAAGATTGGGACGAAAACAGAGAAATATGAACTTGTCATTCTTGCGAAGACAGGAATCTATTTATTGTCAAAAACACAACAAACAATAATGCAACTAAACCTTACCAAACCCATTTGTTTTTTCGACCTTGAAACCACAGGAGTTAATATTTCAAAAGACAGAATAGTTGAAATATCTATTTTAAAAGTATTTCCAGACGGAAAAGAAGTAAAAAAAACCTGGCTCGTAAATCCAGAGATGACTATCCCAAAAGAAGTTATAGACATTCATGGTATTACAAACGAAAAAGTAGCAAACGAACCAACCTTTAAGGCTATTGCTAAAGATGTTCAGGCAATGATTAAAGATTCTGATTTAGGAGGATTTAACTCCAATCGATTCGATATTCCGTTATTAGCCGAAGAAATGTTACGTGCAGATATAGATTTTGATATGAAAAATCGTGTGTCAGTCGATGTGCAAACCATTTTTCATAAAATGGAGCAACGAACACTTGTTGCAGCTTACAAATTTTACTGCGATAAAAATCTTGAAGATGCTCATAGTGCGGAAGCTGATACTTTTGCAACTTACGAAGTGCTAAAAGCACAACTTTCAAAATACAACGACCTTGAAAATGACACCAAGTTTCTATCCGATTTTAGTTCTCACAAAAAAAATGCAGATTTTGCAGGATTCATTACTTTTAATAAAGATGGTGAAGAATGTTTTTCTTTCGGAAAACATAAAAATAAACCTGTGTTAGATGTGTTAGAACAAGAATCTGGATATTTTGGTTGGTTGCTTAATGCAGACTTCCCACTATATACTAAAAAAGTATTAACAGCAATTAAATTGAGAGCTTTTAATAATAAGTTAGATTAAGAACAAAGACTTTTTAATATTTTTAGCAATAATGAAACATTTGTTTATTCGCAGCTAAACAACAAAACAACTCAGCAACATAGAATGAAACTAATCTGCATAGGTCGTAATTACACAGAGCATATAAAGGAACTCGAAAACGAAAAGCCAGTAAATCCTGTCGTATTTTTAAAACCAGATACGTCTATTTTATTGAAGAAACAGCCTTTTTTTATCCCGGATTTTTCAAACGATGTACATCACGAAGTCGAAATTTTGATAAAAATTAATAGAATAGGAAAGCATATCGATAAAAAATTTGCGCATAAATATTATGACGAAATTAGTTTAGGTATCGACTTTACCGCTCGCGATCTACAAAACGAGTTAAAGGCAAAAGGCTTGCCTTGGGAGAAAGCCAAAGCCTTTGATGGTGCTGCAGTAATTGGAAAATGGATTTCTAAAACTAACTTTAAAAATATAGACGATATTAACTTCAGTTTATATAAAAATGAAACCAGTGTTCAGCAAGGAAATACTAATCTAATGCTTTGGAAAATAGACGAGTTAATCGAATATGTCTCAAAATATTTCACTTTAAAGATTGGAGATATTATCTTTACCGGAACTCCAGCTGGAGTAGGTAAAGTAGTTGCCAATGATAAATTAAAAGGATATATCGAAAATCAGGAGCTATTTTCGATAATTGTAAAATAAAACAAATGGAACAGCCTTATAAACTACACAGAGTAACAGAGTTAGCTGACGACGACGAAGAATTTGTTGTTGCATTAGCAGAAGCATTTTTAGAAGAAGTGCCGGCAGATGCTCAACTTCTACAAACTGCAGTAATTAGTAAAGATTATTTAGCGACCTATCTATCTGCACATAAAATGAAACCAACTATTGATCTTTTTGAGTTAGGTGTGCTTGAAGATTTAATTGAAGTACAAGATTGGGGAAAATTTGAACAAAAAGAAAATGATATTTCTAAAAAATTAGACATCGTTTTAAAAGCTGTTGAAAATGCAGTCGAAGAAATTAAGACAGATTTCAACCTATAATGCAAGCGGAAATAATTACCATTGGCGACGAGATTCTTATTGGTCAAGTCGTAGATACTAATTCAGCTTTTATTGCCAAAGAACTTAATAAAATTGGTGTTTCTGTTTATCAAATCACTTCAGTTCAGGATGATAAGCAACACATTTTAAAATCTTTAAAAGAAGCTCAAGAAAACGCCAATATTATAATTATTACAGGTGGATTAGGACCTACAAAAGACGATATTACCAAGCACACGCTAACCGAATATTTTAACGACACTTTAGTACAGGACGAAGCTGTTTTGAAAAATATTAAAACGCTTTGGCAAGAATACGTTAAGCAACCTTTAACACAAGTTAATATAGACCAAGCACTTATTCCGTCCAAATCTATAGCCTTAATGAATCGCTTTGGTTCAGCACCAGGAATATGGATAAAGCATCAAAATAAAATCTTTATTTCGCTTCCAGGTGTTCCTTTTGAAATGAAAGCCTTAATCCAAAATGAAGTTTTACCAAGGTTACAAAAACAATTTGAACTTCCTTTCATTTTACACAAAACACTTTTAACTTATGGATTGGGCGAAAGTATGTTGGCAGCAAGAATAGAAGACTGGGAAGAAAATTTACCAAATTATATAAAACTTGCCTATTTGCCTGGTCTTGGAAAAGTAAGATTACGCCTTTCAGCAAAAGGAAAAAATGAAGAAAAGATTACAAAAGAAGTTGAAAAACAAATAGCATTAGTAATGCCTTTAATTAAAGATGTTTTTGTTGGTTTCGAAGATGAAGAAACATCGATAGAAAAGAAAATTGGAAAGCGATTAGTTGAACTAAATAAAACTATTTCTGTTGCCGAAAGCTGTACAGGAGGAATGATAGCTAAAAAAATAACAGCAAACGCTGGTGCATCAGCATATTTTAAAGGTGGAATAGTAAGTTATGCTACAGAAGCTAAAACAGGTGTTTTAAATATTTCAGAAGAACTCATTAAAAAACATTCTGTTGTAAGCAGAGAAGTTGCTCAGGCTATGGCAAAGGCTGTTCAGCAATTATTTAAAACCGATTTTGCAATTGCAGTAACTGGAAACGCTGGTCCAACCAAAGGAGATTCTGATGCAGAAATTGGTACAGTTTTCATTGCAATAGCGACTCCAACACAAGTTTTTTCAGAAGAGTTTCATTTAGGAAATCATCGTACTAAAGTCATCCATAAAGCAGTGAATAAAGCCTTCGAAATGCTTCAAAAAGAAATTTCGAAAAATTGATTAATTAAATTTGTGAACTACTAAAGAATTTGTAAATTTGCACCTCGTTTAAAAATAATAGAATTTAAAGTCAGAAATAATGTCAAGAGTTTGTGAACTTACAGGAAAAAGAGCAATGTTTGGAAACAATGTGTCTCACGCCTTAAACAGAACAAAACGTAGATTTAATGTTAATTTATTAAAAAAACGTTTTTATATTCCTGAAGAGGATAAATGGATAACTTTAAAAGTTTCTGCTTCAGCATTAAAAACTATTAACAGAATAGGTATTTATGCTGCAATTAAAGACGCTAAATCTAAAGGATTTTTAAAATAACAGCCACATTTAATAATTAAAGAACATGGCAAAAAGAGGAAATAGAATTCAAGTAATATTAGAATGTACAGAGCACAAGAAGTCTGGACAACCAGGAACTTCAAGATACATTACTACAAAAAATAAGAAAAATACGCCAGACAGATTAGAGATTAAAAAATTCAATCCAATCTTAAAACGTATGACTGTTCATAAAGAAATTAAATAATTAGAGATTTTCATTAATTAAAAATGTCAAATAACGATAAATCATGGCAAAGAAAATAGTAGCAACATTGCAAACTGGATCTAAACGTTTAACAAAAGCTATAAAAATGGTAAGGTCTCCAAAAACCGGAGCTTATATGTTTGTAGAGTCAATTATGTCTCCAGATCGTGTTAACGATTTCTTGAACAAGAAATAACACTCATAGTTTAACATATTTTAAAGCAGTTTTCTATTGGAAGCTGCTTTTGTTTTATATTAGCGTTTCGTTTTATTGTTATAATTAATTTGGGCGTTTCTCTCTTACGTAAAAAACTTCAGAGAGTCAGGATTTACGCTATATCTTTTGTTTTTGAAATGTACAAAACAAAAGGATGTCGCTACAATCCTTAACGCAAAAAGGAGTTTCTAAAATGTTTTTTATAAATTTTTAAACTCATAAACCATTAACCATTTTATAAATGAGTTTTTTAAAAAAAATATTCTCTTTAGAAAAAAAAGAAACACTCGATAAAGGATTAGAAAAATCTAAAACCAGTTTCTTAAATAAATTAAGTAAAGCAGTCGCCGGAAAATCTAAAGTTGATGATGAGGTTCTTGATAATCTTGAAGAAGTTTTAGTGACTAGTGATGTTGGCGTAAACACCACACTTAAAATTATTGAACGCATTGAAGCTCGAGTAGCAAAGGACAAATATTTAGGAACAGATGAGCTTAACAGGATTCTTCGGGAAGAAATTGCAGCGTTATTATCCGAAACCAATCCCGATAGCTATCGGGAAGGAGAAGCCACAGAATTTACAATTCCACAAGATAATAAGCCTTATGTTATTATGGTAGTTGGAGTTAATGGCGTTGGGAAAACCACAACTATTGGTAAGTTAGCTTATCAATTTAAAAAGCAAGGATTAAATGTTGTTCTTGGTGCTGCTGATACCTTTCGTGCCGCAGCAATAGACCAATTACAAATTTGGGCTGATCGTGTAGATGTACCAATGATAAAACAAGATATGGGCAGCGATCCGGCTTCGGTTGCTTTCGACACCTTGCAAAGTGCTGTAACTCAAAATGCAGATGTTGTAATTATTGATACAGCTGGACGATTACATAATAAAGTGAATTTAATGAACGAGTTAACAAAAATAAAACGTGTGATGCACAAAGTAGTAAACGATGCGCCTCACGAAGTACTTTTAATTTTAGATGGCTCAACAGGACAGAATGCTTTTGAACAAGCCAAGCAATTTTCGGCAGCAACCGAAATAACATCGCTTGCAGTTACAAAACTCGACGGAACAGCAAAAGGCGGTGTTGTAATTGGTATTAGCGATCAATTTCAAATACCAGTAAAATATATTGGAGTAGGAGAAGGACTTGAAGATTTACAAGTATTTAATAAATACGAGTTTGTAGATTCGTTTTTTAAGTAACAAATTCCTTTGGATTCCGATAGCTATCGGGAAGGAATCTCATCTAAGAGTCCGAAATAACAAATAAAAAAGATTCCCACTTTCGTGGGAAATAAATATGCGTACAAAATCACTTAAAAAGAATAAAATCAATGTAGTAACATTGGGTTGTAGTAAAAACATTTATGACAGCGAAGTGTTAATGGGTCAGCTTAAAGCTAGCGGTAAAGATGTCGTGCATGAAGAAGAAGGAAATATTGTGGTGATTAACACTTGTGGTTTTATTAATAATGCCAAAGAGGAAAGTGTCAATACCATTTTGGAATATGTCAAAAAGAAAGAGGAAGGAGAAATAGACAAAGTATTTGTAACAGGATGTCTTTCCGAACGATATAAACCAGATTTATTAAAAGAAATTCCAGATGTTGATCAATATTTTGGCACTACAGAACTTCCGAGTTTACTTAAAGTTCTTGGAGCAGATTATAAGCACGAACTTATAGGAGAACGTTTAACAACGACACCAAAAAATTATGCCTATTTAAAAATTGCTGAAGGTTGCGACAGACCTTGCAGTTTTTGTGCGATTCCAATTATGCGAGGCAAGCATCGTTCTACACCAATTGAAGAGATTGTTATTGAAGCAGAAAAATTGGCAGCAAATGGTGTAAAAGAACTCATTTTAATTGCCCAAGATTTAACCTATTATGGTTTGGACATCTATAAAAAAAGAAATCTTGCTGAACTGCTTCAAACACTTGTAAAAGTAGATGGTATTGAATGGATTCGTCTGCATTATGCTTTTCCAACAGGTTTCCCAATGGATGTTTTGGAGGTCATGAAAAGTGAACCTAAAATTTGCAATTATATCGATATTCCGTTGCAACATATTTCAGATCATATTTTAAAGAGTATGCGTCGCGGAACTACAAAAGAAAAAACCACAAATCTTTTAAGAAAATTTCGAGAAGTTGTTCCGGAAATGACCATTCGTACAACCTTAATTGTTGGTTATCCAGGCGAAACTGAAGAGGATTTCCAAGAACTTAAAAGTTGGGTTGCCGAAATGCGTTTTGAGCGTTTAGGCTGTTTTACATATTCGCATGAGGAAAGCACATACGCTTACAATCTTATAGACGATGTTCCTGAAGATGTAAAACAACAACGTGCTAACGAAATAATGGAATTACAATCGCAAATTTCGTGGGAACTCAATCAAGAAAAAATAGGCAAAACCTTTAAAGTGGTCATCGACAGAAAAGAAGGTAATTATTTTGTAGGTCGCACCGAGTTTGATTCTCCTGATGTTGATAATGAAGTTCTTATAGATGCCACAAAAACATACCTCAAAACTGGAGAATTTACTATTGTAACAATTACTGATGCTTCCGATTTTGACCTTTATGCCGAAGTGGTTTAAGGTTTAACTTTTTTAAGTTGTTTAATTATTTTTTTTATAGCAGATTCTATTGACTTTTCGGGTTCTATAATGTTGTATTTCCCCCAAAATTCAGGATCTGAAAATCCAGAAGCTTCATCACCTAAAATAATAGTGGGTTTTAAACTGTTTTTAGGTTTCATTATTCCTGTTGTATTTTTCTCCCAATCTGTAATAGCCATTTCAATGTTTAAAGTATAGGTGCTGCTAAAAAGTTTCTTTTTCCACTTCACTTTAAAAGCCAGTTGTATGTTGCTATATGTATAATACCATTTTCCGTTTTTGGTTTGATAATCTACTCGATAAAGTGCTTCAATAAGAGAGATTTTAACTTTTCTAGGTTTTTTTCTTAAAAACAAATCCATAGCTTGTTTTTCGTTTTCTATATTAAGTTTATATTCAGCACTAGTTAATGCAAAAGTTTCTGAATCTATAAATAGTTTACCATCATAAAGTGATGAAACTACATTAGGTTGTTGTTTGAATCTTACCACATATACCTTACGATTATTTATTTGTGTAGAAGGCTCGAAACTAAAGTCATAATATTGAAAAGTGTCTTCAGCAAAAATGTATTCAGGATATTTAATAATGTCAGAGTATAATGTGCTAAACGGACCTCCTTGAAGCTTTATTGCTAATGTATCTAGTTTGGAGTAGTTTGAGTTTTTACGTGACTTAATAAGTTTAATCGCATCCTTTTTTTCGGAATTATAGGGCTGTTTATAAATCTTTACAACTGCTTCAGACAAAGACGCATTTTTATTACGTTTTTTAATGGTCTCTCTATAAAATGCAGTCATTATGGCTGGCTCATTATAATAATTATTTCCTTCTCTATCTAAAGTAGCTCTAACCAGAGTTTCTGCATTTTTTGGAATATTAATTCTTACCTGTGTTAATTCTGTAATCGAAATATTAAGAGCAATTTTGTTGTTCTTGTTTTTTAAATCTTTAAGCAAGACTTCTTGTGTTTTATAACCTAAAAAGGAAACTGTTAGCATCTTATCCAATAAGTTGTTAGGAACCTTGAGTAAAAATCTACCTTCTCTATTGGCAACGGTTCTTATGTTGGTACTATTAACAGTTAAGTCAGCAAATGCCAATGGTGCTTTTGTATTGCTATCAATAATAATGCCTTTAAATTCTGTATAGGATTGAGTGTTTTGTTGCGAATCTTCTTGCTGAAAAGTTGTAGCCTCTGCATTAAAATTATTTCCAACTAAAAGAATGATAACTATTAATGGTATAAAAAACCTATAAATTTTGTTTAAGATTACTTTTTTCATAACATTGAAGATTAAATTAGATAGCCTAAAGATACTGAAAATTTGCTTTTTAGCTTTTACTATTATAGAATTTAACAATTTGGAAGAATATAATAGTCTTGTCTTTTTAATAAGCATTTTCTATTAGTACACTAATTTTTTTCTTGATTTTCTCTGTTGCAAACGAGTGTTTGATGGCTTCAAGATTACATTTTTTGAAATATTTTCTATCCCAATTAAAAATTTGTTCCATAATATGATACTCTTTGTTTAGTGTAGTATTAGAAATAGTTCGACAGTCTGTATTAATACTCATTGAAACACCTGAATTGTAAATTTTATTAGCCGAATGATCTTCTATTTTATCAAATACATTTACTTGTATATTACTGGTAGGGCAAACCTCTAAATGTATTTTTTTTGCTTTTAGAAATGCTAAAAGGTCGTCATCTTCAGTACTTCTAACGCCATGTCCAATTCGTGAAGGATAAAAGTTCTCGAGAGTCTCCCAAACACTTTCTGGACCTTTTGCTTCTCCAGCGTGTGCTGTACATTTTATACCATTGGTTTTAGCAAATTGAAACGCATTTATGTGATTGTCTATAGGAAAACCTGCCTCATCTGCAGCAATATCGAAACCAACAATATGAGTTCCTTTATAGGTATCTACGAGTTTTACAATTCCCATACTTTGTTCTTCGCTGTAATGTCTTAAAGTACAAAGTATTATTCCTGCATCTATTCCATATTTTTCAATGCCTTCATTTGTTGCTTTGTTTACTTCTTCTACAACCTGTTCGGGAGAAAGCCCTTTTGATATATGCAATAAAGGGGCAAATCGAATTTCAGCATAAACTACATTATCTTCTTTTAATTGTTTAAACACGTCTAAAGTAACGATTCTTAATTGCTCTTTGGTTTGCATCAACTCGAAGCCTTTTATTGACCTTTTTATATAGTCGGCTAAATCTGTGCATTTTGGTGGTGCAATAAATGAATGCTTGTATTCTTCAATGGTTACTGATGGATTTAAATGCTTTACTACATCGTAACTTAACGAACAATCTAAATGCAAATGAAGTTCAACTTTTGGTAGCTTGGAGTAATTCATTTTTAATGCTCAATCAGTTTTAAAAAGTTCCAATCCTTTAATTACGCTTTCCTCTGAACTATAAAATCGTATAGATTCTTTAATGACTTTTGCAGATTTATCTCTTGGTGATTTACTATTTATTCGAGCTTTAGAATTATTGAAGTTTAATGTATGAGTTTCATCAATATCATTTTTATCAGCATAGAAATAAATAAGTTTATTCTTTGCTTTCCATGTTCCTTTTACGTAAAAATTTTCTTCTGTACAAATATCACAATTCAAATTGCGATAAAAGTTGTATAAAAATGTTCCATCAGCATTTAAAGAAAGCATCCACTTAAAAATTTCTTCTTTTTTAGTTATTGATTTTCTTTCATAATCTCCAAAATAGTCTTCAGTTTGAGCAGATAAAGTCAGATTGAAAATGACAGTAAAAATTATTAGTAGATGTTTTATTTTCATATGTTTTACAACTCAAAAGCATTGTTATTTACAAAGAAAATTGCATTGACAAAAAATAGTTTTCCATTCTCCCAAAAACTTCTAAATAACTGATTATCAACCATATAAATAACACTTCCTTTGCCTAAACGCTCCTCACCAAAAACCAAAGTATTATTTAATTTTTTCATGGCTTCACTACCTACAAAACCTGAAACTTTTGTTGGGTTGTTTCCTATATATGCCACATTATACCCATTTTCTAATAACTTGTATGTTGAGCTTCCGAGTTTTAAAGAAAAATAAGTGTCGGAATACCCAAATGCCATTGGATGCGTATTGTCAACCTTGGTTTTAAAAATCGCACCTCTTATCATTTGCTTGGCTCTTTCTCGTTCACGATCTGCATAAGGGATTAGATTATTAGTTTTTTCTTTGTCGTTGTCTTCATTATCGTCTTTATCTGCTTTAAAACGCTTTAATTTAAATCCTTCTTTATCTGCAAAAGTACTTAATGCGCGATCTATTGCAATCACTTTTCCACCAGCTTTAATCCATGATTGTAGCTTTTTCATTGCAGCTTCATTTAGAGAACTTCTGTAATTACCACTTGGTATAATGAGTACATTATATTTGTCTAAATTTGTCCGACTTAAATTTTCTGTATTTATTGAGGTTACAGGATAATGTAATTGCTGCTCAAAGAAATGCCATATAGCACCATAGCTTAATGATGAAGTGCCTTTTCCGGAAAGCACAGCTATTTTTTGTTTGTTTACCAACTTAATATATGGTGAGCCGAAATCAGGACCAGATTTCGAAAATCCAGAAGCTACAGCATTAAGTTTACGATTGTATTTGTTTGCTGTATTAACCAATAAATCATCAAGATTATCAACTTTTTTATTATCACCTCTTATAATAATCAGCGAGCCTCTATCAAAATTTTGACCATCGGTAGTTATTGGCTTTTCGGTAAAACGAACTTTAATATTTTGGGTTAATAAATCAGTCAAAAATTCAGCATCTTTTAAGCTATTCCAACGTACTATATAACCTGTGGCATTTGTGTTTTTACTATTAGAAACCATTTTAGAAGTTGAAGTATTTGAAGCAACCAAACTTGTACTCGCTACAGTTTCTAAACCATAGGCATAAGGTAAACTCCATGCAGTAATATCGTACGTAAGCGAATCTCTTAATTTTGCATTCGCTTCAAATAAAACTTTAACCATTTTCCCTTTGGGTTGATTTGTACTTACTACCAAATCGTTAGAAGTTGTATTCATGCTTCCTTGTGCATTCAAAGAATATTTTAAACCGCTTACTTTTCCGTTTTTAGCATTGCCATATTTTATTTCGTGTTTATCTAACAAAGATTTTAAAGCTTCTATCTTATCACTATTTCCTTGTAATACATAGCTTTTATATTTTAGTCCGGAGGTATTAAAGAATTTTTTAAATTCAGTATTTAAATGTGCAGCATTTTTAGAAGAAATTTCAACAGTTGATAATCCGGTTGTGGTATGATGTGCTACTCTATCAACAAGAGTAAGAATATCGCCTTCATCATTTAAAACACCAAGACCAGCTCTACTATGTCCTGCTTGTTCGTAAGTCATACCAATAGCTCCCATAAATGTAGGATAGGTATCTCCATAACTTGGATAAAACAAATCGAAACGTTCGCGAGTAAAAAACAGCCAACCATTTTTGTCAAAATATTTTGCATGGTTTTTTCCTAGTTGTATTTGAAAATCACGTTGCCAATCGCTAATAATTTCATGAAAAGGTTCAGCAGCAGGCGCAAAATAATAAGGTTCGTTTATGCCTTGCTCATGAAAATCGACATGAATATGAGGCAACCATTTATTGTATATTTTTAGTCTGGCTTGCGATTCGATCTGGCTTGCCCAAACCCAGTCGCGATTCAAATCAAATAAGTAATGATTTGCTCTTCCTCCAGGCCAAGGTTCGTTATGCTCACTGGCTTGTTGGTCAATATTATAAGGCTTGCTTGCGGTTTCATTAAACCAGTTTACATAACGATCGCGTCCATCGGGATTTATACAAGGATCGATAATAACAACTGTATTTTTCAACCAATCTTGTTTTTCGGTTAAAAGCATGTAAAGTGTTTTCATTGAAGCTTCAGTACTCGATGCTTCGTTACCATGGACATTATAGCTCAACCAAACAATGGTGATATTATTTATAGGAGAAAAACCATTAATAATTCCAGCGTTTTTTAAATTATTTTCTCTGATAGTTTTAAGGTTTCTCATGTTTTCTTCGGAAGAAATATAAGAAACATAAAGAGGTCGTCCCTCATAAGTTTCACCATACTTTTCAAGTTTAACGTGGTTTGGCATTAAGGCTTCAACATGCTTAAAGTATTCAACAACTTTATGGTGTCTTGTAAATTGTGTTCCTAATTCGTAACCTAAAAAATCACTTGGCGATTGAATTTGTTGTGCCATTGTAAAGGAAACAGTACATACTACGACTAACAGAACTTGATAAATTTTTTGCATTTGGTTAATATTTTTTGGAAAGTTAAAGTTAAAGATAGAAAGCCAAAACGAATTAACTAAAATTTAGGAGTTAAAATATTGAAGAGTTTTATATTTACACAAGAATTGAAGACAAACTATGCCAACAGACTGTATTCCGTTTAAAGATACCAACTATTTTTCATCGTTGATTTGTGATTATTTAGATGAAAACCCAGATTTAAAACCGTTTTACAATCGTTTCCCAAACCTTGAGAATTTTAAAGCTCAAATTGATACAAAGCGTCATTCGAAATCACATCGAACAGTTCTCGTAAACGTTTTAAAAAAGCAATATCAAAACGTAAAAAGCTCGTCACTTACAACTCAAAATATAGAAGCATTAAAACAGGAAAACACCTTCACAATAACCACAGGACACCAACTTAATTTATTTACTGGACCTTTATATTTTTTATACAAAATTATTTCGACCATAAATCTTACTAAACAGTTAAAAGAAAAATACCCAGATTATAATTTTGTACCAATCTATTGGATGGCAACTGAAGATCATGATTTTGATGAAATCAATTATTTCAATTTTAAAGGAAAAAAGATACATTGGAATATTGAATCTAAAGGAGCAGTTGGCAAATTAAACACCAATGGATTAGAAGACGTTTGTAAAATTTTTTCAGCCGAACTTGGGCAAGGAGAAAATGCCGACTTTTTAAAGGATTTATTTAAAAACGCATATCTGAAACATAACAATCTAACGGAAGCCACACGTTATTTGGCAAATGTGTTATTTAAAGATTATGGTTTGGTAATTCTTGATGCCAATTATTCGGAGTTGAAGCGATTATTTATTCCTTTTATAAAAGACGAATTAGTTAGCCAAACAGCATACAAAAAGGTTGTTGAAACGTCTAAACGTCTTAACAGTTTAACACCTAATTACAAGATTCAGATAAATCCAAGAGAAATCAATCTGTTTTATTTGAAAGATAATCTTCGCGAACGTATTGTTGAAAAAGACGGAAATTACTTTGTAAACGAAACTAATATTTCATGGAGCAAGAGTGAAATACTAAAAGAAGTCAATGACTTTCCAGAACGTTTTTCGCCCAATGTCATCATGCGACCATTATATCAGGAAGTTGTTTTACCTAATCTCTGTTATATTGGAGGAGGAGCAGAATTAGCGTATTGGTTGGAACTTAAAGATTATTTTGAAGCTGTAAATGTTGCGTTTCCTGTATTGTTACTACGAAATTCGGTATTGATTAAAACCGAAAAACAAACGCAGAAATTAGATAAATTGAATTTATCTTTAAACGATATATTTTTAAAGCAGAGTGATTTAGTCAATCAGCAGATAAAGAAACTTTCAAGCATTGATATAGATTTTACGAGTCAGAAAGAGTTTTTAAAAAAGCAATTCAAAGATTTATATACTTTAGCAGAGCAAACTGACAAATCGTTTTTAGGAGCAGTTGCAGCACAAGAAAAAAAACAAATTAAAGGCTTAAATAATCTTGAAAACCGTTTGTTAAAAGCTCAAAAACGAAAATTAAGCGAACAAGTTGAGCGCATCACTTCTTTACAAAACGAATTATTTCCAAGGCAAAGTTTGCAAGAGAGAAACCTTAATTTTTCTGAATTATATCTTCAGTATGGAATGCAATTAATTCCGAAGTTAATACAAGAATTAAAACCTTTAAAAGGAGAGTTTTTAATAGTAACTTTGTTTTAAAATTCTGTGATACATATATTTTGTTGTTTTTAGCTTTTTTAGTTATTAGCAATTTGCTATTGTAGAAATTTTGAAGATAAGTTTGGAATTTGGTGCTTTTTTATTGGAATTTATAGTTTCGTAAATCCAAAATCATTTCTATTTTTGCATATGCAACACGACAAGGTATTAATTTTAGATTTCGGATCGCAATACACACAACTCATTGCACGAAGAGTTAGAGAACTCAATATCTATTCCGAGATACATCCATACAATAAAATTCCAACCAATATTCAAGAATATAAAGCAGTAATACTTTCAGGTAGCCCATTTTCAGTAAGAGGTGATGAGGCATTGCTTCCAGATTTATTAAACATAAAAGGAAGAAAACCACTTTTGGGAATTTGTTATGGCGCACAATATATAGCACATTTTTTTGGCGGAAATGTATCGCTTTCAAACTCAAGAGAATATGGTAGAGCTAACTTGTCGTTTGTAAAAAAAGACGAAACGTTTTTTAATAATATTTCTGAAGGCAGTCAGGTTTGGATGAGTCATGCTGATACCATAAAAAAGTTACCGACTAATGGCGTTTTATTAGCAAGTACTGGTGATGTAAAAAATGCAGCCTTTAAGATAGAAGTCGAAAAAACCTATGCTATTCAGTTTCATCCTGAAGTATATCATACCAAAGATGGCAAACAATTATTAGAAAATTTTTTAGTTCGTATTGCCAAGATAAAACAAGATTGGACACCAGATTCTTTTGTTGAGGAAACCGTTTCTGCACTTAAAGAACAGTTAGGAAACGATAAGGTTGTTTTGGGACTTTCAGGTGGAGTAGATTCTACAGTAGCAGCAATTTTGCTGCATAAATCCATAGGTAAAAATTTGTATTGCATTTTTGTAAACAATGGTTTATTGCGCAAAAAAGAATTCGAGAATGTCCTTGCCCAATACGAAGGTATGGGTTTAAATGTAAAAGGTGTAGATGCTTCGGCACGTTTTTTGAATGCTTTGGCTGGAATAGATGACCCGGAGAAAAAGCGAAAAGCAATCGGTCGTGCTTTTATAGAAGTTTTTGATGATGAAGCTCATAAAATTAAAAATGTAAAATGGTTGGCTCAAGGCACTATTTATCCAGATGTTATCGAAAGTATTTCTGCAACCGGAGGACCAAGTGCCATTATTAAAAGTCATCATAATGTAGGAGGTTTGCCAGATTATATGAATCTGAAAATTGTTGAACCCTTAAAGGCATTATTTAAAGATGAGGTACGACGTGTTGGCGCTTCCTTAAAAATAGATGCCGAAATTTTAGCACGTCATCCATTTCCAGGTCCAGGTTTAGCAATACGGATATTAGGAGATATAACACCAGAAAAAGTGAGTATCTTACAAGATGTAGATGCCATTTTTATAAATGGTTTGAAAGAGTGGAATTTGTACGATAAAGTCTGGCAAGCAGGAGCAATCTTACTTCCTGTAAATAGTGTAGGCGTAATGGGAGACGAACGTACTTATGAGAAATGTGTCGCTTTACGAGCCGTAGAAAGTACAGATGGTATGACTGCAGATTGGGTAAATTTACCTTATGAGTTTTTGCAGAAGATATCAAACGATATAATAAACAAAGTAAAAGGCGTTAATAGAGTAGTGTACGATATAAGCTCAAAACCGCCTGCAACCATTGAATGGGAATAATAAAAGTAGGCAGTATTCAGTTTGCAGTAAACATTTGTGAGTTTATGGCAAAAAAGAAAGACAAATTAATAAGGCTTACTTTTCAAACTTTTGGAATTTGGAATTTTAAAATTGGAATTTATATAAATTGTATTCGTGTATTCGTGTATTCGTGGCAAAAGAAATCAGTTTATAGTATTCTGTTGACAGTCCCATTAACTATCGGGAGAAGTAATCTTTAAATTAACAATTTTCGTATATAATAAATATGAAGAATTTTTTTATAAGTTTTAGTTTAGTACTCTTGTTTTGTCTTAATGCTTTTGCCCAAGACTACAAAACCCATAAAGTTAAAGTAGGAGAAACCATAGAAAGTATAGCCAAAATATATTTGGTAACACCTTTCGATATTTTAGCCTTAAACCCTGATGCTAAAACAAACCTTCAGCCTAATATAGTTTTAATAATTCCGAAGTCACGGATTTTAAAAACACCTGTTCAAATAGAAACTCAACAACTTATAAATTATAAAACGCATAAGGTTAAACGCAAAGAAACCTTGTATAGCATTTCGAAAAAATACAATATCACAATCGATGATATTAAAAAGCACAATACAAGATTGTATTCCGATAATTTACAAAAAGGCGATCGCATAAATATTCCGAGATATAAAACTGTTTTGGTTACAAGTATTACTGGCAACACCATAAAAATATATAAAGTGTTGCCCAAAGAAGGGAAATGGCGTGTTGCCTATAAATTTGGAATTTCAATAGCTGAACTTGAAAAACTAAATCCAGAATTAGGCGAAACCCTTCAGTTAGGCGAAGAAATTAATGTACCTAATATCGCTAATAACGAAGAAAAAAGTGTTGAAGAAGCCTTTGGATATTATACGGTTTTACCAAAAGAAGGGTTTTTTAGATTAAAAATAAAATTAGGATTAACTCAGGAAGAATTAGAATCTCTTAATCCTGAATTAATAGATAGTGGATTAAAAGTAGGCATGATTTTAAAAGTGCCTTTTGATGTTGAAAATATTATAGAAAGTGAAGCTATTAAACAAACTACTTTAGCTGATAGATTAACCAATTTTGAAACAAAACGTATAGCTGTAATGCTTCCGTTTAGATTAAATCGTATTGATTTTGATTCAATAAACGAGGCTAAAGCGATATTAAAAAAAGATCGTTATATGAGTATTTCTGTAGATTTTCATACTGGAGTACTCATGGCATTAGATTCCGCAAAACAGTTAGGTATCTCTACTAAATTAGATGTTTTCGATACAAGAGGGCAAATTAGTCAGGTTACAAGTATTTTAAGAAGTAATAATTTTTCAAATTATGATGCCGTAATTGGACCATTTACTGCTAATAATTTTGAACGCGCAGCTTCACTATTAAAAGGCGATAATGTTCCAATAATTTCACCGGTAACCAAGCCAAAAAATTTATATAGCAATGTATTTCAAACAATTCCTTCAAATGAGTTGTTACGAAAAAGGATGATTCAGTTTGTAAAAACAAGTACAGATACTATTCCAAAGCATATTTTTATTATTTCAGATTCTAAACATATAGCTGTTAGTAATTTGCTAAAACGGGAATTTCCTTCAGCCAAACAAATTTTTTCAAGAAAAGACGAAGATGGTAAGGATGGGTATTATATTTTATTAGAAGACATTGAAGAACAGTTTAAAGAAGGGCTTAATATTGTGTTTTTGGAAACTGAAAACGAAGGATTTGTCTCAAACGTTTCAAGCATGATTAATGGGTTTAATGGTCTTGATGAAGAATTGGAAATAGAACGCGAAATTATTTTAATGACTACAAATAAAAATAAAGCTTTTGATAGCGAAAATATTTCTAACTACGATTTATCTAAATTAAAATTTCATTATCCTTCGGTAAACAGAGCGTACGATGTGGAGCAATCTAATAGTTTTGTAACACGATATAAGCGCGTCTGGAAAACTGAACCCAACAAATATGCAACGAGAGGTTTCGATTTAACTATGGATATTTTATTGCGTTTGGCTATAAATGAAGATTTATACAAGGCATCAAGTATCGATATCGAAACCGAATATGTCGAAAACAAGTTTCGCTATTCTAAAAAGATGTTTGGTGGTTATTATAATGAAGCTGTTTATATTGTAAAATACCAAGAACTTAAAATTGTTGAAGCAAAACAATGACTTCTAAAGTAACATATATAGGAAAGCTTCGCACCGAAAACACGCATTTAAAATCGGGCGACAGCTATTTTACAGATGCACCAACCGATAATAAAGGCAAAGGAGAAGCGTTTTCGCCTACTGATACTGTCGCAACCGGATTGGCAAATTGTATGCTGACTGTAATGGGAATTAAAGCTCAAGATTTGAATATCGAAATGTCCGGTACAACAGCCGAAGTCACAAAAATAATGGCATCCAATCCAAGACGAATTTCAAAAATTGAAGTTGTTTTTAATCTGCCTTTTAAAGCGGATGCAAAACATAAAAAAATACTGGAACATACTGCAAAAACCTGCCCGGTACTTTACAGTTTGCATCCCGAGATTGAGAAAGACATATCGTTTAATTGGAGTTCATTTTAAATACCATTTTGGAAATTAAACCAAACCCACAATTTTTAGTAAAGTTAGCCAATACCAAAATGCCTTATGGTAAATACAAAGACCGATTTCTTATTGACTTACCAGAATATTATGTGGTTTGGTACAATAACAAAGGATTTCCAAAAGGACAGTTAGGTAATATGCTACAACTGGTTTACGAACTAAAACTAAATGGTTTAGAGCATTTAATCAGGAATATTAAAAAGATGAATGTGAAGTAAGTATTTTGGAAGTTTTGTTAGTTGCGACGGTTTAACACGAAATTTTTTAAGCACAAAACCAACAGGGATGTACTTGTTTTTTATTATAAATAGAAAAAAAGACCTTATATTAATGCAAATACACTGTTTTAAGCACTCAGAAAATTGGACAATAATCTATAATTAAAAACACTAAAGGTCAAAACAAAGGCCAAAATCGGTTGGTTTTACTCTTTTTTATGGGTTTGTGCAACGATTACCATTGTTGTAAACTGTTTAATAGGGGTATTCGATAAATTCATATTTAAAAATTTCATCAGGATGCTCTTGAATTAAATTGTCTCCATCTAAATATATTGTGTAAACTAAACCTTGTTCATTAATTGGCGCAATTCTGTATTGTTGATTCCCTAAATATTCCAAAATCCAAGAGGTAGTGTAAGAATAAAGTAAGGTGTCACACCCGAAAACAATCGCAAGCAGGACCACATCTTGAGAACCTAGTTTTTAGAGTATTATAAGATTTAAAGTCGTAGTAATAGCAGATTTCACAACCTATCAAATTAGAAGGCTCATCACTCTCATATATTTTTAATAATTTCCATTTACCAACAATAATAATTTCATTTTCATTGATAATGTCACTTTTTTCACATGAGAAAAAAGTTATGACGAATAATAAAATTAAATATTTTAGATTATTGTTTTTCATTTTATTAATCTGTTTGATATTTTAAAATGTCTAGTCCTAAAATACGGCTACAGGTTAAAATTAATTTTACGCTGATAATTTA
>RDRZ01000021.1 GCA_003709165.1 Flavobacteriaceae bacterium PRS1
GAAAAAAATCAGATTGTCCAAAATTATCACGACTCGTTAATTGTTTCATGATATTATCTGGATTATCGTGTAAGTAAGCCGCAAAATAAATCGCATTGTTATCGTAGGTTACTTTTACAATCGTTTTTTGATGTTCTTCTTCGGGTGTTCCTATCGCTGGTCTAAACTGTACAAACCCATCAGCTACTTCGGCATCTTACCAAGCTTGGTCGTCTAAAACCGCATCAATTTTAGGAGCAACTTGAGCTCTTTTAAGGTTTAGGAATTTTTTTTCTTGTGCAAAAACAAATGTACTAAAGAGAATAAAGAGGACTAAACAAAGCAGTTTTTTCATTTTTTGATTGATTTGATGACTTGTATAGCATGAAAGACTATTTAAAATCCGTAATGTTACACTTATTGCAAAAATACAGTTTGCATAAAATGCAAAATCACAAGTAAACGTTAAATAGTTATATAAAACTGTTAATACTTTGGTAAGGAATTATGTTTGGATAAGACTAAAAATTTTGCTTAACTTTATAAACATATGACTCAACATTTTAAAACAGCTGTTTTTGCAGGAGGATGCTTTTGGTGTACCGAAGCAGTATTTAATAGAATTGAAGGTGTAAAACAAGTAATTTCTGGATATACAGGAGGTTTTATTAAAAACCCAGCATATCGCGAAGTATGCGAAGGTACAACCGGACATGCCGAAGGAACAAAAATTGTTTATGACGAAAGCAAAGTTTCTTATAAAGATTTATTAGAAATTTTCTTTGCAACTCACAATCCAACCACTTTAAACAGACAAGGTAATGATGTTGGTCCGCAATATCGTTCGGCAATATTTTATACTAATGAGCAGCAAAAAGCAGAATCAGAAGCATTTATTGCTTTCTTAGAAAAAGAGCAGGTTTTTGATAACCCTATTGTTACTGAAACTACTGAATTTGAAGTATTTTATAATGCTGAAGAGAATCACCAAGATTATTATGAAAATAATAAACAGCAAGGGTATTGCCAGGTTATTATAAATCCTAAATTGAAAAAACTCGAAAAGCATTATAAAGACAAATTAAAATAATATAAGCTATGCCATATAAAAATTTTGAAGAATATTCCATGAATGTAACAGACGATGTTAAAGAGCGCTATAAAAAAATTATAGAAGATTTAGGCGAGGATTCATCTCGCAATGGTTTATTAAAAACACCCGAACGTGCAGCGAAAGCACTATAATTTTTAACACAAGGTTACCATCAGGATGCTACCGAAATATTAAAGAGTGCCATGTTTAAGGAAACGTATGATGAAATGGTTATTGTAAAGGATATTGAATTGTATTCGCTTTGCGAGCATCATATTTTACCTTTTTTTGGGAAAGCACATATTGCTTATATTCCAAATGGACACATTGTTGGTTTAAGTAAAATACCAAGAATAGTAGATGTATTTGCAAGGCGGTTACAAGTTCAGGAACGATTGACCGAACAAATTTTAGATTGCATTAATGATACACTAAAACCACTAGGTGTTGCTGTAGTTATTGAAGCATCACACATGTGTATGATGATGCGTGGTGTACAAAAACAAAACTCGGTAACAACAACTTCGGGATTTAAAGGGGCTTTTAAAAATATTGAAACACGAACAGAATTCTTAAAGCTTATTAGTCAAAAGCTTTCATAATAATTTTGAAAATCTACTGTTATCTATATCAATATTAGTGTTTTATGAATTTTAACAATATTAGTAAATTTAAAAAATTATTATTAGCATTCTATTTGATTTAACGGGTTACGGGTTATGTATCATTTATTATTCCAGGTTTTGATATTGTTCCAACATTTACATTAATCTGGATATATACTCAAGTTATTAAAAAAGATGGAGATGAATAATCAAATATTTTAAAACCTATAACTTAAACTCAAACTAAAATTTCTACCAATGTTAGGGATACCATCTATTTTTAATCTTGAAAGATGATTTATATAAACTTTGTTAGTTAAATTAGTACCAGAAATATTAATTTTTAATAGATGTTTTGATATTTTAATTTCTCCACCAAAGCCTAGGCTCAATAGATTATAACCTGATGTTTTAATCTCAAAACCACTAATTTTGTTTTGATTAAAAGTTGTACTTAATTTAATAAATGCATAACTGTTTTTTAAATGGACACTTGAATGTTCTCCTTTCAATTTATCATAAATAAATTCAACTCTAGCGATATTATTTATTTTGTTAGCAGGAATTAATGGTAAGTAGTTTTCATTGTTTTGTTTTCCTGTTACAGTTTCAAAACTAGATTCAAAATGCAACCAATCAAGAGGATGCGGATGTATGTGTAGACCAAATTCACCTCCATATAATTTAGCATCATTTTGCTTATAAACAAAAACAGAGTTATCATCAATAATATCTCCAGTAGGAGAAATAAAGATATAATTGTCTATTTTATTATAAAAAACGTTAGCAAAAATTTCTAAATGTTCATTCTTATATTCGAAAGCTAAGTCTGTTTGAAAGTTTTGTTCGCTATTTAGATTTGGATTTCCAATCTCAAATCGGTTCGTTCCCTCATGAACACCATTTGAAGTTAACTCAGCCAAATTAGGTGCTCTAAATCCTGTGGCAAGATTTATGCGTGTTGTGATTTCTTTAAATAAATTAAACTTAATTCCAACAGCACCATTAAAACTATTAAACGTTTTATTTATATCATTTTTTACATTTATATTTCTATTATCGTATCTGGCTCCTAATTGAATATCATAATCGTCAAAATGAATATGAGATGTTGCCAATACACCAAAATCATTTGTAACTGCATCAGGGATAAGCTGTTCTATACCAAAATTTGTATTGGTTTGATTTAGTCCTTGAATTCCAACAATAGTTTCAAATTTCCCAAACCTTGGCAGATTATATTTTACATCATAGCTTAAGGTTTTGAGTTTCATATCCAAGATAGGTTTTATTTCATCCTCTCCAAATTCTTTTCGGTCATTATGAGTAAACCCTAAATTAATAGTTAAACTAGATACATCTAAAAATACAGTAGATTTTGAGCTCAACACATGATTGTTGATTTTTTGATATGGAAATAAAGGATTTTTATTTATGTTTTGAACTCCTATCTCTTCTGGAATACCTAATTTTGAAGCGTTTAGGTTATATCTGATTTCACTTTTAAATTTAGATTTTTGGTAACCAATCGCAGCTTTAAGGTCTTGTTCTTTAAACCTTGTATTAGTTACTCTAAAGCCATTGGTTTTATAATCGGAATGCTCCCCAAGACTTCCTCTAAAAATAAATTTGAATACATCACCAGAAGATTTAAAACCAGCATTAGTACTAAATCCATTTGTATTTGTGTAATAATCTGTATTTATATCTCCTGAAGAAGTGTTTTGTGTTGCAAATTTTTCAGGATTCAAATACAAAACACCTCCTAAAGCATCACTGCCATAGAGTAGAGAAGCAGGTCCTTTAATGACTTCTACACTTTCAATTCCTGCGGTATTAATTCCTAAACCGTGTTCATC
This sequence comes from Flavobacteriaceae bacterium PRS1, assembly GCA_003709165.1. GTDB lineage: Bacteria > Bacteroidota > Bacteroidia > Flavobacteriales > Flavobacteriaceae > PRS1. Next base: position 3,537 of record RDRZ01000021.1, read on the forward strand.
GCCAAATTGCTGATTTTCTAATCGGATACCTTGTGTATAAACAAGAACTCTGTTACTGCTCAAACCTCTAATTACGGGTTTTCCAATACTTAAACCCGTTGTAACACTTTCTACACCAGCAATATTTGTTATTCCTTCAGCAAGTGTTGTCGCTCCACTTGCTTTCATTTCGCTTACTTTAATTTGTTCCACTTTCATTACATTTTCACTTTGTAATTTATGGAAAGGTGTAGATATTATTATTTCCTCCATTTCAATAGCAGAAGCTGTTAGTGTTATGCTTAAATCTTGAATTAAAGGAATAATAATTTCTGTCGAAAGCGTTTTATAACCAATTATTGAGATTACCATTTTGTAATTTCCTGAAGGCAAATCAAGAATTATAAATTCACCTTTCTCATTAGTTATAGTTCCTTTTTCTAATTGAGGAAGATAAATATTAGCAAAGATAATAGGTGTATCAGATTCCTTTTCTTTTATAATTCCTTTAATTATATTTTGCGAATATATTGTGGTAATTGCGAGAAATAGCATGCAATTTAATAGGGTTTTCATTTTTTTAATGATTAATAAATTTAACAATAATTATGTTTGGAAAAAATAGAATTTCCGGTTTAATGTTAAATTAATTCGGGAGGCCCACGCTTAAAAAAATGTAAATTTTGTTTGTTTTCTAAAAACAGATATTGTGAAGTATTAACCTGATAATTTTCTTCTATAAATAAAAATTTAAAATCTTCAGCCGAAAAACTAAATTGAGTACGCAATTTAAATTTATAAAAATCGCAATCTAAATCAGACTTATGAAAATGTATCTTTTGGGGACTTTTGCAAACTTGATGAATATGGTCTTGGAATATATGAGAAAACTTCACAAAACTAGGCGAAAGCAACACAACAACCAAAATGATTACGCTAATCTTGTAAATTATATGTGCTCTACAAGTATTCATTTTTAGTTAACAAATCGTTTTAATCCAAATCTACGTAACATTTTCTTTTCAAAATTCCAGAAAAATTGAAATTGCCCAAAGAGCCAACCAATACACACTAACAGAATTTGGTAAAAAATGAGTCCAATAATAATATATAAAATCCAATAAATAACAGGGTTTAAATTTTCTTTTGTGATACCAATGAGTCTAATTATTGGTCTTCCAACAAAAATTGATGCTGTACCAGTTATTGAAAAAACAATAAATACTCTAATCATTTCCCACTTATAAGTTAGAACCCATTTTTTTTCTAATTTTAAAAACAGAAATAATATGAATTTCAATAATAAAAAAGATAAGATAATGGTGCTAAAAATGGTGATATAAATATTTGATTCTTTAATAAAAACTAAAGCTAATTTATATGAAGAATAAACTAAAACTGAAATGCCTAAAACCGGAAAAATGAGTTGCCAATTTTGTTGAATTTCCCAGCGTTGTTTAAACTTTTGCATAATGTGTTTTAAAATGCGAAAGTAAAAAAGGAAATTCAAATTCTAGGTACAAAACCTGTTAATTGTTGTTTGTAGTGCAACTGAAAATAAATAAAATAATTATATAGCTTGTAGTTAACTTCATAACCGTAATCTATGGAAGGGTTATAATCAATACTTAATTCATATAATCTTGGGTCATATCGTTGAGGATGTAAAACACGATTGTTCCATTCGGAAACAAATAATTGATTTCTTCCTTCTAAAAATGATTGCGAATAGTAACCTTCAGGTTTTGCTGTACTTTGCAACCAGAAATTAAATCCAGGTTCAATAATGAGTATTTCATATTCAAGTTCATCATTTGCAATACGAACTGTGTCTTGAGCTTTAAGATTATCTTCTATACTAGTAGTAGTCTTTTTATATGATGTTTTGCAACTGTAAATTCCAAAACAAACGAGTAGAATTAAAAACCAATTTTTCATGTGTCTATAATTTATTGTTTTTTAACGTTCATCCCGTCCCGATAGTTATCGGGAGTTATCGGGACTGTTCGCTATTAATCATTCTCCTTGAGCGACAAACTTTTTAGCATGCTCGTTTCATTTTCAATCGTTTTCAACGAAAGATACAAAAATTGTTTCTATAAGCACTTCAAAGGGAATACTTTAACATAAAAATAGATTTTTACCCTTTTAATAAACTAATAATTTGGGAGGCCAATTCTGCACCTATTCTATCTTGAGCTTCGTTAGTAGCTGCACCAATGTGTGGAGATAATGATAATGCAGGATTCATAAGCAATTGAATTTTTGGTTTTGGTTCTTTTTCAAATACATCCAGAGCTGCTTTCTCAACTTTTCCTGAATGTATCGCATCAACTAAAGCTATTTCGTCTATTACGCCTCCACGAGAAGCATTTACCAGAATTACGCCATCTTTCATTAATTCAAATTCAGATTTACCAATAACATATCCTTTTTGTGCAGGAACGTGCAGGCTGATAAAATCTGCTTGTTTTAAAACCTCTTTTTTTGAAATGGTCACAATGTTGAATCTTAAATTTTGCCCATCAAAAAAGTTTAATTCTAAATTAACTTCTTCAATAAATGGATCGTAAGCTATGACTTTCATTCCAGCGCCGATGGCAACTTTTGCTGTTGCCTGACCTATGCGTCCAATGCCAATAATACCAAGTGTTTTTCCTTTTAATTCAACACCTTTTGCATACGCTTTTTTAAGGTCTTTAAATTTTGTATCTCCATCTAAAGGCATATCTCTGTTCGCATTATGTAAAAAGCGAGCCATACCGTATAAATGTGCAAAAACCAATTCGGCAACAGAATGTGAAGATGCAGCAGGCGTATTGATAACGTGTAACCCTTTTTCTTTTGCGTAATCAACATCGATGTTATCCATACCAACTCCACCACGACCTATAATCTTCAGGCTTGGACAAGCATCAATTAAATCTTGTCTAACAGTAGTTGCACTTCTAACCAGAAGCACAGTAATTTGATTTTCATTTATATAATTAACTAGCTGCTCTTGAGCAACAGTAGTTGTATTTACTTCAAATCCTGCTTTTTCTAAAGCATCTATTCCACTTTGTGAAACTCCGTCGTTTGCTAATACTTTCATTTTCCTATCCTTAACCCTTTCCAAAAGAAAGGGAAATGTTTTTTTAATTAAATAATTTATTTTTTTCCACTATAGCTTGCTTCTCTTTGGAAAGGATTAAGGATGAGTTTACGCTTTTGTTTCTAATTCACTCATGATCTCTACCAATACTTGTACGCTCTCAAGAGGTAATGCATTGTACATGGATGCTCTGTAACCACCAATGCTTCTGTGACCGTTTAATCCGCTTATTCCACCTTCGCGACACATGGTGTCGAATGTTTCTTTTAAATCGTCGTTAATCAAATTAAATGTGGCATTCATAAATGACCGATCGCCTTTCGAAGCATAGCCTTTAAATAATGGGTTTAAGTCAATTTCAGAATACATTAATCGTGCTTTTATATCATTTACTTTTTCAATGGCTTGAATACCACCAAGGTTTTTTAACCATTCGAGAGTTAACATTGATGTATATACTGCAAAAACTGGAGGCGTATTATACATACTGCTTTTACTAATTTGTACTTTATAATCCATAATCGATGGAATTTTCCGAGACACTTTACCTAAAATATCTTCTTTTACTACGACTAATGTTGTTCCTGCTGGTCCCATATTTTTTTGGGCTCCAGCGTAAATTAAATCGAATTTTGTAAAATCCAACTGACGAGAAAATATATCGCTACTCATATCACATATTAATGGAATTGAGCATTTTGGAAATTCTTTCATCTGTGTCCCGAAAATGGTATTGTTAGATGTACAATGAAAATAATCGTAATCTGAAGGAATATCGTATCCTTTTGGAATGTAATTGTATTTTGCTTCTTTTGAAGAAGCCACTTCATAAATATCATCATAAATTTTAGCTTCTGCAATCGCCTTATCGCTCCAGGAACCTGTATTTAAATAACCTGCTCTTTTTTCTAATAAGTTTAATGCTACCATTAAAAACTGTGTACTTGCTCCACCTTGTAAAAACAGCACTTTATAGCCTTTACCTTCAAGATTTAAAAGCTCCAACACTAATGCACGAGCTTTTTCCATGACATCGACAAAGGGTTTGCTGCGATGCGAAATTTCTAATAAGGATAAGTTGTCATCATTAAAATTAAGTACCGCTTCTGAAGCTTGTAGCAATACTTCTGGTGGCAATATGCTTGGTCCTGCGCTGAAATTATGTTTTTTCATTATAATCTTATTTATCAGTTGAAACGATGTCCGAATTACTATGAGAATAGGAGTGAGGTTTTTATCTTCCTAAACTATCTTTAGTTAAAAGTTATTTGTTATTAAGTTATTTGGTGTTAAGAATTAAGGATGTTGACTAAATAACTATTAACTAATAACAAACTCATAGACTTACATTCCATAGTTGTTTCATTGTATTTAATTTAACAAGGTGCAAAGGTGCTAATTTATGTGATACTTTTTGTTATAAAATTCATAATTTTAAACTGTATTTTTTAGTAAAAATTCAAGGGTGTCTATACCATCAGCATAATCCCATAATTGTGGTTTTTGTGTTTGACCAAATTGTATTTCGCTATCTATGAATCCACTAGAAACGATACACTGAATTTGTTCTTTGTCTAATTCAATCTTATTTTTTAATTCATTTTCAGAATCGTAATACTCATAAAATAGTGTTGCAATAGGAGATGAATAGCTCTCGTCTTCTTTTATCATCAAGAACCCATTTTCCAACATATCGAATTCACTCATTAAATATACAGCCTTATTATAATCATAATTATTGGCATATTTTGCCTGATTAATTATAGGATGCCAATTGTACATCGCTTTAAAAAAGGCATCAAAATTATAATTTTTTGGCACAAACAGTTTTGAAACACTTCTACAACCCAAACCATAGTATCTAAAAATATCTTCGGAAAGCGCTTTAAGTTGTTCTTCGGTTTCGTTTCCTGTTAAGACAGCAACCGAATTCCTGTTTTTTCTTATAATCGATGGTTTGCCTTTAAAATAGTATTCAAAATAACGAGCAGAGTTGTTACTTCCTGTCGCAATAACCATATCAAAATCGTTTAGTTTGCCTTCAGTAAATTCGATTTTCCCTTTTAATTCTGGAGCTATGTATTCTAAATATTTTGCTAAATAGGGCAGAAGGTGTTTATCATTTGAAGATTGCTTTACTAAAACCTTGTGACCGGAAATAATAACGCTTATAAAATCATGGAAACCAACTAAAGGAATATTTCCAGCCATAATTATGGCCACTTTTTTAGGTTTAATACTATTAAACTTATAGTTCTCTAACCATTGATTAATATTGCTTTCTGTCAATAGATTAGACCAACCTTCAATTGCAAAAAGTACATTTTCTTTAGTAAACCAGCCATTATGTTCTTCAGCCAATTTTATTTGATGTTTAAATCCATCAAAAAACAAATCATTACAGGCAATATTATCCTTTTTTTGGATAACATTATTTGAAAATTGACTTAAAAAATATCCTAATTTTACAAAAGTGTTAATTCTTTGCTCTAAATTCATGCTTTACTTGGTTATGAATCGTATTGGTTTTATTTTTGCGCCATATCTTTGTCTTGGCTTCGATGTATAAGGATGCAAAGTTAGAAAAAGAAATATTATGGCAATTATTATAACAGACGAATGTATTAACTGTGGTGCTTGTGAGCCAGAATGCCCAAATACAGCTATTTATGAAGGTGCTGACGATTGGCGTTATAAAGATGGAACCAGTTTAAAAGGCAATGTGGTTTTAACCAACGGAAATACTGTTGATGCAGACGAAGCCCAAGAACCAATAAGTGACGAATTATATTATATAGTTCCCGATAAATGTACCGAATGTCAAGGATTTCATGAAGAACCACAATGTGCAGCTGTGTGTCCTGTGGATTGCTGTATTCTTGACGAAGATGTTGTTGAAACCGAAGAAGAACTGTTAGGAAAACAACGTTTTATGCATCCTGAGGATTAATTTTCGGTAACATCAAACATTTTAAGTTCTTCTGTTGGAGCTAAAGTTTCATTACTTCCCCAAATTTTTGCATCATATTTTCGTTGCTTTTGGTAAGGTACTATTTTTACTTCCTTAATAGTATTAAATTAGGCATCTGTAATTTCAGTTGTGCTTGTTAGTAATAACTCTTCTATATTTCTTGCAACACCTTCAATTTTAAAATTGAAAAGTGTCTTATTCTTTGCGCTGCTATTCTCAATAAATTTTATAGGCCTACTTACATAAAAGTAACTTCCTGTTTCATGTCTTATGTAGCGAGGTTGGTACCAGTTGCTTTCATTCTTTTTAAAAATGATGGTTCCTCTACTAACTTTTTCAATAAACTTTACACCAAGAATTAAACGTAAATTAAGTTTACTGCCACGTTTCCCTTTTGAATAACTGTAATCTGTTTTTAAAACCGCATAGTCGTCATGAGTTATATGCAAAGTTCCTTCATATTTTGACTTTGCTCTATTTGGTTTAAAATGAATAGCATAAACCATTTCATCATTATAAAATGATACATTTTGAAGTGAATATGAATAATTATCAGCATCTAAAATTTTTCGTAATAAACTTTGAGTATTTAGTCGTGTATCATTGAGCAAGTTATGAGCATCACTTTTAAGGTTTTTTATTTTAAATTCTTGCTTGTTGTCTTTAGAATTGTTATTGTTTGCAAGAGATAAAGAATCTTCAATTTTAAATAAGCCAGTTTTAAGTTTATAAGTAAGTCGTAGTGTCCAGATATTTTAAAACAATATTTTGCGCTTTTTCTTGAATATTTTCTAACGAAAAGTCCTTCTTAGCATTAATAATTTGAGTTGCTTTTTCTACTCGAAGTTTTGAAGAATCCTTATCCTTAATACTTAATTCTCCTATAAAATCAGTGAAGTGAACAAAATTACTCGTCATTATGTTGTTTGTCATAGTTTTAAGGCTATTGTTGGCATCGATTAGTTGTTTTTTCTTAACATGAGAGGTTTTCTTTATTTCAAAATCCATATAAGACGTTTCTCGATAAAATAGTTTGTGTTGAATATATTCAGTTTTATAATTTTTTGAAAGATTTCTAACAACTCTGGCAATTATAGAATCTGCATTTGGTTTAGAGCTACTTAAATACACCGTATTTAGCTCGTTTATTGACGGTTCCAGTTCTATTAAATAGTTGTTGTTTGTAACTTGTTCTATCGTAAAAGTATGTTTTTTATAACCTAATGAAGAAATAGTTATTTGGATTATATGATTGTTTTCCAACTCTATATTAAACACACCTTCCTCGTTTGTAATAACACCTTTATATTCTTCAGTTTGTACAGCAGCATAAGGAACTGGTAGCTTAGTAGATTTGTCAATGACTTTTGCTGAAAAGCTTTGCGCATTTACATTAATTGTAAACAGGAATAGTGTAAATCCTAAAATAGATTTAAACATAGTTGAGGTTTTTAATTGAAGACGAATAGTTGTTAAATTTGTTACAATATTGCAGTTATAATCTTATTCTTCTCTTTTGTTCTTTCTGATTATGGGTATAATTTATGACTTAGTAAACTTAAGATGTATAAAAATAATTGCTCAATTTTAGACTTAACCAAAGATAATTGCAAGTTTACTAGGTCTGAATTACCAACGGAAATTCCTCGCATGTAAACCCGCAACTATTCTTATACGAGACCGATAAGCGTAACTCCAAATATCCATAAAACAATTTTTAAAACCCTTATTATTATAAATTTCTAATTGCTTACATTTGCAGCCTTAAAATGGATTCTCACTTTCGTGGGAATAAAAACAAGTTTTTCAATGAAGGCCGGAATTGTAGGATTACCAAACGTAGGGAAATCAACCTTATTTAATTGTTTATCGAATGCTAAAGCACAAAGTGCAAACTTTCCGTTTTGTACTATCGAGCCTAATATTGGTGTGGTAAATGTACCAGACTCAAGATTAGAAAAACTGGAAGAATTGGTAAAACCAGAACGTGTATTACCTGCAACTGTCGAGATTGTGGATATTGCAGGATTGGTAAAAGGCGCAAGTAAGGGAGAAAGTTTAGGAAATAAATTTCTAGCAAATATTCGCGAAACTGATGCTATTTTACATGTCATTCGCTGTTTCGATAATGATAATATTGTACATGTTGATGGAAGTATCAATCCTATTCGCGATAAAGAAACCATCGATATGGAACTTCAGTTTAAAGACTTGGAAACTGTTGAAAAGAAACTTGATAAAGTAAAACGCGCTGCTAAAACAGGAAATAAAGAAGCACAAAAAGAAGAAGCTGTTTTAAAGAAAATTAAAGAAAATCTGGAATCAGGAATTTCGGTAAGAGCTTTAGAGTTTAGTGAAGATGACTATGTTGCTTATGTAAAACCTTCACAATTTATTACCGACAAACCTGTAATGTATGTCTGTAATGTTGATGAGGCTTCGGCAGTAACTGGAAATGCTTATGTAGAACAGATAAGAGAAGCTGTTAAAAATGAAAACGCTGAAGTGTTAGTGTTAGCAGTTGGCACAGAAGCAGATATTAACGAATTAGACGATTACGAAGAACGGCAAATGTTTCTCGAAGATATTGGGTTAGACGAACCTGGGTCTTCAAAACTTATTCGTTTGGCTTACAAATTATTAAATCAGCAAACTTATTTTACAGCTGGTGAAAAAGAAGTGCGAGCTTGGACGATAAATGTAGGAGCAACTGCACCACAATCGGCAGGAGTTATCCATACCGATTTTGAGAAAGGCTTTATACGAGCCGAAGTTATTGCGTATAATGATTATGTGGCTTATGGCAGCGAAGCCAAAGTAAAGGAAGCCGGGAAAATGCGTGTTGAAGGAAAAAACTACATCGTAAAAGATGGAGACGTAATGCACTTCTTATTTAATGTATAAAACCCAAGGCTTAATAATTCAAAAATCAAATTCCAAATTTCAAAAGCAAGATAATCTATGAGATTTGGAATTTGTTTTTTGAAATTTATGTTTTCACAGCAAAGCAGTGAAAACATTGTTAATTACTTTGTCCATTCTATATTTCATTTTTTAAATTGAAATATTATATTAGCAATATATCTAATTTTAGCTTATTTATGTCTCAAAATTCAACCTATACCGAAGAAAATATACGTTCGCTCGACTGGAAAGAGCATATACGCATGCGTCCGGGAATGTATATTGGCAAACTTGGCGACGGTTCTTCTCCCGACGATGGCATCTATATTCTGCTAAAAGAGATTCTTGACAACTCCATTGACGAATATATAATGGGAGCTGGTAAAACCATTGATATTTCCATTCAAGGCAATAAAGTTATTGTGCGAGATTATGGTCGTGGCATTCCTTTGGGGAAAGTAGTTGATGTGGTTTCTATAATGAATACAGGAGGAAAATACGACTCTAAAGCTTTCAAAAAATCGGTTGGTTTAAATGGTGTTGGCACAAAAGCAGTGAATGCCTTATCTTCATTTTTTAGAGTAGAATCTACACGTGACGAGAAGTCTGCTTCCGCCGAATTTAATCAAGGTAACCTTATCAATCAGGAGTTATTGGATGATACATCGCGTCGTAAAGGCACCAAAGTCTCTTTTATACCTGATGATGTTATTTTCAAAAAATATAAATACCGAAGTGAATATGTAGCAAAAATGCTTAAAAATTATGTGTATCTCAATACAGGACTGACCATAATTTTTAATGGCGAAAAATTCTTTAGTAAAAATGGATTAAAAGATTTGTTACAAGAAAATATTTCAGCAAGCGATATACTGTATCCAATTATTCATTTAAAAGGCGAAGATATCGAGATTGCAATTACGCATAGTAGAACGCAGTATAGCGAACAATACTATTCGTTTGTAAATGGACAACATACTACTCAAGGAGGCACGCATCAAGCCGCTTATAGAGAAGCATTAGTAAAAACTGTACGTGAATATTTTGGCAAAAACTATGAAGCTTCAGATATTCGTAAATCTATAGTAACAGCAATTTCCATAAAAGTCATGGAACCTATTTTTGAAAGTCAAACAAAAACCAAATTGGGTTCTGCCGAAATGGGAGGTGGATTGCCAACTGTTCGTACATTTATCAACGATTTTGTAAAAACGCAATTTGATAATTATTTGCATAAAAATACAGAAACTGCTCAGGCCATTCAAAACAAAATATTACAAGCTGAGCGCGAACGCAAAGAGTTATCTGGAATACGAAAAATAGCAAGAGAACGTGCAAAAAAAGCAAATCTTCACAATAAGAAATTACGTGATTGTCGTGTTCATTTTGGCGATTTAAAAAAAGACAGACGACTGGAAACTACCTTGTTTATAACCGAAGGTGATTCGGCTTCAGGAAGTATTACAAAATCAAGAGATGTAAACACACAAGCGGTTTTCAGCTTAAAAGGAAAGCCTTTAAATTCGTATGGTTTAAGTAAAAAAATTGTGTATGAGAATGAAGAGTTCAACTTGCTTCAAGCAGCATTGAATATTGAAGAGTCCATAGAAGGCCTTCGCTATAATAATATTGTAATTGCCACTGATGCTGATGTAGATGGGATGCATATTCGGTTGTTATTAATCACATTCTTTTTACAATTTTTTCCAGAACTTATAAAAGAAGGACATTTGTATATTTTGCAAACACCATTGTTTAGAGTAAGAAATAAAAAGAAAACAGTTTATTGTTATTCAGAGCAAGAGCGTAGAGATGCCATTGAAAAGTTAAAACCAAAACCAGAGATCACCCGATTTAAAGGTCTGGGAGAAATTTCACCTGATGAATTTCAATTTTTTATTGGCGATGATATTCGTTTAGACCCTGTTATGTTAGACAATAATTTGTCCATTGAAGAATTGCTTTCTTTTTACATGGGAAAAAACACACCAAACCGACAAGAATTTATTATTAACAACCTAAAAGTTGAATTAGATTTTGTAGAAGAAGCCTATGAGAATTAATAATATTAAAGTAAAAAACGTTATCATTTCTACCTACTTTTTTTGGTAGTAATTGCGCTTATACTTTCTACTATTTTTAGTGCTTTTAGCGAAGTATCAACAAATCCGATATTGACCTTTATAATTATATTTTTTGGATTTTCGACTTTGTTTCTTATGTTATTCGGACTTACAAAATTTTTTGAATACGATAGTGATGGTGTAAAAGTTGTGGTTATTAATAAATCACTTTTACTTTCGGAATATTTGAATAAAAAAGAACATGTAGTAGAATTTGAAAAAAAAATTAATTGGTTTTAAATTTCAAAATTTTATAGTATATAAACGATTGATGTTATATATCATAAATAGTCGTGGACATAGAAAAAAGTAAATTTTTAATGTTACACTTGTTCAACATAAAAAAAGAAAATACGTAAAACAATCTTTGAATAAAATTGTTAGAAATAACAGAGCAAAAAAAATAATAGTAGATGATTGAAGATAATGATGATTTGATAAATGAAGATGACACTAACCAGGAAACGATTACGCGGGTTTCCGGAATGTTTAAAGATTGGTTTTTAGATTACGCATCGTATGTAATTTTAGAACGTGCTGTTCCAGCCATTGAAGATGGTTTTAAACCAGTACAGCGACGCATCATGCATTCAATGAAAGATTTGGATGATGGTCGTTATAATAAAGTTGCCAATATTGTTGGTCATACCATGCAATACCATCCACATGGCGATGCGAGTATTGCAGATGCCATGGTTCAAATTGGACAAAAAGATTTATTGATTGACACACAGGGGAACTGGGGAAATGTTTTAACAGGCGATCGTGCAGCAGCATCACGTTACATAGAAGCACGAATATCTAAATTTGGATTAGATGTTGTTTACAATCCCAAAATTACCAAATGGCAAGCTTCTTACGATGGTCGTCGTAAAGAACCCGTAAATCTTCCTGTAATGTTTCCTTTGCTATTAGCGCAAGGAGCAGAAGGCATTGCTGTTGGATTATCAACAAAAATATTGCCTCATAATTTTATCGAACTTATAAATGCTTCAATTAAGCATTTAAAGGGAAAACGATTTACAATTCTTCCCGATTTTCCTACATCTGGAATTGCAGATTTCACTAATTATAACGATGGTTTACGAGGAGGTAAAGTACGTGTTCGTGCAAAAATATCTCAACACGAAAAAAACATATTGGTAATTACCGAAGTGCCTTTTGGATCGACTACTTCTTCACTAATTGATTCTATTTTAAAAGCTAATGAAAAGGGGAAGATCAAGATTAAAAAAATTGAAGATAATACTGCTGCAAAAGTAGAGATTTTAGTGCATTTACCTTCAGGAATTTCACCAGACAAAACCATCGATGCACTTTATGCGTTTACAAATTGTGAACAATCTATTTCGCCTTTAGGATGTGTTATCGAAAATAACAAGCCATTGTTTATTGGTGTGTCCGAAATGTTACGTCGCTCAACCGACCATACAGTTCAGCTTTTAAAAAGTGAGTTAGAAATTAAACAAAACGATTTAGAAGAACAATGGCATTTTGCTTCTTTAGAGCGCATTTTTATTGAAAACAGAGTTTATCGAGATATTGAAGAAGAAGAAACCTGGCAAGGTGTTATTGCTGCTATCGACAAAGGTCTGAAACCACATATTAAACATTTAAAAAGAGCAGTTTTAGAAGCTGATATCGTGCGTTTAACTGAGATCCGAATCAAACGTATTTCTAAATTCGATATCGATAAAGCACAGCAAAAAATTGATGCTCTTGAAGAACAAATTGCTCAAGTTAAACACCATTTGGAGAACTTAATCGATTATGTAATTGCTTATTTTACAAGACTTAAAAAAGACTATGGAAAGGATAAATCAAGGAAAACAGAAATAAGAATTTTTGACGATATTGTTGCAACTAAAGTAGTTATTCGTAACACCAAATTATATGTAAACAGGCAAGAAGGTTTTATTGGAACATCGATGCGTCGGGACGAATATGTTTGTGATTGTAGTGATATTGATGATATAATTGTGTTTACCAGCGAAGGTAAAATGATGATTACAAAAGTAGATACCAAGACTTTTATTGGTAAAGGCATTGTTCATGTTGCAGTATTTAAAAAGAAGGATAAGCGTACTATTTATAATATGATATATCGCGATGGAACTCGAGGTGCTTCATATATTAAACGCTTTGCTGTAACAGGAATTACACGAGATAAAGAATACGATTTGGCTTATGGAAATAAAGGCTCAAAATTATGGTATTTTTCTGTAAATCCAAATGGTGAAGCTGAAGTGGTTACTGTATTTTTACGTCAGGTAGGAAGTATTAAAAAACTGAAATGGGATTTAGATTTTGCGATTGTTATAATTAAAGGTCGTGCTTCAAAAGGAAATGTGGTAACCAAATATACAGTTAAGAAAATTGAACTAAAAGAAAAAGGGGTCTCAACTTTAAAACCACGAAAAATCTGGTTCGACGATACTGTACAACGTTTAAATCTTGATGAAAGAGGTGAGTTAATTGGAGAATTTAGAGGCGAAGACAGAATCTTAATTATAACACAAACAGGAGCTATAAAAACGATTATTCCGGAAATGTCTGTACATTTTGACGATAATATGATTACGCTCGAAAAATGGATTCCTAAAAAGCCTATTTCTGCTATTTATTTTGATGGCGAAAAAGAACGCTATTTTGTAAAACGCTTTTTAATTGAAAACGAAAATAAAGAAGAATTGTTTATCACCGAACATAAAAATTCGCAATTAGAAATTGTTTCGACCGATTGGAAACCGATGGCTGAAATTGAGTTTACCAAAGAAAGAGGCAAAGACAGGAAGGAAAATCATGTAATTAACCTTGAGGAGTTTATAGCAATAAAAGGAATAAAAGCGCTTGGCAACCAGTTGACTACTGAAAAAGTCAGACAAATTAATTTGTTAGAACCCTTACCTTACGATGCTCCGGAAGAAATTCCAGCAGATGAAATTGAAGTGATTGATGAAGAAACTGTCACGTTGAGCGCAGTCGAAACGTCTCCTGAAACTTCCAAAATTTCTAATACTGAAACACCTAATTCCAAACCAACTGAAACTACAAAAGATGATTTAAAGGTTGATGAAGAAGGGCAGATTACGTTGTTTTAATTTTTGTCATTCCTGCGAAATCAGAAATCCATTTTGAGTAGATTACTTTTTATAAGCAATTCCTTTTTGTTTAATTGTTTCGCCTACATAAGAGTATTCAAATGTATAGGATAAATCCGTAGTCGTAAGAATTTTAAGATGAATATCCTTACGTTCTACCATGTTTTTCGGGTTTATCGTTTTAAAAATCACTTCGCAATCGTTTATCCATCGCACCTTTGAAGAATCTTTTTTTCCTTCATATACTTCTATTTGAAGTGTATTTGTACGACTAAATGTGGATTTATAAATTACTTCGTTTATTACTACTTCGCTGTAAAATTTTCCGGTTTTAAAGTCAACGCAGTTACGTTCAATATTGTAACAGCTTGTAAGTAAAAGAAAAACTGATAAAAAGGGAATATATCGCATTGTTTAATAGTTTGAACAAAATTACATAAAAGCAATTTGCAATGGGAATTTTAAAAAAGTATTTTCAAGACTTTTGTTAATAATTATATTGTTGCTTACCTATTTAAACTATTGATTCTAAAGTTTTAAAAAACTATCTTCGCTTATCGTTTGATATAATCAATTAAAACTGAGCATATCAACCCATTGACCAACATTTAAAAAAAACTACTTATGAAAAATACATTCTTAAATTCTTGATAATTACTAGTACTCTAAATAGCTAAAATAAAAAAGTTGGTAACGACATTTTTAAAATAGAATTTTTACGAATAATGATGAATCTTGAAGGAAGTTCAAATAACTATTATTCAGATTTGGTTGAATGGTCAATGTTCTCCAAAAAAGATTCATTAAAATATGGATTTATAAATTCAAAAGGAAATGAAGTAATAAAAGCAAAATATACCTATGCTTCTGACTTTTATAATGGTAAATCAAATATTATAAATGACTCAATTCCTGGATTATTATTTGAAAATGGTACTAAAAAAATGTTTCCTGAATATAATGCTACTTTTTGGTATAAAGGAAATTTAGATATTGCAATCAAGGATAAAAAATATTGTTTCATTGATAAATATGGAAAAGTTATTATTTCATTAATTTATGAGGATGAGTTTCCTTTTTATAAAGGTTATGCTTCAGTAAAAACGAATGACAAATGGAACTACGTCAATGAAAATTGGTTAAAAATGTTTCCCGATAGTTTAATATTTAGTTACAGCCCAATCATAAATAACAAAGCAGTATTTATGATTGAAAATCAAAAAGTCGAAAAAAATAAATCAATGATTAAAGAAAAAGGAAGCAGAACTTTTATTGAGTTTTTAAATAAAACAGATCATATTCAGCTTAAAGAAGGATTGATTGATATTGATGGGAATATTATCATAAATCCAATTTATGATGAAATATCTGGTTTCTTCCAAAATGGATATATGAGAGTGCGAAAAAATGGTGTCATTGATGTAAAAGGTAAAGCAATAATTCCAATTCAGTATGATGACATTAGTGATTTAAAAGAAGAATTATGCGATGTATTTTTAAATTGTTGAAAAGCATTGAAATTAGTTTTATATAAAAAATATAGAAAATTTTATTTTTTTTACTAAATTGTATCAAATTAAATGCTCCTATTAAGGAGATAAAAGATCTAATTAACCCTTCGATAATGCCTGTAAATGCTTCAATTGCCATCCACGTTCAAGGGTTTGCTAAAACGTTGCGTAAGGACAAATGGTGGTTATATCCAAGTGTTGTGGTTTTTGGGCTCACTAGCTTTTTGATATATGGTTTTTGGTCAGCCTGGCAAGCAGATTTTTATTGGTACAGTGCCGGACAAGGAGGTTTTGGAGGATATCTTGCTCCTTTTTATTCTCCATTGGTTTTTATTAAAGAAGGTGTCGAAGGTGCTGCTCCTATTGGTCATTCTTTATTGGGTTCTTGGCCTTCTTGGTGGCCTAACTGGATTCCACCATCGCCATCGTTATTAATTCTTGCGATTCCAGGAATTTTCAGATTTACTTGTTATTACTACAGAAAGGCATATTATAGAGCTTTTACAGGAACGCCGCCAGCATGTGCAGTTGGTGCATTACCAAGAAAAGGAAAATCAGGTTATAAAGGCGAAACAGGTTTGATGCGAGTACAAAATATTCATCGTTATGCCATGTACTTTGCAATGATATACATACTAGTTTTCTTTTATGATGCCTATATGTCATTTTTTAGAGAAGGAAGATTTGGTATTGGAGTAGGAAGCATTTTATTGTTGGGGAATCCAATTTTACTAGCATGTTATTCTTTTGGATGTCATTCTATAAGGCATTTGTTAACAGGTAGCAGAGATTGTTACTCATGTGGCATAGGTGGAAAGATAGCGCACGAGAATGGAAAAATAATCACCTGGTTAAATCAGCGCCATGAGTTGTTCGCTTGGCTGAGTTTAATTTGGATTATGGTTGCAGATTTTTATGTCCGAATGGTTTCTATGGGCAACATAATAGATTTAAATACTTGGGGTGGATAAAACCAATAAAAAATGATGTTAGATATATCTGAAATAAAAGTAATAGAACATGATGTCCTAATCGTTGGTGCTGGTGGTGCTGGGTTAAGTGCAGCGATTGAGTCATCATCTCAAGGAATGAGTACGGGTATTGTGATGAAATCTTTGTTGGGAAAAGCACATACCGTAATGGCTGAAGGAGGAATGGCTGCAGCGTTGGGAAATGTAGATGCGCGTGATCATTGGAAAATTCATTTTCGAGATACCATGCGAGGTGGAAAATTTTTAAATGTGTGGCGAATGGCTGAACTTCATGCGAAAATAGCTCCTGAACGTGTTCGACTTTTAGAAGAATGGGGAGCTGTTTTTGATCGAACTAAAAGCGGTTTGATTAACCAGCGAAATTTTGGAGGGCATCGCTACCCAAGATTAGCACACGTAGGCGATAGAACAGGATTAGAAATGATTCGAACCTTACAAGATTACGGCATTCACCAAGGGATAGAAGCTTATATGGAATGTACTGCCTTGGACTTGCTTAAAAACGAAAAAGATGAGGTTTGTGGCGTTGTTTGTATGTGGAGAGAAACAGGAACCTTCACCATATTCAAGGCGAAGTCTATCATATTTGCAACTGGTGGCGGTGGAAAAGCTTGGGAAGTGACTTCAAACTCCTGGGAATATACTGGAGATGGATATGCTTTGGCCTACGAAGCCGGAGCTGAGCTTATGGATTTGGAATTCAGTCAATTTCACCCTACCGGAATGGTCTGGCCATTATCGGTTAAAGGTATTTTGGTCACCGAAAGTGTTCGGGGCGAAGGTGGAATTCTTCTAAATAGTGAAGGAACGCGATTTATGTTCAACTATATTCCGGAACGATTTCGTTCGGAAACTGCCGATACTGAGGAAGAAGCTGCAAGATGGCTCGCCGGAGATCTTAATGCCAGACGTCCACCGGAATTATTAACAAGAGATGTTGTGGCAAGAGCAATAAACGAAGAAGTTAAAGCGGGAAGAGGATCAAAACATGGAGGAGCTTACCTTAATATTGCTACACAGCGATCTGCCGAAGACATCAAAAAGAAATTGCCATCCATGTATCATCAATTTAAAGTTTTAGCAGAATTAGATATTACCAAAGAACCTATGGAGGTAGGTCCAACCTGCCATTATTTTATGGGAGGGATTCGGGTTGATGCTGACACAACAATGAGCACTGTTCCGGGATTGTTTGCCTGTGGCGAATGTGCAGCAGGAATGCATGGCGCCAATCGCCTCGGCGGGAACTCGTTATCCGACCTTTTGGTCTTTGGATATTTAGCAGGAAAAAATGCTTCCGAATATGCAAAAAATAAGGTAACGCATTCGGAAATTGATGAAGAACAAGCAAGTAAGATAATTCGAAATGCAACAGACATATTAAACCGTGAATCTGGTGCTAATCCTTATCTCTTGCATGAGCAATTAGAAAATAATATGCAAATAAATGTAGGAATAATTCGTTCAAAAGATGAACTCGAAAAAGGAATTAGTCAGTTAGAAAAAATAAAGGATGACTACAAAAATGTAAAAGCAAAAGGAACGAGTCAATTTAATCCTGGTTGGCATGAGGCATTGGGTTTGCGTAACTTGTTAATTACAGCAGAAGCTGTTGCACGAGCTGCAATACTTCGGGAAGAGAGTAGAGGAGCACAT
Organism: Flavobacteriaceae bacterium PRS1; assembly: GCA_003709165.1. Taxonomy (GTDB): domain Bacteria; phylum Bacteroidota; class Bacteroidia; order Flavobacteriales; family Flavobacteriaceae; genus PRS1. Next base: position 21,868 of record RDRZ01000021.1, read on the forward strand.
ACAAGATCAGATTTTCCTGGAGAACAAAAAGAGTGGCTTAACTATAATATTATATCTCGAAAAGGGGAAGATGGAAATATGGAATTGATTAAAGTAGAGCGTCCTATACCTAACACAGAATTAGAACGAATCGCAGAATCGTCTATCGAAGATCTGGAAAGAGAAATTGAACAAGAACGAAAACAAATAACCAACTGATTTTAAAAATCAGCTTTAAATGGAATAGTATAAATAATGGCTACACGTAAATTTCAAATTTATAGAGGCGATCATAATAATGGAGAGCTGGTTCATTTCGAAACAGAAGTAAAAGAAGGTATGGTTGTACTTGATGTTATTCACAAGATTCAGGCAGAGCAGGCGAATGATTTAGCTATTCGATGGAATTGTAAAGCTGGAAAATGTGGTTCTTGTAGTGTGGAAATTAATGGAAAGCCAAAACTATCATGCATGACAAGGATGAATGAATATGGACCGAATGAGACTATAATTGTAACACCAATGAAAACTTTTCCCATAATAAAGGATTTAGTTACAGATGTGTCTTGGAATTATACTCAAAACAAAAGAATAAAACAGGTAAAACTTGCACCAGAATCAAAAACCGATAAAGGTTATGTAATGTATCAGGAAGATGTTGACCGTGTACAAGAATTCCGAAAATGTATTGAGTGTTATTTATGTCAAAATGTATGTCACGTGCTTCGCGACCATGATAAAAAGAACAAATTTGTCGGGCCACGATTTATGATACGGGTAGCCAGTCTCGAAATGCATCCATTAGACACAGAGGATAGAATACCGGAACTAAAAAACGAATTTGGTTCTGGAATGTGTAATATAACGCGTTGTTGCACAGACGTATGTCCTGAAAATATAAACCTTACCGATAATGGAATAATTCCATTAAAGGAACGAATTGTAGATAGATATTACGATCCAATAACGATTCTCTCTCGAAAAATATTTGGTAAAAAAAAGAAAAAGTTACCTCCACTCAAACGATAAAATTATACATCCAAAAAGGGTTGTACTTGATTTTGATCTTGAGAGGGCTTGAGCTTAAATTCTTTAATGCCTCTTATACATGCATTCCATCTTAAAACCGCATCCTGATTATCGCTAGGACCAATCTTTTCGGCTTTTTCATAAAATTCCATGGCACATCTATAATGTTCGTAAGCAATATACTTAACCCTCGGAGAAGTTCGTGATAATGTAGCCTTGCCTAATCGTTCTGAAATAATTCCTCGATAATACAACTGCTCATATTCGCTGGTTAGTTGAGCACACAATCCTTTAGCTTCAGGAAATGAAGAACTATTTACAGATCCGAATTGATCGGTAATCGCTAAAATAAGATACAAAACAGCGAGTTGATGGTTCGGTTCAACTTTTAGTATATCTCTGCAAATACTTTCTGCCTGCCAAGGTTCATTAAGTAAACGATAGTGCTTTGCTCTAATTAATGCTTTAGGAATGGATTCTTTGGAAATTGGTTTGAGTTCTAGCATAGCAAAAGGATTATCAAAAATTCTCTAATTCTATGAATGTACGAATTTTATTAGTAAATATTATAAAATTGATTTCCTATTTTAATATTGAAATATCAAAAAAGTTTATAAACTAGTACAATAACTAAACGTAACTATTCTGTATAAACTCTATTTTCCTGCTCTGCAACTCTAATAAACGTCGTACGTTTGGTAAGTTCTTTTAGCCGTTGTGCACCAACATAAGTACAAGTGCTGCGTAAACCACCAAGAATATCTTGTAAAGTGGTATCGACATTGCCTTTAAAAGGGACTTCAACAATTTTGCCTTCGCTGGCTCTATATTCGGCAACTTCGCCACTATGTTTTTTCATTGCTGTGTTTGAACTCATTCCATAAAATAATTTAAATGGTTTGCCATTACGCTCAACAAGTTCGCCACCACTTTCGGTATGTCCGGCAAACATACCTCCAAGCATAACAAAATCGGCTCCAGCTCCAAATGCTTTGGCAATATCTCCAGGATTAGCGCAACCTCCATCGCTAATAATTTGTCCGCCCAAACCATGAGCAGCATCGGCACATTCAATAATTGCAGAAAGTTGCGGATAGCCAACACCAGTTTTTATACGTGTTGTACATACTGAACCTGGACCAATCCCAACTTTTATAATATCTGCACCAGCAAGTAATAGTTCTTCTACCATTTCTCCAGTAACAACATTTCCAGCTATAATTACTTTGTTCGGATAGGTTTCTCGGGCTTGTTTTACAAACTCTACAAAACGTTCTGTATAACCATTGGCAACATCAATACAAATAAATTTTATGCGAGGATTAAAGTTAAGGATAGCGTTTAACTTCTCTACATCTTTCGCTTTAATTCCTGTACTTATGGCCACATAATCTATAATATTTTCTGGAGCATTTACCATAAAAACATTCCAATCTGTAATAGTGTAGTGTTTGTGTATAGCAGTTATGAGCTTACTTTTTGAAAGCGCAGTAGCCATTTCGAAAGTACCAACAGTATCCATATTTGCAGCTATAATAGGAATGCCTTCCCAATTAGTATTACTATGCAAAAAATTGAATTCTCTTTCTAACGAAACTTGTTTTCTACTATGTAATGTAGAACGTTTAGGACGAATCATTACATCCTTAAAACCTAATTTTAAGTCATTTTCAATTCTCATGTGAAGTGTTTCAGATTACTTTCAAAGTTATGGTGTGTTCTAAAAATTCATTCTCACCAAAATTTAAAGAGTTTTTCAGAGACAACTAAAATTTTTGAAGTACTATCGAGATAATACAATAAAGTTTTAGGAAGTATATGACAAACTCTGCAAACCATTATAGGAACAAAGATAACAAATAATCTGCTTCGTTATATTTTTTTTCTATAGCTAAGCTATTCAAAAAAAATAGTGCCTTGCATCTCATTTATTCTATTTGCTTTTTTAAAAGAATGAATTTTAAGAATCCACCTTAAGAAAAATTGAAAAGTAAAGGATATAATTTATGGAATAAATTTTATGAGATAATTATATCACAGCAATCATACTTATCTCCACATTAACATCTTTTGGTAAACGTGCTACTTCTACAGTTTCGCGAGCAGGAGCAGTAGTATTGTTAAAATAACTTCCGTACACTTCGTTTATGGCTGTAAAATTATTCATATCGATTATAAAAATTGAGGTTTTTACTACGTTTTCAAAGGTCATATTAGCAGCTTCTAAAACTGCCTTCATATTTTCCATAACTTGAGTAGTTTCGGTTTTTATATCATCTAAAACCAATTCTCCAGTTTCAGGATTTAAGGCTATTTGTCCTGAAGTATAAAGTGTATTTCCGCTTAATACAGCTTGATTATAAGGTCCGATTGGTGATGTAGCTTTTGTGGTTGTAATTATTTTTTTCATGTGTTTAAATTATATTTTTTTAACGGTCATCCCGATAATTATTGGGAGCCATCGGGTGGAAATCTCATTATTTATTCTATTAAGGCTTATGTTTTAAACATTAAAGCCTTCTGTCAGGTGTTTTTCGTTTGTCATATTTTAAATCCTTTAAAATAGGTGATCGAATGCCAATAAAGAAATTCCACGAGCTTCGTGAACTAAACGGAATCCAAGAAAAATTCATTCTCCAACTTAATAAGTCCCTCTCAAAACGCAATTGCGTATAAGTAATGCCTTTACTTTTTAAATCGTACCCAGAAGAAGCTCCAATACTCCAGCGTGGCGAGATGTCGATATCACCCGAAACCATTAAAGAGTGCGATGAGATTTCGTTTTGTCGTCTGGTATTACTATAATTTACTGAATAAGCCAAGCGTAAACTCCAGGGCATTTTATAAGAGTATAATTCGCTGGTTTCTTCATTTTCTGGTTCTTTAGTACTTGCATTTAATAGTTGATCTGAAAAATCTTGTGGTACTCCAAATAGATCGTCATCACGTCCTCCACTTCTTAACGATTCTTCTCTTGCAGCTTGGTTGTCATTTTTAGATTTGTCGAAACTTTTACTGGTTAAGGTGTAATTCATAGTAAGGTTAGCACTCGTTAGCCTAAAAAGGCTTCCTCCATTACTTATGTTGAATGTATTGATTTTATTGTTGTTATTATCCAAAGCGTAAGGATCTAAAGTTGCACCAAAATTTATACTCATTTTATTATCAAGAATTTGTGTGCCTCCAGTTATTCGTAGGGGACTCCAGTTTAAAGAATCTCCGGCAATGTTGTAAGATGTAGATAAATTTAGATTGTTAAGTAAAATTATTTTTTTTGCTTCCGTCGCCGTGCTGTCTTTGTCTCTTACCTTGGCTTCAAAATTGTTTCCGAGAGATAAACCTATAGAACTGGAATAATTATTTCCTGGAGCTCCAAAAATAGATTCTTCAAACCGGGTAAAATCTACTTCTTCAATGAGTGTACCATCTGCATCAATAACTTCGTATGTGTCGTAATATTTATCGAAAGAAGGTGAAATATTATAACTAATAGATGGACGCATAATATGCCTGATGGCTTGTATTTTTTTATCCTCACCAAAATCGAACATACCATAAACAGTGGTTCCTAATCCGACACTAAAATTATAGGTTCTAAAAGAATCAAAACCATTTATTTCAGTAGTAATAACTTCTTTTGAATCTTCATCGAAGGTTTTATCTACTGTTTTAAGAACCCACGTTTCTTGATAATTCGCACTTGTACTAATACTTATATACTTTAATACTTTAAAGTTAGTGCTTATCGGGATTGTATGTTGCATCCCAATTTTAGCATCGTCGAACATTTCTTTTTTAAAGAATAAAGAATCAGTGGTTTGAATCCTGTTTTCACCACGAATGTTATATTGTAAATTTATATTTTGAATAAATCCTTTTTTACTTCCTACTTTGGGAGCAAAAGGATATACACGATCTACGCTTGCTTGGAAAGTTGGTAATGTCATGCTAATAGATTCCGTATTTGTGTTTTGCGAATGTGTTGCAGTAAAACTAATATTTACCTGTGGTTGTCCTTTAAATGTCTTTGAATATGAAATCGATGATGATAAGGTATTATTCAAAAAATTTGATGAGTTTAACTGATTTACAGATTGTTGATAATACGTACTGCTTCCTAAATTTACTGATGCCGAAAAACGAGAACTGGGATTTGATTTTCCATCTTGACTGTGTGACCAACGCAAATTGTAAATAGTACTTTTTGCATAATCTGGAAATCCACGTTCGCTTGTAATTAAATTTTCAAAACGAAAGCTTAAATTACCTCTGAATTTATAGCGTAATACGTAGGCACTCTGTAAACGCAGACCATAACTTCCATTGGTGTAATAATCTCCTAAAACTGCAAGGTCTGCATATTCACTAATTGCAAAATAATAGCCTCCATTTTGTATATTATAGCCTCGACTACTATCCTCTCCAAATGAAGGGAAAATAACTCCAGAAGTACGTTTTTTTGTTAAAGGAAAAAATGCAAATGGCAATCCAATAGGTGTAGGCACATCTGCAATATATAAATTGGTTAAACCAGCTACTACTTTTTTTCCAGGGACAATTTTAACTTTACGCATCAAAAAATAGTATTCTGGATTGTCTGGGTCATCAGAGGTAGTAAATTTTGCTCTATTTATAAAAATAACTGAATCATTTTCTTTTTTTGATATTTCTGCGAAAATTACACCATCAATACTTTTTTGTTCAATCTTTGAATTATATATAATCGTTTTTTTAGTTACTGTATTCATAATCATGGAATCTGGTTCTACAACATCACCTCTTTGTTTAAAAATTGGCGCTTGTGTATAATTGCCCAAAGAATCAACGATTCCTTTTGCTGTAACTTCATTTTTGGCATAATCGATAACAATAATTCCTGCTTTAATCTCCATGTCCAGATAAAACATTTGTGCTTCATTATAGAGATATATTTTCTTTTCATTTTGATTTATGGAAGTATAGTCGATGGCTTTATATATCATAATATCTTCTAACAAACTTTTCTTTTTAGGAATACTATCTAGTGTTATGCTGTCTTGTTCTTTAGTATTTATTGGCTTTATCTGCAAAGAGTCTAAACTAATTTTTATAGTGTCTTTTGAAACATCAGGAGTAATAATTGGTTTAGTTCTTGGAACATCTTGTGCATAGCTAAAAGTGTTTATAAACACTGTAAAACTTAGGGTAAAAAGTATTTGAAAGATATTTGTTTGCAATTCTTTTAGATGTATTTTTGTAAAAGTATGGCTCGGTTTTTGAATTGCCAAAGTTACATATATTTTTTTGTGATTATTTTTAATATTGTAAATAATTAAGATTTAAACCTGTGTTCAATTTTATTGAGTAATAAATCGAGTTCTTAAGCCGTTAAAGTCTTTATGCAAACGAATGTAAAATACCTTTTATTATCCTTTATATTTTTATTAACACACTACACTTTTGCACAAAAAGCAACCGAAAAATTTGTTGTGGTTCTCGATGCAGGACATGGTGGTAAAGATCCTGGAAGACCAACAAAGTTCGATTCGGAAAAATCTATAGCTTTAAAAATAGTATTAAAAGTTGGCGAAGAACTTGAAAAAAATAAAGATATAAAAGTAATTTACACACGTAAAACAGATGTCTTTGTAGAATTGCGAGAACGTGCCAAAATAGCCAACAAAGCAGATGCCGATTTATTTGTATCTATACATTGTAATGCGCATCATACACAAGCCTATGGCACTGAAACCTATGTTTTAAGCCTTTCTAATACAGGTAGAAATATTGAAATTGCAAAAGCAGAGAATGAAGTAATTTTCTTAGAAGATGATCATGAAAAACATTATGAAGGGTTTAATCCGAACTCTCCGGAGTCTTTAATAGGATTAACATTAATGCAAGAAGATTATGTAGATCAAAGTATTACATTGGCACGTTTTGTAGAAGATAATTTTCAAAATAAGCTGAATAGAAAAAGTAGAGGAGTAAAACAAATTAGCCTTTGGGTCATGCATAATACATATATGCCAAGTGTGTTAATTGAAACAGGATTTTTAACTAATAAAATTGAAGGTGCTTATTTAAGTTCTAACAAAGGACAAACCGAAATGGCAAACTCTATAAAAGATGCTATTTTAAAATACAAAGAAAGCCTGAATGTTAGTTTTGATGATTCAGATTTATCCGAAAGCTTTGGTTCTAATGCATCTACATCAATTTATTCAAACATTACTTTTAAAGTACAAATTGCAGCAAGCTCAAGAAAACTTAAAACCAAACCCTATAATTTTAAAGGGCTTCAAGAAATTTCAAGAGATAAAATAGGGAAAACATACAAATATTTTTATGGTGCAACTTCAGACTACTCGAAGATAAAAGACCAAAAAAATAAGGCATATAAAAAAGGATTTACAACTTGCTTTATAGTTGCATTTAAAAACGGTAAATCAATTACTTTAAATGAAGCTTTAAAAACTCCATCAAATTAAGCAGGTTAATTTTAATTTAATTGTTAATTTTGTAGTTAATCAATAATGAACACGTTTAAGCTTTTTGTGTTTAACTGAAAATGAGATGAAATTTGTTCAGATGAGGTACTTTTTGCAGTACATAGCAACGATACGTATAAGAAAAGTAATGAAATATGGGTGAATTTCAGCCATTTTTTAGGAAATAGAAAAAAATTAAACGAGTTCAATAATAAACATTTAGCTTTTGAAACTATCTAGAGAAATAAAAACCGCAATATTAGTAATTTCGGGTATAGTATTATTTATATTTTTGTTCAACTATTTAAAAGGGAATAATTTTTTATATTCTTCCAGAACATTTTATGTTGTTTACGATAATGTAGAAGGCATGGCATCATCAACTCCAGTAACCATAAACGGCTTGACGGTTGGTAAAGTGCAAGACATAAATTTTAGCAAAGATCGCTCTGGACGTATAACAGTAAAACTTTTGATAGATAGTGATTTTGAATTCTCTAAAAATAGTATAGCAGAATTATACGAAGCTGGATTATTAGGAGGAAAAGCCATTGCTATAATTCCTGCTTTTGATAATGCTGAAAATGCAAAAAAAGGCGATTATCTTGAAGGCACAGTTAAAGCTGGATTAACAGAACTTGTAAATCAGCGCTTAACACCACTTCAAGAAAAAATTGAAACCATGATAGTAAGTGCCGATTCGCTATTTGTTAATATTAATTCTGTGTTTGATGTACAAACCAAAGCCAATCTTAAAAAAAGTATAGCAGAGTTAGCCATAACAATAGAATCTTTTAAAAATACTTCTGTAGCTATTAATAGTTTAATTACTGATAATCAAGAAACATTAAACAACACATTAAGTAATATTGACACTATTACATCTAACTTATCCAAAATTACCGATTCTGTTGCCAATACAAATCTTGGCGAAACCATAAATAGTTTACAATTAACAATCAACAATTTCGATAAAATTCTTGCGAGTATCGAAAAAGGAGAAGGCTCTATCGGGAAACTGTTAAATGATGATGAATTGTACAATAACCTTAAAGGCGCTTCAAAAGAAATGGAAGAACTATTGAGAGACATTAAATTGCATCCAAAACGATATTTCAGAATCTTGTCTAAAAAAGAAATTCCTTATAACGAAGAGTAAACTAATTAATACCTAAATAATGGATTATATTCCTAACATACTCTTTGCTATTGTGCTAATTATAGGTATTGGCTACTTTATTAAAAATATAAGGAAACTTATTCGTAACATCAAGTTAGGGCAGGATATTGATGTGAGTGATAACAAATCGCAGCGTTGGAAAAATATGGCAATGATAGCTCTCGGTCAGAGTGAAATGGTTCGTCGTCCAATTGCTGGTATTCTGCACGTTATTGTATACGTTGGCTTTATTGTAATTAATATTGAAGTTTTAGAAATAATAATTGATGGTTTATTTGGTACACATCGCATATTTTCAGGAATTGGAAGCCTTTATGGTGTGCTAATAGGAACGTTCGAGATTCTCGCCCTTCTTGTTTTAGTAGCAGTCATAGTATTTTGGACACGTAGAAACATTATAAAGTTAGCTCGTTTTTGGAAATCTGAAATGACACGTTGGCCAAAAAGTGATGCCAATTACATTTTGTATTTCGAAATGGTTTTAATGTCCTTGTTTCTTATTATGAATGCTACAGATATTCCTTTTCAGGAAATAGCAACAGGAAATATAATAAGTCAATATGTTTCACCTTGGTTTGCTGGATTAACCGAAAACTCAATACACATCATTGAACGCACAGCTTGGTGGAGTCATATACTCATTATTTTTGTATTTTTAAATTATCTGTATTTCTCTAAACATCTGCATATTTTATTAGCCTTTCCAAACACCTATTATGGAAGTTTAAAACCCAAAGGAGAATTAAATAATTTAGAAGCTGTTACCAAAGAAGTCATGCTAATGATGGATCCAAATGTTGATCCTTACGCAACTCCCACTGAAGGCGAAGATGACGAAATACCAGCAAAATTTGGAGCAAGCGATGTGCAAGACCTAAATTGGATACAATTGCTTAATGCTTATACGTGTACTGAATGTGGACGTTGTACAAGTGAATGTCCTGCCAGTCAAACAGGCAAAAAATTATCGCCGCGTAAAATTATGATGGATACTCGCGATCGTTTAGAGGAAGTAGGGAAAAACATCGATGCCAATAAAGGCGAGTTTAAAGACGATGGAAAACAATTATTGGACGATTACATAACAAGAGAAGAACTTTGGGCTTGTACATCTTGTAATGCTTGTGTAGAAGCCTGCCCTGTGAGTATAAATCCGTTGTCAATTATATTAGATATGCGTCGTTATTTAGTAATGGAACAGTCGGCTGCTCCTACCGAATTAAATACTATGATGAGCAATATTGAAAACAATGGAGCACCTTGGCCATATAACCAAATGGATAGATTAAACTGGAAAAATGAATAAACAATAAATGAAACGTCTAAAGATTTCATATTATTTAATAGCATTTTTTTTATGCTGTATTAGTTTTAATTATAGCACAGCTCAAAAAAGGAGATTTGGACAAGATTCTTTACGAATAAAAGTATATACCGAAATTGAATATGAAAAAGGTTTGTCGAAAAAGATAACAGTTACTAAAGTATTTTGCGATTATTGTTCACCTAGTCAAATTGAAGCTTTAAAAAGGCAAGCAAAGGAGCTTGCTTTTTATCAAAGACGATATTCGAGCAATGGAAGAGTAAATGAAATTCAAAAGTTTACAATGATAATAAGTGTTTCAAAAAAAGATTTATTAGAATTAAAAAAAGAAAAAGATAGTATTAATAATTAACCAAAGTTTAAAAGATTTATATGAAACATCCATAACTAAATTTCAATATAAAAGGAAACTAAAAGTTCAACGACTCCTCTAAAAATAATATAAAAGCGGAGTTAAATGACTATATAGATGTTCCATGTGACCGTTAAAAAACAATTAATATAGACACATGAAAAGAGAAGAAGCAGATAAATTATTGCATCAAAAAATTGAAGCAGGAGAAAAAGTAAGTCCTGTTCTTCCTGAAGGCGTAAAAAATTATTTAATAGATATAGACGGAACCGTTTGTGACGATATTCCAAACGAAGAACCCGAACGCATGCTAACAGCAGAAGTATATCCTGATGCTTTAGAAACTTCAAATAAATGGTACGATGAAGGACATTTAATTTGTTTCTTTAGCTCAAGAACAGAAGCACATCGTGAGTATACCGAAATTTGGTTAAAAAAACAGGGCTTTAAATACCACAGTCTGTTAATGGGAAAACCAAGAGGAGGAAATTACCACTGGATCGATAATCACCTTGTTAAAGCCACACGTTTTCGAGGCAAATTTACAGATTTGGTGGCTAAAGAAGTAATCATTGAAGTATTCGACGATGGTAAACACAAATAAATAAAAATAGTTTGTAAGATTATTACAGAGAAGTTTAGATAACAACTCAACTAAAAATGAGCGAAGCATTAAAAGTACCAACTATGGCAGAATTTATGGCGCAAGGTAAACAACCAGAAGTGTTGTTTTGGGTTGGTTGTGCTGGAAGTTTTGATGATAGAGCAAAAAAAATTACAAAAGCATTTGTTAAGATACTTAATAAAGCAAATATAGATTTTGCAGTTTTGGGTACTGAAGAAAGTTGTACCGGAGATCCAGCAAAACGTGCAGGAAACGAGTTTTTGTTTCAAATGCAGGCAGTAACAAATATTGAAGTATTAAATGCTTACGAAATTAAAAAGATTGTAACTACATGTCCACATTGTTTTAATACGCTTAAAAATGAATATCCTTCTCTTGGTGGAAATTACAAGGTTATGCATCATACACAATTTTTAGAGAGTTTAATTGAAGAAGGACGACTAATCATTGAAGGAGGAAAATTTAAAGGGAAGCGAATTACGTTTCATGATCCTTGTTTTTTAGGTCGTGCCAATGATGTATATGAAGCTCCTCGTGAGTTGATTCAGAAATTAGATGCCGAATTGGTAGAAATGAAAAACTGTAAACGCAACGGATTGTGTTGTGGAGCAGGAGGAGCGCAAATGTTTAAAGAACCCGAAAAAGGAGATAAAGACATAAATGTTGAACGTACAGAACAAGCCATAGAAACCAATCCGCAAATTATTGCAACAGGATGTCCTTTTTGTAATACTATGATGACAGATGGAGTTAAAGCAAAAGACAAAAAAAATACCGTAAAAGTCATGGATATTGCAGAACTAATAGCTAATGCTCAAGATTTATGAAATTCCTATAATTTATGTTAACTTGTTCAAAATAAAAGTAGAAATCAAAAATCGTTAATCCTAATTCGCAAATCAAAATATGTTAGTCGATTTTAACACATTACCAGAAACCTCAAGAGTTTGGATATACCAAGCCAATCGCTCGTTTACCGAAAGCGAATTGGAAGAAATAAGCTTAAAATTAAATACATTTATTGAGAACTGGACTTCACACGGAAGCGATTTACAATCTGGTTACAAAATTAAGTACAAGCGTTTTATAATCATTGGTTTAAACCAAAACTTGAATAATACATCTGGGTGTTCCATAGATGCTTCTGTACATTTTATTCAGCAATTAGAACAAGATTATAATGTAGATTTGTTAGATAAAATGAATGTGTCTTACAAGCAAGGCGAATTTATAGCTTACAAAACATTAAAAGATTTCAGGAAAATGGCAAAGCAAAAAGCCGTTTCAAAAAATACCATTGTGTTCAACAACTTAGTTACCAATATTGCAGAATATAAAGAAAATTGGGAAGTTCCGGCAAGCGAGAGTTGGCACAATCGTTTCTTAAAATAGTTCCTATTGTCATTCTGTCCCGATAATTATCGGGATTGTTTCAGAATCTTTGCTACAATTCTTCAGATACAATTTTTAAATTCTTTAAATGATAGATTGTTAATTACATTCGTTATAAAACTATCTTAAAGTCTTAAAAACTTCACTTTAAAAATGTTATTTTGGCATAGTTATTCATTATATATCCCAAACCGAATTTATGCGCATTAAAATTTTACTTGTAATTACTGTTGGTTTCGTTAGCCTTGCAATTGGTCAAAACAGTAAAAATCCTTTATTAACAAATGATTTTGAATCTCAACAAAAATGGGTGGATAGTGTGTATTCTGCAATGTCCATAGAAGAAAAAGTTGGACAATTGTTTATGGTTATGGTGTTTTCCAGTCAGGATAAAGAAACACACCAAAGTATTGTAAAGCAAATCAAAGAAAATAAAATTGGTGGCATCATTTATTCAAAAGGAGGTCCAATACGTCAGGCACGATTTAATAATGAATATCAGGCTCTTTCTAAAACGCCACTGCTTATTGGTATGGATGCAGAATGGGGATTAGGTATGAGATTGGATTCTACCTTTTCATTTCCTTGGAATATGACTTTAGGAGCAATTAAAGATAATGCTTTAATCGAAAAAGTTGGATATCAAATAGGCGAACACTGTAAACGTCTCGGCGTTCATTTTAATTTTGCTCCTGTAGTAGATATTAATACAAATCCTAAAAACCCTATTATTGGTAATCGTTCGTTCGGAGAAGACAGAGATAATGTAACCGAAAAGGCATTGGCTTTTATGAAAGGCATGCAAAGTGCTGGAGTTTTAGCCACAGCAAAACATTTTCCAGGTCATGGAGATACCGAAACCGATTCACATAAAACCCTACCAACAATTAAGTTTAACGAAAAACGTATAGACTCTGTTGAGTTGTATCCTTATAAAATATTGATAAAGCAAGGGCTTTCAAGTGTTATGATTGCTCACTTAAACGTGCCAAGTTTAGAAACACGAGTAGATTTCCCTTCGTCGCTTTCAGAACATATAGTAACCAATATTTTAAAAGAACGGTTAGATTTTAAAGGACTTATTTTTACGGACGCACTTAATATGAAAGGAGTTTCCAATTATAACGAAACTGGCGATATAGATTTAGCAGCTTTTAAAGCAGGAAATGATGTGCTTTTAATGTCCGAAGATGTTTATAAAGGCATTACCAAAATTGTTGCTGCATTTAACGAAGGTGAAATTTCAGAAGAACGTTTGTCACATTCAGTTAAAAAAATATTGATGGCCAAATACAAAGTTGGTTTACACAATTACAAACCAATCGGGATTTATAATTTGGTTGAAGATTTGAATAAAGTAGAAGACGATGTACTCTATGAAGAATTAATGGAAAATGCTTTAACGGTTGTAAAAAATAAAGCTGAATTATTACCATTATTGAGATTGGAAACTAAAAAAATTGCTTATGTAAAATTGGGAGACGATGATGGATCAACATTTCTAAACGAATTAAAAAAATATGCAAAAATTGACGAAGTTAAAGCAGATAAATTAGACAATCTTATTACTAAACTAAACAATTACAATACTGTTATTATTGGTTTTCATAAATCGAATACAAACCCATGGAAAGCTTATAAATTTAGCAATCAAGAGTTAGTGTGGTTATACGAAATAGCAAGAACAAATACAGTTATCTTAAACGTATTTGTAAAACCTTATGCACTTTTAGATTTAAAAACTACCAAAAATTTTAAAAGCATTATGATATCGTATCAAAATAGTAAAATAGCGCAGCAAAAGGCAGCACAAATTATTTTTGGTGCTATTCCTTCAAAAGGCGTCTTGCCAGTAAGTATTGGAAATGATTTTAAAGTAGGTTATGGCATACATTTTTCATCAGTAAGTAGATTAAGTTATGGCTTACCAGAACGTGTTGGTATGAGTTCCGAACGCTTAAAAAAAATAGATGCTATCGCACAATACGCAGTAGATTCACTAATGACACCGGGAATACAATTAATCGTAGCTCGAAAAGGAAAAATCATTTACAATAAAAATTTTGGAAAGCATACCTATAAAGGAAACCAAAAAGTTAATAATACTGATATTTACGACGTTGCTTCACTAACAAAAATATTGGCAACAATTCCATTACTTATGGAATTAGAAGAGAAAGGTGTTATTTCTTTAGATTCAAAACTGTCAGAATTATTACCAGAATATATAGGGTCTAATAAAGAAGATGTCACCATCAAAAAAATGTTATCGCATTACGCAAAGTTTAAACCTTGGATTCCTTTTTATTATAATACTTTAGATTCAGTTACAAAAAAACCTGATGATAAATATTACAGATCAAAAAAGAGTAACTTGTTTAACATTGAAGTTGCAAAAAACTTATATTTAAGGTCAGATTATCAGGATTCTATTCAAGAAATAATTAAAGAAAGCGAGATGTTAAATAGGTTGCGATATCGTTATAGCGATTTGCCATATTATATTTTAAAGAAATTTATTGAAACACATTACGACCAAACACTAGATAATTTAGTACAGCAGCATTTTTACAAATCACTTGGAGCAAATTATACAACATATAATCCGATAAAAAAGTTTAGTGACACGAAAATTATCCCAACAGAAATTGATGATTATTTTCGGTATCAGGAAATTCATGGTTATGTTCATGATATGGGCGCAGCAATGCAAAATGGAGTAGGTGGTCATGCCGGCGTTTTTAGTAACGCCAATGATGTAGCCAAAATTATGCAAATGTATTTGCAGAAAGGATATTATGGCGGAAAACGTTATCTTAAAACAGAAACTATCGATAAATTTACTACCTGTTATTTCTGCGATAAAGATAATAGAAGAGGAGTTGGTTTCGACAAGCCTCAACTTAAAGATGAAGGCCCAACATGTGGATGCCTTTCGATGTCGAGTTTTGGGTATTCAGGTTTTACAGGAGTCTACACTTGGGCAGATCCTGAAGAAGAAATCGTATATGTGTTTTTAGCAAATAGGACTTATCCTAAAGCTGGGAAAAATAGATTGTTAAGAGAAAGTATAAGAACAGAAATACAACGCTTGATTTATGAAGCAATAGATAAATAAAAGTACTTAAAGTTATAAGCAAGAGTACTTAAAGTTAAGAATATGACTTTAGACACTTAAAACTTTAGGCATTTAAAACTTTAATTATGATAATAGGAATAGTATGTTATCCAACATTTGGAGGTAGTGGAGTAGTAGCAACCGAACTTGGTTTAGAGTTATCTAAACGTGGTCATGAAGTGCATTTTATAACTTACAGTCAGCCGGTTAGGTTAGAGTTGTTAAGTAACAATGTACATTATCATGAAGTAAATGTTCCCGAATATCCTTTGTTTCATTATCAGCCATATGAATTGGCATTGTCAAGTAAATTGGTCGATACTGTTAAGATTCATAAAATAGAGGTATTACATGTACACTATGCAATACCTCATGCCTATGCGGCATATATGGCAAAAATAATGCTGCTTGAAGAAGGTATAAATTTACCGATTGTAACCACGCTTCATGGTACAGATATTACGCTTGTAGGCAGCCATCCATTTTATAAACCTGCGGTTACTTTCAGCATTAATAAATCGGATGCTGTAACCTCTGTATCACAAAATTTAAAGGATGACACTTTACGATTATTTAACATTAAAAGAGAGATTGAAGTTGTACCTAATTTTATAGATTTAGGCAAATACTCACATTCTTTTACAGATTGCCAGCGTGAAATGATGGCTTGTCCAGATGAAAAAATAATTACTCATATTAGTAATTTCAGACCCGTAAAACGGATTAATGATATTATTAATGTATTTTATAATATTCAAAAAGAAATTCCCGCTAAACTTATGATGGTTGGTGATGGACCAGAAAAAGAGCCTGCCGAACGCTTATGTGAAAAACTTGGTATTGAAGACAAAGTCATTTTTTTTGGTAAAAGTCATGAAATAGATAAAATACTTTGCTTTAGCGATTTATTCCTATTGCCTTCTGAAAGTGAAAGCTTCGGGTTGGCGGCTTTAGAGGCAATGGCTTGTGCTGTACCAGTAATTTCAAGTGATACAGGAGGAATTCCCGAAGTTAACAAGCACGGAGTTTCAGGTTTTTTAAGTAATGTTGGTGATGTAGAAGATATGACAAAAAATGCGCTTTATATTCTTCAAAACGAAGATGTTCTTAAAACCTTTAAAACAAATGCAAGAATAGAAGCATCCAAATTTGATATTCATAATATTGTACCTTTTTATGAAGCTATTTATAAAACAGTACTCAATAAAATGTCTTTAGTATGATACGTCTATTTGTAATCTATATTTTTCTATTGTCTTCGTGTAGTTCTAGTTCAACTATTAATAAACAAACCATGATTATATCTCAAGATACTATTACTTTTGAAACTCTTGCCGAAGATTTTTATGGAGGAATGACAGATTCTAAATTCATCGTTATTAAAGAGGAAACAACTTTAAATGAAATCTATAAACTAATAAATAAAAATAAATCACCAGGAATAAAAATTCCTATTATAAATTTTGAAAAAGAAACTGTATTAGTATTGTTTTTAGGAGAAAAGTCTTCAGGAGGATACTCAATTGCTGTAGAACAAATTTTAGATGAGAATGAAAAAGTAACAGTTAAGTATAAAGTTACATTACCCAAACTTGGTGAAATGGTTACTACTGTAATGACGCAACCTTATTGTATTATTAAAATACCTAAAACTTTAAAAGAGGTAGGTTTTAAAAAAATAGATTAATACATTTCTTTTTTGATAGTTTATATAACTCAAGCTTGCTATTTTAGGTCTTAATGCCCCACTTCATTAAAAATTTAACTTCACTTTTTTTAACGGTTTACGAGGGAGTTTTTCATCACGTTGAGCTGTATTATAAACAAATGAAACTACAATTACTGCCATTTGCTTAAGATCGTCAATTACTAATCGTTCATAATTATCCATGTTTGTATGATGAGTTCTTGTATTGTATTCAATAGGATCTTGAATAAATTGAAATCCAGGAATACCTATTGCATCAAAACCAAGGTGATCAGTCCCTCCTGTATCTCTTATAGTAATCGTAGTATGATCAATAATATCATCAAACTCTGAGAACCATTTTTCAAAAATTGGTCTTACAGCTTCATTACCTTGCAAATATATACCACGTATTCTTCCTGTGCCGTTATCAATATTATAATATGCCGAGATTTTTTCATGCTCTTTTGTTAGTTGCATGGTTTTTGAATCGCCAAAATGATCTATTATATAACCCGTTTAGCGGTTAAAAAGCTAAAGCGTGTTTTATATTATTAATTGGTTTG
>RDRZ01000022.1 GCA_003709165.1 Flavobacteriaceae bacterium PRS1
AAAACCAACTTATGCAACCTATTGGACATATTGCAGGAATAGGCGCTGCAATAAATGGATTTATTTCAACAGTAATGGCTGTGCCGATAGCCAACTATATCGGGAGTTTTGTAACCGATTCTGTACTGCCTTTATTTATTGGGTTTTCTATCTTCGGAATATTATCCTTGTTGATTTTTTTACGATTGAAGGTTTCAAAAACTTAATGCGCATTATCCATAATATCCTGCACAACTTCAGGATTTAATAAGGTGCTTGTATCTCCTAAATTAGAAGTGTCTTTACTCGCTATTTTACGTAGTATACGACGCATAATTTTACCCGAACGTGTTTTTGGTAAACCACTTGTAAACTGTATTTTATCGAGCTTTGCTATGGGGCCAATATGCTCGGTAATAATCTGGTTAATCTCTTTACGCAAATTATCCTGATTTCTTGATTCACCAGTATCTTTTAAAATAACAAAGCCGTATAAGGCATTTCCTTTTACATCGTGTGGAAACCCTACAATAGCAGATTCGGCAACTGCGGGATGTTCATTTACTGCATCTTCAATTGGAGCTGTTCCAAGATTATGTCCAGAAACAATAATAACATCGTCCACACGACCTGTAATTCGGTAATAACCAACTTCGTCACGTAGTGCACCATCTCCTGTAAAATACATATTTTTATAAGCCGTAAAATAGGTTTCCTTATAACGTTGGTGATTGTTCCAAATAGTTCTCGCTATAGATGGCCAAGGAAATTTAATACATAATCGTCCATCAGCTTGATTGCCTTTTATTTCGTTTCCGTTTTCGTCCATTAGTGTGGGTTGAATTCCTGGAAAAGGTAAGGTTGCATAAGTTGGTTTTGTTGGTGTTACATAAGGTATTGGAGAAATCATGATGCCTCCGGTTTCGGTTTGCCACCACGAATCTATTATCGGGCATTTCTTTTTTCCAATGTTATCATTATACCAATGCCAAGCTTCCTCATTTATTGGCTCTCCTACCGAGCCCAATACTTTTAAGGAGGATAAATCGTATTTTTCTACTAGTTCTAAGCCTTCTTTTGCTAAAGCACGAATGGCTGTTGGTGCTGTATAAAATTGAGTGACTTTATGCTTTTCTACGATGTTCCAAAAGCGTCCCCAATCTGGATAACTTGGCACACCTTCAAACATAACAGTTGTTGCTCCATTTGCTAATGGTCCATACACAATATAGCTGTGACCTGTAATCCAGCCAATATCTGCAGTACACCAATACACATCATTTTCGGTATACTGAAAGGCATTTTTAAATGAATAAGCCGTATAAACCATATAACCTGCAGTAGTATGCACCATCCCTTTTGGTTGTCCTGTTGAACCAGATGTATATAAGATAAATAGAGGGTCTTCAGCATCCATAATTTCTGGAATACAGTCTGTTGAAGCATTTTCCAATAACGGTTGTAACCACTTATCGCGACCTTCTTTCATTTGTATTTCTGAATTGATACGTTTTACTACTAAAACCGTTTCTACACAATTACATTTTTCCAAACTTTCGTCTACAATACATTTTAAATCGATTGTTTTTGCACCACGATAGGAACCATCGCTGGTAATTACCATTTTACAGTCGGAATCGTTTATTCTAGTGGATAAAGCTGTTGCTGAAAAACCCGCAAATACTACAGAATGTATAGCTCCTATTCTCGCACATGCAAGTACTGAAATTGCCAATTCGGGAATCATCGGTAAATAGATACAAACACGATCTCCTTTTTTAATACCTTGATCTTTGAGCACATTAGCAAATTGATTAACTCGTTCGTGCAATTGTTTATAGGTTATATGTTGCGCTGCTTCATTTGGGTCGTTAGGTTCAAACAAAATAGCTGTTTTATCACCTCGAGTGGCTAAATGCCTATCGATGCAGTTTTCAGTAATATTAAGTTTTGCACCTTCAAACCATTTTATTTCTGGTTTTGAGAAATCCCAACTTAAAACTTTGTTCCACTTTTTTCGCCATACAAAATGCTCTTCGGCGAGGTTGCCCCAAAATTGCTCTGGATTATCTACTGATGACCTATAGACTTTAAAATACTCTTCGAGGGTTTTTATATGGTAGTCACTCATTTGAGTTATTTGTTTATTCTTGTTTTAAATTTATAAATCGTAAATCTACAATCTCAAATCGTAAATCTTAATGTTCTATTGCCTCTCCTGCTCCACTTGGTATTCGTATATTCTCAACAATTTGCTGTACATTTTCAGGCGGTTCAGGTGTAAATGCAGAAACCACTATAGATACAATAAAGTTTACTACCATTGCCACTGTACCAAAACCTTCGGGTGAAATACCAAACCACCAATCGGATTTTGTGCCTCCACCAAACCAACCGAATTTAAATTTCAGCATATAAAACAGCATCAACAAAATACCTACAAGCATTCCTGCTATGGCACCTTCTTTATTCATTCGTTTATAAAAAATACCCAGAATTATGGCAGGAAAAAAGGAGGCTGCTGCTAAACCAAAAGCTAAAGCAACTGTTGCGGCAACAAATCCAGGAGGATTAATGCCAAAATAGCCAGCGATAACAACAGCAACAACTGCTGATAAACGTGCAGCAAGTAATTCGCCTTTATCAGAAATTTTCGGGTTGATTATTTTCTTGATTAAATCATGTGAGATTGATGATGAGATCACTAACAACAAACCAGCTGCTGTAGAAAGCGCAGCGGCTAAAGCACCAGCAGCTACCAATGCTATGACCCAATTTGGTAAATTTGCAATTTCAGGATTGGCAAGTACCATAATATCCTTATCTATAGTTAGTTCATTTTTTGAAGCATCTGCAACATATTGAATTTTCCCATCGTTGTTTTTGTCATTAAACACAATAAGTCCTGTTGTTTCCCAATTCGTAAACCATTCCGGGACTTCATCATATTTTTTATTGCTTACTGTTTCAATCATATTTATTCTAGAAAATACTGCTATTGCTGGTGCAGTAGTATATAAGAATGCAATAAAAAGTAAAGCCCAACCTGCAGATTTTCGAGCATCACTTACTTTTTTAACAGTAAAAAACCGAACAATTACATGTGGCAAACCAGCTGTACCAACCATTAAGGCTGCTGTGATAAAAAAGACATCAATTTTAGACTTGCTTCCTGAAGTGTATTCATGAAATCCTAATTCGCGATGCAATCCATCTAATTTTTCTAATAGATATACACCATCTTCTCCTCTGCTTCCGAATCCTAATTGCGGAATTGGGTTTCCTGTCATTTGTATAGAAATAAAAATAGCAGGTACCATAAAAGCGAAAATCAATACACAATATTGTGCAACTTGAGTATATGTAATGCCTTTCATTCCGCCAAGAACAGCATAAAAAAGTACGATAAACATCCCAATAATAACTCCTGTATTAATATTGACTTCCAGAAACCTAGAGAACACCAAACCTACACCTCGCATTTGTCCAGCTATATACGTAAAAGACACAATTAAGGCACACAGCACAGCTACTACTCTAGCGACATTAGAATAGTAACGGTCTCCAATAAAATCGGGTACTGTAAACTTTCCGAACTTACGTAAATAAGGTGCTAACAATAAAGCCAGCAACACATAACCTCCAGTCCAACCCATTAAATACACCGAACCATCATAACCGTTAAATGATATTATTCCAGCCATGGAAATAAATGATGCTGCGCTCATCCAATCGGCTGCTGTAGCGAGACCATTAGCAATTGGGTGCACTCCTTTACCTGCAACATAAAACTCACCTGTTGTACTTGCTCTAGACCAAATAGCAATACCTATATATAATGTGAATGTCAGTCCGACTAAAATCCAGGTCCACGTTTGTATATCCATAGTTATTCGTCTAAATTAAATTTTTTGTCTAACCGATTCATAAGTCTGATATAAACAAATATTAAGATTACAAACACATAAATTGCACCTTGCTGAGCAAACCAAAACCCGAGTTTAAAGCCACCAATTCTAATCGTATTTAATTGTTCAACGAGAAGTATTCCGAAAACATAAGACACCAGAAACCAAATGGATAATAATATGCTTAAGTACTTTAAATTCTTTTTCCAATATGCTTTTGCTTTTTGTTTATCCGTCATGCTTATCTTCTTTAATTCTTTTTGAATAGGCTTTAAATTCTTTTACAACTTTGGGTGCTAAAATAATTGTTGCTATCATTGTTGGAATTGCCATAAGGGCGAAAACACCATCAATAAGATTAATCATCATACTTAAAGACGCTGTTGCACCAACAATAATACTGAATATATAAAAATAATTATAGTAATGTTTTTTGTCGGCTCCTAATAGAAAGGACATACACTTGGTTCCATAATACGAAAATGAAAACAATGAAGACATACTAAAAACTACAATACATATTAGTAATAAATACGCTCCAACTGAAGGTATAGAACTTTCAAAAGCAGTTACAGTTAGTATAATTCCTTTAAAACTCTCTGAAGTACCTTCATCAATAACGACTTCATTTTGCCAAACACCAGTAACTAAAATCGCTAAAGCAGTTAAGGTACACACAATTAAAGTATCAATTGCTGGTCCAAGCATAGCCACTAAACCTTCGCGAATAGGCTCGTTAGTTTTTGCGGCGCCATGTGCCATTGGTGCTGTACCAATTCCTGCTTCGTTAGAAAATGCACCACGACGTATGCCTAATAATATTAGAGCACCGAGAACTCCTCCAAACATCGCATCTCCAGTATAATTATCGGCAGTAAATGCATCCGTAAATATCAGTACTAAATATTTAGGTACAACTTCTATATTTATTCCTAAAATAATTAGAACTAATATAAAGTAAAGCACAACCATAATAGGAACTAATTTAGATGCTATTTTACTAATGCGACTTAAACCTCCCAAAATCACAAAGGATGTAATGGTAATTAATACAATTCCTATAATTAAATTAGACACAAAATTGACTTCAATACCATTTGGTTTTAATATAATATAATTAATGGCTTGGGTTAACTGATTGACATTAAACAAAGGCAATGCCCCTATTAAACCACAAACACTAAACATAATGGCCAATGGTTTCCAGGATTTTCCTAATCCTTCCATTATAAAATACATTGGACCACCTTGCAGTTTACCTTTACTGTCTTTTCCTCTATACATTATGGCTAATGTACAAGTGAAAAATTTGGTAGACATACCTACAATAGCACTTACCCACATCCAAAACATAGCACCCGGACCACCAATAGAAATGGCGACAGCAACACCTGCAATATTTCCCATACCAATAGTTGAAGATAAAGCTGTAGAAAGCGCTTGAAAATGGGTGATTTGTCCTGGATCGTTTGGGTCGTCGTACTTACCACGTAACACTTGTATGGCATGACCAATATATCGAAACGGTAAAAATTTTGATAGAATAAGGAAGTATAAACCTCCTCCAATTAATAATATAATTAGTGGCAGACCCCAAACAAATGATGCGAAGTCTGCGATAAGCTGATCCAGTTTATCCATATTATACCAATTTAGCTAATTAGTTATTTTGAAGTTATAAATGTAATAAAGAACTTGAACTTATCCCTAATTGTTGAAAAATATTGATAGAAAGACATTAAATTTAAGGATTAAACTTATACCCAACACCACTAATGCTAACAATATGTTTGGGATTAGAAGGTATTTTTTCAATTTTTTACGAATTTCCAGTATAAAGGTATCCACCGTTCTTGTAGTTGGAGTTTTATTATAGCCCCAAATATTATTTAATAATTCGTGGCGGTGAACTACTTCTCCAACTCGATTGATAAAGTATTCTAAAATGGCAAACTCCTTTCTTGTAAACTTAACTTCACTATTGTTTACAAAAACTTCCATTTTTATAAAGTCCATCCTAACATTTCCAAAAGTATAATGTTCAAGACGCTCTTTTTCTGGATAAACTCTCCTAAAAATAGCTCTAATCCTCGCCAATAATTCTTAAAGACTAAATGGTTTGGTAATATAATCGTCTGCGCCATAATCCAAACCCGAAACTTTATCCAGCTCAGAATTTTTTGCTGTAAGCATAATAATAGGCAATTTAAACTTTATCTTTTTTATTTTTTTACAGATGTCAATGCCACTCATTCCTGGAAGCATAATATCTAAAACCAATAAATCTATTTCTTTATCAGTAGCTAATTTAAGACCCTCGGTGCCGTTTGACGCTGTTGAAATTTGGTAACCATTATCTTCCAAAATATCCTGTAATCCAAAAAGGATACTCTCGTCGTCTTCAACTAATAGAATATGTTTTCTTTTTTCCATAATAAGTGTGCTTTACATAGTATTCAAAACAATTGTAAATTTACTACCCTTCCCCAAATTACTTTCGACCAATAATTTTCCATGTTGTTCTTCAATAATATCCTTTGTAACAGTTAATCCTAAACCAGTACCACTTATGGTTTCGTTTTCGGTAGAATTCACCCTATGAAATTTTTCAAAAATAAGCTTTAGTTGATTTTTAGGTATGCCATTCCCAAAATCCTACACTTCAATAAGGATTTTAGATACATTTTTTGTCAGGGAGATATTTAGTTTTCTACAGGTTGATGAGTATTTAATAGCATTGCTAATCAGGTTCGATAGGGTTTGTTTTATACCTTCAGCATTTACCTTTGCAAAAACATTTTTCTCTATGTTTAAGTTAACATCAAAGTTGTTTATCTCAAGAAAGTAGCTCATTTCTTTAAGTGTTTCATTTACAATATTCGTCAAATTTGCAGTCTCAAGGGCATAGGTTAATTTGTTGCTTTCTGTCTTAGAGAATTCAAGAATATTATTAATCATCCTTTTCAGTTTCTCACTTTCTTTAACTATAACTTTTGCATATCTATTTAAATCTATATCTGATTTAATTCTTCCTAATAAAATAGAATCAGCAAACATATGTATTGAGGTTAGAGGTGTCTTTAATTCGTGGGTGACGTTAGAAACAAAATCGGCTCTTAACCCTTCCATTTGCTTCTCTCTTTTCACATTTTGTGCCAAAAGAATTAGCCCAAAAAACATTACCCCTAGCAATAAAACAAACCCAATACCATAAATCATTTTTCTCTTTAACACATATTCTTTTACAATATCCTCATTTTTCAATGAAACTTTAATTTGATGCGAATTAAAATAAGGTGAAAATTCTGAAAAGTTAATCAAATCACTATTCGATAAATAGTTCTGTCCATTATTATTAATCAGTTCAATTTGATTTTCAAATCTTGTTGGATTCTTGATTTGTTGCTGCTTCACTAGATCAAATAATTCTTCAAGGTCTATAGTAAACCCCACAGGATTCAAGCCGGTTTTATTAAATAACAACCCTTCATCCGTAATACCCGATACCGATTTTAACACATTATAATCCCCGATTGGAATATCTACTATTTTTAAATTTTCCTCATTTAAAAATTATTCTATGGGTGTTTTGTAATTATTTATTAATGTTAAATAATCGGATACATGCTGGACTAATTCCTCGATTTTAAGAATATCCTTATTTTTTTATATTTGCGTTATCCATTCTAATATACGAGCCAACAGATCTGAGGTGCTGTAGTTAAGTGGAATTTTGCCATCAGACAAATCGGATAAAAATAATATTAGAAGTTTTCGTGTTTCTATATTTTTGTATAACAAAAGATTTAATTTGAAAGCTCTGAATTAAAAATAACCCTGAGCTTTCGCTAATTCTCCTAAATTACTAATTAATAGCATGGTAAAATTATATTTCTAATAAATAGTAGATTGTCACAATTTTATCTGGATTATGTAAAAGTTTTGTCATTTTTTAAGATACTGTTCGGATATCAAATTAATTTACTGGAAACTCTATGTATATAATTTAATGGGAAATTAAAAACCCCCTACTACAAAGATAAGATTTCCTTAAAACTGAACTATTTAAAAGTAGAAAATAACTGTTTTTAGTTTATCAAACCTTCACCTAAAATACATTTTATGAGGAGGAATTAATTGCCTTGGTTGTCAATACTAGGAGAATGCAGATTAATGATATTTATGTTTTCTTTATTAATTAAATTATTGATCTTATTAAGTCTCAGCCCTATTTCTTTTTCCATATGAGTTAACTTTTCAAGTTTCTTTTCTTCATCATTTACCCTTCGTGTTAATAAACTTATACTGGCTTTCTTTTCTTTAATATTGTATTCAATAGCCTGTTTTGGTGTTGGGAAATGAGTATGATCCTGCATTATTTCACCTTCAATAGTTACGTTAGGTATATTGTAATCATCAGTAACCGATTCAACAATCTTCCCATTAATAATTGAGTAAACAGGCAGTGAATTTTCTATTATATCAACTCCCTCAATGATGTCTTTAATCTTTTCGTTATCAATTAGTTCCTGCAAAATATTCAATTCATAGAATATTTCGCTATTGAGATCGATTTCAAGCGATTTTATCCATAAATCCCATTTACTTAAACGGTACTGAAGTTTGTGAGTTTTTTTATTTAATCTTATTGAATCTTGGATTAATTCAAAGTGAATATAAATATAATTTCCTTCTTCGTTTACTATACATTTAGTATTTCTTAAAATATTGGTGTTTAATCTTTTCATTAATACTCTTGCTTTCATGTGGTTATAAAATTTAAGTCAATGATTAACTGATAATAATACACGCTAATATGTTTTTAATAACTAAAAAATGTGAGGGATATCTGATTGTTTTGAGGGGATAACTATGAGGGAACTTAAATAAACTGTGTAAATATAAAAAATAAATACAGAAAGAAAAATAGTTAACAAATTTATTAACAATTT
Source organism: Flavobacteriaceae bacterium PRS1 (assembly GCA_003709165.1). GTDB lineage: Bacteria > Bacteroidota > Bacteroidia > Flavobacteriales > Flavobacteriaceae > PRS1. Next base: position 8,840 of record RDRZ01000022.1, read on the forward strand.
ATTAACAGATTTTTAATCTAATTCAAGAACATAGTATTAATTATAGAACTATTAATTATATGACTCAGTAACAATTATAGTTATAGTATTATAAAAAATTATTAAATTGAATTTATAAAATACCCCAAATCACTAAAAAATTAATACAATGAAACAACCTGCCAAATCAAAATAAGAACTCCATTAAATGGTATTCTAGGTCTTTCATCATTACTAAAAGATCCCAAAGATTATAACGACGATGAAATTACAACAATGGTATCTTGCATTTATGAAAGTGGTGAAAGATTGCATAATCTTATCGAGAATTTTATTTTATATTCTAGTTTAACTGTACAGGTATCCAATTCTGAAAATAAGGATATACAACAATCACCTATTTATACAAAAGATATTATTGAAAGTAAAATAAAAGAAATTGGTGAAAAAGAAGATAGGCTATCAAATATAACTATCGATATAACGGAATTCAAACTTAAAATTAACAAAAAAGATCTTTCTAAAATTATAGAAGAACTCGTAAGCAATGCGATAAAATTCTCGGTTCCCGGAGATAGGATTAAGGTTTCTAGCATGATAATTATGCAAAATTTTATTATTTCAGTTAGAAATGAAGGAATTGGTATATCTCAAGAAAACATTACTAAAATTAATGGATTTATGCAGTTTGACAGGCAACAAAGGGAACAGCAGGATATTGGATTAGGCCTCAGTATTGTTAAGCTATTGACTTCACTTTACAATGGCGATTTCAAAATTGATAGTAATCCTGGAGAATACTTTAAGATAGAGCTTAGTTTTCGGAAATAAATTTTTTACTTTAAATACTCCAAAACATTAGATTCAATACGCTCTTGTATATTGGACACATCCGCTTTTATAAAAATCTCTCCAGTAATGTTTTCGTAGAGTTCAATATAACGTTCACTTACAGTTTCAATATAGTCGTCACTCATAAAAGGAACGCTTTGTCCTTCCAAGCCCTGAAAATTATTTGCAATTAACCATTGGCGTACAAACTCTTTAGAGAGTTGTTTTTGGGTTTCGTTGTTGTCTTGTCTGTCCTGGTAACCTTTGGCATAAAAATAACGTGACGAATCTGGGGTGTGGATTTCATCGATCAAGACTATATTTCCATCTTTTGTTTTTCCAAATTCGTATTTTGTATCTACTAAAATTAATCCTCTTGAAGCTGCAATTTCTGTTCCTCGTTGAAACAGTTTGCGTGTGTAATCTTCAAGAACCATATAATCTGCTTCCGAAACTATGCCCCGTTTTAAAATATCCTCACGTGAAATATCTTCGTCGTGGTTTCCCATTTCGGCTTTTGTAGCTGGTGTGATAATGGGTTCAGGAAATTTATCGTTTTCCCTCATACCTTCTGGTATTTCCATACCACAGAGTATTCGTTTGCCTACTCTATATTCTCGAGCAGCATGACCAGACATATAACCACGAATTACCATTTCAACTTTAAAAGGCTCGCATAAATACCCAACTGCAACATTTGGATCCGGAGTTGCGATGAGCCAATTAGGTACCAAATCTTCGGTAGCTTTCATCATTTTTGTAGCTATCTCATTTAGAATTTGCCCTTTAAAAGGAATACCTTTTGGCATCACGACATCAAAGGCAGACAATCTATCAGTAGCAACCATTACAAGAAGTTCATCATTTATATTATAAACTTCACGCACTTTACCCTTATAAAAACTTTTTTGATTTGGAAAATTGAAGTTTGTGTCTGTTATAGTTTTGTTTGCCATTGCCTCTCTGTCCTTCGGACATCTAACTCAGTGATATCTATTGTTATTTATCTGTTTCGTTGAATCTTCGATTTCTCCAAAAGAAAGAATTTAATCGTTACAATAAATTTAATTTATTGACTGCTTACTTAATACTGAAAACTGAATAGAATGCTGATGTAACTCTCTCTTTTCTTATTGATTTTTAAAGGAATCGTTGAACCTAAAGGTTTCGCTGATTTTTTATGATAAATTTGATCACTGAATACTGCCTACTGACTTACTCTCTGTTTTCAATTCCTTTATAAGCCGAAATAATCTTTTTTACCAATTTATGACGCACTACATCTTTTTCGTCGAAAAATACAATGCCAACACCTTCAACATTTCTTAAAACCAATAGGGCTTCTTTTATTCCCGAAATGGTACGGCGTGGTAAATCGATTTGTCCCGGATCTCCATTAATCATGAACTTTGCATTTTTACCCATTCGGGTTAAAAACATTTTCATTTGATTATGGGTTGTGTTTTGTCCTTCATCCAAAATCACAAACGCATTGTCAAGTGTTCGTCCACGCATAAATGCCAAAGGAGCAATTTGAATAATGCCTTTTTCGATATAATTGTCTAATTTTTCAGACGGAATCATATCACGTAAAGCGTCGTACAAAGGCTGCATATATGGATCCAGTTTCTCTTTTATATCTCCTGGTAAAAATCCGAGCTTCTCTCCAGCTTCAACTGCCGGACGTGTTAAAATAATGCGTCGTACTTCTTTATTTTTAAGAGCCTGAACTGCGAGAGCTACGGCAGTATATGTTTTTCCTGTACCTGCCGGACCAATGGCAAAAACCATATCATTTTTACCCATACTTTCAACTAACTTACGTTGATTTACAGTTAGAGCTTTTATCTGTTTTCCGCCAACACCATGCACTAATACTTTTCCGCTGTTAGTGGATGTTTTATAATCTTCACTGCTATTACTTGTTAATACACGATCAATAACATTTTCGTCGAGTTTATTGTATTTAGCAAAATGTTTCAACAGCATTGTAATACGATGGTCGAATTCTTTTAATAGCTCTTCGTCACCAAAAGCTTTGATCTTATTTCCTCGTGCAACAATTTTAAGTTTAGGAAAGTATTCTTTTAATAATTGAATGTTTGCATTTTGTGTTCCAAAAAATTCTTTTGGACTAATCTCTTCGAGTTCAATGATAAGTTCGTTCAAATGTTGTTGTTTTTTATACTATAAATCTGAAAGGGTTTGTTAGATTTATACAGTTAATTTTTATTATTTCAAATAGGTCTTAATAAACCTGCATTTAATTAATTTCTATCTAAATCTAAAAAATAAAACGAAAAAAATTATGTAGGTTTGTAAAACTCAAAAGTACATAATTTTACATCAAAAATTACTAATAAAACAGCAACAATTTTGCTTATGGCAATTATTACATTAACAACCGATTTTGGTGAAAAGGACCATTTTGCTGGTGCTGTAAAAGGAGCTATTTACAATGAGCTTCATGATGTTAAAATTGTAGATATTTCGCATTCCGTTTCGCCTTTTAGTATTCCGGAAGCAGCATATATTATACAAAATGCATATAGTAGTTTTCCTAAAGGAACCATTCATATTATTGGTATAGACTCCGAAATCAACGAAGAAAACAAACATATTGCCATAAAATTAGACGAACATTATTTTCTCTGTGCCAATAATGGTATAATGAGTATGGTTTGCTCGGATATTGCACCTGAAAAAATTGTGGAAATAAATATTCATGATAAAATTGAAACCAGTTTTCCTGTTTTAGACGTTTTTGTAAAAGTAGCCTGCCACATTGCCAGAGGTGGAACGCTTGAAGTTATTGGAAAATTAATTGAAACCATTAAACCCATAAAAAACATCATTCCTTTTGTTAATGACAAAAAAAATCAAATTATTGGCAATGTAATCTATATCGACAATTACGGGAATGTTGTTACAAATATTAACCGTACTTTTTTTGAAAGCATCCAAAAAGGAAGAAATTTTGAAATCTATGCAAGAAGCTATAAGTTTAAAAAAATACACCGAAAATATAGCGATATTGTAAATTTTAAAATCCCAATAGATAAACGCAACGACGAAGGTCGTGGTTTGGTAGTGTTTAACTCTTCCGACTATATGGAAATCGCTATTTACAAAAGTAATTGTGAGAATGTTGGTGGCGCTTCTACTTTAATGGGATTGAATATGCGAGATACTGTTACCATCCAATTTTTAAAAGATTAATTTATGATTGTTCGCATAGTTAAAATGAGTTTTGCTGAAGACCATATCGATACGTTTCTTGAAAATTTTCATTCGCAAAAAGAAAATATACGTCATTTTGAAGGTTGTCAGCTTTTAGAATTATATAGAGATAAAAACCATTCAAATATTTTTTTTACGTATAGTTATTGGAAAACTGAAGACGATTTAGAACATTACAGACATTCCGATTTATTTAAAAACATTTGGGCAAAAACTAAACCTTTGTTTAATGCTAAACCCGAAGCATGGAGTGTTGATAAAGTAGTGAGTTTAAAATAATCGTTCTGTTTTGAACCAAATTTTGTTGCAGATGTTTCATATATTAACTTCAAAAAGATATATTTGTAATAATATTTTTTAAAACATAAATTCTTTAGATACAGATGAAATGAGCATGCTAAATATTTCTATCTGAAAGAAAATAATTAATAGCGAACAGTCCCGATAATTATAGGGATGACCGTTAAGCAATAAAAATAAACACATGAATCGAGCATGTTAAAAAGCTTATCACCCAAGGGAATGATTAATAGCGAACAGCATGTGACCGTTAAAAAGCAATAAAAATATACACATGAAATTTATAGTATCAAGCACCAATTTACTCAAGCAATTACAAGTTTTGGGAGGCGTAATTAACAACTCGAATACCCTACCCATTTTAGATAATTTTTTATTCGAATTAGATAATTCTAGTCTAACAATATCTGCAAGTGATTTAGAAACTACCATGTCTTCAACAATAGATGTGGAAAGCGATAGTAAAGGCAATATTGCTATTCCTTCTAAATTATTATTAGATATTTTAAAAACGTTTCCTGAACAGCCTTTAACTTTTAATGTTGAAGAAAATAATACTATTGAGATAAGTTCAAACCAAGGAAAATATGCGTTGGCATACGTGAACGGTGAAGAGTTTCCTAAATCTGTTGCACTCGAAAATCCAAGTTCTACCACGTTATCTGGCGATATTTTAGCAACAGCGATTAGCAAAACAATATTTGCAGCTGGAAATGATGATTTACGTCCTGTAATGAGTGGTGTATTTTTTCAGTTTTCTACCGAAAGTTTAACTTTTGTAGCAACAGATGCCCACAAGCTGGTTAAATATACACGTAAAGATGTTTCGGCAAGTGAAACTGCAGAATTTATAATGCCAAAAAAACCTCTAAACCTTTTAAAAGGAATTTTAGCAGGAATAGATGGTAATGTTACCATAGAATATAACGATACGAATGCAAAATTTACTTTTGATAATTCTGTGCTTATTTGTCGTTTAATAGATGGAAAATATCCTAATTACGAAGCCGTAATACCTAAAGAAAATCCAAATAAATTAGTTATCGACCGTTCACAATTTTTAAATTCGGTGCGTCGGGTTAGTATTTTTTCGAACAAAACAACACATCAAATACGATTAAAAATTGCTGGTGCCGAATTAAATGTTTCTGCCGAAGATATTGATTACAGTAACAAAGCCGAAGAGCGATTAACCTGCGATTACCAAGGTGATGATATGCAAATTGGTTTTAACTCTCGTTTTTTAAGTGAAATGTTAAGTAATTTGAATGCAAACGAAGTTCAATTAGAAATGAGTTTACCAAACCGAGCCGGAATTTTAACACCAATTGATGGATTGGAAGAAGGTGAACATATTACGATGCTGGTAATGCCTGTGATGTTGAATAGTTAAGCCTCTATGTCACCTTCATGGCATCGTTACAAAAGAAAGAAGAAAGTGTGTAATAAAAAGTTTAGGTCTCATTTCAAACATTAAATGATAAAATTAAATAACTAACTAACTAACTAACTAATAATATTTAGAGATAAAGGGTATTTTGGAATTTCGACATTACTTGCTTTTATAGCATTTATAATAGGGAAAATTATTGATATTGCTGCTAAAATAATTAAGCCTATAAGTCCTAATCCTAACAATAGAATTAATGGAATACATATTACAGAATAGATTATTAAGCTTATTTGAAAGTTTAATATATTTTTTCCATGTTCATCCATTTCATAAACTTTTTCTTTGTTAGACAGCCAAATGATTAGTGGTATAATAAGACTTCCAAAACCTATAACTAATGTCACTAATTGACTTAAGTGCATAATTACAATAAGTCGTCTGTCTTGTCTCATGGTTAGATAATTTTGATTGATACTTATATGACGCTTATAAAAGCAAAACGTTATAAAAAAAATTATATTTTTCAAGGGGTTTAAACCCCTTGGGTATTAGTGAGGTAGTTTGTTTCGTATCAATCCATAAACAAATGTTCCAAATAGAGCAGCTGCAATTACTACCAAAATTGGTATATATCCAGCTCCAATTAAAGTAAACATTGGTCCAGGACAAGCTCCGGCTAAAGCCCAACCCAACCCAAATAAAATACCACCAATAATATAGCGTTTAACACCTTTTTCTTTAGGCTCAAAAACAATTTGAGCACCGAAAAAAGATTTTATTTTAAATCGTTTTATAGCTTGAATTACTATAATACCTAATCCTACTGCCAAACCAATTATTCCGTACATGTGGAAGGCTTTAAATTGAAACATTTCGTAAATACGAAACCAAGAGGCAGCTTCCGATTTATACATTACTATTCCGAAGAAAATTCCGATTAACAAATAAATAATACTTCTCATAGCTTAAAAAATTAAAGGGAATAAAACGTGTATCGTAAAAAATCCACCTATAAAAAATCCAATAACTGCAATTAATGAAGGCATTTGTAAATTGCTCAACCCAGAAATAGCATGTCCAGAAGTGCAACCACCTGCATAACGCGCTCCAAATCCGACTAAAAAACCTCCAATTATTAAAACTGATAGGCTTTTAATATTAGACAATGCGCTTATATCAAACAATTCGGTTGGTAAATAGGCTTTTCCAGCACTTTCAAAACCAAGTGCTTGAAGATTTTGTATTACTTCGGGATGTATAGCCACAGCAACATTGTTAGTCAAATAGTGAGAGCCAATAAAGCCACCAATAATTGCTCCGAGAACAACGATAAGATTCCAACGTTGTGATTTCCAATCGAATTTAAAAAAATCTAAGGTTTTATCTGCTCCACAAATAGTACAAAGTGTACGCAAGTTAGACGACATGCCAAACTTTTTTTCTACCATAATAAGTAAAAACATTACAAAAGCAATAAGAAAGCCTGAAATATACCAAGGCCAAGGATTGAGAATTATTTCCATATTAGTTAAATTATTTGCAGTACTTGAACAACTAAAATTATATAAAAAAAGTGTCCAAAATTTTGAACACTTTTTCAGCTATTAATCAACATTAACATCATTTGTTAGATGCTAAACTTTATGAAAGGACAAAAGTACGAATCGCTAAATAAACATACTGTAACAAATGTTACACTTCTCCCAATCTTTTAAGCATCTAAAAGCTTCAATTATTTTTTACTCCAGGCCATGTAGCCACCTTCTAAATCTACAATTTCTTTAAAACCAAATTCCTCCATCACTTTTGAAGCTTTACCACTTCTTCCGCCACTTCTACAATACAGATAAATTGGTTTTTCTTTATCCAATTCTTGTATCTTTATTTTAAAATCTTCTGATAAGAAATCAATAAGTCTAGCATTTTCAATATGACCATCATTATATTCTTTAGGTGTTCTAACATCTATTAATTGAACTTCATTGTTTGACAGTCCTTCCTTAAATTCAGCAACACTTACAATTTGTACCATTGCTTTAGATTCAGATTTACATCCTAATAATGAACTTAAAGAAAACATGAGAATTAAAATTTTTTTCATTTGAATTTGTTATACGCTATTTATTCCATTCCAGAATTCCGCCTAATAGATTATAAGTAGATTTAATTCCAATACTTTCCAGAACCTGACAAGCTTGAACGCTTCGTGTACCACTTCTGCAGTAAACAAAATAATTTTTGTCTTTATCTAAATTATTAACACCATCCATAAAGGATTGTGGGTCGTTAATATTCATTAATATGGCATTTTCTATAATACCATCCCTCCATTCATCTGGTGTTCTGCAATCAATGATAACAGCGTTGTCATTATTTTCTAATAATGCTTTCCACTCTACTTGTGTAATATTTTTCATGTATTATTTTATGTTATGTTGAAGGACAAATATAATCTGAAATAGAAACTCCAACTTCTTTCATTGCTTTAAAACCACCTTTAACATCAATTAAATTATGAATGCCTCTGCTTTTTAAAATTGAAGATGCAATTACTGATCGATAACCACCTGCACAATGTACATAAAAGTTTTCTTTAGATGGAAACTCTGATAAATGGTCGTTAATAAAACTTAAGGGTGTGTTGATTGCATTAGTCATATGTTTTGATTGATATTCTCCTTCTTTACGAACATCAAAAATTGGAGCTTTTTTATTATCAATTTGACTTTTAAAAGTTTCAGCAGTTATAGATGTTATAGTATCGAATTCTTTTGAAGCATTTTTCCAAGCTTCGAAACCACCTTTTAAATATCCTAAGGTATTATCGAAACCAACTCTGGATAATCTTGTTACTGCTTCTTCCTCTCTTCCTTTTGGTGCAACTAATAATATAGGTTGCTTTACATCTGCAATTAAAACACCAACCCAAGGTGCAAAACTTCCATCTAAACCAATAAAAATTGATCTTGGAATATGTCCTTTTACAAAATCGTCTTGATGGCGAACATCTAAAATAATGGCTTCCGTTTCTTTAGCTGCAGTTTCAAAAGCATCTGGCGATAAAACTTGTGTACCTCGTTTTAATACAACATCAATATCTTCATAACCTTCTCTATTCATTTTTACATTAAGAGGGAAATATTTTGGTGGTGGTAATAAACCATCTGTAACTTCTTCTATAAACTCTTCTTTGGTCATATCTGCACGTAAAGCATAATTGGTTTGCTTCTGATTGCCTAAAACACCTACAGTTTCTTTACTTAAATTTTTGCCACAGGCTGAACCTGCTCCGTGAGCAGGATATACAATTACATCGTCTGCTAAAGACATAATTTTAGTTCGTAAACTATCATATAAAAATCCTGCCAAATCTTTTTCGGTAATACTCCCCGCTTTTTGAGCTAAATCTGGACGACCAACATCTCCTAAAAACAATGTGTCTCCACTAAAGATAGCATGATCCTTTCCGTTTTTATCTCTTAAAAGGTATGTAGTACTTTCCATTGTATGTCCTGGAGTATGTAGAACAACAATGGTTATTTCACCAATTTTAAATTCTTGTCCGTCTTTTGCAATTATTGCATCAAAAGATGTTTCTGCATTTGGACCGAAAACAATTGGTGCATTAGTTTTTTTTGATAGTGTAACGTGACCACTAACAAAATCGGCATGAAAATGCGTTTCAAAAATATACTTGATCTTTGCATCATCTAATTTTGCTCTATCAATATATGGCTTAACTTCTCGCAAAGGATCTATTATTGCTACTTCACCATTACTTTCAATGTAGTATGCACCTTGTGCTAAACAGCCAGTATATATTTGTTCTATTTTCATCTTAATATTTTTTGTCTTTCAAAGTTAATTAAAATTACATTTATATATGTAACTCATGTTACACTTTACTTATGAGCAAAATTTTATTTATTTGATTGCTTAGTGTATTTCTGATATTTCTTAGTTACTGGTTTATCATTACACATAGACTCATAGCTATCTACAGCTTCTTGAATACTTATAAAACAATTATTTACACCAATTTTATATATTATCTCCGATTTATCAAAAGTATCTCTTACTGGACCTTTTAATCCAGAAAAAAATACTTCAACATTTTTTGAATGAAAATAATCCAGTATTTCACTTATTGCATATATAGCACTACTATCAACGTTATTTAAACTTTCTCCTTCAATAATAAGGAGTCTTAAATTATCTCCTTTATATTTTGCAAACTCTTGTAATTTATCTTTAAAATATGTTGTATTTGCAAAGTGTAATTGTGCATCAAATCGGATAATTAAAATTCTTTCGTCTATCTCAACATCTTTAAAACGTTCTTTATTTCTATAAAAATGTGTATTAGGAATTTTTCCTAAAATAGCAATATGCGGCTTTGAACTTTTATAAATTAACATACTTAATGAGAGGATAACTCCAGTTAAAATACCTTCTTTTATACCTATCGCTGCTGTAACTAATAAGGTTACATTTAGTATTACAAGATCTCTTTTTGAATATTTTAGCAACTGTTTTGGCACAGAAAAATCTAATAAACTAAATACAGCAACCATAATAATTGCCGCTAAAACAGCTTTTGGCAAATAATAAAACAAAGGGGTTAAAAATAATAATGTTAAAGCTACAATAGATGCAGAAATAATTGATGCCAAAGGTGTTTTTGCGCCTGATTGATCATTAACTGCAGTTCTTGAAAATCCTCCTGTAGCTGGATATGTTTGAAAAAATGACCCAATTACGTTTCCTAATCCTAAGGCAATTAACTCGTTATTGGGTTTAACTTTGTATCCATGATGTTTAGCCTCTATTGTTTTTGAAATAGATATCGCTTCTAAAAAAGCAATAAATGATAATGTAAAAGCTATTGGCATTAAGTCTTTTAATATTTCTTTATCAAAAACAGGAATATGAAAACTTGGCAAGCCTTTAGGTATTTCTCCTACAATACTTACGCCAATTTGGTCTAAACCGAATATTTTTACAATAAGCACACCCAAAATCACAACAGACAAAGCTGCTGGAAAATTTTTAAATTGCTTTTTAAGAACCACTATAACTACTATTGAAAGTATTCCTATTAAAAATGTAGCCCAACTAATTTCATCAATGAGGTTGAATGCATCTGCCAATAAATATTGAATCTTGTTATTCCGTTCAATATCTATTCCTAATAGATGTTTCAGTTGATTTAAACCAATTATAAGAGATGCCGCAGATGTGAAACCGCTAATTACAGGTTTTGACAAAAAATTCACTAAAAACCCTAATCTAAAAACACCGAAAGCAATTTGTAAAACACCCATCATTAATGCTAAAAGTATAGCAAATTCAATAAAGCGGTGTGTACCAATTTCTGCTAAAGCAATAACTCCTGAAGCTACAATTAACGAATCCATAGCAACAGGGCCAACTGATAATTGCCTGGAAGTTCCAAAAATAGCATAAACTATTTGAGGTATCATTGCTGTATATAAGCCATAAATTGGTGGTAATCCAGCAATCATTGCATAGGCAATTCCTTGCGGAACTAACATAACGCCTACGATTAATCCAGCATTAAAGTCTCCTTTAAGCCATCTTTTTTTATAATTGGGCAACCATTCTAAAAATGGAAATATTTTTTCAAGTATTTATAAATTTAATTAATTATGTATTAAATATCATCTAAAGTCCTTTATGACAATAAATCAAATCATAATTTTTTAATCTTCTTTTTTATCAATATAATACGTAGAGATATCTGGTTTAAAGGCGCGTTTAAACCAAAGTGGTCTTCTTTCGCCATTTGGTCCAGGAGCAGGTCGTGACATGGATAGCCATTCTTTATATATTTCATGCGACTTATTAGTGTCCACAAAAATATCTCCATATTTTTCGCCTGAAGCAGGTTTTTCTATTCTTACTTTTTGATGCCAACAGTGCATTCCGCTAATTGGGTCAGGATGCACAGCATGAGTGATGTTTTGATGCACACCACCATCTTTCCAAAAGATACGTTTTGAATCTTTATCGCTTGATTCAAAAGGTTTTACACCAGAAATCGTATTCATTTTCCAGCCTCCTTTTCCATCGCTTTCAATATTTACTGTATTGGTTGCCCAACGGTTTCCATCTTTATCCTGTGGTCTTTTCCATCTGCCAAGGTGGTGTGAACAGGCAACAACACCTGGTTTCATACTTTGTGTTACCCAAACTTTATCAATAAAGTAGCCTATATCAGTATTCATTTTTACCAAATCACCTGTTTTAAATTCCCATTTTGCAGCATCGTCTGGATGCATCCAAATAGGGTTTCTGTTCGATATTTCCATCAACCACTTAGCATTCCCCGAACGTGAGTGAATTAATGTTGGCAATCTAAACGTAGGAACTAAAACATATTCTCCTTTTGATTTATCTAAATTATCAAGATGAATATGGCTTTTTATATAGGTAGGAGTTGCATATTCTGGCCATTTCCAATCGACCATTGTTTGCGAATAAAATTCATTTTTACGAGACGGTGTTGGAAAACCAACCATAGCTTTACCATTAATCATCACACCAATATCTTTTCCATTTTTACGAATAACATTTGTTATAGAATCAACTTCTGTACCATGCAATTCTTCCTCTGTTAACAGTGTTTCATTCATTTTATAAGATTCTCCTTTTTCAATTTCAAAAGTGCCATACTTCTGCATATACTCTAACTCTGTTAGTCCTTCTTCTTTAGCAACTTTAGGTAATCCCGGTACGCGTTCAAAAATATATTGATAGTACTCACCAATTTTTATTTTCTTTCCAGGTCTGTATGGAGATTCAAAATGTTTACGGATTCCCATACTACCATCTGGATCAATTTTCCAGCTCAATTCAATCCAAAACTCATCTTCTTCCCAAACTTCACCAGGGTTTGCTTGGTATGTAAATTCTACGGGACTTCCATTTCTACGCGCAGCTTCTCTTAAAACGGGTTGGCGAAATGCTACCCAAGTTCCACCATGAGTTGCATACGAATTAATATCATGTCGCTCCGAAGCCAATCCCATTGGTAAAACAAAATCGGCATAAAAAGCAGTTTCACTCCAAATCGGAGTTAAGGCTGCGTGTAAGCCTATTTTAGATTCATCCATAAACATTTCCATCCAAGTAAAACCGTCTGGATACGTCCAAACAGGATTGAATACTCTGGTAAAATACACATCCATTTTGCCTCTGCCTTCTTTTAAAAAATGAGGCAATAACTGGCTCATTTCGAAAAATGCTAAAGGATATTCTTTTGGAAAATGTAACTCATTCCATTGTTTTTGTGGTTTTGGAGGATTTGGTTGCGTTGGACTAAATTTATTCCATGAGTTTGGTGATGTTCCGCCTTTGGCTCCAACTGCTCCGGTTAATACTGTTAAAAAATGTAAACAGCGTGCAACTGCCCATCCGCCAAGGTTAGAAGCTCCAGCAGCTCTCCAGTTGTGGGAAGCAAAACGCTCACCAGCTTCTCCAATTAAATGCGCGATTTCTATAATGGTTTCAGCTTTTACACCAGATTCTTTTTCAGCAAATTCTGGAGTAAATTCTTTATATTCCTCAATCATTGCTGCAATATAATTTTCGAATGTTACTTTTTTATCACTATGCAATGCTTTTAAATACTCTTGCCAATTAGTCCAATTTTCGAGATATTCTCTATTATACAATCCTTCTTCTAAAATAATTAACGCCATTGCCAATAAAACGGCTGCTTCTGTTCCTGGATATGTTGGCAACCAATAATCGGACATAGAGGCTGTATTAGACAAACGGGGATCCATAGTTGCTAACTTGGCACCTTTCATTTTACCTTCAATAATTCGTTGTGCATGAGGATTAAAATAGTGCCCAGATTCTAAATGTGCAGAAATTAATAAAATGAATTTCGCATTTGCATGATCTGGAGAAGGTCTATCGTATCCATACCATAAATTATAGCCAAAACGAGCTCCAGAGGAACATATATTTGTATGAGAATTATGACCATCAATTCCCCAACCTTGTAGAATCCAATTCATGAATTTTTCATGTCCTGGACGTCCTACATGGTAAGCGATTTCGTTATGTCTGTCTTCTTTTATCGCTTTGCGAATTCTTGCAGCTATCGTATCGAGTGCTTCATCCCAAGTGATGCGTTCCCATTCTCCTTCGCCACGTTTTCCTTTTCGCTTAAGTGGGAATAATATACGATCTGGATCATTGATCTGATTTATTGTTGCAGGACCTTTAGCACAGAGTCTACCTCTACTACCCGGATGATGAGGATTTCCTTCAAACTTTTTTACTACTTGGGTTTCTTTATCTATAAAAGCAGTTAATCCACAAGCACTTTCACAATTAAAACATGTTGTAGGAACAATTTGATAGGTAGTTTTCTTCTTTTTTGGCCAGACTTTCGGGTCGTATTCTACCCAATTATCCCATTTTTCAGGTGGAGGAAAGTTCTCATACATTTGAGCAACTTCTTCATCGGAAAAATGTCGCATATCGTCATCAAACTCTTGATCCATATTGCCATCAGAATTAATTTTGTGAAGATTAGGAATGAGTCCTATTTTCTCAGCAATATTTTCTATAAATGATGGTTTTTTGTAGCCCATTTTAGATTTTTGATTTTGGAATTACGATTTAAAATCAGTTTCCAAAATTTATTTTATTATTCAATCAACAATTCGTAAATCGTAATTCTACAATCTTAAATTATGCAAGCGGTATTCTTTGTGGTGCTTCTATCCATATTTTTTCTGTTACGTATATTCCGATAAGTACTAATACTGCTGAAACAATTAACATCATTTCACTTGGTACAACTAACATTAAAAATAGCGGTAAAACATTTCCAATAAATACAACTACAGTCCAAAATAGATTTTTATAACGTCCTTTTGTTATCATATTTACAACTGTTTGTGCTGCTGTTGATGGATGTGTGATTGTTAATTCGGTAAGCATTGTAAATAAATTTACAGTTAAAGCAATTACTAACGTTATTTTTAAAATAGACATCCAGTTTTCTAAATCTATAAATAAGGTGATTAAAGCAAATATTGCTATTCCTGCCATGACACTATGTACTAACATATGCAATGGTAATGATGGGCTTTCCCAAAAATCTCTTCCTTTGGCTTGTGCAAATAAGAATGCTGTATATATTGCTAGCATTACTGCGAAAAATGCCGTTACCCATAACAATATGGTTTCTCCAATTTTAATTTCGAAATAGGTCATTGCTCCCCAAACTGTTACTAATAAGCCAAAAACCGAAATTATATAAGCTCCTTTTACTAACCAAGATTTCCATTGAGGACGGAATAACACATAAAGGAAGCGGTCTGGTCTGTCTAAATCCATTACTAAAAATAAACCTGTTAATGATAGAAACACTAATGATATTCCAACTGACCATAATTTGGTAGTATCTGAAACTTCATAGCCTAAATTAATTGCCAAAAACGGAATTAAAAAAGCTCCTGCTGCAACTGCTTTAGTTGTTACATAAGCCGCAACTTCCCAACCCCAAAGTATTCCTTTATCTGGTGTGTCGTACACTCTACGTGCTTTTCCGTTTAGAACATCTATGTAATTTGGATTTTCGTTATCTTTTCTTTTATATGCAGCCTCTATATCATTATCAATACTCATTTGAAGCAAATTGACATCGTCGTTAGTGTGCATCATTTTTTCTGCAGCTTTCGCATAATGACCAACACCACGAGCTTGAGAATTCCATAAAAACTCACCTGATTTATCCGTAGCCTCTGGATTTAATGAAGTGTAATCTCCATCTATATAAAACAGGTTAGGATTTGTACCCTTTTCTGGCTTACGAACTGTGACTTGTTGTGTGGCTAGTAATTGCGAAATTTCTGTGGTTGGATCTTCCATATCACCAGCAATAATTGCATGCTCTGGGCAAACGGAAACACAAGCAGGTTCTCTTCCAACATCTACTCTATGAGCGCAAAAATTACATTTTGCAGCAGTTTGTGTATCAGGATCAATATATAAAGCATCATAAGGGCAAGCTTGCATACAAGCTTTACAGCCTATACATCTGTTGTTATCAAAATCAACGATACCATCTTCACGAATAAATAAAGCTTCCGTTGGACATATATCAACACATGGAGCATCACTACAATGGTTACAGCGCATTACTGAAAAAATCCTACGTGTATCTGGGAATACCCCTTTTTCAACTTGTTTTACATAGGTTCGGTTAACTCCAATTGGATCATCATGCTCTGATTTGCATGCAGTTGTACAAGCGTGACAACCAATACATTTTCGATTGTCAATAATAAAACCAAACTTCATATATTACTATAATTGTATATGGTGAATATTAGTTAGTTATCAAAGTTAAACTAATAACTCTTAATTAAATGTAATTTTAGTTGCTTAAATCATTGAACTCGTTTAAAACTTTTTCTGTTTCCTAAAAAATGGCTGAAATTCATCCAACTTCGTTACTTTTCTTATACGTATCGCTGTTATGTAGTGCAAAAAGTGCCTCACCTGAACAAATTTCATCTCATTTTTGGTTATAAACAAAAAGTTTAAACGGGTTCATTATTAATACAAATATTAAAATTATTTTTTAAAATTTACACTTTCGATAAAAATTAAAGTTCTAATACTTTTATGCTAATTCTATGGAGTTCAATTTTTTTATCAATTTCTAGAGTTTTTAAAAGTCTGGAAACAACTACCCTGGAAGTATGCAAATCGTACGCTATATCTTGGTGAGTCACATTAATTACATCGTTGCCAATTACCATTGCTTTATCTTTAAGGTATTTTAATATGCGTTCATCCATTTTTAAAAATGCAATAGCATCTATGGCCTCAAGCAGTTCCATCATTCTACTGTGGTAACTTTGAAGTATAAAATTTTGCCAACTCTTATATTTGCTCATCCATTCACTCATTTTCTGAACCGGAATCATAATCAACTTTGTATCTGTTTCAGCAATGGCACGAATTTTACTTTTTGTTTGCCCTATACAACAAGATAGCGTCATAGCACAAGTATCACCTCGTTCTAAAAAGTATAAAATGAGTTCGTCTCCGTTGTCATCTTCACGCAGTATTTTTATTGCACCGCTAAGCAAAAGCGGCATAGACTTAATATAACTCCCTATTTCTATTAGGGTAAACCCTTTAGGAACTTCTTTAAAAACGCCAACATTATTAACCTCTTGCATTAATGCATCTTCAAACAAGTGACCATAGTTTAATTTTAATTCATCAATCATAATTATTTTAAAATCTTCTGTTAAGGTAAATAAAAAAATCTTCTATAAGAATATCTATCACTCAATTAATTGTAATTTATCATAATTTTTTAGTGCATCGTATAAAATCTCAACAGGATGTACTGCTGTTTTTTTTGTTCCATCTTTTATTTGATGACGACAGCTTGTTCCGGAAGCAGCAATAAGCGTTGTGTTTTTAATTTGTCTAATTGCCGGAAATAACACCATTTCTCCAATTTTATTACTCAATTCAAAATGTTCTTTCTCATAACCGAACGATCCTGCCATTCCACAACATCCTGATTCAATAGTTGTAACAGAAAAGTTTAAAGGCAAGCTCAATAATTTTTCTGTATGACTTAAAGACGATAATGCCTTTTGATGGCAATGCCCATGAAGTACTATGTCTTTAGCTTCTGAAGTAAATAAGGAAGAAGTAATGTTTCCTTTATCTATCTCGTTAGAAATAAATTCATCAATCAATAATACATTTTTGCTCAATCTTAAGGCAATTACTTTTTCGTTTGAAGCAACCAAATTAGGATATTCGTCCCTAAAGCCTAAAATAGCTGAAGGCTCTATACCAATTAAAGGTGTGTCGTTAGAAATAATATCTTTAAAAGTGTTAACATTATTAATCGCAATCTTTTTTGCTTGGTTTAAAAACCCTTTAGAAATATATGCTCTACCACTTTCATCATGTTTAATCATTTCTACTTTATATCCTAATGCATTAAGTAGCTTAACCGATTTTACACCGAGTTCTACGTCATAATAGTTGGTGTATTCATCACAAAACAAATATACTTTTCTGTCATATAAGTATTGCTTATATTTTGAAAACCATTGTCTTAAAGTTTTTGAATGTAATTTAGGCAATGATCTTTTTTTTGCAATTCCTAAAGCAGATTTAAACCAATTCTGTTTTATCAAAAAATTATGGAATCCATAAAATTTGCTTGCAATTCCGTTAAGTTTTGCATTGTTTGCTATAAGTTTTGAACGCAATGGTATTGGATTGCTTTTGTAATATTGATGCAAAAATTCGGCTTTTAAAGTTGCCATATCAACATTTGAAGGACACTCCGATTTGCATCCTTTACAAGACAAACACAAATCCATAACTGTTTTAATTTCGGGGTGGTTAAACGGATTGTCTTTTACATTTTGAGTTAAAAATTCGCGAAGTACATTTGCTCTTCCTCTCGTAGTATCTTTTTCGTCCAAAGTAGCTCTATAACTCGGACACATTGTGCCTCCTGCAAAATTGAGTTTTCTACAATCGCCGGAACCATTGCATTTTTCGACAGTTTGTAATAAACCTCC
This sequence comes from Flavobacteriaceae bacterium PRS1, assembly GCA_003709165.1. Taxonomy (GTDB): domain Bacteria; phylum Bacteroidota; class Bacteroidia; order Flavobacteriales; family Flavobacteriaceae; genus PRS1. The sequence continues at coordinate 27,197 of RDRZ01000022.1, forward strand.
TGTTTCATCAAAATTAAAGACTGTTTCAATCTCTTTAGTTTTAATATCAGGCTCATATCTTAAGCTTGTATCCATAGGTTGTGCTTCTACAATCTTACCTGGATTAAAAATAGAATTTGCATCCCAAGTGTGCTTTATGCGCTTTAATAAATTATAATTTTCGTTTCCTATTGCTATCGGAATAAATTCTGAACGTACTCTGCCATCGCCATGTTCGCCACTTAAAGAACCCTTATATTTTTTAACTAATTTGGCTGAAGCTTCACTTATGTCTCTAAACAATTTAACATCTTCAGATTTCTTTAAATCTAAAAGTGGACGCAAATGCAATTCTCCTGCGCCTGCGTGTGCATAATACACTGCTTTTTGATTGAAGCCTTTCATTAAAGCTGAAAATTCGCTGATATATTCTGGTAATTCATCAACATTTACTGCTGTATCTTCTATACACGCCACAGCCTTTTTATCTCCTGGAATATTGGCTAACAATCCTAATCCTGCCTTGCGTAAATTCCATATTTTTTCTGTTTCGTTACCAGAAATCACAGGAAACGCATAACCTAAATTATTTTCTTTTAACTCGTTTATGAGATTATTAGATAGCTCTACAGATACTTGCAATGTGTCTGAACGGAATTCTATCATTAAAATAACCGCGGGATCTCCTTCTAAAAAAAATCTATTTTTTTGCTGTTCAATATTATCTTTGGTACAATCCAATATAGTTTTATCCATCAGTTCGCAAGCTGTTGGATTGTGTTTCATAGCAATTACTGTAGCTTTTAAGCTCTCATCAATACTATTGAAATGTGCAGCAATAACAACATCTTTTGGTTTTGGCAACTGTACAAGATTCAATTTTATTTCGGTTGTAAAAGCAAGTGTTCCTTCAGATCCACACAATAGTTTACAAAAATTAAATGATTCGTCAGATTTAGAAAAAACAGAAGATTTAAGTAATGCATCAACAGCATATCCAGTATTTCTTCGTTTTACTGAAGATTTTGGATATTCTTTTAATATTTCATTTTGAGTTTCAGGATTTGAAAGTTCTTTAAAAATTTGCTGGTATAATTGAGATTCTAAAGAATACCCTTTTCTCTTTTCTTCAAATTGATTTTCAGAAAGTGTATTAAAAACAACTTCGCTTCCATCGCTTAAAATTGTTTTTAGTTCAAGCACATGTTCTCTTGTAGAACCATAGACAATTGAGGTTGAACCACAAGAATTATTACCTACCATTCCGCCTATCATACAGCGATTTGCTGTTGATGTATTTGGTCCGAAAAACAGGCTAAAAGGTTTTAAAAATATGTTCAGCTCATCGCGTATAACTCCAGGTTGCACACGAACCCAATTCTCATTTGTATTAATTTCTAAAATCTGATTCATATATTTAGAAATATCTACAACAATACCATTGCCAACACATTGCCCAGCTAAAGAAGTTCCGGCAGCTCGAGGAATAAGACTTAATTTATTGGTGTCCGCAAAACTAATAAGCTCCTGAATGTCTTTTGTATGTTTAGGCAACGCGACAGCCACAGGCAATTCTCTATATACTGAAGCATCAGTAGCATACAGGCTTTTCATCATAGCATTGAAATGTAATTCGCCCTCTAATTTTGATGCCAGTTGTAGTAGTAAAGAATTCAAATTTCAAATAAAAAAGTTAGAAATAATTTCAGTATTGTCCGACTAAAGACATAAGACCGCTTCACTGTAAGAGCAAAGAATCAAGACTACATTTTAACTAATTGATAAAATAATAGTTAAAATTAGTAAGGTCCAATAACTCGTATTTTCTTTATTTATAATTAAAAGCAGGGTGACAATTTTCTGAAACCTCTAAAAAAGCTCTTGCTGAATTTATTTCAGTATAACAAACACAATGCTTTAGCGACTTATTTAATTTTTTACTTGGACAATAATTAAATAATTTATAAATATATTGAATAATCTTAAGGGCACCTCTATTAATTCATTCGTATCAGAATTTCCATAGCTTTTCTTAGGTAAAATAAAATTTTCTTGCACTATTAGGATAATGCAAGAAAATTTTGTGAAATATAAGGAAAGCTAAGGAAACCCTTTGGGAGCAAAGATAAAGAACAATCTACTCGTAAATGTTTTATTGGAATAGCTATGGCTATTACAAAAAATATTTTCTTCGCATCTTATTTTTTATCTTTGCTTTTTGAAAGAAATGAATTAATAGAGATGCCCTTAACTTACTACTTTGAAATTCTTGTAAGATTTCAATAAAAATTTCTACTAATGGAACAATTTTTGTTAACAGCTATATAAATTCATTTAAAGTAACGTTAATGTATAAGTCATACTAAATTCTATTATATATCTTTAGCCCAAAATTAAAGTTTTCAGAACTTACCTATTAGCCAATGAACATTAAGCTCATCATCTTTTTTCTGCTCTGTACATGTATATCTTTAACTGCACAAGTAGACGACACAAAAAAAACTTTTAACTTTAAATATGATGACTCAAGCTCCGTTTCTAAAGCAATATTTTCTGTTAAATTAACTCCGTTCAAGGGAATTACAACCACAAACAATAGACCTTATTTATACAATACTCCATTAACCGATTATTTTAAAAAAACGTCTGGTGTAGATATTACTGCTAAAAGTAATCTCATAAAACCAACCTGGGAAATCAAGCAGAAATTTAGTGAAGGTCAAAAAAATGTGTCTAAATTTGCCAGAGATCATTATTTAGGAGAAATAAAAACCACGTCCAAATATATCAGGATTAAATGTAGAGATCACGAATATGTAGATGGTGATCGTATTCGATTATTTTTAAATAAGGCAATTATACATCCTAATATTACCTTAACGGGTTCGTTTTATATTATTGATGTGGAACTTTCTGAAGGTCTTAATACTTTAGAGTTTGAAGCATTAAACGAAGGTTTGTCGAGCCCGAATACTGCTGAACTAAAAATCTATGATGAGAACGATGTGCTTTTATCTTCCAATCGATGGTTTATAACAACTGGTTATAAAGCGCGTTTGGTTATAATGAAGCAGTAGATTATATTCCTCTATAAAAAATTCTAACTTCTAAATTTGTTATATTACCATGTAATTAAAACAGATAATTAACCTTAAGCAGCGTATCATTTAAAAAGACTTCATTCAGGGGAATCTGGAACAACAGTAGTATTGCCATGGAAATGATTGCAGATTGTCCTGCTAATATTATTAAAAGAATTTCCTGTTAGATTGTTAAGTTGTTACTTTCCAATACAGAAAGGATTATAACAAATTTATAACGGTTTAGTTTAGTTGAGGTACAAAACAAGCTGAAATTGATCTGATTTGATTATTCAATTTCGATTATAGTTTTATTCTATTCGGTTTAAGTTGATTTTCTACCTTATTGTAAAATCGTGGTTCATTCTCTTTGATTTTAATAGATGTTACCCTACTTTTAAGATGTCATTTATTCATGTGATTATGAATAGGTTAATTCTTATATTGTTTCTAATTCTTGTGCTGGGTTTTCAAGAGAGAACCGACTACAAAGCTACAAGAGAGAAAATGGTAAAAAGCCAGATTGAGGCACGAGGTATTCAGGAGCCTTTTACTCTTGCAGCCATGCGAAGTGTACCCAGGCATAAATTTGTTCCAAAAGGTCTTATGGAGAGTGCTTATAAGGATTCTCCATTGCCAATTGGCTATGGACAAACCATTTCTCAGCCCTATATAGTTGCTTTTATGACGGAAATTATCAACCCAAAAAAAGATTTTAAAGTATTAGAAATAGGAACAGGTTCAGGATACCAGGCAGCAGTTTTAGCCCATATTGTCGATTCGATGTATACTATTGAAATTGTTAAAGCATTGTTTATTCAAGCAAAAAAGAGGCTAGATGATCTAAACTATCACAACGTTTTGATAAAAAATGCAGATGGCTATCATGGTTGGGAAGAAAAAGGTCCGTTTGATGCCATTGTGGTAACTGCTGCAGCGGAATTTGTACCTCCTCCACTTATAGAGCAATTGAAAGATGGTGGAAAAATGATTATTCCGATAGGAACCCCATTTACCACCCAACAGTTGTTACTTGTAGAGAAAAAGAAAGGCAAAATAAAAACGAAAAATCTCATGTTTGTTCGATTCGTTCCTTTTACCAGGGCAAAAGATGAATAAAATAGCCAATCACCATAAGCCATGAAAAATGTTTGCAAAACATAAAAGCAATTTTATTCAATACAGACTGGTTATTGCAGTATCTATTCTATCAGCGGGCATTGTTACCTATGAAATTCAATTGATGCATTTTTTTGCCATAGAGCAGTGGCATCACTTTGCTTATATGGTAATCTCCATTGCATTATTAGGCTTTGGTGCCAGTGGTACGTTAATATCCATTTTCAGAAAGTGGATGCTACAAAGAATAGATTTTTTACTCCCTTTTTTAATGATCTCCAGTGGCTTACTAATGACGCTAGTTATTAGAACTTCCCGTCATGAATTTTTTCTTTTCGATTCGTATACGCTTTTTGTTGACCGTTCGCAATTTTCAAAACTATTAGGAACTTATTTTCTTTTCTTCCTACCATTTTTTTCCGGAGCATTGGCTATAGGATTGATCTTCGTTAAAAAAGTATCGAGTATCAGTACTTTTTATTTTGCCGATCTTCTGGGATCAGGAATGGGAGGTGCCATGGCTATTTTTCTATTTTGGCAATATTCACCCCAGGAAATCCCATCTCTTATTGCCATCCTACCCATTTTGGCCGGAGTCCTTATTATTAAAAAAAAGACGCGTTTATACTTGATATCATATACTCTACTAAGTTTAAGTATGGTAGTATATCATCTTAATGAACCCTTTGATTTGTTACCATCTCAATTTAAAAGTATAAGTTACGCTCTAAATCTTCCGGAGGCAAAAATTGACCATGAAATAAATAGTCCTTATGGCTTTGTTCAAGTAGTTTCTTCACCGGTGCAACGTTATGCTCCTGGTTTGAGTTTAACTTATACCGGAAATGTATATTCCAGTCCGGTTATTTTTAACAATGGAGATTGGTACTCCTCCATTCCGCCCCGATCAAAAAAGGATACTTCTCATATTTTGAATTACACAACCATGGCACTTCCTTATGCTTTTGGTGTTCCAAAAAATGTTCTCCTGTTCAATGCAGGTGGTGGATTAGAAATTTCACATGCCCTCTTTAATGGAGCGGAACATATAACTGCCATTGAACCGAATGCAACAGTTATTTCTTTATTAAAAAATGAATATGCCTTCTTAACGGATTCTCTGTTTTACCATCCTAAGGTAGAGATACGTGTTCAGACATCCAGAACGTTTTTAAATCAAACCAGCAAAAAATACGATATCATCCAACTCCCTTTAATAGGTGCTTTTGGTGGTTCAGTGGGACTCAATGCCTTAGAAGAAGAAAATTTGCTAACCAAAGAAGGCTTTGCTGAAATGTGGGAAAAGCTAAGTCCTAATGGAATGATCGTTTTATCCTTCTGGATCGATCTCCCATCCAAAATTTCTTTAAAATCTGCCGCAATGATCTCAGAAAGTTTGGAGTCTTTTCAAATAAAAGAGCCCTTAAACCATATTGCAGCAATAAGAAGTTGGGGTACCATCACATTTATCATAAAGCAAAAACCATTAGGAAAAATGGAAATCGATGCGGTTAGAGCATTTTGTGAGCGATATAATTTTGACCCTATTTTACTACCGGAAATAACCGCTAAAGAAAGGGTACAATTTAATGCAATGGAAGATGAAGTTTTCTTTTCTAGTTTGGAAGGAATGTTCAGTTCTCAACGAGAAAAAATAATTCAAGAGTACGATTTTAATATCCAACCTGCCACGGACAACAAACCCTATTTTTTTCAATTTTTACGCTGGAAAAAGTTTCCTGATCTGGTAAAAACCAAAGGCGAAATATCATCCGTTTTTCTCGAATTGGGTTATTTGATTACTGTTGTTACATTTATTCAGGTAATTATTTTGGCACTATTATTTATTATCCTACCACTTTTCCGATTGGGATTAAAGGGAGGAAATAAATCCTGGGTGGTAATTTATTTTATGGCCTTGGGATTTGGTTATATGTTTTTGGAAATTGTATTCATCAAATATTTCGTGCTTTACTTAGGGCACCCTATTTATTCGGCAGCTACAGTGATATCTGTCATGCTAATCAGTTCGGGAATAGGAAGCTATTATTCGTCACGGTATAAAACAAATCAAAAAACCTTATTAAAAATAACGGGTCTTATCACTGCCTTAATTCTTCTTTATGCATTTATAATCGGTATCTTTTTAAGCAGTACGGTTGGATTACCCAATATCATGAAGATTCTGCTATCGGTGATAATCATTGCTTTGCCTTCTTTTGTTATGGGAATGCCATTTCCAATAGGATTAAAAATTGTAGATGCTATTAAAAAAAGTAACGTACCCTGGGCATGGGGTATCAATGGTTGCATATCGGTTATTAGTGCTTCGCTAGCTGCAATCATTGCAGTAGAAATGGGCTTTATGGCGGTAATGTTATTTGCTGCTCTGGCCTATAGTATAGCTTTTTTATCTAACTTTTTTATTTACATTAATGGAATTAAATAGTGATGGTTACTTTCCGATACAAAAAGTATCAATCCTTTTAAACACGAATATTTCTAGCAATTGAAGTGTACAAAAGGTGTACATTTTTAGTTGTTTTTGGTTGGATGTTGGTTATTTTTTAAAATGTCTAGGCATATCTTTACTCCCATGAAGTACTCTTACTATTCTAATATTGTCTTTTAATAATCTATAAAAAATGATATGCTCTTGTTCGTAAATACTATTCAAACCTATTTTTATTTCATTCCGTTTTCTACCAATTTCTGGATTAATTACGAGATTTTCAAAAACAACATCTAAGCTTGAAAGAGGCTGTACTGCTTGATTAAAGTTGTACTGTTTTCTGTATAATCAAAAATTTCATTGATATATATCTGCTTCTTCAGTCAATTATAATTATCTCCTAAAGGTAACAAATTCGAAGCCTACTTTATATAAGAGTATAGAACAAACGGCGGAACCTGAAAAGCCTTATCTAGAGTAGGGGAATTTTTAAAATCTATTACAATGGAAACTTTTATAAAAGCAACACTTCGATCATTATTATGTTTTATCTTTTTCACCATGGCACAGTCATGTGAGATTGATGACGACCTAGATTCTATTGATGAATTAGCAATCAATTCAAATTTTTTCGATTTTAATCAATTTGGAAAAACACACAATGCCTATTTGGAATATGTGATGACAATTGAAAACAATCAAGATCCTAAAGCTCGATTTATGTATGGAAAAACATTTAGCGACCCAACTTTTGGAAGTTTTAACATTGATTTGACCTATGAAGATATGAATAAATCCATGGCATTCCATAGGAGAAGAGTGGATTTAATTTTAGGTGGAACGTATGACGCCTCTTCAGAAAATTTGAGTCCCGAAATGACTTCTTTTTTAGATAAATTGGCAACAATAGTTAAATATTCAATAGATAGAAAGTTAACCATGACTGAATTTCTAGCATCAATTGCTGCAATTGAAAGTAAAATACAGCTGGAACAACAAATTGAAATTGACCTAAAAAAAGGCATCTCAAATGATGGAGCTGCAATGTTGGCTATTACCTCAATATTAAAATATAGCACAAAATACTGGGTGGCGATTGAAAATGTAAATAATGGTAGTAGCGGGGATGATTTACCTTTAGCCAGAAAAGGAATATGGAGAGCATTAGCCGATGCTTGGGGCTATGTTTCTGCATGGGTTGACAATGGAGACGGAAGTTATTCTTGGTATCATGAGTCTGCGCTAGTAAATGCCGATTGTGTTTCTGATAAAGTGCGAGAAAACTAAAACATGATAATACCATAATCTCAGTCAATTAAAAACCTATACAAGGTGAACTGAAAAGTTTTTACAAAAAAAATAAAATTATCAAGATTGAATTTAAGCCCTTCAATTTTGATATTTTTTTAGGTTTTCAGTACTACAAAAGTACCTTGGCATTATGGTTATTTGAATCTCTCTGAATTTGTGTACTTATCAATTTTGAAATTTTCTTTTTCATACTAATTCTAATATTAGTTAAATGATAGATTAATTTTAAACAAATAAAATTAATTATTATTGATTTAGAAGAGTTTAGTTGTATATATCACGGAAAACCGTGAGGTGAATTTAGGGTATAAGCAAGAGTGATGTTCTTTAACTTGTCTGTTATAATTCAAAGTTGAAAGTATATTGAAAAGTTATGCTATCGAAATACAACCTGAAGTTAACGAGTGATTTTGAGTGGATTCCAATGTCTCCTTATAATCGCACGGGATAAATTCGACTAAGCACACAAAAGTGTGCAGTCTCATTTACTTACCAATACAGAAATTTGCAAAAATATTACCCAATAAATCATCGGTAGTAATCTCACCAGTAATCTCACCAAAATGGTAAAGTGCTTGCCTGATATCTATGGCAAGCAAATCTCCCGAAAGATTAGCATCCATACCTTGTTGTACTTTTAGTATTTCTTCTAACGCTTTTAACAAAGCATCGTAATGCCTGGAATTTGTGATAATAGTATCGTTGTTTCGTAATGCTCCTGTATTTACAAATTGAAGTAGATTTTCTTTTAGTGCTTCAACACCTTCGCCTGTTTTTGACGATAACGTAATAAAGTGAGACCTTTCGACTGCGTTCAAGGTAACATTAAGTTCTTCTATATCCTCTCTTGAGATTTTATCAACTTTATTGGCAACAACTATAATAGATTTTTCGGGAAACTGATTTTTTATTTTTTCGATTTCCGCCTTAAACCCTGAACTCTGAACTCTAAACTTTTCAGCATCTAACAAATACATAATAACTTGAGACTGCTCTATTTTCTCAAAGGTTTTCTTTATGCCTATGGTTTCAATTATATCTTTAGTTTCACGTATTCCTGCCGTATCAATAAATCTAAAATTTATGCCTCCAATAATTAATTCGTCTTCAATAGCATCTCGAGTGGTTCCGGGTATTTCACTAACTATTGCTTTTTCTTCATTTAATAAGGCATTTAATAAGGTGGATTTTCCAACATTAGGTTCTCCGATAATAGCAACAGGAATCCCATTTTTTATTACATTCCCAACTGCAAATGAATCAATAAGATGTTTTAACACCTTTATTATACGCTTAATTAAATCTTTAAATTGTTCGCGATTAGCAAACTCTACATCTTCTTCAGCAAAATCTAATTCTAACTCAATTAACGAAGCAAAGTTAAGGAGTTCGTCACGCAAGGTTTTTATTTCGTTACTAAATCCGCCTCGCATTTGCTGCATAGCTATTTGGTGAGACGCTTCGCTATCGCTTGATATTAAATCGGCAACAGCTTCTGCCTGACTTAAATCCAGCTTTCCATTTAAAAAAGCGCGTAAGGTAAACTCACCTGGTTTGGCTATTCTACAACCATTCCGTAGAAACAACTGGATAATTTCCTGCTGAATATACAGACTGCCATGACACGATATTTCGACTATATTTTCGCCTGTATAAGATTGTGGGTCTTTAAAAACAGACACGAGTACTTCGTCTATAACTCTTTCATTATCGATTATATGTCCTAAATGGATAGTATGTGTATTCTGCTCCTGTAACAGTTTACCGCTAACCGATTTAAAAAAGGACTGACATATAGTTATGGCATCGTTACCAGAAATTCTAATAATGGCAATTGCTCCAACTCCAGAAGGTGTTGCCAACGCAATAATATTATCGGAATAGGACATTATAGTCTAAAATTTTAGCAAAAGTAGGAAATTGAAAAATACCAACATACACTTCATCAATTTAAAAATATGTATTAACTAAATTTCATTTATAAATATATAATTACTCTTATATTTACCTAAAATATATGAAAATGAAAAAAGCGCTTCTATTAGTTCTTGCGTTTTTAATTTGTTGTCTTATTTCACTTATA
>RDRZ01000023.1 GCA_003709165.1 Flavobacteriaceae bacterium PRS1
GCTAAGCGCAGTCGAAGCATCGAAGTGAGGTTCTCTTTGTTTTGTTTTTCATGTTAATAACTTTACTTGAGCGTTTGCTATAAGCAGTTGGTTTTATAAACGTAAAATCCTAACTTCTCTTATTGTACGATATAGTTCATTAAATCAGAACGATATCTTAAACATTACCTGCAAGCATCACAAAAGAGAAATCGTACTAAAAAAGAACAGTAACGCACAAATCGCAGATTTGATTTTTGCCTACGCAAAGGCAAACACATATAGTTTTACTTCTTTCTGTTTATAAGCACAAGTCAAAAAAGACTTGCGCCATAGGGATTTACTTTTTGTGGTCTATTATAACTTTAATAAGAGAATAGAGATAAGAAAAGATAAATGCAGCTGCAATTACAGGAGCAGTGTATGGAACCAACCAAGCCAAAATAAGTGATACATTAACCAACAATATTGCTATGGCACTTTTGGTCATACTTCTAATCAAATAAGGCAGAGGGTAGGGTACAAACATAGTTATTGTGTTTGATAGAAATATGATAATTAACGTCCAAGTAGGATCGAAACTAAATAAATCAGCTAATAGAAGTGCAAAAAAAGTGTGACGAATAAGTTCATTAGTAGGTGAGCCTGCTGATTTTGTAAGAGCAGGGTCTAGCCTTGCTACTGATCGTATCAAAATTGCAGCAACAGCAATTAAACCTATAATACCACAAGCGATACCATAGTGTAATCCAATAAACATAATAAGAATGGTATGAGACACTGCATCACAAACATTATCCATCCGAGCCCCAAATTCACTTTTGGCATTTAGTTTTATAGCAAGAATGCCATCAAGATCATCCATGATATTATTGTAGATTATCAAAGGGATTATGTACAGGAAGCGATTGTCTGAAAATAGTATTACCAAGGGTAGAACACCAAGGATTGAGACGATGTTTGGGATGTTTTTATAAACTTTATTCAAAATATTATTTCACTACAACACGGCTGCTAATGGTTGTTTAGTATGTAACATAAGCTTTTCACACTCGTACAAATCTTCTATATTATCTATTTCGTACCAGAAATCACTATCAAAGTAAACACATTGAAAATTTAGACTACCATCTGCTACCATTTCTGAAAATACTGCCTCATAATAACTATTTACTTTACCTATCGAAATCCATGAGTCTAATCGTTTACTAACCTGTCTCCATGATTCTGGTGAAAAACTATAAATGTTAACTGTCTTAAAGTTGGTATCATTTGTTAAAGATCCACCAAGATTAAAAGCGGTTACCTGGCTAGGCAATCGGTTATCAGTGGTTATGGTTGTCCCATTCATCCAAGGTAATATATGAGAAACAGCAATTTTATTTGGTAACAGCATTTCTTCGAGTTGAGAAGACTTAAAAATTAAATCACTTTCAATTAAGATGAACGATTCCTTGATTTTTTCTCTTGCCATCCATAGTGAGTAGATGTTATTTGTCGTTTTATATAATGGACTTACAATGTACTCAACTGTAATATTTTTGGATATATTTTCAAGATAATCTCTGATTTGTTGCTCAAATGGTCCAATAACAATAACTAAACGTTTGAATTTGTAGTGATGAAGGGTTTCTATAAGACGTCCTAGAATTTCAATTTCATTAACACTGGTCAAACATTTTGGGGCATCATTGGTTAAGGGATTTAAGCGCCTCCCAGTACCTGCTGCAAGAACAAGTGCTGTAGTGATTTTTTCTGAGTGTTCAGAGTTATTCAAATTGTAAATTTCCTTCATGTAAATAATAGTTTTAATTCAAAATTAATTCATATAAGAAAAATCTTATACTATTAGTCCCAGTAATTGGTTAGTGAGCTTAGAAAATCAACCTTAAGACAGTACTAGTGCAAGCTAGTAGTCACCCTTTTTTCAATATTCTTATGCAAGTATGAAACGAACTCTAATTTATAATTCAGTGGTAGAATCAGTCAGTTCGTTTATTTTGTTCTGAGAAATATTGTCGCGAAGTTAGTGAAAAAATTTTAGAATAAAAAACATGTAATTTTTATAGCTTCGTTGATTTATGTGTTCCAAAGGACACTTAAATTCTCACAATGGATCTAATAGTCTTATTCTCGGTATATTGATCAGAAAAAACAACAATATATAATTACCTAAAATATTTTAATATTTACTCCATTTTAGAACCCATTATTTCAATCAATAATTTCTTGTTGGACTTTTCAAATTTCAAATCGTATTTTTTTTAGTTCTGTATGTAATGTTTTAGGGTCTTCAGTTTGCCATTCTAATTCAATATCGTATTCGCCTGTTAGGCTAGTTTTATCGACAACTGTAACAATTCAGATTTTTTATTCTCTATAGAAATATAATAACACTCAACAAAATCAATCAATCAATCAATACAATGAGAACAAAAATTAGCTTACTAAGTTTTATTTTACTGCTTATTATAAGTAGTTGTACTAAAGAAAAAACCGACACCATTTCAATTGAAAATGTAAATCTTATCCCGATGAACGAAGAAGTTGTTTTAAAACAACAAAGGGTAGTTATAAAAGACGGCAAAATAATTAGGATTGAACCCAATTCAAAAAAATCAGACTATAATTCGAAGTTGGTTATAGACGGTACGGGAAAATACTTAATCCCCGGATTATCAGAAATGCACTATCATTTGAGAAGTAATAAAAGGGGAATAGAAAAGGATTTAAAACTCATGATTGCTAATGGCATTACTACTGCCCGAAATATGGGCGAATTCAGTGGGCAAGACCATATAAGCATTCGGAATAAAATACGTAGTGGCGAATTAATGGGCCCTAATTATTATACTACTGGACCCTATTTACGAACGAAAAACTTTCCAAATATTGAAACCGTAATTAAAATTGTAAAAGAGCATAAGGAAAAAGGTTACGATTATCTTAAAATTGGCGATGGTTATACCTTACCTAAGGATATCTATCTAAAAATTCTGGAAGAAGCAAAAAAGCAAGGGGTTGTTGTTATTGGTCATGCACAACATAGCTTGCCTTTAGAATATTCGTTGCGAATGAAATCTATTGAGCATGTGGAGGAGTTTGTGTATACCTTAAATCATAAAGAAGGTCGTATGTTCCCTATCGTTCTAAATTTTGAAACTTCTTTTTTAAACAAGGCTGCCGAACAAATAAAAAAGAGTGGCATCTATGTGGCTCCAACCATAGTGGTGTTTGACTATATTATTCAATATCTTGACGATGAAAAATTTGAGCTTTTAAAAAAGGATGAAACGTCCATACATTTAAATTTAAAAGATTCCATTTCTTATCTCACCGAAGATAATGAATATCGAATGAATTTTAAAGGCAAAGAAATAAATGGTTTGAAATACGAAGATTTATATGAGGATTATTTAAAATGGATGAGAGTCTTCACAAAAGTATTATCAGACCATGAGGTGCCATTACTAACAGGAAGTGATACTTTTGGAATGGTAATCGTTGGCTATTCACTGCATCAAGAGTTTGTGCTTTTACAAGAAATTGGGCTTAGTCCTTTTCAAGTATTAAAGGCGAGTACTGTTACTGCAGCAAAATATTTAGATGTTTTTGACCTAGAAGGGACTATCTCGGAAGGCAAAAACGCCAATTTGGTATTGCTTAATAAAAATCCTCTTGATGATATAAAAAACACGACAACTATTGAAGGAGTTATGCTTAAAGGAGAATGGCTAGACCGAGCCCGATTAGATGCCATGCTAAAGGAGTCGGCAACTAGAGAGTAATATATAATCTAATAATTCACGACTCATTTTTTAATCTAATAAATTCCTCGAGGTTCTACCTCGGGGCAGTACATTTAAAAACCACCAATTATGAAAAAGATAATTTTCTACATTTTACTTTATTTCGGATTATTTTACTCGCCAAATTCTTATGGACAAGTCTTTGATAAAAATGAACTTAAAATCAAAATTGATGCTCTAATTCCAACAGAGGTAAATGACTCCACACCTGGTCTTGTAATAGGTATTGTTCAAAAAGGTGAACTTATATTCAGTAAAGGATATGGTCTAGCTAATATCTCATATGGTATTTCAAACAATCCAAAAATGGTTTATAATATTGGTTCTGTGAGTAAGCAATTTCTCGGTTATGCTTTTGCTATGTTACACGTAAAAGGTGATTTAAATATTGATGACCCAGTAGGTAAGTATTTGGAAGATTGGCCTGAGTTTAAGCATACAGTAACCTTAAGGCATCTTCTTACACATACAAGCGGTTACAGAGAAGCATATACGATGTCTAATTTAGCCGGTAGATTCATCGGCGTTGATCGTCTCTCTAGAGAAGAATGCCTTGAAGTGGTTAGAAAACAACCTCAATTAGAATTTATACCAGGTTCTCGTTACACATACAACAGTACGGCTTGGGTTATTTTGGCTGAAATTTTAGAGAAGGTTACAGGTAAACCTGCTGATGAATGGGTAGAAACCAACATTTTACAACCACTTAAAATGAATGACACGCAAATTGAGAGCTATGTTGGGGAAGTGATCCATAATGCTGCAGAATCCTATTCTTATGATAAAGAACAAGGTTACATAAATCCAAAAAGTAATCGAGCTATTTTTGGAGCTGCAGAGGTTTACTCAAGTATTTATGATATGGTTAATTGGATTAATAATTACCGAACTGCGGAGATTGGCGGAAAAGCCGTAAACGATTTATTTCTCACCCCATTTATATTAAACGATGAGTCTAATTCTGAATATGCACTAGGAATAGGCATTAGTTCTTATCGTGGTTTAAAGCGTTACAGACATACAGGCGGTCATGAAGCCTTTCTAACGCAATTAAGCTATTTTCCTGATTACGATTTGGGAATAATAACCATATCAAATTTTGGTGGTAAAGGATGGCTCTCAACAACGAAAATTGCTGAGCTATTATTGGAAGAGCATATGAGTTCACCAGTAGATAAAGAAAACAACCAAATCGAAATAAAAAAAGAGAAGCTAGAACAATTTACAGGACTTTATTTGGCATCTACTCTTAATCGTACTCTAAATTTGACAATTGTTGAAGATACTCTCACAACAGCTGACGGAAGAAAATTAATTCCAGTTACACAAAATTCGTTTCGCATAAATGGATGGAATGGTCAATTTCAAATTAATAATCTATCTAAAGAAAAAACTCAATTAACAATTATAGATGGCACAAAGGAGACATATACTAAAGCAGAAAAATGGACTCCTAATGAAAGTGACCTAGGAGAATTTGAAGGTGATTACTGGAGTGATGAATTGGAAACGGTTTACCACTTAATTATAAAAAGTGAAAAACTAACAATTCAACATCGTTGGATAGATGACATATCATTAGAACCAATCGCAAAAGATTTTTTTAAAATGGATTGGGGGTATTATGTAAAATTCAATCGAAATGAAGAGGGTAATATTTCAAACTTGAGTGTAAACTCTGGTCGAACATTAAATGTGATTTTTTACCGCAAAGAATAACTAAGCACAACTAAATATAAAAATAATAGCCGAAATAGTAGTAAACTGAATATTTCTGGATTCCGTAATCGGCTACTATAATCTTATACTAACCAATAAGCGTCATTTAAATTTGTGTTCACTTTTTATTCCATTTTAGAACCCATTATTTCAAAATCAGCATCCATCCAGCTTTTCTCTATTAACTTTTCCATTCGTGAAACATTTTCAGAATCGTTTAGGTTTTCGTAAGCTAACATTAAGCCATGATGTGCCCAGCCATTTTTTGGCAATCGATTTAAATCTTCTTCATAAGTAATAATAGCATCATTATAAAGTCCGGCTTTAATTTGAGAAGCACCTAAATGGTGACGAACAGAAAAGAACCAATCTGGTGGTTCGGTATAATTTAATGCATCTTCAATAACAATAGCTTTCTTTAAAAGTGTAATGCTTTCATCATAATTCTTCTCATTGGAAAGAATTTCAGATTTTAATACTTTTTCAGCAATAAGGACTAAATCGTAAACCGTGTTTATTTCAAAAATTGTAATATCTTTTATGCTTTCATCTTTGGTTAATACTTGTAGGTTAGATAATTCAGCATTAGCTTTATTTAAATTATTTAAACCTAAATATGCCATACCTTCTGCATAATGACGAACTGCCTTTGGGTATTTTAAATCATAAGTTTTAAGATCCATGGCTAAAATGTCATCCCATTTTTTAAATTTTACCGCCACATAATACGGAATAGTATAATAATGCTGCAAGGCTCCCCAACCCGGTTGTTTCATAATTTCAGGATGTACATGTTCCGATACTTTATTAGCACCTATCATAGCCCAATGGCTATTACCTTCTAAAGTAGCTGTGGCTGCCATAAAATGATAATTATGCGGATAATACACTAAAGGATAAGAACCTTGTGCATGACAGGTTGTAACATAAGTGCTATCAGCAGCAACTGCAGCAATATTAGATAATGTGCCTTTATGATATTCTCCCGTTCTAATATACGTATGAGAAGGCATATGAAGCAAATGACCTACACCGGAAACTAATCCATCATCAAAAACTTTTGCAGAACCATTTGAACGTTCAGGAGTGTTTGATGCTTCTACAGCATGTATATAAAAATGATGTGCTCCGGGATGCATCGGATTTTTTTCTATTAAAGTTTCTAAAAGTGTTGTGATTTCTGGTGTCCATGATTTTGCAATACCTTCTTTATCATATAGATCCCATGGATGTAAATTCATAATCGATTCCGCATATAAGGCACTTATTTCGGTATCATCCGGATATTGTTTATACAATAGTTTCATAGCTTTAGAGTAGACAATGTCAAGCTGACTTCTGTCTTCTGGTGGTTCTGCAACATAACGTAAAGACATTGCTGCTATAAACTGTTGTTCCTTTTTGGTAGCGTTTATCGAAAGTGCTTTTGCTTTTTGAATAGCTTCATAAGCGCGTTGGTAGTTATCATCTTCCATTCCTGCATTATAGTTTGGACCTAAAACATAGGCATAACCCCAAAATGCCATAGCACAATTTGGGTCTAATTTTGATGCATAATAAAATGAGCGCGCTGCTTCAGCATGATTAAAACCATAAGCTAAAGTCATACCTTGATTAAAATAGCGTTGTACTAAAGTATCTTTTGTAGTTATAGGATAATTAACGGCATCTAATCCAGGAAGTAATGGCGCAACATTATCTTTTTTATACCATTCGGCATCTGTAATTTGTGGTACACAAGCATATTTTGATGTTGGTGGTGATTTTGCAACTATTTCAGTTTCATTTTTAGAATCTTTACAAGAAAATGTAAAAAGAAGTAATCCCGCGGTAACGAATATAATTTTTTTCATAACCATAAATATTTGATTAACAGCCAATTTAATCATTAAAGATACGAAAATAAATATAGGATTTGTTAAAACAAATCATTCAAAACCTTTGCTAACCTAATTCCAGCAATTTGTAATTGTGAACGTACAGTTTTAAAATGATCGTAAGAATAGAGATAACGTAAATTTTCGCCTTCACTAACCGATGCATATACTTTTTTGGTTAATTGATGAGTTTCATTAACCCAATCTGTTACAGTTCCTCTTTGTATAGCTTTTACTTGATCTTTTGTTAAAATATCTGCATTTTTAGCCAATTCAGTATAACTCATATTGTAACCATTTATCATTTCGGTATCCCAAACGCGATGTAAATTTGTGTTTTTATAAAACCATTTCAGTTTAAAGTCGTTACCACCTTTATCTTCTGCAAGTCCAACATGCATTGGTTGATGCAAGTCACCTATAAAATGAACAAGCAATTTTAGGTAAAATACTTTGTCAGCGTTGCTAGAATTCTCGTCTTTAATTACTTTTATACAATGAGCAATTCCTGTTGATAAATCTCCTTTTGGATTTTTTTCGGATTCTTCATAATTAGAATCTAATGGCATATTTACATAATGCCAGGTATAAAAATCGTTGTAGCGGTTATCCGATTTTATTTCATCAGCATAAGTTGAAACAAATGCCAATGATTTACCATTAAGCAGTTTTTTAATCTTTCGTTTTGTACTTGATTTTAAATAGTTTTCTGCAATTTCGCCAACAGTACGATGTCCAGTAGCATTCCATCTTAATGACGAATTTGAACTAAACGAAACTATAAAAAAAGCAATAAATATAAATGTAAGTTGTGTTTTCATACTAATTAATGTTTTTGCTAATTTATAAATTACTTATGTAAAAAACCTTAAAATAAAATTAACATAGATATACTGCTAACTGCTACTGAACACTGATTGCTGAAAACTATTTCCTTTTATTACGTCTGTTATAATTTTTATCGCCACGTGTTTTAGGTTTTTTATATTTCGCCGCAATCTTAAATTTATAAGAGCCTCCTAAATTTTCTTTTTTATTCTTGTCTTTCTTTTCATGAAAAGCTGGTCCAGGCGCATCTTCGTTAAATTTTCTTTTTGTAGGATTATGATGCTCTATTATTTTCGGAATTTCTTCTTCTATAAGCTCTTTAGAAACTTCCACATCTTCTGGGAAGTCAATTAACGGAATCTGCATTTGCATTAAATCCTCTATAAGCTGTAAACCTTTTTGTTCTTTTTCGGTTGAAAAAAGTAGTGAATTACCTTCCTTTTCAGCACGTCCACTTCTACCAATTCTGTGCATATAATTTTCAGGAAAATCTGGCGTATCAAAATTTATAACATGACTAATATTGTCAATATCCAATCCACGAGCCATAACATCTGTAGCAATTAAAATACGATTTTCTCCTCCTCTGAATTGCTCAATACTTCGCAATCTGTAGTTTTGTGTTTTGTTAGAATGTATCACGCAACATTCGTCATTAAAAATGATTTCTAAATCTTCAAACAATCGGTCTGCCATACGTTTAAAAGCAACAAAAATCAGCACTTTATTAAATGTTTCTTTATCTTGAAGTAAATGATTTGTCAAATTTACTTTGGTATGATAATTAGGAACATTATAGCGTTGTTGTGCAATATTATCTAAAGGTGTTCCAGATGCAGCTACCGAAATGCGTATCGGATTTACAAAAAAAGTGTTAATTATAGCATCAACATCGTAAGTCATCGTTGCCGAAAACATAATGTTTTGCCTGCGTTGTGGAAGAATATCGAAAATATTTATTATCTGATGTCTAAATCCGAGGTCTAACATCACATCTACTTCATCTATCACCAACTTCTGAATAGATTTTAATTGAAGCACATGACTAACAGCAAGATCGTACAAGCGTCCAGTTGTCGCAACTAAAATATCTAAACCTTCAACAACTGCTTGTTTTTGAGTATTAATATTAGTGCCTCCATAAACTCCAAGCACTCTCACATTAATATATTTAGTTAACTTTTTAATCTCGTCAACAACTTGTACAACCAATTCTCGTGTTGGGACTAATATTAAAACTCTTGGATTTTGTTGTTGTGAAAAATGTAAATTCTTCAAAATAGGCAACATATATGCAAAGGTTTTTCCAGTTCCTGTTTGTGCAATACCAACAACATCTTTACCAGAACCAATAACATTAAAAGATTTTTCCTGAATTGGAGTAGGAGTTGTTAGCCCTAAATCGTCTAAAGCGTTGTATAATGGTGTGTTTAAGTTTAAATCTTGAAAAGTCATATTTATTTTCTGCCATTTATACTGAACTTGTTTCAGTAAAGCAGAAATCTTTTTATAATTAATAGGCAAAGATAAATGAATAATCCAATTTGTCATTCCTGCGAATCCTGATAATTATCGGGAAGGAATCTTTTTAATTGAAGTTAAAAATATTTATCCTTCATATCAATATTAAATTTCGGTAATTTGCCTCTAATATTTTCCGATTGAGAACAACTCAAATTCATAAGATCTTAAATGCTGAAGAATTCAAACAGCAAATACTTAATTGGGCACAACAATTTAACGATGTAGTTTGGTTGGATTCAAATAATTATCTTCAGAAATATTCCAATTACGATGCAATTTTAGCTGTTGATGCATTTACAAGTATTCTAACCGATTGTCAAAATGCTTTCGATAAATTAAAAGAATACCAATCTATTACTAACGATTGGATTTTTGGCTATCTCACTTACGATTTAAAGAATGATATTGAAGATTTACAATCTAATAATTATGATGGTTTGCAATTTCTAGACCTTTATTTTTTCCAGCCAAAGAAGCTGTTTTTATTTAAAGGAAATACTGTTGAAGTTCAATATTTACATGATGTTGATGATGAAATTGAAACAGACTTGCAGGCAATTAGAGGATCTAATAATCTAAGCATCAAACAGTCTAATAATCCAATTAAAATCAAACTCCGAATTCACAAAGACGAATATTTTGAAAAAGTAAATACAATATTGCAACATATTCATCGTGGCGATATATACGAAGCAAATTTTTGTCAGGAATTTTATGCTGAAAATACATTAATTAATCCGTTAGAAACTTATTTAAAGCTCAATTCTATTTCCAAACCACCATTTGCAACATTTTTAAAACTCAATAATAAATATTTGCTATCTGCCTCTCCAGAACGTTATTTAAAAAAAGAAGGCAGCACTATTATTTCCCAACCTATTAAGGGAACAGCAAAACGGTCAGAAAATTTAGAAGAAGACAAAAAGCTAAAACAAGACCTATTTAAAGACAAAAAAGAGCGAAGCGAAAATATTATGATTGTAGATTTAGTACGCAACGATTTAGCCAAAACAGCTGTAAGTGGAAGCGTAAAAGTTCAGGAATTATGCAAAATTTATTCATACAAGCAAGTACATCAAATGATTTCGACTGTGGTTTCAAAAGTTGATGAATCTGTGCATTCTGTTGATGTTTTGAGAACTACGTTTCCCATGGGAAGTATGACAGGAGCCCCAAAAATTTCAGCAATGCAAATTATTGAAGTGTTAGAAGAAACAAAGCGAGGCTTGTATTCTGGAGCAGTTGGTTATTTTGAACCCAATGGTAACTTCGATTTTAATGTTGTGATACGCGGTATTTTATATAATGAAACTAAACAATATGTATCATATTCAGTTGGTGGAGCTATAACAGCAAAAAGCGACTCTTTAAAAGAATACGAAGAGTGTTTAATAAAAGCAAAAGCAATGCGTGAAGTTTTGGAGAATTAGTGTTAAGTCTTCAGTTTCCAGTATTCTGTCGTAGTTTGCAGTAATCACTTTGCATCTTTGCTACTTTGTGAGAATAAAACAAACAAATACTTCGTGTAAATTCGTGAATTAGTGTCTGAAAATAAATACTAACTTTGAAACGTGTTAGAAAAATTCCAAAAACATATCAACAAAAACCTTAATTTCCTTAAAGAAAGCAAACTTCTCATTGCTATTTCCGGAGGATTAGACAGTGTGGTTCTAACACATTTATGTCATAAATTAAAATTGGATTTTGCTTTAGCACATTGTAACTTTAATTTAAGAGGAAAAGAGAGCGATGCTGATGAGAGCTTTGTATTACAACTTGCTAAAGATTTGAATAAGGAATGCTTTATTGAATGTTTTGACACCTTGGCTTATGCTCAAGAGAATAAATTATCAATTCAAATGGCAGCTCGTGAGTTGCGTTATAATTGGTTTAACGAGTTGGCAGAACAGTTACAATTTGATTATATTTTAACAGCACATCATGCCGATGATAATCTGGAAACCTTTTTAATTAACCTTTCAAGAGGAACTGGAATTGAAGGATTAACGGGAATTCCTGAAATAAATGAAAATGTTGTTCGTCCTCTATTACCATTTTCAAGAGAAGATATTGAGCAATACGCTAGAGCGGAAAATTTGCATTGGAGAGAAGATAATAGCAATGCTTCTACTAAATATTTACGCAATAAATTGCGACTCGAGGTTATTCCTAAGTTTAAGGAAGTAAATCCTCAATTGCTTCAAAATTTCAATAAAACTATTGCGCATTTACAAGACTCTAAAGTTATTATTGACGATAGGATTGATGCCATTTCTAATCAGGTTATTGAAGATATTAATGACGATAATATGAATTTCAATATTGCTGAAATCGTTAAATTATCCAATCCAAAAGCCTATTTATACGAACTTTTAAAAGACTATAATTTTACGCAGTGGAATGATATTTATGATTTATTAGAAGCACAATCAGGAAAATACGTAGTGTCAGCAACCCATCGTTTAATTAAAGATAGAGGTTGTTTATTGTTATCTCAATTAAACAAAAATGTCCACTCGAGCGCAGTCGAGAGCTATTTAATTGAAGAAAGCACAAAACAATTTAAAACACCTTTAGGAACATTATTTTTAGAAACAACTAAACAACTAAACAAATTAAACGCATCAACTATTTATGTAGATAAAGAAGTATTAAAATTTCCGTTAACAGTGAGACAATGGCAAGAAGGCGATTATTTTTATCCGTTTGGAATGAAAGGAAAAAAAAAATTAAGCAAGTTTTTTAAAGACGAAAAATTATCTTTAATTGAAAAAGAAAATGTGTTGTTGTTATGTTCAGGAGATGATATTGTTTGGGTAATTAACAGAAGACCAGACGACCGTTTTAAAGTTACAGAAAGCACAAAAAAAATTTTAAAAATAATACTTAAATAAATTCTTTCCCTTTGGAGAGATGTCCGAAGGACAGAATGGGATGAAACTACAAGGCAAAATAGTCGATATACAAAGCAAGCGTATTTACAAAGGAGAAATCACAGTTGTTGATGGAAAGATTACTTCAATTGTAGAAAAAGAACACGATGTAGAACACTACATTCTTCCGGGTTTTATAGATGCGCATATTCATATCGAAAGCTCAATGTTAGTGCCAAGTGAGTTTGCCCGTTTGGCTGTAAAACATGGCACTGTAGCCACTGTTTCCGATCCTCATGAAATTGCAAATGTGCTTGGAGTAGAAGGCGTAGAGTTCATGATTGATAACGGAAAAAAAGTACCCTTCAAATTTAATTTTGGTGCACCTTCCTGCGTACCTGCAACAAGTTTTGAATCGGCTGGAGCAACTATTGATTCTGAAGGTATAAAAGAACTTCTTAAAAATCCAGATATTAAATATCTCGCCGAAATGATGAATTATCCAGGTGTGCTGTTCGATGACGAAGAAGTGTTAAAAAAAATTGCTTGGGCAAAATATTATAATAAGCCTGTAGATGGTCACGCTCCGGGATTAAGAGGAGATGATGTTACCAAATATATTAATGCAGGGATTTCTACAGACCATGAATGTTTTACCTACGAAGAAGGGTTAGAGAAGTTACAGAAAGGCATGAAAATCTTAATTCGAGAAGGTTCTGCTGCTAAAAATTTTGAAGCTCTTATCGATTTACTTCCAGAGCATTTTGAAAATATGATGTTTTGTAGTGACGATAAACATCCAGATGATTTATTAGTAATCCATATCAATAATTTATGTGCACGTGCAATTGCTAAAGGAATGGATATTTTTAAAACCCTTCAAATGGCTTGCATCAATCCTGTGAAACATTATAACCTCGCTGTTGGTGTATTGCAAGAAGGCGATTTTGCAGATTTTACAGTAGTTGAAGACTTAACAAATTTTAAAGCATTGCAAACATACATTAATGGTGAATTAGTATTTGATAATGGAATATCTCTAATTAAATCTGTTCCTTTTGAAATTCTGAATAATTTCCACACTAATAAAAAACAAGTCTCAGATTTTAGGTTTGAATCGTCTGCCAAACAAATTCGCGTTATTGAAGCTTTAGAAGGGCAATTAGTAACCAACCAACTTATCGTTAACGCTTCAAATTTTAATGGAAATTTAGTTTCAGATGTTGATAAAGACATTTTAAAAATAACAGTTGTTAATCGTTATAATAACCAGAAGCCATCTATTGCGTTCATAAATAATTTTGGATTAAAAGAAGGTGCCATTGCTTCTTCTGTTGGTCACGACTCGCATAACATTATTGCAGTTGGTGTTTCAGATGAAGCTATTTGTAAAGCTGTTAATTTAATTATTGAAAATAAAGGCGGAATCTGTGCTGTTTCTAATTCAGAAGAAAAAGTCGTTTCGCTTCCTGTTGCCGGAATTATGAGTGATAAAGATGGCGAAACTATTGGCAAACAATACGCACAATTAGACAAAATGGCAAAACAAATGGGAAGTACACTTCACGCGCCTTATATGACGCTTTCGTTTATGGCTTTATTGGTGATTCCTTCGTTAAAATTAAGCGATAAAGGATTGTTTGACGGTACTAATTTCAAGTTTACTTCTTTAGAGGTTTAAATTGTCATTTCTGCGAAAGCATGAGTCTGTGTTTTTTTACTTAATTTCAATAAAGGTTTCTAAAAAACACGTAGGAAAAGTAAGATTTGTTAACAACTTTCAGTTTTCAACAAATTATTTTGTGCAAAAATTCTAATTAAAATGAGGGTTTGGGTTTTTAAATTCTTCTAATTTTATTCGAAATAAATTTACACCTGTCAAAGGATTTATGAGTGATAATTCAGACGATATATTAAAGCAATATCTAAAGGATAATCCAAACTTTGAAGAAGACTATGGAAGGTTTAATATTGCTTTTAATGATATAAAGGCATCGTTAAATCATGGTCTATATTTAAAAACTATTGATGAAACAATTCCAATTCGTTTAATAAACATAATGGTTGAGCGAATGAATGAGATAAAAGAATATAAAATATCAAAATATGGAATGTATAGAGATAGTGAGGATTATTTAACTAAAACAGATTGGTTTTTTAAATTAGCAAATGACAAACAATTTAAAATAAGGTTTGATTTTTATAACAATATCATTTTAAATATTCATGATGCTTTTTATAGGTAAAAATACTGCTTCAGACAGTAGAATTGACATTGAATCCGAACCGAAAAATGGCAAACAGAATAGCACAGCTCCTCTGCAAAGCAATATCTTATTACAAATATATAAATTCTGTATTATTCACTTATCAATAAAGATTAAAATCATATATATTTCATATATTTGAGTTAGAATACAATTAGAAATTATCAACTAAAATGATAATTGATTAGTGTATTCTTTTTTGTCTAAAAAAATAATTATAATGAATCTAACAGCAGAACTTTCCGAAGTTAAAAATTATATAAATGGTCAATTCGTCCAATCAATTATCGGGAGAAATGATCTATCGTCTATGGATGTCATAAGCCCAATAGATGGAAGCGTTATTTCTACATTACCACTTTCAACATATAGTGATGTTGACAAAGCGGTACTAGCTGCAAAAAAAGCATTTCCCAGTTGGTCAGGAATGACACTTAAAGATCGTGTTCAAATCTTTTTTAAATATAGAACACTTCTCGAAAAGCACATTGACGAACTTACAAAATTAGTACAACTCGAAAATGGTAAAACCTATGGAGAAGCCAAAGCCGAAGTTGATAAAAGTATAGAACTCTGTGAGTTTGCAGTTTCTATGCCACAAATAGTTGTTAACGAAGTGCAGGAAGTAAGTAAAGGGGTTGAGTGTAGAATCGAACGTAAACCACTTGGAGTTGTAGCTTCGATTACACCTTTTAATTTCCCTAATATGGTACCACATTGGACGATGCCAAATGCTTTAGTATTGGGAAATACTATGGTTATGAAACCCTCTGAAATTGTGCCTTTAAGTACAGTGCGAATGGCAGAATTGTTGAAAGAAGCTGGACTTCCCGATGGCGTTTTTAATATTGTAAATGGAGCAAGAGAAGTTGTTGAGGCAATATGTGACCATCCAGATATCAAGGCAGTTTCGTTTGTTGGTTCTACCAAAGTGGCAAAAATTGTTTATAAACGTGCAACTTCATCATTAAAACGATGTGTAGCACTTGGTGGCGCAAAAAATCACTTGTTGGTTTTTCCAGATGCCAACCCGGAAATGACAGCCTCTAACGTTGTGGCTTCAATGTCTGGTTGTGCAGGTCAGCGTTGTATGGCAGCTTCAGTTATGGTTGGTGTGGATAAAATTCAGCACATTATAGATAGAATGGTGGAGGAAGCTAAAAAATTAGTCCCAGGCAAGAATTTAGGTTCGGTAATTAGTGCAGTTGCAAAAGAGCGCATTGAAAATTATATCGCTGAAGCGGAAAAAGATGGTGCTAAAATTTTACTTGATGGAAGAAATACAACTGTCGAAGGAAAAGAAGGCGGATTTTACGTCGGACCTACAATTATAGATTATGTTACGACTGATATGTCAGTAGCCCGAGAAGAAATTTTCGGTCCGGTAATTTCAATTATACGAGCTAAAGATTTAGATGAAGCCATAGAAATCGAAAATGGTTCTAATTATGGTAATGCTGCTGCAGTGTTTACACAAAGCGGAGGGTTAGCAAAACAAGTTATGGATCGTGCAAGCGCAGGAATGATTGGTGTAAATATTGGAGTTCCTGTACCAAGAGAACCTTTTTCTTTTGGTGGTTGGAACGAATCAAAATTTGGAGTTGGCGATATTACAGGACGAAGCTCTATCGAATTCTGGACACAATGTAAAAAAACAACCATCAAATGGAACCCGGAAGCACAAACCAATTGGATGAGTTAACAAATTCCTGCGAATCCCGTCCCGATAATTATCGGGAGCTATCGGGAAGGAATCTCATAAAATAAAACTAAATGTTGAAATTGAAATAAGCTCAACAACAATAAGTTATAACACTGAGAAACACAAAGAATACACAGAGTTTCACAAAGAAAAACTTTGCGCCTTTTTTTGCGTCTTAGCGAGATAAAATAAAACTAACTAAATGAACGACGAAATCATAAAAAACAATCTCGATTACACACTTTTTTCTTGGACAAAACAAGGTAATCTAAACCCTATAAATGCATCGTATGCCGAAGGGTCTTATATCTACGATAGAGAAGGTAAAAAATACCTCGATTTTTCTTCGCAACTTATGAATGTAAATATTGGTCATGGCAATCAGCGCATTACAGATGCTGTAGTAAAACAGATGAAAGAGGTGAGTTATGTATATCCTGGAATGGCAACCGATGTTCGTGGTCGTTTGGGAAAAAAAATAGCAGAAATTACACCCGGAAATTTAACCAAAACATTCTTTACATTAGGTGGAGCGGAAGCAATAGAAAATGCAATAAAAATCGCAAGAATATATACTGGACGACACAAGATCATTACTCATTACAGGTCGTATCATGGCGCAACTTATGGAGCAATAACGGCTAGTGGAGACCCAAGACGTTTTCCAGCTGACGCCCAAGCAATGCCAAATGTTGTGCATGTAGAGAATCCGTATGCATATCGTTGCCCATGGAATTCTTCTACCATTGAAGAATGTGGTAATCGAGCAATAACACATTTAGAGCGAGTGATCACATTCGAAAATCCAGAAAGTGTGGCAGCCATACTTTTAGAAGGTGAATCTGGCTCTTCAGGATGTATAAAATATCCTCCAATGTATTTAAAACGTGTTCGTGAACTTTGTGATAAATATGGAATTATGATGATCGACGATGAGGTAATGAGTGGTTTTGGTAGAACAGGAAAAATGTTTGGTATAGACCATCATGAGGTTACTCCAGACATTATGTGTCTCGCGAAAGGATTAACTTCTGGATATTTACCGCTTGGTGGTGTTGTTGTAACCGATGAGATTGCTGATTATTTTAACGATACTCCAATGATAATTGGGTTAACCTATTCGGCACATCCAACCTTATGCGCTGCTGCACTGGAAAATATTAAGATTATAGAAGAAGATAATTTAGTTGAGAGAGCCGCCGAAATGGGAGTATATATTGAGGCTGAAGTCGAAAAATTAAAAAGTAAACATAAATCGATTGGCGATTTTAGAAACACAGGATTATTGGGATGCATTGAACTCGTTAAAAACCGCAAAACAAAAGAACCAATCACACCTTGGAATGCAGCACCAGAAGATATGGAAGTGACTAACAAAATGGCTGCAAAAATTAGAGAATTGGGTATGTTTACCTTTGTTCGCTGGAATTACATTTTTATTGCACCTCCTTTAAATGTAAGCAAAGCAGAAGTGGATGAAGGTTTAAAGATTATATCGGAAGCTATTGCAATTGCAGATAAATACTGTAATTAAATAGAACGCAGATGACGCAGATTAATTATGATAAAAATGATATATTTTAGTTAGAAACTAATCATAATTTATCTGCAAAATCAGCATAATCAGTGTTCAATCTTTATAGATGTTGAATTGAAAGCTGTAGAATCACTCTGTGAAGAACACGAATATCAACTTATAAATTATTTAAAAGCAACAGAAATTGAAGTTGGCTTATTATTAAATTTTGGCAAAAACCCAGAATTAAAACGAAAAGTATTTTCAAACAATATAATAACTAATCAAATTAAATCATAAAAAATCAGCGTTATCAGCGTTCCCAATACATGAATAAAGACATCATAGAATTACAAGAAGATGTTTCTAATTCGCCTTTATACAGCGAAGATTTAGCACCAATTCCTGTAAACAAAAGAACATGGACAAAATGGAATCTTGCAGCCATTTGGGTAGGTATGGCAGTCTGTATTCCTACGTATTTATTGGCTTCATATATGATAAAAACAGGGTTGAGTTGGATTGAAGCTCTTGTTATTATTGGTGTTGCTAATTTAATTATTACAGTTCCAATGGTACTTAATGGTCATGCAGGTGTTAAATATGGCGTGCCCTTTCCTGTAATTGGTCGTTCTTCATTTGGTATAAAAGGCATCCATATTCCATCAGTAATTCGTGGTATCGTTGCCTGTGGTTGGTTTGGTGTGAATACATGGCTCGGAGGCATGGCATTCTATTCCATTTTTATAGCTATTTCTGGTAATGATGCTGTAGTTGGTCTTTCTATTGGGCAATTTGTATGTTTTGGAATTTTCTGGTTTATCAATATGTTTTTTATTTGGAAAGGTACCGAAAGCATAAAATGGTTAGAAGAATATTCAGCACCAATTTTAATAGTAATGGGATTAGTATTAATTGGTTGGGGTTATAATAATGCTGGAGGATTCGAAATTGTATTAGAGCAAGGGAAACAATTAGAAAAACCCGTTGCCGAAATTTATCAGGAATCAAATCAGTCTTTTATTCAAATTAATCCTATTACAGATAAATCAGGTAAACCGAAAGCTACTGAATATCAACTTATATTAAACGGAAATAAATTAGGATGGAATGACTTATCAAATACCAATATTTCAATTGAAAATTTAAAAGCGAATGATACGTACCAAGTGCAATTAAAAAATGATATTACAATATCTTCCATAGCAAATGTTACAGCAAAAAAGGATAGCAGTACCTTTGGAGATAAAATTTGGAAATATCTAATTTGGTTAACAGCAATGTTAGGTTTTTGGGCAACAATGTCCTTGAGTATTGCCGATATTACACGGTATTCATCATCCCAAAAAGCGCAAGTACAAGGTCAGTTTATAGGTTTGCCGGGAACGATGATGCTCTATTCTTTTGTCGGCATTTTTGTAACCTGTGCTGCAATTATTAATTTTGATGACATACTTATTGCAAATGATGCACCTTGGGATCCAATAGCTTTATTGGCAAAATTTGATAATGTTTGGGTTGTTGTTATCGCTCAAATCTTTATGATTATTGCCACCTTAAGTACAAATATTGCTGCAAATGTAATTGCTCCGGCAAATGCGTTTTCAAATTTATTTCCTAAAAAAATAAGTTTTAGAATGGGAGGGTATATCACAGGAATTATAGGAATTATTATTTTTCCTTGGCTTTTGTTAAACGAGATCCAAGGTTTGCTAATAGATGTAAGCGCAATTTTAGGACCAGTTTTAGCAATCTTGGTTTGCGATTATTATCTCATTCAGAAAAAAGAAATACAGTTGGCAGAATTATATAAAACGGATGGAGCCTATGCATTTGGAGGTTCCGGTTATAACAAGGCTGCAATAATTTCATTAATTATAGGAGCATTTATTGCCATAGGTGGAAAATGGATTCCGGCAATGAGTTCGTTATATGCCGTTTCTTGGTTTTCGGGATTTATAGTTTCGTTTGCGTTGTATTATATATTGATGAAAAGCAAAAAATAGAAGACGGATAGTAGAATAGAGCAGATTAGATAATCATTTTAAATCATAAGCAATTAGTATCATCAGCGTTCATAAAAAATAACAAGACAATTTGATTACAAAATACATCATATTATTTGGTTATTTTTTAATTCTTTTTTTAATAGGATACTTAGCTTCAAAACGCATTAAAAACACAAAAGATTATTATGTAGGCGGAAAAAAACTGGGCTTTTGGGTGGTTGCATTTTCGGCAAGAGCAACAGGAGAATCTGCTTGGTTGTTACTTGGGCTTACAGGTCTAGGAGCAATGGTTGGGGTTTCAGCGTTTTGGGTGGTTCTTGGTGAAGTTATAGGCGTTTCTATTTCGTGGTTTTTTATGGCTGAAAAGTTTAAAAACTTAACCGATAAATATAAATCAATTACAATACCAGACTATTTAGCAAGTCATTTTAAATCTAAAACAAATACTTTACGAATTGTTGCTGCGACTGCATTGTCTTTATTTGTAATAATCTATGTAAGTGCACAAATTGATGCTACAGGCACTGCTTTTGAATCCTTTCTTGGGTGGAATTATTTTACAGGTGCTATTGTTGGTTTCTTCATAGTCTTGGCATACATATTTTTTGGAGGTTTTGTTGCTGTGGCCTGGTCTGATGTGTTTCAGGGTTTAATTATGTTATTTGGTTTAGTATTGCTGCCAATAGTTGCCTATTTCTCTATTAGTTCAGAAGTTTCAATCTCGCAAGACTTGATAAAATTAGATCCTTATTTTTTAAATATTTGGGGAGAAGGTGGTCTGAATCTTATTAACATTTTTACCATTTTAGGGTTTTTATTTATAGGCTTAGGGTTTATGGGTTCGCCACAATTGTTCGTGCGTTTTATGTCTATTAAAAGTGCTTCCGAAATCAAAAAAGGACGTTGGGTAGCTATAGTTTTTACAATACTTACAGATTCTTGTGCAGTCTTAATCGGGATTTTCGGAAGATATCTTTTAACATCTGTTGATGCCGATCCAGAGATAATTTTAGGAAATGGAGCGCAAAATGTACTGCCACTTTTAGTTGAAAGAATAATGCCTCTCACTTTAATAGGACTATATATTGCAGCAGTATTGTCTGCAATTATGTCAACGATAGATTCGCTTTTAGTGCTGGCTTCTAGTGCTATTTCTCGGGATTTTTATCAGCAAATTTACAAACCAGATAAAACAGAAAAAGAACTGGCGAAAATTTCAAGAATTATCACTTTGGTACTAGCTGTATTTGCTTTAATTATTGCAATGATAGTAGCTATTTCTATTCCGGAAAGAACAATATTTTGGTTTGTAATTTTTGGCTGGTCTGGAATTGCAGCTACTTTTTGTCCAACCATTATTTTATCACTATTCTGGAAGAAATTCAACGAGAAAGGAGCAATTGCTTCTATGATAACAGGTTTTTTATCAGTACCACTTTTTAAATTTGGTATAAGCTCAATAGATTCTATTGGAATTTATTTTGAAAAATTAGACGTCCTTGGACCTTCATTCTTTTTGGCAATTGTAGTTGGTGTTATTGTAAGTATGATTACATCTAAGAAGAATTTAAAAAGCGAGCTAAATATAGGAGATATTGATTAAAAACTTGTAAATTTATTGATTGCGAATAGTATAAATAAAAGAACACAGATGACACAGATTTCTTATGATAAAAAATGATTAAATTATTGCTAAAAATATATCAGCGATAATCTGCAAAATCAGCGTTATCAGCGTTCTAATAAAAATAGATAAATGTCAATTTTAATTAAAAATGGTAGAGTAGTTACAGCTGCCGAAAGTTATATTGCTGATTTATATATAGAAGAAGAACAAATTGTTGCCATAGGTAAAAATTTGAATTATGCAGCAGATAAAATCATTGACGCTACAAATAAGTTAGTTTTTCCAGGAGGTATCGATCCTCATGTGCATCTCGATATGCCATTTATGGGAACCTATTCCAGCGACGATTACGAAACAGGAACACGAGCTGCACTTCACGGTGGCACTACAATGGTTATCGATTTTATCCTTCAAACACAAGGCGATACATTGCACAATGCCTTAAAAACGTGGCAACAAAAATCACAAGGAAAAGCAATTGGCGATTACTCATACCACATGGCAGTTACCGATTTTAACGACGATGTTGCAAAAGAAGTCATCCAATTTATTGAAGAAGAAGGCATCACATCCTTTAAAACATTTATGGCATATAAAGGTGCTTTAATGATTGATGACGGTCAAATGGTGCAGCTTATGAAAGTGGTAAAAAAACATGGTGGCTTGGTAACAGTTCATGCAACTAATGGCGATATGATAGATTCTTTGATTTCTAAAAATAAAGCTGAAGGAAATTTATCTCCTTTATATCATTATCTCTCACAACCTGAAGTTACTGAAGCAGAGGCTTCAGCACGTTTTACTGATATGCTGCATTATACAGATTGTCCGGGTTATATAGTGCACATGACTTGTGAAGGTGCATTGAATGCAGTTCGGAAAGCTACACAACGCAATCAAAAAGTATTTGTAGAAACCTGTACACAATATCTTATGTTGGATGCTTCTTTATATGAAAAAGATTTTGAAGGAGCAAAATGGGTAATGAGTCCACCTTTGCGAGAAAAGAAAGATCAAATTGCTTTGTGGTCTGGGATTAATCAAGGTTTGATACAAGTAGTTGGTACTGACCACTGTCCTTTTAATTGGGAACAGAAACTAATGGGAAAAGATGATTTTTCAAAAATCCCAAATGGTCATCCAGCAATTGAGCATCGTATGGAATTTTTATATTCTGAAGGTGTTCATCAGGGCAAAATATCTTTGACTAAATATGTAGAGTTAACCTCTACTAACGCTGCAAAAATCTTCGGAATGTATCCAAGAAAAGGGACCATTGCAATTGGTAGTGATGCAGATATTGTTATTTTCGATCCTAAAAAAGAACATACTATATCGGTAGAAACGCATCACATGAATTGTGATTATTCTGCTTATGAAGGCAGAAAAGTCATGGGTAAAACAGAAACCGTTATTTTAAGAGGGAAAATAGCCATAGAAAATAATGAATGTAAATTAAAAGCGGGTTTCGGACAATTTATAAAGAGAGGTAAAACATCGAAAACGGTAA
The DNA here is from genome assembly GCA_003709165.1 of Flavobacteriaceae bacterium PRS1. Lineage (GTDB taxonomy): Bacteria > Bacteroidota > Bacteroidia > Flavobacteriales > Flavobacteriaceae > PRS1. The sequence goes on from RDRZ01000023.1 coordinate 23,241, forward strand.
TATAGAAAAGTAAAACCTCTCGACTGCGCTCGAGGAGACAATAATAAAATGAATGTCAGGTCGAGCATGTCACATCGAGCGCAGTCAAGATGCGAGACCTCAATATTAAACTAAAAGATAATGAGTAGAAAAATAAAATCAGGATTAATACAAATGAGTCTTCCAATGACAGAAGGCGAAGGCACTATAAAAGAGATCATGGATGCCATGTACGATAAGCATATTCCATATATTGAAGAAGCCGGAAAACAAGGCGTACAAATATTGTGTTTACAGGAAATATTTAACACACCCTATTTTTGTCCGGGACAAGACATCGAGTGGTATGCATCAGCCGAATCTGTTCCGGGACCAACAACTGAAAAAATGCAAGTCTTGGCGAAGAAGCATAATATGGTTATTATCGTTCCTGTTTACGAAAAAGAGCAAGCAGGAATCTTGTATAATACTGCTGCTGTTATTGATGCAGATGGAACATATTTAGGAAAATATCGTAAAAATCATATTCCACATACTACAGGATTTTGGGAAAAGTTTTTCTTTAAACCAGGAAATTTAGGTTATCCTGTATTTCAAACCAAATATGCGAAGATTGGAATATATATTTGTTACGACAGGCATTTTCCTGATGGCGCAAGAGTATTAGGGCTTAATGGTGCTGAAATTGTTTATAATCCTTCAGCAACCGTTGCTGGTTTAAGCGAATATTTATGGAAATTAGAGCAACCTGCTCATGCAGTTGCCAATGGTTATTTTATGGGCTGTATCAATCGGGTAGGTGAAGAGAAACCTTGGAATTTAGGGAAGTTCTATGGTCAATCGTATTTTGTAGATCCACGAGGACAAATATTTTCTCAAGCATCACGCGATAATGATGAACTGCTTGTGGCAGAATTTGATTTAGACCTCATTGATGAAGTACGTTCTACCTGGCAATTTTATAGAGACAGAAGACCAGAAACCTACGGACGTTTAACAGATTTATAATTAATAGAACGCAGATAACACAGATGATTATGATAAGGACATATAAAATTAATTTTAAATCAGCGTCATCAGCGTTCTATAAAACTTTGAACTTATAACTCATAACTATAAAGAATGGCAGAATACAAACCACCAACTACTGAAGCGGAATTCAAGAAAAACTTCAAACAAAAGAAGCCTTTAATGAATGCTACAGAAGCATTTTATGAAAGTTCTCGATGTTTGTTTTGTTACGATGCGCCTTGCATTAAAGCCTGTCCGACACAAATTGATATCCCGTTGTTTATCAAACAAATACATACTGACAATGTAACCGGAGCTTCAAAGACAATTTTCGATTCTAATTGGCTTGGAAATGTATGTGGTGTTGTTTGTCCAACAGGAGTGTTATGCGAAGGTGCTTGTGTTTATAATCATCAGGATGTGCCTCCAATTCAAATAGGTAGGCTCCAAAATTTTGCAACCAATAAAACCATAAATTCAGAAAAAAATATTTTTAAAGTTGGAGATTCTAATGGAAAAAAGATTGCAATAATTGGTGCAGGACCAGCTGGAATTGCCTGCGCTTGTGAAGCCAGAACTTTAGGTTTTGAAGTTGATATTTATGAAGCAAAAGAATTGCCATCAGGTTTAAATGTGCATGGTGTAGCGCCTTACAAAATTACTAATGAAGAAGTTTTAAAAGAAGTAGAGTATCTTCAGAAACAATTAAAATTCAGCATCATATACAATACCTCAATTGCTTCAAAAGAGCAATTAAAACAATTAGAAAATGACTATGATGCCATCTTTTTAGGAGTTGGTTTAGGAAAAACAAGGGAATTGAGATTAGAAGGTGAAGACAAAGAAGGTGTTATTGGAGCAGTAGAATTTATTGAAGAATTACGAATGAAACATCATAAATTAGTTGTTCCAAAAAGGGTAGTTGTTATTGGAGGCGGTAATACAGCCATGGATGCTGCTTCGGAATCTGCAAGAATGGGAGCACGAAAAACAGTACTGACTTATAGAAATTCGAAAGACAATATGGGAGCTTATGGTTTTGAGTACGATTTAGCCATAAGTGCAGGCGTTGACAGTTTGTTTAATGTAACTCCAATCGCTATTGTTGGGAATGGGAAAGTTGAAGGCGTAAAATTCGCTAAAACAGAAATGATAGATGGAAATCTTCAAACCAATATGAAAAATGTATTTGTTGTACGATGCGATTTGGTCATAAAGGCTACAGGACAAGCTAAACAAGGGCATTTGTATGATCTCATTGATAATTTGGATGCAGGTAATAATGCAATAATAAAAGTAAATGATGAAACCTTTCAGACCTCTAATCCAAAATATTTTGCTGGAGGCGACGCCATTAATGGAGGATCAGAAGTTGTAAATGCAGCTTATGACGGTAAAATGGCGGCACAAGGGATTCATAGTTGGCTGAATAAGTAGGCAGTATTCAGTTGGCAGTAAGCAGTAAATAGTATAATTAATAACATACCTTTTTATCTTTCCCCTTCCCCTTTGGGGAAATGTCCGAAGGACAAAATGGAAAATAAAAAAACATGATAGATTTATCAATAAATTTCGGAGGCATTAAATCGCCTAATCCATTTTGGTTGGCTTCAGCTCCACCAACTAATTCTGGATATCAGGTTATGAAAGCATTTGATGCAGGTTGGGGAGGAGCAGTCTGGAAAACACTTGGCGTTCCTGTTATTAATGTATCCAGTCGTTATGGTTCTGTAGATTACAGAAATACACGAATGATGGGTTTCAATAATATTGAACTCATTACAGATAGACCTTTGGCAGATAATCTTCGTGAGATTGAAGAGGTAAAAAAATATTTTCCAGACCACGCTATCATTGCTTCCTTAATGGTGGAAAGTCGAACAGAATGGGAGCAAATTATAAAAGATGTTGAAAATGCTGGAGCAGATGGTATTGAGCTTAATTTTGGTTGTCCTCACGGAATGTGCGAACGCGGAATGGGTTCGGCAGTTGGGCAAGAACCCAAAGTGTTAAAAACTATTGTAGAATGGGTTAAAGAAGCCGCAAATATTCCTGTGATTACTAAACTATCGCCAAATATTTCACATATAACAGATCCTGGTTTGGCAGCTGTGCAAGGAGGAACAGATTCAATTTCTTTAATAAATACAATGAAAAGCATTATTGGAATAGATTTAGACAGCTACGCACCTTATCCAATTGTTGATGGCAAAGGCTCTAATGGAGGGTATTGTGGTCCAGCCGTAAAACCAATTGCAATGCACATGTTAAAAGATCTAGCGCAGCATCCAGAGATTTCTAAAGTGCCAATTTCTGGCATTGGTGGTATCGAAACCTGGCGAGATGTTGTAGAGTTTATTTTACTTGGCGCAACTTCGGTGCAAGTCTGTACAGCTGTGATGCATTATGGTTTCGGAATTGTACGAGAAATGGAAGCAGGTTTACGTCAGTTTATGGAAGAAAAGGGTTATGGTACTATTTACGATTTTGCTGGTAAAGCATTACCAAATGTTACTGAATGGAAACATTTAAACTTGAAGTATAAAGTTATTGCAGAAATTAATGCAGATAAATGTATTGGATGTGAATTATGTTATATTTCTTGTGAAGATGGAGCACATCAGGCCATTGCTTTGTCTGATGATGTTACAAATAGAATTCCGATTATAATTGAAGAAAACTGTGTAGGTTGTAATTTATGTTCATTGGTTTGTCCTGTTGAAGATTGTATCACTATGATAAAAACTGATGATGGAACAGAACATATTACATGGAATGAGCGCACACTTAACGATGATATACCAACCACTTTTGATGATGATAGAGCAGGAGGAAAAGGACATTTTGTACCAAAACCAACGGATGCTTTGAAAAAATAGTACTTGAAGTTATAAATATTTAAAGTTAAAAGTTAAAAGTTAACAGTAATTAGAATTGAAAGATTTAACTTTAGGCACTTTAAACTTTAGCACACTTTAAGTACTTTAATATTTATGCCAATAATTTCTTCAACCTATCATCCACCATTCATTTTCAGAAATGGATTTTTATCTACAGTATATTCAGGGTTGGTTAGAAAAATTAAAAATTTCAATCAAGAACGTGAACGTATTACACTTTCAGATGGTGATTTTTTGGATTTAGACTGGAGTTTTTCCGAAGAAAAAACCAAAAAACTTATTATTTTACTTCACGGTTTAGAAGGTAATGCACAACGACCTTACATAACGGGAACAGCGAAACTATTTATTGACAATGGTGTTGATGCAGTTTGTGTTAATTTTAGAGGTTGTAGCGGAGAGCCTAATTTAAAATACCGGTCGTATCATTCAGGAGCCACAGATGATTTAGAAGATGTGATTAATCATATCGTATCAACAAAGCACTATTCAGAAATCTGTATTAAAGGGGTAAGTCTTGGTGGAAATTTAGCCTTAAAATATTTAGGTGAACGCTCAATAATTCCAAAGCAAATAAAAGCTGTGATTGGAGTTTCTGTGCCTTGTTCTTTACTAGGTTCTGCAATAGAATTACATAGATTCAAAAATATTTTGTTTCATGACAGATTTAAAAAATATTTAGTAAACAGATTAAAATTAAAACAAAAACAATTCACTGATATATTGAGTATTGAAGAAATTAAATCAATAAAAACCTTAACTGATTTTGATGAAGTATATACCTCAAAAGCTCATGGTTTTATTGATGCTTTAGATTATTACAAAAAAAGTAGTTGCTTACAATTTCTTTCTAATATAAAAACACCAACTTTAATTATTAACGCACTTAATGATTCCTTTCTATCTCCAGAATGTTATCCAATTCAGGAAGCAAAAAACAATGCTAACTTATATTTAGAAATGCCAAAATATGGAGGACATGTTGGGTTTTATGATAAAAAAAATATTTATTATAATGAACAAAGAGCTTTGGAGTTTTTCACTAAGCATGATTAGGTATTTTTTCTTACATTTAAGCAAATCAATTATGTATGCTTAAAAAAGTCTATGGATCTGCTGTATTTGGTGTTGAAGCTACCACAATTACTGTTGAAGTAAATGTAGATTCAGGAATTGGATATCACTTGGTTGGGCTTCCCGATAATGCCATTAAAGAAAGCAACTATCGAATTGCTGCTGCACTTCAAAATAATGGTTATAAAATCCCAGGAAAGAAAATTACCATTAATATGGCTCCAGCCGATTTACGCAAGGAGGGAAGTGCTTACGATCTTACTTTAGCTATTGGTATCCTTACAGCATCCAAACAAATTAAAGCCGATAATTTAAAAGATTTTTTAATTATGGGAGAACTTTCTCTTGACGGAAGTTTACAATCCATAAGAGGTGCCTTGCCAATTGCTGTAAAAGCCAGAGAAGAAGGCTTTAAAGGTTTTATTCTTCCAAGTCAGAATGCTAAAGAAGCTGCTATAGTAAGTGATTTGAAAGTTTTTGGCATTGATAATATTAAACAAGTAATTGACTATTTTGATAAAGATAAACCACTTGAAGAAACTATTGTTGATACTCGAGAAGAGTTCTATAAAAACCTTGAGTTTCCAGAATTTGATTTTTCTGATGTTAAAGGACAAGAAAGTATAAAACGCTGTATGGAAATTGCAGCAGCAGGAGGACATAATGTTATTTTAATTGGTCCACCAGGAGCAGGAAAAACCATGTTGGCAAAACGACTGCCTTCAATTCTTCCTCCAATGACTTTACAAGAGGCATTGGAAACTACAAAGATCCATTCGGTTGTTGGTCGTGTCAAAGAACATTCAGGGCTTATGTCGCAACGACCATTTCGTTCTCCACATCATACCATTAGCGATGTTGCTCTTGTCGGAGGTGGAACTTACCCACAACCAGGAGAAATATCTTTATCTCATAACGGAGTATTATTTTTAGATGAATTACCAGAATTTAAAAGAGGCGTTTTGGAGGTGTTACGACAGCCATTAGAAGACAGAGAAGTCACAATTTCTCGCGCAAAATTTACGGTGACCTATCCAAGTAGTTTTATGTTAGTTGCAAGTATGAATCCGAGTCCGAGTGGTTATTTTAACGATCCAGATGCGCCTGTTACTTCTTCTCCAGCTGAAATGCAACGGTATTTAAGTCGAATTTCAGGACCATTATTAGACCGTATCGATATTCATATTGAAGTTACTCCAGTGCCTTTTGAAAAACTTTCAGAAGAGCGGAATGGAGAATCTTCAGCAGTTATACGTAAACGTGTAATTGCAGCACGAGAGCTTCAAACAAAACGTTTTAAAGATTCAAAAAAGGTACATTATAATGCACAGATGAATACCAAACAAATTCGGAAGCATTGTGCTCTCGATGAGGCTTCTAAAACACTACTTAAAACAGCCATGGAACGATTAAATCTTTCTGCAAGAGCTTACGATCGTATCTTAAAAGTATCAAGAACTATTGCTGATATTGAAGGTGTTGAGAAAATTGATGGCAATCATATAAGTGAAGCCATTCAGTATAGAAGTCTTGATAGAGAAGGATGGCTGGGATAATTGTTGATTTATAACGAAAAATATAGGCTATTCTAAAGAATATAATAATTAATTAAGGGTCATGAAAAAAATAATTTTTATACTGATTTGTGCTTTATTATCATTTGGAATTAAATCACAAAATATTATTGGAGCTTGGGAAGGCTCTCACACTTCTGAAAAAGGAGAAAACCTAAAAAGTGTTGTTATTTTTTCTGAAGGATATCAAGTATTAACCATCTATAATGCAGACACAGGAAAATTTGTTCACTCTAATGGTGGTACTTGGAAATTAGATGGAGATACAATGACTGAAAAAGTAGAATTTCATACAGATAATCAAGAACGTGTTGGTAATGAAGTAAGTTTTAAAGTGCATATCACAGATACTACATTGAGAATTGTTGGTAGTGATAGGAGGATATTTAATAGAATTGATAATGGAACTCCAGGAAAACTGCAAGGTGCATGGTTAATGTCAGGAAGAGTTAGAGATGGTAAAACACAATTGAGAGATACTGATAGGCCAAGAAAAACCATGAAAATTTTATCTGGAACACGTTTTCAATGGATTGCGTATAACACTGAAACAAAAGAATTTAAGGGAACTGGAGGAGGAACTTACACAACTGTAAATGGTGAATATACCGAAAATATAGAATTCTTTTCACGAGATGACTCTAAAGCAGGTCGTAGTTTGAAATTTAATTATAGTATGGATGACGGTAAATGGCATCATATAGGAGTTTCTAGTAAAGGTGAGCCAATACATGAAATTTGGAGTGTAAGGGAATAATTTTTATTAAAATCATCTACAAATTATAAGAATTCCTTTTTAACGTTTTTTAACAATTATAGCATTTTATATTCATTATTTTTATTGCCTAATTTTTATAAACATTTTAATACTATGATCAATCTTAAATTACGTTCAGTAGCTGTTATTTCTGCAATACTATTCTTAAGTTTCATGTCTTGTAACACTGAAAAATATTCAGGAGAAACACTTGCTATTGAATTTGAAAAGTACGAACTGGAAAATGGACTTCAGGTTGTTCTTCATCAGGACAAATCCGATCCTATCGTTTCATTGGCGATTCAATATGGAGTTGGTTCTAACAGAGAAAAAACTGGAAGAACAGGTTTTGCACATTTATTTGAGCACATGCTGTTTTAGGAATCTGAAAATGTTCCTCAAGATCAATTTTTCAAAAAAATTCAAAACCTAGGTGGAACACTTAATGGAGGTACCTGGAAAGATGGTACAATTTACTATGAGATAGTCCCTAATAATGCATTAGAAACTATTATGTGGTTAGAAAGCGACCGAATGGGTTTTCTTATTAATACAGTAACAGAGTCTGCATTTTACAACCAACAGGAAGTGGTTCAAAACGAAAAAAGACAGAGTGTGGATAATCGCCCTTATGGACATACTAATTGGGTGTTAGATAAGGCAATCTATCCGGAAGGACATCCATATAGCTGGCAAGTAATTGGCGAATTAGTTGATTTGCAAAATGCAACTGTAGAAGATGTTAAAGAATTTTATAGAAAATTTTATGGACCTAATAATGCAACTTTAGTTTTAGCAGGGGATTTTGAAACTGAAGTCGCTAAAGCCATGATCGAAAAATATTTTGGGGAAATAAAACGTGGAGAAGAGGTTGTAAAACTCAATCCGCACCCTGTTACCATAAGTGAAACCAAGCGTTTGTATCATGAAGATAATTTTGCAACAGCTGCACAGTTAAATATGGTTTGGCCAACGCTAGAGCAATATACAGATGACGCTTATGCATTAGATTTCCTTGGAGAATTATTAGCTAATGGAAAAAAAGCAACTATGTATAAAGTTTTAGTTGAAGAAAAAGAATTAACATCAAGAACTACCGCATTTAATAGGTCTCAGGAATTGGCAGGTGCATTTCGCATACGTATTACTGCAAATGATGGTGTAAATCTGGCAGATGTTGAAGATGCCATTTTTGAAGCGTTTCAAAAATTTGAAACTGATGGTGTAACTGATAAAGATGTTGAGCGTATTAAGGCTGGTTTAGAAACAAGTTTTTATAATGATATTAGTAGCATTTTAGGAAAATCGTTTCAGTTAGCTCAATATAATGTCTTTGCAGGAGATCCGGGTTTCATTACTCAAGATATTGAAAACATTAAAGCTGTTACAAAAGAAGATGTGATGCGTGTTTACAATACTTATATTAAAGATAAACATTATGTAATTACAAGTTTTGTGCCTAAAGGTAAAGTAGAACTAGCCGCAAAAGATTCACAATTAGCTGCTGTTGTTGAAGAAGAGATTAAAGATAATGTGGATGTATCAATAGCTGATACTGACGATGAGTTTGTAAAAACACCTTCTAATTTTGATAGATCTGTTGAGCCTGATCAAGGTGAATCACCAAAATTAAATATACCAGATTCTTGGTCTGTTACTTTAGCTAATGGAATGACAGTAAATGGTATGGAACATAACGAGCTGCCATTAGTTAATTTCAGTTTAATAATTGATGGAGGTCACTTATTAAATTCGTTTGATAAAATTGGTGTTGCTAATTTAATTACCGATATTTTAATGGAAGGAACAGCTAATAAAACACCTGAAGAATTAGAAGAAGAAATAGAATTACTAGGAGCTTCTATTAATATGTTTACAGGAAGAGAATCAATAACGATTTCAGGAAACACTTTAGTAAGAAACTTTGAAAAGACTATGGATTTAGTCGAAGAGATTTTACTAGAACCACGTTGGGATGAAGAAGAACTTAAGCGTATTAAATTGAGTACTGTTAATGGTATAAAGCGTTCAACTGCTAATCCAAATGTGGTGGCAAGAAATGTTTCTAATAAATTACTATATGGCTACAAACACATGTTTGCATATCCAACAAGTGGTACTGTAGCTTCAGTAGAATCAATTACAATGGACGATTTAAAAGAATTATACAATAAAAACTTTTCGCCTTCAGTAAGTAGGTTTCATATAGTTGGTAATATTAATAAAGAACAAACATTAGCTGTTTTAAGTGATTTGGAAACCAGATGGGAAAGTAAAGAAGTTACTATTCCAACTTATGAAATGAATGGTGATCGAGATAAAGCTTCGTTGTATTTTGTAGATATTCCTAATGCAAAGCAATCTGTGATTAATATTGGCTACTTAAGTATGGCTCGAACAAATCCTGATTATTTTGCAGCAACAGTGATGAACTATAAATTAGGAGGTTCTTTTTCTGGAAATGTAAATCTTATTTTAAGAGAAGAAAAAGGATATACTTATGGTGCATTTACCTGGTTTTTTGGCACTAAAATTAAAGGTGCCTTTACTGCGTCATCAAGTGTAAGAACTAATACTACCTTTGAGTCAGTTTCAATTTTTAGAGAGGAGATCGAAAAATATAAAGAAGGTATTTCACAAGAAGATTTAGATTTTACTAAAAATGCATTAATTAAGTCGAATGCAAGACGTTTTGAAACGCAAGGCTCGTTGTTAAGAATGCTTCAAAATATTAGCAACTATAATTTACCTGAAGATTATATCGCTGGTGAAGAGGAAATAATTAATGCAATGACTTTAGAACAACATAAAGCATTGGCTAATAAATATCTCGATGCAAGTAAAATGGGATATCTGGTTATTGGTGACGCAGCAACACAATTTGATAAGTTTAAAAATGCTGGATTCGATGAGGTTATTCTTTTAGATAAAAATGCAATAGAAGTAGAGCTTTTAGATATTAAGATGTAGATGTTATTTATAATTAATTTAAAAAAGGTAGTGGTGTAAATCACACCTTTTTTATTTAAGAGGTAATCCATACACATTGAATTCTTAAATTAGCAGTAAATACTCAATTCATGATAAAAAACTGGTTTAAAAATATAGGCCCTGGACCATTAGTAGCAGCAGCTTTTATTGGTCCGGGAACGGTAACGCTTTGTACAATTGCAGGTGTTAATTTTGGTTATGCTTTGCTGTGGGCAATGGTGTTATCTATTGCCGCAACTGTAATATTGCAAGAAATGTCTGCAAGATTGGGTATTATCTCTCAAAAAGGATTGTCTGAAGTTATAAGAACTGAAATTAACAATCCTATCGTAAAAGGCTTTGCAATTTTATTGATTCTTTCTGCTATTGTTATTGGAAATGCAGCCTACGAAGCCGGCAATATTAGTGGAGGTGTTTTAGGCCTTGAAACTATTCTAGAAAATCCTACACTCAATATAAGCGGATTATCTATCAACTCTTTAAGTGTTATAATTGGTATTGTTGCTTTTATAGTACTCTATATTGGTAATTATAAAGTACTTGAAAGGGCTTTAGTGTCATTAGTCATTCTCATGAGTATTGCTTTTTTAGTAACTGCTATCATGACTAAACCAAATCTATCCGAAATTTTTAAAGGTATGTTTGTGCCTGAATTTCCAGACGACAGTATCCTCACTATTATTGGTTTAATCGGAACAACTGTAGTGCCTTATAATCTGTTTTTACATGCAGCACTTGTTAAAGAAAAATGGAAAAATGAAAGCGATTTAAAATACGCAAGAAAAGATACGATTGTTGCTGTAATATTAGGCGGAATAGTGTCAATGTGTATAATTATTTCGGCAGCAGCAATACAAACACAAGATATCAATAATGCTTCCGATTTAGCTAAAGGATTAGAACCTCTGTTTGGAAGTTTTGCAAAGTACTTTTTGGCTATTGGTTTATTTGCAGCTGGTATTACAAGTGCAATCACAGCACCTTTGGCTGCTGCTTATGTTGCAACAGGTTGTCTTGGTTGGAGTACCAATATGCGCTCAAAAAAATTTAGAAGCGTTTGGATATTTATTTTAATATTAGGTGTGTTATTTTCATCATTAGGAATCAAATCAATAGAGATTATCAAGTTTGCCCAAGTAGCTAATGGGATTTTATTGCCAGTAATAGCAGGATTTTTACTTTGGATAATGAATAAGAAGTCTCTTTTAGGTGTGCATAGAAATAATTTAAGCCAGAACATT
>RDRZ01000024.1 GCA_003709165.1 Flavobacteriaceae bacterium PRS1
CCAGTTGAAGCCGAAGCTTTTAATATAGCAAATACAGCTTTTCAAGAATCCTCAAATTCAGTTGGTTCTGCAATGGGAGTTTATGGCTTATCGTCTATGGTATTTGCATTAATCTTAGTTTTTTATACATCTAAAAGAAGAATAAACCGAAAATTAGTACACATGTTTTCTCTAATATTAGGAGGTTTAGGTTTTCTATATATGAATTTCACTACACCTGAAAATTTAAAATACAGTTTTATACTTATTGGTTTTGCTTGGGGAAGCATCCTCTCAATGCCATATGCTATGTTATCCAGTTCTGTTGATCTAAAAAAAATGGGAGTAATTATGGGAATCTTCAATATGTTTATAGTAATACCTCAAATTATTGCTGCACTTGGAGGCATTAATTTTGTTTCTGGATTATTAGGAGAAAAAACCATAAATACAATGACTGTTGCAGGAATAAGTTTAATTATTGCAGGTTTGTGTAATTTATTAATCACGAATAAAAAGGCTATTACATATCAAACAGAAGAAATTTAAAATGAATAAAAAAGGCTTTATATTTGATCTTGATGGTGTTATTGTAGATACTGCAAAGTATCATTATTTAGCTTGGAAGAAACTAGCTAATAGTATTGGTTTAGATTTTTCTGAAGAACAGAATGAGCAATTAAAAGGAGTAAGTAGAGTACATTCGTTAGAGAAAATTCTGGAATGGGGAAATAGAAATTTATCTGAAAAAGAATTTTTAGATCTAATGAATAAAAAAAATGAGGATTATTTAAGTTATATTTCTACAATGGACGAATCCGAAATTTTAACAAATGTGCCTCAAGTATTGAGTTTTTTAATAGAAAACAAACAACCTATTGCATTGGGTTCAGCAAGTAAAAATGCCAGAGCTATTTTAGAAGGAGTAAACTTGCTTGACACGTTTAATGCCATTGTAGATGGTAATGATGTTTCAAAAACAAAACCAAATCCCGAAGTATTTTTAAATGCGGCTAATGTACTTCAAGTAAAGCCTGAAAAGTGTATTGTTTTTGAAGATGCTGTAGCAGGAATACAAGCAGCAAATAATGCAAATATGATTTCTATTGGTATTGGAGAAAAGGAAGTTTTAAAAGATGCAGATTATGTTTTTAAAGACTTTACCGAAATCAGTTCAGAGTTTTTATCCAGCCTTATTAATGAAGAAAGAAACGTATTAAAATGAACAAAGATTACATACAACCAAATAACTGGTCAATTATAGAAGAAGGCTTCGATGCTGAAAATGTAAAAGTGTCTGAAAGCCTGTTTAGTATTGGTAATGGAGCCATGGGACAACGTGCCAATTTTGAAGAACAATACTCAGGACCAACTTTCCAAGGAAGTTATATTGCAGGTGTTTATTATCCAGATAAAACAAGAGTAGGTTGGTGGAAAAATGGCTATCCGGAATATTTTGCAAAAGTACTAAATGCTCCTAATTGGATTGGAATAAATGTGTTGATTAATGATGAGCAGTTCGATTTATTTGCTTGTAAAAAAGTACAAAATTTTCGTAGAGAACTCAATATGAAAGAAGGTTGGCTTTCACGAAGTTTCACTGCAACGCTTCAAAATAATATTGAAATTCAAGTTCAAACAAAACGTTTTTTAAGTTTAAATTTGAATGAAGTTGGTGCAATACATTATCAGATATCACCAATAAACAGTGATGCTATAATTACGTTTCAACCATATTTAGATGCTGCAATCACCAATGAAGACACCAATTGGAACGATAAATTTTGGGACACCTTACACGTAAGTCACGAAAATCATCAGGCTTTTATACAAGCAAAAACCATGAAAACCGATTTTTATATCTGTGCTTTTATGGAATCTAAAGTATTTATTAATAACAAATATGTTTTAATAGAACCAAATATTGAAGCTGATGCCAATTATGCGTCATTTAGTTATCAATATAATGTAAAACAAGGCGAAACATACACTATTCATAAGTTTGGAGGTTACACAGTAGATCGTAATTATGACAAATCCGAATTGGTTTCAGCAGCAAAAACTGTATTAAAAAAAGCTACTGAATTAGGTTTTAATGCTATGCTTGAACAACAAAAAACTGCTTGGGAAAACATTTGGAAAACTTCAGACATCACCATTACCGGAGATGTAAAAGCACAGCAAGGTATTCGGTTTAATATTTTTCAACTCAATCAAACCTATCTTGGTAAAGATGCACGTTTAAACATTGGTCCAAAAGGGTTTACTGGCGAAAAATATGGTGGAGGCACCTATTGGGATACTGAAGCATTTTGCATACCATTTTATATGGTTACACAAGATCAAAATGTAGCCAGAAATTTATTAGAATATCGTTATAAACATTTAGAAAAAGCGATAGAAAACGCCAAAAAATTAGGCTTTAAAAATGGTGCAGCCTTGTATCCAATGGTAACCATGAATGGCGAAGAATGCCATAACGAATGGGAAATAACCTTTGAGGAAATTCATCGAAATGGTGCCATTGCTTTTGCCATTTATAATTATCATCGATATACAGGAGACTATAGTTATATTATAGAAAAAGGCTTGGAAGTATTAATTGCTATTGCTCGCTTTTGGCAGCAACGTGCAACCTTTTCAACTACAAAAAATAAGTATGTTATTTTAGGCGTTACTGGACCAAATGAGTATGAAAATAATGTAAACAATAATTTCTATACAAACTATATTGCAAAATGGTGTATTGATTATACGGTTGAAAATATAAATAGAATTAAAGCCGAATTTGATTCTGATTATACAAGAATCATGTATAAAGCAAAACTATCTAATTCAGAAATAGAAAAATGGAAGGATGTTGCCAATAATATGTATTTCCCATATTCAGAAGAACATAAAGTCTATTTGCAACAAGACGGTTTTTTAGATAAAGAATTAATTACAGTTGACAATTTAGATAAATCGCAAAGACCAATAAATCAAAAATGGTCATGGGACAGGATTTTGCGTTCACCTTATATAAAACAAGCTGATGTATTACAAGGATTCTATTTTTTTGAAGACCACTTTACACAAGAAGAATTAGAACGCCATTTTGATTTTTACGAACCATTTACAGTTCATGAATCCTCATTATCTCCATGTGTGCATAGTGTACAAGCAGCAAAATTAGGAAGAATGGAGCAAGCCTATCAGTTTTATTTGCAAACCTCACGTTTAGATTTAGATGATTATAACCATGAAGTAGAAGAAGGATTGCACATAACAAGTATGGCAGGAACATGGATGAGTATTGTTGAAGGTTTTGGAGGCATGCGAATAAAAAATGATAAATTAAGTTTTAATCCTCAAATTCCTAAACAATGGGAAGCATATTCGTTTAAAATAAACTTTAGAAACCAAATTTTAAAAGTGAATGTGTATCAAAACGAAACTACTTTTGAGTTAGAAGGTAAGCACGATTTAGAAATTTTAGTTAACAAAAAAAAAGTTACTATTTCACCTAATAGTTTGGTGAAAGTTTAAATTTATAAAGAATGAAAAAAACAATTTTCATATTTATCTATTTCATTTCAGTATCTACATTCTCACAAGTAGAAAAAATTGAGCCTCCTTTTTGGTGGATTGGAATGAACAATACTGAATTGCAGTTGATGGTTTACGGAGAGAATATTGCTGATTATGATGTATCAATATCAAACGATATAAGAATTATCAATACGCAGAAAACAGAAAATCCTAACTACCAATTTGTTACTATTAATACTGAAAGCATTATACCCGGTATTGTATCAATTTCATTTTCCAAAAAAGGCAAAGTAATTCAAACAGTATCTTATGAATTTAAAGAGCGAAGAAAATATTCCGCTTTGCGAAAAGGCTTTGATTCAAGTGATGTTATCTATCTCATAATGCCAGACCGTTTTGCAAATGGCAATCCTGATAATGATAGTACAGACAATACTGTTGAAAACGCAAATAGAAACGATAAAAATGGACGACATGGAGGCGATATTCAAGGTATTATTAATCATTTAGATTATATAAGCAAACTGGGAGCAACAGCTATTTGGAGTACACCTTTGTTGGAAGATAACGAACCAAAATATTCGTACCATACCTATGCGCAAAGTGATTTGTATAAAATTGATCCTCGTTTTGGTACTAATAAAGATTACCAAAATTTAGCAACTAAAATGCATAAACGAGATATGAAACTTATTATGGATTATGTAACCAATCATTGGGGAAGTAAACATTGGATGATTCAAGATTTACCCTCTAAAGATTGGATTCATTATTGGGAAAATGGCAAAAAAGGTTTTCAACGTAGTAATTACAGAATGACAACACAGTTTGACGGCAATGCTTCAAAAGTTGATTCCGAAGGTTGCATGAATGGTTGGTTTGATACCACAATGCCAGACATGAATCAGAGCAATCCTTTAGTGTTGAATTATATTACGCAAAACGCAATTTGGTGGATTGAGTATGCCGATTTGGATGGCTTGCGAGTAGACACCTATTCGTATAACGATAAAGAAACCATTGCAAAATGGACAAAAGCCATAATGGATGAATATCCTGATTTCAATATTGTTGGCGAAATCTGGATGCATGACCAAGCACAAATATCGTATTGGCAAAAAGACAGTAAAATAGGAGCCATAGATAATTATAACTCGTATTTACCAAGTGTTATGGATTTTACATTGCATGATGAGATTCCGCTTATGTTTAATGAAACTTCATCTTGGGACAGAGGAATGATTCGTGCTTATAACAATTTTGCAAATGACTTTTTATATGCCAATATTAATAATATTTTGGTGTTTGCCGAGAATCACGATACTAATAGAATCAATCAAATATATTCGGATATTAAAGACTATAAGTTAGTAATGACATTAATAGCTACAGTTAGAGGGATTCCACAAATTTACTATGGCAGCGAAATAGGGATGCAAGGAAACAAATCTCAAGGCGATGGAGATATTCGACGTGATTTTCCTGGTGGTTGGCAAGGAGATATGAATAATGCGTTTACCAAAAAAGGAAGGACAGAAAATCAAAATGAGTATTTCAATTTTACAAAAAAGCTACTTAATTGGAGAAAAGAAAATAAGTCAATTCATTTTGGAAAAACCATGCAATTTGTTCCAGAGAATAATGTGTATGTGTATTTTAGATATAATGAAGGCGAGAAGGTAATGGTTGTAATCAATAACAATCCAAAACCACAAGAGTTGAATCTGAACCGCTTTACAGAAATTATTAAAGATGCCAAATTTGGAAAAGAAATTATTTCTGATAAAATAATCAACTTGAAAAGTATATTAAAATTAGAAAGTAAATCTTCTATGATTATTGAATTAAATAATTAAAAATCCTGCAAGGTTTTAACTTGTCCGTCGAAGATTTATCAAAGGAGGAAAACCTTGTAGGTTTAAACTAAAAGCGTGAAACACTTAAAAAATTATCAAAATGAAAAAATCAACAATAGTATTATTAACCTTAATAGTTTTTATTTCTTGTAAAACAGAAAAAAAGGAAGGAGAACAAGTAGTTAAGGAAACCGAAAATAAAATAGCAGCAGTATCTTCAGAAATGATTGAATGTGCTGTGATTTACGAAGCTAATATTCGCCAATATTCACCAGAAGGAACATTTAATGCGTTTACAAAAGATATCTCACAGTTAAAAGAATTAGGAGTTAAAGTGATTTGGGTAATGCCTATTAATCCTATTTCACAAATAAAAAGAAAAGCAACTGGAGATATGTTTACCAGTGAGATTGAGGATGAAGAAGATCGAAAAAAATATTTAGGAAGCTATTACTCGGTTTCAGATTATAAAGCAATAAATCCAGAGTTTGGAACAAAAGCAGATTTTCAAAACTTGGTTGATACTGCTCATAAAAACGGAATTTATGTTATTATAGATTGGGTACCAAATCACACAGGTTGGGATCATCCGTGGATTACTGCACATCCAGAATGGTACACGCAAAATGAAAAAGGAGAAATCATAGACCCAATAAATCCAGATACAGGAAAATCTTGGGGTTGGACAGACACAGCTGACTTAAATTATGATAGTGAAGCAATGCGAAAAGAGATGATTATAGACATGAAATATTGGGTGGAAAAACACAACATCGATGGCTTTAGAGTAGATGTAGCACACAAAGTACCTGTAGATTTTTTCAACACTGCAATTACAGAATTAAAAATTATAAAACCATTGTTTATGTTAGCTGAAGCTGAACTACCAGATTTATTACAAAATGGTTTTGATATGCATTATGGATGGGAAGTACATCATATACTTAATGATATTTCAAAAGGAGAAAAAACAGTTAAAGCATTTGATGCGTATATGGATAAAAATAAAGCTGCTTTAGAAGCAGATGATATTAATATGAATTTTCTAACTAATCATGACGAAAATTCTTGGGGAGGAACTATAAAAGAACGTATGCCTGATAGCAAAGAAACTTTTACAGCATTAACCTATGTTATGCCTGGAATGCCACTAATTTATAGTGGACAAGAATACGATTTAGATTTTAGACTTAAGTTTTTTGAGAAAGATGAAATCCCAAAAACCAAAGGACCATATTTTGAAGTATTGAAAAAACTAGGGAAGCTTAAAAATACAAATCCAGCATTGCACACAGGAAAACAAGCTGCTTCTTATAGTAGAATAGCAACAAATAATAAAAATGTTTTAGTGTTTAAAAGAAGCAAAAACGGAAACGTTGTAACTTTTATAGCGAATCTTTCTAAAAAAGAGCAAACAATTAATAATATACTGGAAGGAAAGTTTTTAGACTATATGTCTAATACCAAAGTTGAGTTTAAGGAAAAAATTATAAGCCTAAAACCTTGGGAATACAAGATTTTAGTTGAATAAAAAAAAGCTCTTCGATTTCGAAGAGCTTTTGTGAAATTTTAAATTTAATTTAATCTCCAGAGGAAGATAATTTTCCATAAACTAAACTAACCAAAACTCCTAAGATCACAAAAAATACAACGTTCAATACACCATTAATTATGGCATCATTTAGATTCAGTTATAGATGAAGTTTTTTTGTATTTACCAGAAGAAGTAAGAGACGAAACAATTACTATCCTCAAAAAGAAGTTACAAGGAAGGCGAGAAAGTTTACAAACTATTGCAGATAGTTATTTTAAAATAGTAAATAAATATGCCACAATAAGAGGTACTGATAAAGATGATTATTTTGAAATAGAACGATTACCCAATGGGATTACATCTGTCAAAGTCTTTCGAATAATAAAAGGAGAAAAAGGAACGCTCTTTTTTGAAAGATTGTATAAGCCAAATGAAACTAAGGAGATTTGGATTTTTGGATTAGATGATGACGATTATTTTGAAGTGAAAGGCATTGCTTCTTCAAAAATAAGATTGCGTTTATCTGGTGGTCAAAATGTTGATACTTATAATATTGTTAATGGCAGTAAAACAGATGTCTATGATTATAAGTCTAAAACTAGTAAAATTGAAAGTAAGAAAGGAACATTTCAATTTAGAGATTATTATTTTACCAATATATACGATTATAAAAAAATTAAATACAATTCTCGAGCCATTGTCCCTGAAATAGGATTTAACCCTGACGATGGATTTAAATTTGGAGTTGGTGGCTTATTTTTAAGAAATGGATTTGAGGGAGAAAATTTTGTTTCAAAACATAAACTCTCAGCATTTTTCTTTTTTGCAACCAATGGGTTTGATCTAGATTACTTTGGAGAATTTGCAGATGTGTTCAAAAATGTCAATCTAGGAATTCATTCTAATTTTACAAGTCCTAATTATACTATTAATTTCTTTGGGTATGGTAACTCAACAGTAGATTTAAGTGTAGATCCAAATCCTGGAGAAGAAGAAAAGGATCTTGATTATAACAGAGTAAGAAAATCCAGTTTTCTAATTTCGCCATTATTAATTAGAATTGGAGAGTATAGTAGTAAGCTGTCATTTGGCGTGAATTAAGAATCTGTTGAAGTAGAAAATACAGTAGATAGATTTTTATCAGATTATTTTCAAACAAATGCAAAATTTGAACGCCAACATTTTGTTGGAGCTGAAGTGTCATATAGTTATATAAATAAGGACAATCTAGCCTTTCCAACGTTAGGCTTAGATTTTTTATTAGATGTTGGCTATAAAAATAATATTGATAATTCTAACAATTTCGGCTATTTAGTTCCATCCCTGGCAATAGATTATAAATTAGTCCCTAATGGGCAACTAGTACTCGCTACAAAAGTAAAAGGGCATATTATTTTGGTGATGATTTTGAATTCTATCAAGCAGCATCTATTGGCGCGAGTGATGGATTAAGAGGTTATAGAAATCAACGGTTTACTGGCAAGTCTTCATTTTATCAAATAACGGATTTACGTTTTAGTTTTAAGCATTTTAAAACTACTTTTTTACCAATGAATGTTGGTTTATACGCGGGTTTTGACTATGGAAGAGTTTATGTGAGTGATGATTTAGTTTCGGATCCAGCTTTTAACAAAGACGGCTTTAATACCTCTATAGGAGGAGGAATGTTTTTAAATATAGTGGATATGATGACTGTAAATATTTCGGTATTTGATAGTGATGATGGATTGCGTTTTGCATTTAAATTCGGCTTTGGGTTTTAATAACTTCTTTATTTCACTTATCACATTTCATAAGTTATTTTTTATGATATTTGTTTTCATTTTAATACAATGTTAAATAATGAAGACTGTAAGCGATTTATTGGAGATTTTAATTTTAGAAGAAATAGGTGAAAATCAATTTAATGGATTGAGTAAAAATGTAGGTAGCCCAAATGTTTTTGGAGGTCAAGTTTTGGCACAAGCACTAAACGCTGCGAATAGAACTATTTTAAATGAGCGTATTTTACACTCTATGCATGCTTATTTTCTGGAAACAGGTAATTTAAATATACCTATTACTTATCAAGTTAGTATTATTAGAGATGGGGGTAGTTTTTCTACACGTCGTGTTACAGCTATACAAGGTGAAATAACTATTTTTATTCTGGCAGCTTCTTTTCATAAAAGGCAAGATGGACATGAACACCAAATTGAAATGAAATCTAATGTTATACCACCAGAAGACCTCCAAAGCTGGAGTGAAATGGTTGAGTTGTATGGTGAATTCTTGCCAGATAAAGTGCTGACATTCCTTCAAATGGAACGTCCTATAGATTTTAAACCAACAGAGCTGTTTAATCCTATGGAGAAAAAAGATTTACCTCCTTTTTTAGACGTTTGGTTTAAACTTAAAGGAGATAGTTCTAAATTAGATTTAGCAACTAGGCAGCAAATACTTACTTATATTTCGGATTATAATGTGCTATCCGCGGCATTGCTTCCTCATGCAAGTAAAGCACATTATGGAAATACACAAATGGCAAGTTTAGACCATTCTATGTGGTTTTTTAGAGATTTCGATTTTAATGATTGGATGTTATTTTCTATTGAATCGCCAAGTACTTCAAACGCAAGAGGATTTGCAAAAGGGGATATATTTTCTCGAGAAGGAAAGCTTATAGCATCAGTTGCTCAGGAAGGATTGATGCGACCAATGAAATAAATTATTCAATTTTTAATTCATATAAGTTCCCTCCTTTTCCATGAGATTTCTCATCGGTAATATAAAGTGTACTGTCATTTTTAAAACAAACACCTTCTTTTTGTGAATCATGATTAAATTCTAAAACACGAATATCGCCTTTAAAAAAATCATCATTTTTAAAATTGGTAATAAGCCATACTTTATCATGATTTAAAAGCGCAATAGTTTTGTTATCATTACTAATAGCTGCCGACGTTATTTTATTATTTTTCCCTTTAAGATTAAAATTTGTCATAAAAATAGCTTCATGATTTTCAACCGTATTTGGTACTTTAAACAGTTTGCCATGTTTTTCATTTTTACTAAATAAATAGAAGAAATCGTTTAGTAAAAAAAAAGCTTCAAAGTCTAGCGATTTTATGTCTATAGGCAATGTAAAATTAATGTGCTTTGGAGTTATTTTTGTGGTCTTTTTTTTAGGATGCTTAACTTTTAAGATCCTATATTTTTTCCTTTTTTTATGGTTGTCGCCAAAATCGCCAATATAAATATTACCTTCAATATCACTTGTTAAATCTTCCCAATCCTTATTTTTAGCATTAGAGATTTTTATTTCTCTTTTTATTTCACCTTTTTCATTTAAGCCATACAAACGGTTTTTGTTTCCAGCATCTTCAATGACCCAAAGTAAATCAGAGAAGGTAGTAGTTTCAGCAGCCGATACTTCTTTTAAACTACTTGGTAAATCGGCTATTACAGTTAGGTTTCCAGTATTACAACTAAAACTTAAAAGAATTAAAAAAAGGAGAATTTTCTTCAACGTAATTTTCAATATAATTAATGCTAAATTTACGCAGTATTTGTTAATATTCCTCAAAATTTGTATTGAGGTTTTAAAATTTGTCTTTCCTGAGACTTGTACTGAGGGTAGTCGAAATAAGGCAGGAATCTTTTATATGAAACATTACGACGTGATAATAATAGGTGGTGGAGCAGCAGGCTATTTTGCGGCTATTAACATTGCAGAACGAAATCCAAAGTTGACTGTTGTAATTCTTGAACGAGGAAAAGAAGGTTTAACTAAAGTAAGAGTATCTGGTGGTGGACGATGTAATGTTACTCATGCCGAATTTATTCCTTCAGAATTAATACGAAATTATCCAAGAGGGAAAAAAGAATTACTCGGTCCTTTTCATACATTCATGACAGGAGATACTATGGAGTGGTTTGAAAAAAGAGGAATTGAGTTGAAGATTGAAGAAGATGGTAGAATATTTCCAGTTTCAAATTCGTCTCAAACTATAATTGATTGTTTTACAAATGAAATAAAACGATTAGGGATTACGGTTTTAAAAACCCATTCTGTAAAAAATATTGTTACCCAAAATAATTTATGGTGTATTGAAACTAATCAAAACACTTTTGTTTCAGAAAAACTACTGGTTGCCACAGGAAGCAATATAAAGGTATGGGAAATGTTGCAGGATTTAGGACACAAAATAGTAAACCAAGTTCCTTCATTATTTACTTTCAATATTAAAGACAAACGTATAAAAAGTATTCCTGGAGTTGCCGTAAAAAATGTTCAAGTTAAAGTTTTACAAGATTTCTCTCCTTCTAAAGGAGAGATGTCTCGTAGAGACAGAGAGGTTAATTTAGAATCTGAAGGACCACTGCTCATCACACATTGGGGAATGAGTGCGCCTTCAATTTTAAAACTCTCGGCTTTTGGCGCTTTAGAGTTGGCAACGCGAAATTATAAATTTAAAATAGAAATTAATTTCATTCAAACATCTTTCGAGGATTGTTTAGATATATTAAAAGAAGTAAAACAAAGTCCTGTAAAGAAAACCGTAATTAATTCACCACAATTCGAGTTACCAAAACGATTATGGCAACAATTGGTTTTAGCTTCAAATATTAATGATGAAATACGTTGGCAAGATTTGAATAAAAATCAATTAGAGCAATTGTCAAGTCAACTCACAAAAGCAGTTTTTAAAGTAGATGGAAAAAGTACATTTAAAGAAGAATTTGTAACAGCTGGAGGAATTGATTTAAAAGAGATTAACTTTAAAACTTACGAAAGTAAACTGCATAAAAATTTATATTTTGCAGGAGAAGTTCTCAATATTGATGCTGTAACAGGAGGTTTTAATTTTCAAAATGCATGGACAGGTGCTTATATAGTAGCTCAACATATTTCAAAATAAATGAAATGAGCATATTAAAAAGCTTTTCATTAAGAAGAATTATTAGTAGTGAACGGTACAGATAGCCGTAGGGATGACCAATAAAAAATAATAAATATCAATACATGAAAACATATATAGCATTACTTCGAGGGATTAACGTAAGCGGACAAAAAAAGTTCCGATGGCAGAATTGCGCGAGTTACTTGAAACGTCTGGACTTCAAAACCTGAGGACTTATATACAAAGTGTGAATGTGATATTTAATGCTTCCAATCAAAATTCTTCACAATTAGAGAAACAAATTAAAAAAGCCATTATGGAATACTTTAGTTTTGATGTTTCGGTTTTGGTAAAAACACCAAAAGAAATACAATCTATTTTAGAGAATGCTCCTTTTTCGGATAAAAAACCAGAGCAAATATATTTCACTCTTTTAAGTCAAATTCCAGACCCAAATTTAGTACAAGAGCTTAGGAAGATTAACTATCCTAATGAGGGATTTATCATAACTGATTATTGTGTTTATGGTTATAGCTTAATAGGTTTTGGTCGTGCAAAATGCAGTAATAATTTCTTTGAACGTAAATTGAAAGTATCTTCAACTAGCAGAAATTATAATACTATGATGAAGTTATTATCTTTGTCGAAAGAAATAGAAGTTAATGGTTGAACAAGATTTTATTCCTAAATATAATTATAAATTAACTATTGAAAGTGGAAAATTTACATGGCAATCGCCAAGCAACATTGCATTAGTTAAATATTGGGGGAAAAAAGAACATCAAATTCCAAAAAACCCATCTATAAGTTTTACGCTCAATACTTGTAAAACGACGACAACTTTAAAATTTGAAAAAAAAGAAGTTCCAACCGAATTGTTTTCTTTTGATGTGTTTTTAGACGGTAAAAAGCAAGACGATTTTAAGCCAAAAATTGAAACCTTTTTTAAACAAATAGAAAGTTATCTTCCTTTTTTAAAGGAGTATCATTTTGTAATTGAAACTTCAAATTCGTTCCCACACAGTTCAGGAATTGCATCGTCAGCAAGTGGGATGAGTGCTTTAGCTTTATGCTTAATGAGTATTGAAAAAAAATTAAACCCTGATATTACTCAAGAATATTTCAACAAAAAAGCATCATTTCTGTCACGATTAGGCTCAGGATCTGCTTGCCGAAGTATTGAAGGAGATCTCATTTTTTGGGGAATTCATAAAGAGATTGGAGGAAGTTCTAATCTATTCGGAATAAAATATCCTTATCAAGTTCATAATAATTTTAAAAATTATCAGGACACTATTTTATTAGTCGATAAAGGTGAAAAACAGGTAAGCAGTACCGTTGGTCATAATTTAATGCATAACCATCCATTTGCCCAACAGCGTTTTGAGCAAGCTAATAATAACATTTCTAAATTAATAGAAGTATTCAAAACAGGAAATTTAAAATCATTCATTGAGATTGTAGAAAGTGAAGCACTAACGCTTCATGCTATGATGATGACAAGTTTACCATATTTTATGTTAATGAAACCCAATACACTTAAAATAATTAATGCTATATGGTCGTTTAGAAACCAAACAGGTTTACATATTTGTTTTACATTAGATGCCGGAGCAAATGTGCATGTATTATACCCAGAAAACGAAATAAAACAAGTGCTTAAATTCATTCAAAATGAATTAGTTGCACATTGCCAAAATGGTCACTATATTTGTGACAGAATTGGATTTGGAGCTAAAAACCTGCAACTGAACACTGAATACTGAACACTATTATATGAAAGGACCCCTTTTTTACTCAAAAATATTACTCTTTGGAGAGTATGGCATCATTAAAGATTCCAAGGGTTTATCAATTCCCTATAACTTTTTCAATGGTGCATTAAAAACGGATGAGCATCCTACTTTAGAAGCTATAAAATCTAATAAAAACTTAAAAAAGTTTGTAAATTTTTTAGAAACAATAAATATAGATATTGTTGCTTTTGATAAAGATAAACTAAAGCAAGATATTGAATCAGGTATGTATTTTGATTCTTCTATACCTCAAGGTTATGGTGTTGGAAGTAGTGGTGCAATAGTCGCAGCTTTTTATGATAAGTATGCTCAAAACAAAATCACAGTTTTAGAGAATTTAACACGAGAGAAATTGTTAAAGCTCAAGACTATTTTTTCAGAAATGGAATCGTATTTTCATGGCAAATCTTCAGGTTTGGACCCTTTAAATAGTTATTTAAGCCTTCCTATTTTAATTCATTCTAAAAATAATATTGAAGCTACGGGAATACCTTCACAAAAAAAATCTGGAAAAGGCGCTGTATTTTTATTAGATAGTGGGATTTCTGGCGAAACTGCTCCTATGGTTCGTATTTTTATGGAGAACATGAAACAAAAGGGTTTTCGGAAAATGCTCAAAGATCAATTTATAAAATATACAGATTCTTGTGTAGATGACTTTTTAAAAGGCGATATTAAGTCCTTATTTGAAAACACGAAACAGCTTTCAAAGGTGGTTTTAAATCATTTTAAACCAATGATTCCTAAGCAGTTTCATGAACTTTGGAAAAAAGGAATTGAGACCAACGAATATTATTTAAAACTTTGTGGCTCTGGTGGAGGAGGTTATATTCTTGGGTTTACTATGGATATGGATATTGCCAAAAAATCTCTTGCAGCCTATAAATTAGAGGTGGTTTATAATTTCTAAACTTTATGTCATTCTGTCCCGATAACTATCGGGATTGATTCAGGATCTCATCAAATGTATTAGTATGCTCACAAGAAAACAAAAACACATTCTACTCAAGTTTTTCAGTATGTTTTCTGTGGTGCGTGGATATAATATTTTAATTATTATTATTGCTCAATATTTATCTTCAATTTACATTTTAGCACATAATAAACCGTTAAGAGAAGTTGTATTTGATTTAAATTTGTTAATGCTGGTTTTAGCTTCTTCAGCAACAATTGCCGGAGGTTATATCATCAATAACTTTTACGATTCGGAAAAAGATTTAATCAATCGACCTCAAAAGTCTATGTTGGACAGATTGGTAAGTCAGAACACGAAATTGGCATTCTACTTTGTGCTTAATTTTTTGGCAGTAATTATAGCAAGTTATGTGTCGTTTAGAGCAGTAATTTTCTTCTCACTTTACATTTTTGCTATTTGGTTTTATTCGCATAAGCTGAAAAAATTACCAATAGTTGGAAATTTAACTTCTTCTATTTTAACCATCACACCTTTTTTTGCAGTTTTTATCTATTACAAAAATTTTGAAACTGTTATTTTTGTGCATGCCATGTTTTTATTTTTGATTATTGCAATGCGTGAACTCACTAAAGATTTAGAAAACATTAAAGGCGATTTGGCACTTAATTATAAAACGGTTCCAATAGTATATGGAGAGAAAACATCGAAAACAATGCTGACTATTTTGGCGATATTCACTTTGGTTCCGGCTTACCTGCTCATTTTCAACTTTCAAATTGGGAAAATGAATTACTTCTTTTATTTAAGCGTTGTTTTACTTTTTATATTCTTTCTATTACTTTGGAAATCTAAAACTAAAACACATTATTTGATACTGCATAATATCCTTAAATTTATTATTGTTGCTGGTGTTTTCAGTATTTTATTAATTGATGAAGATTTACTTTTAAACCGAATTTTATAATGGATTGTACACTTAAAATTGCATTAGCACAAATTGCTCCAGTTTGGTTGGATAAAACAGCTACACTTCAAAAAGTTGAACAATCAATTTTGGATGCTACAAAAGAAGATTGTGAGCTTATTGTATTTGGAGAAGGTTTAATTCCTGGATACCCGTTTTGGTTGGCTTTAACTGGAGGCGCAGAATGGGATAAAAAAGTTAACAAAGAATTGCATGCGCATTATGTGAAGAATTCTGTTCAAATTGAAGAAGGAGATTTAGATAAAATCTGTAAGCTTTCAAAAGAAAATAGTATTGCCATTTATCTTGGTATAATAGAACGTGCTAAAAATCGTGGAGGTCATAGTTTGTATGCCTCTTTAGTTTATATAAATAAAGAAGGCGAAATAAAATCGGTTCATAGAAAATTACAACCAACCTACGATGAACGTTTAACCTGGTCGCCAGGAGATGGCAACGGTTTACAAGTTCATCGGTTGAAGGAATTTTCAGTTGGCGGATTAAACTGTTGGGAAAACTGGATGCCTTTGCCACGAACAGCATTATATGGATTAGGAGAGAATCTTCATATTGCAGTTTGGCCTGGAAACGATAATAATACTAAAGATATTACTCGTTTTATAGCTCGTGAATCACGTTCTTTTGTAGTATCAGTATCTTCCCTAATGAACAAAACCGATTTTCCAGAAAACACACCACATTTAAAAAAAATCTTAAAGAATGCACCTGATGTTTTAGCCAATGGAGGAAGTTGTATTGCAGGACCAGATGGCGAATGGATTATTCCCCCTGTTTTGCACACCGAAGGCTTAATTATTGAAACTATAGATTTTAATCGTGTGTTGGAAGAGCGTCAAAATTTTGATGTGGTAGGTCATTATTCACGTCCTGATGTTACTAAACTTATTGTGAATCGAGAACGACAATCTACGGTAGAGTTTAAAGAATTCAAAAATTTCAAATAACTAATTCCAAAACTCAATATTGGAATTTATAATTTGACCTTTTGGTGCTTTAAAGCCCAAAGCTTTACTTATCTTTGCATCTTCATTCATCGAAGCTTCTGTGTAGATATAAAATTTTAATAATAGATTCCCTCCCGATAGTTATCGGGATTCAAAGGAAATGAATATGAGCAAAAAGAGAGAACATAAAAGCAAAGGAAAACCTTTACGTGGTACTAATAGTAACTTCAAAAAAAATTATGTAAAAGGAAATACGCCCACAAAAAAGAAGACTCCTCAAAAAGCAACACCTAATCCAAATGAAATTAGACTGAATAAATATATTGCGAATTCAGGAATTTGTTCTCGTCGTGAAGCTGACATGCATATTTCCATAGGTAGCGTAACTGTAAATGGCAAGGTAATTACCGAAATGGGCTACAAAGTAAAGTTGGACGACGATGTACGTTTTGATGGCTCACGAATTAATCCTGAAAAAAAAGCCTATGTTTTGCTTAACAAACCCAAAGGATTTGCCACAACTACAAGTGGAAGTAAAGGACGAACAGTTATGGATTTGGTAGCCAATGCAACTGCTTCAAGAATAAAACCCATTGGCAGATTAGGCAGAAACTCTACAGGATTGCTCTTATTTACCAACGATGAAACCATAGTAAAAAAGTTTACCAATTCAAAAAACGGTGTGGCACGATTGTTTCATTTAGAATTGGATAAAAATTTAAAATATGAAGACCTTAAAAAGATCAAAGAGGGTTTTAAAATTGATGGTAAAGAAATTTCAGTAGAAGATATAAGCTATATTGTAAAAGCTCCAAAAAGAGAAATTGGATTAAAAATAAAAAATACAGGAAACTCTATTATTCGTACAATTTTTGGTCATTTAAACTATGACATTATTCGACTGGATTGTGTTATGATTGCCGAACTTACCAAAAAAGATATTCCTCGTGGGCATTGGAAACTTTTGACAGAACAGGAGATTAATAATTTAAAGATGCTGTAATTCCAAACTTGATTTGGGTCTTTTAAAAAACACTTCCCAAATAAAAACACTGTAAACCACTAAATATTCCAAACCTGTAATCCATAAGTTTTCTGCGTTATCTCTATTGGCATAAGCCAAATAACTTAATATAATTACAAAACTCCATACTAAAGGAAACATATATTTGGTAAATACCGACAAAATAAGGAGTGTAGCAATATACCAAGGATGCACAGTAGTTGTTGTAAAGTAGTAAAACGATAACACCAATAGCATTGCTGTAATTATTTCAGCTATTGTGTTATTCTTTCTAAAAAATGTGACAACAAGCACAAAAAGGACAGCAATAATTGGGATAATTTTTCCAATAATGGCAATTTCATTCCAGCCTCTATATAAGTAGCCAATCTCACGAGCTACATAATAAATACTTGCATTAAATTCAAAATTATTAAACCAAAGTGCAACTGTTTGAGTGTAATTAGTTATAAATTCTGAGGAATAAAAAGGGAGGAATAATAATAAAGATGTTATTCCAATTATACAATAGAAACCAACTAATTTTGTCATTCCTGCGGAGGCAGGAATCCATAGAGCCTTTAGTGAAACTTGTGATGTGGCAATCTCATTACCAACACTTTTTTTTCTAACAAACCACTGATAAAACAAAGGCAAAAACAGTAACGGAATTAGTTTAACCGAAACAGATAAAGCAAATATTAAAGCTGCAAATTTCCATTTACCTGAATGTAACAAGTACAAACTCCACACTAAAAAGAAAATCATTAACGCTTCAAAATGAAGATTTCCTGTAAGCTCTATTATTATAAATGGATTTAGAATATACCAAAAAATATTATGTACAGGAATGTTGAGTTTCTCTAACAGTCTTTTTCCAAAACATAGCGTGCCAAAATCAGCAGTAATAATTATTAAGCGCATCACTAAAACTGAGCCCAAAATACTTTTTCCAGCAAATAATCCAGCAATAACAAAACATAATTGATTTACTGGCGGATAATTACTATAATGACCTGCGCTTAAACTTCCCATGCCTTCATAGAGTTCTTTCGCTTGCTCAAATGGAAATTCTCCAACTGATATAAAGGATTCTGGAGTAAATAAATAGGGATTTATGCCTTCAAGAATCATACGTCCATCCCAAATAAAGCGATAAAAATCCTGGGATAAGTTTGGAATTGCTAAAATAAAAATGGCTCTAAAACCAAAAGCTATCAAGGCGAGGAATTTAAGATTATGTTTTGATATTTGGACCAATTTATAAAACAAGAAAAACAATACAACATAAAGTATAATTAGCTTTGTGTAATCTGTTCTTAGCAAATCATAGCCAAAAGAGAAATAAAATAACACACTTGATACAACAAGTAGTAAGGGGATTTTATAAAGCTTAAAAAAAGCGGTGTTTAATGCCATAAACCAAAGATACTATTATTTGTCTGTCGCTTTAATAAAGTATTTACTTACTTGACTTTGTGAATAAAAACCATTAACTTCGTTTAACTACTGATATAATCAATTAAAACGGATTCATATACTTAATCATTAAACAAATCTTGAATTTCTTAAGTTTTAAAGCTGATGGATTTAAAAAAAACATAGCCAAAACCTAAAAACAACATCAAGTGAAATGGGAATAACCCAAAATCGCCTCCTTGGTCGCCGACAATAAAAGCACTATACATTCCAAAAGCAAAATACAACATAAGTAAACCTTCAAAAACAACATTTACAGATATGTTTTTCTTTAGGTACTTATTGCCTTTCCAGGAATCTGTTATACTGTTAATATTAAACTTTGGTGTACGTATAAAATCACTTCGCTTACCCAAATGCCCTTCTATAACCGCAATCGAATTGTGAAGAGAAAAGCCCATGGCAACTGAGAAAAATGTTAAAAACATACCTATATAATTTATGAATTTTTTAAAACCTCCTCCATAAATTTGTTTGTACATAAACCAGTAACATATAAAGAAAATAATGGTACTTATAACAAAGAAACTCATCACATAAAAATAGGGTCTTAAATGCGCATATTCATTTTTTATATACAGCATCGGAATACTTAACACAGCAACTATCAGGATACAAAAAAACATAGTACTATTAAGTAAATGTAAAATGCCATGTATTTTTGTTTTGGCAGAGATGTTTTCATTTTTTAGAACCTTCCACATCATTTTTCTAAAATTCTCGGCACCTCCTTTATTCCATCTAAACTGTTGTGTACGCGTAGCGCTAATTACAACCGGAAGTTCAGCAGGTGTTTCTACATCTTCAAGATACTTGAATTTCCAATTTTTGAGTTGTGCTCTGTAGCTTAAATCAAGATCTTCAGTAAGTGTATCTCCTTGCCAATTTCCAGCATCGAGTATACATTCTTTTCTCCAAACACCAGCAGTACCATTAAAATTAATAAAGTGACCTTTACTGTTTCGGCCCACTTGTTCTAAAGTAAAATGAGCATCGAGAGCAAAGGCTTGAACTTTGGTGAGAATAGAATAATTACGGTTAATATGTCCCCAACGGGTTTGTACTACACCTATTTCTTTATCTTTAAAATATGGTATAGTAAGGTGTAACCAATCTTTTTGTGGTAAAAAATCAGCATCAAAAATGGCAATAAATTCACCTTTGGCAATCTTTAAGCCTTCTTTTAAAGCTCCAGCTTTAAAATTTTTTCGATTTTCTCTTAATACATGCTGAATATCTAAACCTGTACGTTGTAGTTTGGCAATGTGTTTTTTTGTATTCTCGAAGGATTCGTCTGTAGAATCATCCAAAACCTGAATTTCTAACTTATCTTTTGGGTAATCAATTTTTGCAATATTATTTAACAAACGCTCCATAACGTATAGCTCATTATATACCGGAAGTTGAATGGTTACATAAGGAATTTCGTCTGTATTATTTAAATTGAATTTAGGAGAATTATCTTCTTTGTTTTTCGAGCTTAAATAATTGAATAATAAATTCAATTGAGCCAAAGCATACAAAAAAATAAGTATGAGCGCAATGGAGTAAATTATTATTATTAAGATTTGAAGAATCATTATTTAAAACTGTATTTAAAAATCCAACCTAAAATTTTTATGCCTGCAAATATAGTTCCTTTTACAGTCCCTGAAACTTTAGAGACACCAATTCTGTTTCTATATTTAACAGGAATTTCTATATAGGATAATTTTTGTTTTATTGCTTTTAATTGCATTTCTACAGTCCAACCATAGGTTTTGTCTTTCATGTTGAGAGCCAATAATTTATCATACTTTATCGCTCTAAATGGTCCTAAATCGGTAAATTTTGCGCTAAACATTATTTTCATTAAAAAAGTAGCTAACCAGTTCCCGAAAACTTGTTGAGGCGTCATAGAACCTTGTTCGCGTAGTCGTTTTATTCGGGCACCAATTACAAAATCTATGTCATCTTTTAAAATGGGGGCAACTATTTTTGTAAGTTCTTCAGGGTAATCGCTATAATCGCCGTCTAAAAACACAATGATGTTAGGTTTTGTTTCTTCCTTTGCAATGTATTCCATCCCTTTTAAACATGCATAACCATATCCTTTTTTGTTTTCGGTTAAAACGGTTGCTCCTGCATTTCTTGCATTTATTTCAGTATTATCTGTAGAGTTATTGCTTACAACAATCACCTCTTCAACTATATCTGGAATGTCATTAATAACATTTACAATTGAATCTTGTTCGTTAAATGCAGGAATGATGACTTTAATTTTTGTCATTGGAAATCAGATAATTTATTTTCTTCTTTGAAAGACTTATAATCAGTCCATTCTTTAATTATTTTTCCAGCTTTGTATTTTTCGACTTTTACTATTTTTTTGTTTTCATATAGAAAACAATAACCGTTTTTTTGATTATCCTTTAATTGACATTTGTGATTAATAATTCCCCTATCGTCATAAAATAACCACCATTTATTCTTCTCACCATCAACAAAATGACCTTCACTTTCCTTACTTCCATCTTTGCGGTAGAAATACCAATACTTTATTTCTTTAGCTTCGGAAAAATGACCTTCTTTTTGTAGGGTTCCTCTTTCGTAATAAAATTTCCAATAATCTACTTTTTGAGTGTTTTTTATCCAACCCTCTTCCTTTAAATCACAATTATCAAAATAGGTTTTCTGATAGGTTTTTTGTGCATGAATACTTAAAACTAAAAAGAAAATAAGACTGAATACTGCTGACTGAATACTGCTCACTATTTTTTGTTTACCAAATCCATTAAATCCACATCGTTTCCTAATAATATTTCATTAGGATTTATACGGCCTTGCATCGAATCATTCTCCAATTTTAAGACACCTCTAGGGCAAACAGCAGCACATATACCACAACCAACACAACTTGAACGTACTATATTTTCTCCTTTTTGTGCGTAAGCACGAACGTCTATTCCCATTTCACAGTAGGTAGAACAGTTTCCGCAAGAGATACATTGTCCGCCATTGGTAGTAATTCTAAATCTTGAGAACATACGTTGTTGAAAGCCTAAAATAGCAGCCATTGGGCAACCGAAACGACACCACACACGATTACCAAGAATTGGGTAGAATCCTGTGCCTACAACTCCCGAAAATATAGCTCCAATCATAAATCCATACGTCGAGCGTAATGTTTCAGCTTCAAATAAAAATAGGTTTGAGCCATTACTAAAATAATGCATACTAAAAAGAGCCATAATAATTACAAAATAACCAATAGCACCATATCGAGCATCTTTACCGAGTTCGTTACGTTTAAAAATCATAACTACTGCAAATACCAATGTTAAAAGCGCTCCGACTAAAGCTAAAAACACTCCTTTAGTGAGCCAATATTTATCTGGGTCGTAACCTAAATACGTATAAATAACAGAGGTCGTCATTAATACAACAAACACTAAAACAGTATGTACTAACCAACGTTCCAATTTCCATGCAGACAATTTCTTAGATGATAATTGCCGAAAAGAATCTCCAGCAGTTTCTGCAAGTCCGCCACAACCACAAACCCATGAACAATACCAACGTTTTCCGTATTTATAAGTAAGAAAAGGGGAAATAACAAAGATGGAAACAATTCCAAAAAATAATAATGCCATTCCAATATTTCCAGCATTTATGAAGTCATCAATGCGATATTGCTCAAAGTTATAATAGTTTAAAGGCCACATATTTTTTAAATCGTAGTAAGGCAGTTTAAATGTGTCACTATTTAGTCGAGCCATAAATTCAGGGATTAAAAAAGCAAAGCCTAACTGAAAGAACATTACAGAGAATGTACGTAGCTGTTGGTATTTATTATGGCGATATTTCAATATAAATTTATAGCCAAAAGCCAAAATGGCAACTGTATATAATGATCCATAAACGAACCATTGGCTTGCTGGATTTCCATTTAAGAGTTTACTTAAAGGGTCGAATAAAGACACTAATCCTGTATTTGAAGCACTATTTCCACCAAGACCTAACAAGTTCGGATAAAAATATAATACGATGTAAAACAAGGTTAATGCAATTCCAGAAATCCAGCCTAATGTACCACGAGAAGAAATAGATTTAAACCAAACGCCATCGTTTTTAATGCCCAAAAGTTTGCTCAAGTATGCATCATTCGCGAATAGAATAGTGCCTAAGAAAATTAATCCTAATGAGGTTGTTAAAAACAATCCATTATTTATAAAATCTGTATTAAAGAGAGCCAATATTAAAATGAAAAGGCCAACAACTCCAGATGCAACAGCTACTTTTTGTTTTGAACTAAGGTCATTAGCATCAGGTTTTGCTAAAGACATACTATGATTTATTTTACTATTCATCTTAATCATGCTTTTTGAAATTGATTGTTAAATGACAATAGAATCTCAGTTTCATATTGTTTGTAAAATTCTGGATCGAAATTAGCTTCAGACAAATGATTCATCACATAATCCACATCACGTTTTTCGGTGAGCCATTTATCAAAAGTTTCGTGACGCATTCTGATTCCTAAAGTATTGACACCTAAAAATTCGTTTGTATTTTTATCGAAGCAAACTGTAATACATTTGGTGTCATCTTCATGTTTCCAATGAAAATGTATTTCGTTCTCTCCTGGTTTTGCAAAAACCCAACCATAAGTTTGATATTCGATATCTAAAAATTTAGCCGAATTATACCAATGTCCGGGTTTGTGTTCTATTCTATTACCACAAATGGTTTGTGCGACGGTTTCTCCCATCATACGTCCGGTGTACCAAACAGCTTCAATTGGTCTGCGTTGTCCTATGGCTTCATGTTGTTCGGCACAATCACCAATGGCGTAAACATCAGGAATATTGGTTTCTAAAAAACGGTTGACTTTTACCCCTCTTCCTGTTTCAATGTCAGAATCCTTAATAAAATCTATATTTGGTGATACTCCGGCAGTTAACCCAACCACATCACAATCGATTATTTCTCCTGTTTCAGCGACTACAACTCCTTTTGCTTTTCCATTTTCATCTGCAATAATTTCTTTTAAATTAACACCTAAACGTAGATCGATATGATGATTTTTAATATGTCTGTTAATCATTTTACTTTCACCTTCTGGCAATACTATATCCCAAAAACTATCTTCTCTAACTAAAAAAGTAACGGGGATGTTTCGTGAATTTAGCATTTCGGCTAATTCAATCCCAATTAGTCCACCTCCAACAATTACTGCATGTTTGCAAACCTTGTTATTAGGAGCATATTTCTCTAAATTATCTAAATCTTGTTTATGGTACATTCCCATAACACCATCAAGATCTTGTCCCGGCCAACCAAATTTATTGGGTTTGCTTCCTGTTGCAATTACCAAAGTATCATATTGAAGCATATCTCCATCAGCAAAATGAAGTGTTTTAGATTTTGTTTCTATAGTCTTTACATAACCTTTTTTAAGTTCGATGCGATTCTTCTTCCAAAACCAGTTTTCGTAAGGTTGAGTATGTTCAAATTTCATATGTCCCATATACACATACATTAAAGCAGTACGCGCAAAGAAATAATCAGTTTCGGCAGAAACTATCGTAATTTTTTTATCAGACAATTTTCTAATATGTCTTGCAGCAGTTACTCCTGAAATTCCGTTGCCAATAATAACGATGTGTTCCATATTTTTTTGACAGTTATTTGGATATTATGTCGAGACTAAAGGTAATAACTTAATAGAATACAAAGAAAATATTTAAAAAACACAATAACTGTAAGCTATCTAACATTATATTCGACAGTAGCACCATTACTTTGCATAATATAAATTTATAAAAATGAAAAAATACTTTTTTATAATGTTCGTTTTATTTGCTTCTGAAGGATTTTCTCAAGATATGAATAAATTTTTCGCAAAAGCAGATGCATTCTTTAAAACTAATGTATCTAATGGAAAAGTTGCCTATTCAAAAATTAATGACAATCAAGAAAATTTAAATAGCCTTTTAAAACTAGCTGAAAGTGTTTCTGTTTCTAAAGACTATGCGAATGTGTATCATGCCTTTTGGATTAACGCTTACAACTTGTCAGTTATTAAAGGCATTATAGATAACTACCCAACAAAATCCCCTTTAGAAAATATTGGATTTATTAATAAAACCAAATACCGTTTAGGAGGAATGTCTATTACTCTAAACGATATTGAGCATAAATTGTTAAGAGCACAATTTAAAGATGCTCGTTTTCATTTTGTATTGGTTTGTGGAGCTATTGGTTGTCCGCCTTTAATTAATGAAGCGTATCTTCCAAATACATTAGAAGCACAGTTGGAAACTCAAACTAAAATTGCATTAAACGAAAATTTTATAAAAGTAAATACTAAAAAAAACGTGTTGAAAGGTCAGAAATTTTAAAGTATTATAAAGAAGACTTTACTATGAATGGTATGACGGAATTTGACTTTATAAACACATATAGAACCGATCAAATCCCCAATGATTTTAAACTATCATATTTTTCGTATAACTGGAATTTAAATAAACAATAAACTAAATAATCAAAAATTAAAAAATAAAATGAAAAGATCATTAGCATTGCTGGTTTTTACCGCCATTACATTTTCAGTATTTTCACAAGAAGAAACTAAAGAGCAAAAGAGTAATATTCAAGAATACACACCTTCAAAGTTATTAAACAAAGGGCAGTGGGATATTAAGTTTTTTAATAGTTTGTACACGCAAACCGTACGTACAGACCAAGGGAGCAGCTCTGTTACAATCCCAAGAGAAACTTTTTTTACAAATACAACAGAGATTTATACAGGAATCAGTGAAAATTATCGCGTAAATATTGGATTCATTTTTCAA
The DNA here is from genome assembly GCA_003709165.1 of Flavobacteriaceae bacterium PRS1. Classification (GTDB taxonomy): domain Bacteria; phylum Bacteroidota; class Bacteroidia; order Flavobacteriales; family Flavobacteriaceae; genus PRS1. The sequence continues at coordinate 25,743 of RDRZ01000024.1, forward strand.
ATCCGTTCAAATACGTTTGGTGGAGCAGATGCTTTAGATGTATTTAAGTTTGAAGATAATGCTGGCGCACGAAGTGGCTTGACAACAATAGCACCTTCCATTAGAATACAACCTTTTGCGAGTATAGCAAATTTTTCGCTTACAAGTTCTGTTTATTTGCCAATTTTTAAGGACAAAGCCAATGCACCTTATTTAGATAAACGCAGTGTGTTTTGGGAAACAAAATTCTTTTACGATAACACCTTTGGAGACAATAAATGGCAAGTATTTACTGAAGTAGATTTGGGATTTAATTTTGGTGAAAAAAGTACGAACGCTGATGCTGATTCTAATGTAACTGAGCGTTTTGCCAATAACAGCTTGTTTTTGCCTTTTGGAGTCTTTTTAAGTTATTTTCCATCAACAAAGATTACTATTTTTGTTAATGCAAAACAAGTATTTTTAATCGATTTAGGAAATGATTTCACACAAAACTATACGTCTTTAGGTTTTGGCGGAAAGTTTCAGTTAACACGTGTATTAAATGTAGAAGTATCTTTCGATAAGTTTGTAAGAGGAAATAATTTTCAAGGCCTTGGGCAAACATTTAGTTTGGGTTTAAGAGCTTTATTTTAGTATTAATAGTAAATTGGGAGCTTAAATTAAATTGTTAATGAAAATATATAAACTCCTAATAGTTTTATTTATAAGTATTCAAACTTGTTTTGGGCAAATAAAAAAAATCAATGGCGTTAGTTTTGTGGCTTCAAGAGAACCTATTAATGAACAACATATTAACCCTGTACTAAATGTAAATGCAAACTACGTGGCTATAATGCCATTTGGATTTATAAAGGATTTAAAATATCCTGAAATAGTTTTTAATACAAATAGGCAATGGTTTGGAGAAACCAAAGAAGGCGCAAAACAATAAATTCAAAAATTTCAAGAAAAAGGAATAAAGATTACTATTAAACCACAAATTTGGGTTTGGCGTGGTGAGTATACGGGATTTATTGAAATGACAAATGAAGATGATTGGCAAGTTTTAGAAAACTCGTATACCCAATTCATCTTATTATATGCTATGCTGGCGCAAGAAATTGATGCAGAACTTTTTTGTATAGGAACAGAATTAGAAAAATTTATTGAAAAAAGACCTCAATATTGGAGTAACCTAATAAAAGAAATAAAAAAAGTTTATAAAGGGAAACTTACTTACGCAGCTAATTGGGATGAATTTAAACGCACACCTTTTTGGAGCGATTTAGATTATATAGGAATAGATGCTTACTTTCCTGTTAGTGATGAAAAAATACCAACTGTTGCTCAATGCTTAGAAGGTTGGAAAATGCACAAGTCAGTAATTAAATCAATGTCTGAAAAGTATAACAAATCAATTCTATTTACAGAGTTTGGTTATAGAAGTATGGATTATTCAGGAAAAGAACCTTGGCAAAGTGATTACAAAATAAAGTCACTTAATCTTCAAGGACAAACCAACACAACTCAAGCATTGTTTGAAACCTTTTGGAATGAAGATTGGTTTGCTGGTGGTTTTATTTGGAAATGGTTTCATAATCATGAAAATTCTGGAGGAAAAAATGATAATCAATTTACACCACAAAACAAACCAGTTGAAGAAACTATAAAACGATATTATTCGCAATAATGAGATACATTTTATTCTTTTTATTTTTGTTTGTACAATTTAATGTGCAATCTCAAGAGTATTTAGTTGTCAACTTAAAAATACAGGGTAATAAAAAAACGAAAGTATCTTTTATAAAAAAGATATCATCAATTAAAGCTGGAGTTGTTTTAGATTCTTTACTAATCGAAGAAGATATAAAACGTTTAAAACGTTTGCCATCAATAGCGCATGCCTATTATCAGGTATTTTATTCGCACGAAAACAAATATAACGTGTTTTATAATATTGAAGAGAATTTTACAATTATTCCCTCTGTAAATGTATATACTACAAATGATGATGAATTTGCCTACAGATTAGGTTTATATGAATTTAATTTATTTGGACAAAATATTATTTTCGGAGGTTTTTACCAAAAAGATATTTATAGTTCTTACGCAATTAATTTTAGAGCTCCATATTTGTTTAGTAAACAATTTGGATTAGCTATTAATCATCAAGATTTAACAACTCAAGAGCCATTTTTTTTTAATAATACTACTGCTGATTATAAATATCGTAACAAATCGATAGAGATTTTAGGGTTATATGAAATTGATTTTAAAAATAGGATTGAGTTTGGTGTCAATTTCTTCACAGAAACATATTCATACAAATTTAGAGCTACAAGTCTAGATATTCCACAAGAGTTAAATGTAGATAAATTTCTTTATAAGGGCGTTTATGAATATAATAATTTAGACTACTATTATCAATATGTATCTGGGTTTAAATCTGTGTTTAATTTTCAATATGTTCTTTCTAGAGATGATAGATTACCAGAGTTTTTAATTGGATGGAATGATTTCTTTTATTTTAAGAGAGTAGGAGAAAAAAGGGAATTGGGCTAATAGATTACGTATCGGGTTCTCAAGCAACAATGACTCGCCATTTGCACCATTTTCAGTAGATAATAATCTTAATATAAGAGGTGTTGGTAATTCGATAGATAGAGGTACAGGAGCTATTATTCTTAATACAGAATATAGACACACCATTTATGAAAAAACCTGGTTTGTTTTACAAGGAAATGTGTTTATAGATGCAGGTTCTTGGAGGCAGCCAGGAGGTGATTTCAGCGATTTTGGAAAAAGCGAGAACATTAGAGTTTATCCAGGATTAGGCTTACGTTTTATTCACAAAAAAATATATAATGCTATTTTCAGGATAGATTATGGAGTTGGGATAACACCAAATGCAACTAAAGGATTGGTGATTGGTATTGGGCAGTATTTTTAGACAATATGTTGTTTGTAGTAGCGATGCAATTCTTCAGCCGAAGCACCAAACCAACGCTTCATATATATCACTAAAAAATGATACTGTAATTTCCAAACCCCCTTTTTTTTGTAACCTCTTGCTGAAGTTTTAATTTTATGCTGAATAACTACAAACTCGTTTCTGGCATAAAGTTCGTTAATTAAAATATTGTCTTCGTAGATAATAAAACTTTCATCAAAGCAACCAATATCATTAAACAATTTTTTTGTAATAAACTGACTTTGATCGCCACCTCTACAAGCTCTCCAACTAAATTGTGTAAACCAACTTGCTAGTTTTAGCCACCAATGTTTATAGTCAAATTTCATCCTGAAACATCCTGCGAGATTGTTTTTTTTTATTTCTTGAATAATATAGTTATCAAAATCTTTTGGTGGAAAGGCATCTGCATGTAAAAAATATAATATGTTTCCTGAAGCATTTCTTGAGCCAAGATTCATTTGCTTTGCTCTTCCTTTGGGCGAAATCATAAACTTTATATTATGACGAGTCCATCCTGAACTTGTTTCAGGATCTTCTTCTCGATACGATTCTGATAATTCTGAATCACTCGAAGTGACAAAAGCCTTAACCATTTCCATGGAGCCATCAGTACTTCCACCATCTACAACAATGATTTCTGCAATGTTTTCTTTCAAAGAATTATCAAGCAAATGTTGAAGCAACTTGCCAATAATATCTGCTTCATTTAAAATAGGAATTATTATAGAAATCTTATTCATTCAAATTCCAATCGTAGTCTTTAAAACTCTTTTTTGCGTTTTGCGAAATGATAATCTCTGAATATGTATTTAAAAAATCTATTAAAGAACCATTCTGTTTAAAATCTGAAGAAAACCATTTAAAGATCTTGGAAATTTTAATACTATTTTGAGATAAGTCATTTCTTGATGAATCTGCTAAAAATTCTTTTGTAGCATTGTTTAACTGTTTTTCAATTTTTGAAGACTCGAAAGCTGTATTCTGTAATTTTGGACAAGAAACAGAAGCGCAAACAATCCCGAAATGAATGCGAGGATCTCCCATTTTACGAAGTATTTTATGTTCAATATCATTAAGCGAGTATGTTTTATTTCCTAATGTTATAAAACTAATATCCCAAGGACCACTTATATCTTTTATGCTTTTTACAGGATATTTATCAATTATGAGTTTTACCGTAAACGCATTATAAACATTAATCCAATACGCCAATTTATCTGCTTTAGTCCAAGAGTTTTGAGGTGTGTTTTCTGAAAGAAATTCTAGATAATCATCTAATTCTTTTTCACTTTCTTTAAACCCTTTATAACTGACATTGCCTTGAGATGAAACGTATTTTTGAAGTAAACTGTTCCATAAAATATGATTAAAGGTTTCAATTGAATCTAAAACAGTTTCAAAAGGTACTTCTTCCGTTTTTTTTATTGAATCAAGATGTGATGAAATAATTTCTTCACTATATACAATTGATTTGGGTTCGTTAGAAACACTAATCTGCGTTTGAATAATTTCCTTTTTTTGCGTTTCTTTAAAAGAGTTGCTAATAGTTTTATTTGTTCCGTTACAGGAATTAAATAAAAATAAGATTGATAATAGAAAATGTATACTCATAACTTTTTTATAGTTAACAACAACCTCCACCATCATAATGATAGGTAGATTCACTTATAAAAATATCATCTTTATTTAATGAGGCTAATGCTCCGGCTGTTTTATCACAAATGGCTAAAGGTTGATTCTTTAATAGTATGTGTCCTGATTTATCATCAAAATAATCATCTTTACCATAATAAATAGCAGCTTTTCCTGTAAAAACACAAGGCCCATCTTTTGGCATTGGATCTTTTATAGCTGCTACTTCAATGGACTCTATATAAATTAACTCATCTGTTGGATAATTTTTAGGGTCTAAAATCCTGTAAGGTTTACGAGCTCGGATTTCAATAGTGCCAAAGCCAGCATTAGTTAGCATTTTTACGTATTCAGCTATTGGTAAACTTCCACTTAAACACAAAGCACGAAGTTTGTCGTCGTTACGTAATTCTTCATTCATTGTTTGCTCGCAAGTTGGATCGCTCATCACTAATTTTCCGTGTGGTTTTAATATGCGGTACATTTCATCAATAGCCTTCTTTAAATCTTCAGCTTTAAAAATATTAAATAAACAGTTTTGTGCAGCAACATCTATGCTATTATCATCAACAGGAAGATTCATAGCATCTCCTTTTTTAAGTTCTATAAATTCGCTTTTAAACCAAGAATTTTGTGCTTCGGCTTCAATAAAGTTTTTACGTGATGCTTCGAGCATTTCATCTACTACATCTATACCAATGACACCACCTTTTTGACGATTGAAATATGCGAACTGCAAGAGTTCCATGCCGCCCCCAACACCAACATATAGCATTTTAGGATTGTTGGTTAGGTCACGAGCATGAACTGTGCTGCCGCAACCATAGTTCATTTCTTGCATAATTTTTGGAATTTTCAGTCCTGGCAATTCCCAAATAGGGTTAGTGGTACAGCATAAACCAACATCAGGAGTTAGTGCAGCTTCTTTATATACATCGTAAGTTGTTTCAAGATAGTTACTCATAGTTTTTAGTTTACAGTACTCAGTATTCAGTATACAGTATTCATTCAGTTGCGTTAAATTATAACTGCCAACTATGGACTGATAACTACATACTAAATTATAGTGTTTTTATCAATTCTTTAAATAATGTTATCAAATTTGGTTCTGCTTTTGCTGCCATTGCAATAATTTCGGCAATATTTACTGGCTTTAAGTTATTTGGGTCGCATTCATCGGTTAATACTGACACTGCTGCTACTTTTAAATTTAAATGATTGGCAACAATAATTTCTGGAACTGTACTCATTCCTACTGCATCTGCACCAATTATCTTTAGCATTTTATATTCTGCACGAGTTTCCAATTGTGGACCAACAACACTTGCGTAAACGCCTTTGTTGAGTTTGATGTTGTTTGTTTCTGCAATATTTTTGAATTTGGCATTTAGTGCTTTATTGTACGGTTCGTTCATATCAGTAAAACGCTCGCCTAATATTTCTACACCTTTAAATGCTAATGGTGAACTGCCTTGAAGATTGATATGGTCTTCAATAAGCATCAATTCGCCTTTTTTAAAGTTGAGGTTTATGCCTCCAGCTGCGTTGGAAACTAAAAGTGTTTTGATGCCTAATTTTTCCATGACACGAACAGGATACGTGACATCTTGGAGTGTGTAACCTTCATACAAGTGAAAACGCCCTTGCATGATAATTACTTTTTTGCCTTCTAAAATGCCGTAAATTAATTTGCCTTTATGAAACTCGACCGTTGCTGTTGGAAAATTCGGAATGTCATTATAACTTACTTTTTTTATTATGTCAATTTCTTCTACAAGTTTTCCTAAACCTGTGCCAAGTATGATGCCTATTTCTGGTTCAATAAAACCTTTATTTTGTAGATATTCAACGGTTTCTTGAATGTATTTAAGCATATAATAAGAATGTTATTGTATCACTAACTTTTTTGTAGTTTTTTGACCGTGACTACTAATCGATAATAAATAAATGCCAGCATTGAATTGAGACACATCAATATCTTTATTATTTTTATTTTGGCTGTAAACAAGCTTACCAAAAATGTCAAAAATATGAATTTCTGTTTCAATATCTGTCATACCTTTCAAATGAACTATATCACTCGCAGGATTAGGATAAATAGTTATTTTATCGATACTATTATTTTCTAAATCAGAAATTTTAGCGGTTTGTAACATAACATCTGATAATCCATTCGATTTTACTATATAAGCTCTAACATCAGGACCCGAAGCTGTATTGAAGTTTGCACCTAAATCTAATGTAAACGTATCATTTGCATTTAAAGTTACAGTTACATCTCCAGTAATTTGATACGCAGGCACAGTATTATTCCCAAAATTTGTAACAGACTCGATACATTGAGAGTATGTTTGCTGAAAAAATAAAGAGAGACTTAAAAAGAGTAAAGATTTTTTCATAGTACTTATTTTTTAGTAATAAATGTGCTAATTAAAAACGGGATGTCTTTTATGTCTTCCCAAATATCTATGTCGTTCTTTTTATCTAATAATTTCACTGTTTTGTTATTTAAATCAGTTAAAGTATTATTAAGCACAGTCGAAGTTCCCCAATCTTTATTTTGAAAAATTTGAGAATGCATGATTTTCATTCCTAATAAATAATAGCCTCCATCTACAGCTGGACCAATTACAACATCACACTTGCTTAACTGCTCAAAGGCATAGTTGATGTCTTTGGCTTCTAAATCGTATAAATCACTTCCTACAATAACTACTTTTTTATAGCCTTTTGAGAAAGCCTCACGGAAGGCATTATGCATTCTTTCGCCTAAATCATTTCCTTTTTGTTGATGTTTTTGATAAACAGTTTTATCCCAAATATCGTTATTTCTAACTTTTATAGAATAGTAAACAGCTTTGTCACAATTAATACCTCTAATAGTTATTTCAGTATGATTTAATAGAAATTTATAGATGTTTAATGCAGATTCGTTACCAATGGTTTTTGCCAAGCGTGTTTTTACTTTACCTAGTTCCGGATTTCTTGTAAAAACCATTACTAAATTTTTACTCATATACCTTTTCTCCTTTAGTTAACCATTTACTCCATTCTTTTGAGAATATATGAACATTTTCAGTTACCGTATTAATACTGTCGTAAACTTTGAAGCCATTATTTTTCCATTCAAAAATACCTCCATAAAGATTAAATACGTTTGTGTAACCTGCTTTTTTTATTTTCTCTGCAATGTCTTCAGAGCGAATTCCTAAAGAGCAATACACTACAATTTGAGTGTCTTTATTGGGAAGCTTTTTTTGTACTGAATCTATTTGAAAATCATCATACCCAACATAAATGGTATTCTTTATATGACTTACAGTATACTCTTTTATTTCTCTGGCATCTAAAATGATGGCATTGGTTTTGGGCATAGCCAATTCTTGAACCGAAATGTAAGGCACACTTCGTTCATTATACATTTCTAATAAATCTGAAAGCGTTTCAGGTTCTTTTTCTTGAGCAAGACTAAATTGAGCTGTGAAAAGAGTTAATAATATGAATAGTATATTTTTCATTCTTAAATCAAAAATCGTTAATCGTAATTCTTAAATCACATTCCCTTGGCAACTACTTCCTGCTCCAGCTGTACAGCCATAACAATGTTGAGATATTATAATTTGTCTATTTTGAAGCAACTCTTCATTGTAATCTTTAATGTGTTTTGTTTTACTGGCAACTTTTAATCCTAACATTTGGTTAAAGTCGCAGTCGTAAAGCCAACCATCCCAACTTACCGAAATAGTATTCCTGCACATAACATTCTTTACAGCTTCTGGATTATAAGCTTCGACTAACGAGTACATATAATCTTCATAATTTTCTGAAGCAATTAAATAATCTAAAAACCGACTTATTGGTAAATTAGTAATTGCAAACAAATTATGAAACTGAATATCAAAATCCTTTTCCGCCACAGCATTGTTCAAATTCTGGTCCTAAGGTGTAAGTTATTTCTACAATTCTATTCTCTTTTAATGATACTAATGCTTCGTCAATAGCTAAAAATTCTAATTTTCCGCCTCCAATGGTTCCAAATATTTTTTTGTTTTTAGTGATAATCATTCTTGAACCAACTGCACAAGGCGTAGAGCCTAAACATTTAGTAACTGTAACCAAAGCTATTGGTTCTCTTTTAGTTTTAAAATCGTTTAATAATTCAATCCAGTTTAGCATATACTATATAATTTTTAAAAGTAGTATTTTTTACTTGAATTTTATTTTTATATGTTTTCTAACATTAATTCGTAAACTTTTAACGAATTTTACGTCTATAAAACATTAGAACACATAAATTATGTCTAAAACTTATTACGACCCAGCTGATTTAAGAAAGTTTGGAAATATAACGGAGTGGAGTGAAG
>RDRZ01000025.1 GCA_003709165.1 Flavobacteriaceae bacterium PRS1
CAAACCAATTAATAATATAAAACACGCTTTAGCTTTTTAACCGCTAAACGGGTTAATAAAATATAAAAAGCAGAAATCTAATTAAGACAGTTGGAGAAATTAAAAATTTAAAGGAGTTATTTCATAAAAATAAACTTAATCGCTGCAATAAAAGCGATAAAAGAAATAAAAGCAATTAAAATCCAGACGACTCCTCTATAATGGATTTTGTGTAATTTAAGATCTCTTCTATAAGCAAAAATTAAAACTACAATAAAGGTGATTATAAAAATAATTAAGAATATGATTTGACCTTTACTAAACATATTTGTTTATTTTTATTGTTATAAAGTTAGAAGATACAAAATTATAAAAATTATATGCCAAACGCCATAGTTTTTGGAGCAACTTCAGGAATTGGGAAACAATTAGCCAATTATCTTGTTGCTGATGGTTACAAAGTCGCTATTACAGGACGACGGTTGCAAAAACTTAATACAATAAAAACCACAAAACCAAATCGGTATTTTGTATGGGAAAATGATGTGCAAAATGTTGAAAATACAGAAGTTGTTTTTAAACAAATAGTTGAAGAATTTGGAAGTATTGACCTTGTTATTCACTGTTCAGGTATTGGTTACGAAAATCCAGAATTGGATTGGCAAAAAGAACAGGATACTATAAAAACCAATGTACTTGGAGCAACTCGTATTTACGATTTAGCTATTAATTTATTTAAAACACAAGGATTTGGGCATTTAGTTTCTATTTCGTCTATTGCTTCATTGCGAGGGAATAGACATTCACCTGCATATTTTGCATCAAAAGCATTTCAAGTAAATTATTTGGAGTCTTTATATTTTAAAACCAAAGAAATTAAAGGAGGAAAGGTTTTTGTTACAGATATTCGTCCGGGTTTTGTAGATACCAGAATGGCTTTGGGTGAAGGTATTTTTTGGATGGCTTCACTTGAAAAAGCAAGTAAACAAATTTATTCAGCAATAAAACGAAAAAACCGACGTGTTTACATTTCGAAACGTTGGATTTTAATCGCTTGGGTTTTAAAAATAGTGCCTTCTTGGTTAATGAAAAAAGTAATGTAAATTTTTGACAAAAGACAAAAGACAAAAGACAAAAGACAAAAGACAAATGAAAAATAAAATTGAAGCTGTAAAAGCATTTCATACAGCGTTTAAATTGGGATATAGAGAAACACAGAAAGCTGATTTAGGTTTAACCAAAAACACACTGCGTTTTGATTTAATGAAAGAAGAAAACGAAGAATATCTTGAAGCAGCAAATAATAACGATTTGGTTGAAGTAGCTGATGCACTTGGCGATATGTTGTATATACTTTGTGGCACTATTATAGAGCATGGTTTACAACACAAAATCGAAGACGTTTTTAACGAAATACAGCGTAGTAATATGAGTAAGTTGGGAGAAGACGGACAGCCAATTTACAGAGAAGACGGTAAAGTGCTTAAAGGACCAAATTACTTTAAACCAGATATTGAAGCAATTCTGAAATCAGAATCCTGAATCAAATTTTATATCTCCAGCCAAATGTATCTTTGGCTTTATTGGTTTGAATATCTGTGATTCGTTTCTTTAAAAGTGACCCATAGCTATTTTCAAGTTCTGGTAAAATATAATCTTGATTTTTGCACCTAAAACTTTCAATAGGCGATATTACAGCAGCAGTTCCCGTACCAAACATTTCTTTTAAACTTCCATTGTTTGAAGCATCCACAACTTCTTTTACTGTAATTTTCCGAATCTCTACATTAATACCTTCGTCTTTGGCAATGTCTATAATGCTTTTACGAGTAATTCCATCTAAAATCCGATCACTTGTTGGAGCAGTAATTAAGGTATCATTAATTCTGATAAAAATATTCATTGCGCCTGCTTCTTCAATATAATCATGGGTATTATTGTCAGTCCAGATTACCTGATGATAACCTTTATCTATCGCTAATTGAGTTGGGTAAAACTGTCCTGCATAATTTCCACCAGCTTTAGCAAAACCAACGCCACCATTTGCTGCACGCGAATATTTTTCTTCAATTAAAACTTTTACCTTTCCAGAGAAGTAAGCTCCAGATGGAGCACAGACAATTATAAACTTATATTCGTCTGAAGGAGAAGCGTGGAGTCCTTTTCCAGTAGCAAAAATATAGGGTCTTATATATAATGAATTACCTTCACTTTTTGGAATCCAGTCCTTGTCCAATTGTAAAAGTGTTTTTAAACCTTCCATAAAATAGTCTTCAGGTAATTCGGGAATGGCAAGTCTTTTTGATGAAATATTTAAACGCTTACAATTTTCTAATGGACGGAACAACCACACATTGTCTTGTACATCTTTATAGGCTTTCATACCTTCAAAAACAGATTGTCCATAATGAAAAATTCTTGCAGTAGGATCTAAAGTAATTGGTTGGTAAGGCACAATTTTTGGTATCTCCCATTTTCCGTCTTTAAAATCACATATTAACATATGGTCGGTAAAAGTCTTTCCAAAACTTAAATTGTCAAAATCCACCTCATTTATTTTTGAGTGTTGTACTTTAACAATCTCTATTTTTTGTGTCGTATTGTTTATCATCAATATCAATATTAAGAATCAAAATTACATAAATTAACGATTATATGTACCAATTATACACTTAAATATATTGTATTTTCACACGGTACTTATTTATTAGAAAGCTAACAATTAGAAGCTTATTTTGAAACGAAAAATTATTACAACAGCCGACGGCTCTAAAACCATCTATATTGTAGAATGGAATGAGCAATACCATTCTGTTCATGGTGCCATACAAGAAGCAAAACATGTATTTATAAAGCATGGTTTATATGAAATTATTCAAAATGAATTAAATGAAATATCTATTCTCGAAATAGGTTTTGGAACTGGTTTAAATGCTTACATGACTTGTTTAGAAGCTGAAAAACTTAAAGTAGATATTGATTATGTTGGAGTAGAGGCGTATCCGATTTCTTCTAAAGAAGTTTCAGCCTTAAATTATGCTGAATTATTATCAAAAGAGAAAGATTCTGTCTTTAAAAAATTTCACGAAGTTTCCTGGGAAGAAAAGCATAGACTAAAAAGCTACTTCTCATTAACCAAACGCAAACAATTCTTTAAGGATATACAGGATATTAACCAATATAATCTTATTTACTTTGATGCTTTTGCTCCTAAAGTACAGCCAGAGTTGTGGACTGAACACATATTTAAAATAATGTTTAAAGTATTAAAATCAAAAGGTATTTTAGTCACTTATTCGGCAAAAGGAAGTGTGCTACGTACTATGCAAAATGCTGGTTTTAGTGTGGAACGATTGGAAGGCCCTCCTGGGAAGAGGGAAATGCTTCGTGGAATTAAGCATTAAGTATAGTCATTAAACTTTACCGATGCATTTGGTCAATTAATCACATCTTTAACTGTAGAATGAAGATGTGTCATTTTCCAGCCATTTTTGGTTCTCTTCCAAATATTTGTGATTACTTCTTTTCTATAAATGATACCATCATCTTTAGCCAGTTCCATCATTCTTACAACATAACCCGAGTCTTTTGTTAAAACATAAATTTTAGTATCACTCAAAGCAGGTGTACCAAAAGGTCTCGGCATTTTCTGGCACATATTCATAATAAATCCTTTGTTTGGCGCTTTTCTGCCATTAATAAATGCATCTTGTTCTTTCTCATTCATTTGTTGGATTTCGGTTTTGACGGATTCTAAATTATCTTCTTGGGCGAATCCGTTTGCACTTAAAAAAAATACATAAAAAACGAATGTCCATTTAGTTAAATAATTCATATTAATATGTTTTTATTTGTTTAAGAGTTGTAGTTAATATATTCATATTTAATTGATTATACAAACTGCAATACGAAATTAACCAATTTTTATATCAAACTCAATAAAAAAAGCCTTGCTAATCCTCGATAGCTATCAGGATTATAAGGCTCTTAAACAAACAATTCAGTTTTTAATTAAGACTTCTTTGCCTTAATAACAATCTTTAATTCAATATCGTCGTTAATAAACTTATCTTTTAAATTATCAAAAAACGATTTTGAGCCATAACGTACATTCCATTTCGATCTGTCTATAGTAAACACTTCACTAGAAAGCGTTAATGTATCATCTTCAAGCACAACTGTAACAGGGAAAGTAACATTATTTGTGGTATCTTTAATAGTTAAGTTGCCAGAGAGCATTGTGTTGCCATCTTTTGATACAAGACCTGAAATTTTAAAACCTGCAGTTGGAAATTTTTCAATATCAAAAAAGTCAGCACTTTTTAAATGTCCTTCTAATCGGGCATTATCTTCACTTTCTTTAATAGAACTCATATCAATTACAAAAGAGCCACTTTGTATTTTACCATCATTAGTTGTAAATGTGCCAGTTTCTATGTTTATAGTTCCTTTATGAGATCCTGTTGGTTTAAAACCTTGCCATTCTATAGTTGATTCGTCAACATTAACTGTATATGTAACATCATCATATTCAGCAAGCATTGCTGTTTCTGTATTAGTTGTTGTGACTTCTTCAGCTTTGTTTTTACATCCAACAATAGCAATTCCTGTAGCTACAATTATTAATAGATTAAAAATGTTTTTTTTCATTTGTATTATTTTTTTAGTGTTAGGTGCAAAATTAACGATTGAAAAATTATAGAGTGTTAAATAAACTAAAATTATTTAGTGACATTTTGACATTTTACTAATAATGGCAGTACTTTTGCCAACTGTTTAACAGAGTTAAAATTTTGAATAATTATTGTTGATTAAAGCATGAGTAAAAAAGATAAAAAGGAAGAAATAATTGAAGAGCAAATTGAATCACAGGAAGTGGATGTGCTATCTGTTGAAGAAAAACTGCTAGAAGACTTACAAAAAGAAAAAGATAAGTTTTTACGTTTGTTTGCTGAATTTGAAAATTATAAAAAGCGTACTACCAAAGAACGTATTGAGCTGTTTACGACAGCAAGTCAGGATTTAATGTCATCTTTATTGCCAGTTCTTGATGATTTTGATCGTGCTTATTCTGAAATTTCAAAATCTAATGATAAAGATTTGCTTAAAGGAGTTGAGTTGATAAGCAATAAACTAAAAGATATATTAAAATCTAAAGGATTAGCTGAAGTAGAAGTGAAATCAGGCGACGTATTTAATGCAGACAACCATGAAGCGATAACACAGATACCAGCACCAAGTAAGAAATTAAAAGGAAAAATTCTAGATGTAATAGAAAAAGGATATGCTTTAGGCGATAAAGTAATTCGTTTTCCTAAAGTCGTTATTGGGCAATAATAAAATTAAAAATATTACATAATTTTCCTTCCTCCCGATAGTTATCGGGATGGGAATGATTAAGGATGGGCAAATGGCAAAGCAAGATTATTACGACATATTAAAAATAAATAAAGGAGCAACTGCTTCCGAAATAAAGAAGGCTTATCGTAAAAAGGCGTTAAAATATCATCCTGATAAAAACCCGGAGGATAAATCGGCCGAAGAAAAATTTAAGCAAGCTGCTGAAGCTTATGAAGTGTTGAGCGATCCTGATAAAAAATCTAAATACGACCAGTTTGGTCATCAGGCTTTTGAAGGTGGTGCTGGTGGTTTTGGTGGTGGCATGAATATGGATGATATATTCAGTCAGTTTGGTGATATTTTTGGCGGAGCATTTGGTGGAGGATTTAGTGGTTTTGGAGGTGCAAGACAACGTGTTATAAAAGGAAGTAATTTACGAATCAGAGTAAGATTGATACTTGAAGATATTGCCAATGGTGTTGAGAAAAAAATAAAAGTAAAGCGTAAAATTATCGCTCCCGGAACTACTTATAAAACCTGTACAACGTGTAATGGAGCAGGACAGGTTACAAGAATTACCAATACAATTTTAGGAAGAATGCAAACATCTGCACCTTGCAATACGTGTGGAGGTGCTGGACAAATTATAGACAAAAAACCGTTAGAAGCTGATGCGCAAGGATTAATTGTAAGTGATGAGGTTGTAACTATTAAAATTCCAGCAGGTGTTGTAGATGGTATGCAGCTTAAAGTATCTGGCAAAGGAAATGCAGCTCCAGGAAACGGAATCCCTGGAGATTTACTAGTAGCTATTCAGGAATTAGACCATGAAACACTACAACGAGAAGGCGATAATTTACACTACGATTTGTATGTAAGTGTGCCTGATGCAATTTTAGGAATATCTAAAGAAATAGATACTGTTACTGGAAAAGTCAGAATTAAAATTGAAGCTGGTGTTCAGTCAGGGAAAATTTTACGATTAAGAGGTAAAGGTATTCCGAGTATTAATGGATATGGTAAAGGAGATTTGTTGGTTCATGTTAATGTCTGGACACCAAAAACGCTTAATAAAGAGCAAAAAGAATTCTTTGAGGCTATGAGAGATGATGAACATTTTGAGCCTAAACCCGAAAGTACAGACAAATCTTTTTTTGAAAAAGTAAAAGATATGTTTTCTTAGGTTATTTAAGAGATTTGTAAGTTTATCAAACTATACTTTTTTTGGGTGTATTACTAAAGTTATTTATCAATTTTAATTTTTATTTAAGAAAAAATAGTATATTTGAGTTGTCACTAATTAACGTTAGTGATAATTTTTCTTTTTCATAGCAATTTTTCCCATCCTTAATTTTTTTGAGGGTGGGTTTTGTTTTTATGCTGTTCCGATAGGTGTCGGAATTATTTCAGCACCTTTTTGTTTAGGTACTAAATTAAATCGAACTAAAGTAATTTTTTTTATTAGAGTAACATTAAATTGAGAAATAATGCTTCGTTTTCTAAACCAAGCAACCTTTGAATTTGTCATTCTAGCGGACCTTCCTGACAGCAGACAGGAGCAAGAATCCAAGTAAAGTTTTTTAGAGTAAAATTGGACTTCGATTTAGATATGAAAATTATATTAGATTTTAATAATTAAGTATAACTTTACTATTTTTACAAGACTTATTTATTATATAAAAATAACTGTATGAAGAACGCGTTAGAGACTAATTCGGTTTCTAAAAATTTTGGAGATTTTACGGCATTAAATAATGTTTCCATTACAGTTCCAAAAGGGAGTATTTTTGGGCTATTAGGCCCAAATGGTGCTGGAAAAACGACACTAATCCGAATAATAAATCAAATTACTTTGCCAGATTCAGGTAGTATTTTACTTGATGGAGAACCATTACAACCAAATCACATGAAGGATATAGGCTATTTGCCAGAAGAACGTGGATTATATAAAACGATGAAAGTTGGAGAGCAAATTTTGTATTTAGCCCAATTAAAAGGATTGTCTAAAGCAGAAGTCAAAAAACGCCTTAATCATTGGTTCGAAAAATTTGAAATTGGAGATTGGTGGAACAAAAAAATTCAGGAACTTTCTAAAGGAATGGCGCAAAAAATTCAGTTTATTGTAACGGTACTGCACCAACCCAAACTCTTAATTTTTGATGAACCTTTTTCCGGATTCGATCCAATAAATGTAAACTTAATTAAAGATGAAATTCTTCAGTTAAGGGAAGAAGGAGCCACTGTTATTTTTGCAACACACCGTATGGAATCTGTTGAAGAAATGTGCGATGATATTGCTTTAATACATGAGTCAAACAAATTATTGGAAGGCAAGTTAATTGATATTAAAAGACAATATAAAACCAATACTTTCGAAGTAGGTTTAATTACCGATAATGAACCGCAATTAATGCATATTATTAAAAGTAAATTCGATGTTTCTCCAGCAGTTTTTAAATCTTTGAATACTGATTTAAAGTTAAACATTAGGTTGAAAGACAATGAGTCGTCAAACGAGTTGTTGGCTTTTTTAATGAGCAATGCACAAGTAAATCACTTTAACGAATTGGTGCCATCTGTTAATGATATTTTTATTCAAACAGTTAAAAACAGCTAAACATGAATCATTTACCTTTAATTATAAAGAGAGAGTATTTAACAAAGGTTAAAAATAAATCGTTTATTATAATGACCTTTTTAAGCCCAATAATAATGATTGCCCTGTTTGCAGTTGTTGCTTATTTATCACAGTTAAATAATAATACTGAACGTACTATTTCAATATTAGATGAATCAGGATTTGTAAGCGAAATTTTTGAAAGTACAGAAAACACAACATATATTATTCTGAATAATATTTCTTTATCAGATGCAAAATCACTTGTTGAAGAAAACGAGGAATATGGCTTACTTCATATTTCATCAGGCAAAGATATTTCAGAGATAGAAAAAACCATTAAATTTTATTCCGAAGACACTCCGTCGCTTGTATTAATCACAAGTTTAGAAAGTAAGTTAGAGAATAAGTTAAGCGATTTAAAACTTCAACAAATAGGTGTAGATATTGAAAAAATAAAAACGTCTAAATCAAATATAGATATTGCGCAGGAAAGTTTTCAAGGAGAAAAAACGTCTAAAATAGATAATATTGTAAAATTAGCTTTTGGAGGTTTTGCTGGCTATTTACTCTTTATGTTTATTATTATTTATGGTAATATGATAATGCGTAGTGTGATTGAAGAAAAAACGAGTCGGATAATTGAAATTATAATTTCTTCAGTAAAACCAATACAATTAATGCTTGGTAAAATTATTGGCACTTCGTTAGCCGGAATTACCCAGTTTGTAATTTGGGTAATATTAGGAGGTGTTTTAATGCTCATTATATCTGCAATTTTTGGAATTAATATGGCTGAAATGCAATCACCACAACAAGAAATGATGCAACAAGCTATGCAGTCGCCTGAAACTCAAATGCAAATGGAAAATGTAATGGCAGCAATTTATAATTTGCCTTTAACCAACCTTACCATTGCTTTTTTACTTTTCTTTATTGGTGGTTATTTATTGTATAGTTCAATGTACGCAGCAATAGGTGCAGCCGTTGATAACGAAACAGATACGCAACAATTTATGATGCCTATTCTTGTTCCATTAATTCTTGCAGTATATGTTGGTATTTTTACAGTTATTGAAGATCCTCACGGTACAGTATCAACAGTGTTTTCGTTTATTCCGTTAACATCTCCCGTAGTCATGTTAATGCGTATTCCGTTTGGTGTTCCTATTTGGCAACAATTAATATCTTTAGGTTTATTAATAGCTACTTTTATGTTTACGGTTTGGTTTGCTGCTAAAATTTATCGTGTTGGGATATTAATGTATGGTAAAAAACCAAGTTATAGGGATATTTATAAATGGTTAAAATATTAGGATATGATACAAGAAAAAGTTGTAGAAAAAATTAAGGTGGTTACCAAAGATATTTGGGGAGCAATTTTAGATTTCTTAGATCTTGGTATTCATTTTGGAGACGGAGAAAACAAAATAAGTATATCTATAGGATTAGTTTTGGTAATGGTTTTTTCATTTGCTTTAACAAGTTTTCTATTAAAACTAACTAGGAAGTTCTATACACGTAAGATGGAAGAAGAAGATAAACTTAAATTTATCAGTGTTTTTAAGTTTACTAATTATTTTACTTATATCGTCATATTCTTTGTCATTTTAGGAATGACAGGTGTTAATATTACTCCGTTTCTGGCTGCTTCTGCAGCGTTATTAATTGGTCTTGGTCTAGCCCTACAAGATTTTTTTCAGGATATTATAGGTGGAATTTTTATTATTTTGGACAAATCACTTTTAGTGGGAGATGTTATTGAAGTAGAAGGTAAAGTAGGGAAAGTAATAGAAATTAAACTTAGGACTACAAGAGCTATAACAAGGGATGATAAAATCATTATTATACCTAACCATATACTCATTAGAAATTCAATTTATAATTTTACTCAAAACAGAAAAACAACAAGAGAAGAGATTACTGTTGGTGTAGCTTATGGAAGTGATACTGAAAAAGTAAAAAAATTACTTTTGGAAAGTGTTAAAGAACATAAAGGTGTTTTATCAAAACCAAAACCATTTGTTACCTTTGAAGATTTTGGAGATTCTGCTTTAATATTTAAGTTGAAATTTTTTGTTAAGGATAGTTTTAGAGTTCCAACCTTGTCTAGTGATATTAGATTTCTTATAGATAAACTTTTTCGTGAAAACAATATAACCATTCCGTTTCCGCAAAGAGATGTACATTTATACACTAATTAATTAGCAATGTTGTCCTAGAGAAGATATAAGAACGCTTTGCTGAAAGACAAAAGATCTGTTTTTAGTTAACTAACAATCAGTTGAATACAAATTGTGAAAATGTAAAATTCTAATACCTGAACAGCAAAATATTGTAAAGTAAGCATAGTAAAAATGAAGTTTTCAAAAATTTTAGTCATAGAAGACGAAGCAGCAATAAGAAGAGTATTAGTTAAAATTCTTTCCGAAGAAAGCGATACATACCAACTCGACGAAGCCGAAGATGGTTTAATAGGAATTGAAAAAATAAGAAAAGAAGATTACGATTTGATACTTTGTGATATAAAGATGCCCAAAATGGATGGTGTTGAAGTTTTAGAAGCACTTAAAAAACTTAAACCCCAGATTCCTATCGTTATGATTTCTGGTCATGGAGATATAGATACTGCTGTAAATACTATGCGTCTTGGAGCCTTTGATTATATATCCAAACCACCGGATTTAAACCGGCTATTAAATACTGTTAGAAATGCTTTAGACCGTAAAGAACTTGTACTAGAAATCAAACTGCTTAAAAAGAAAGTCAGCAAAAAATACGAAATGATAGGAGAGAGCAAAGCTCTTTTAAAAATCAAAGACATGATTGATAAAGTGGCACCAACAGATGCTCGGGTTTTAATTACAGGAGCTAATGGTACAGGAAAAGAATTGGTTGCACATTGGTTACACCAAAAAAGCCAACGTGCAAGTGGACCAATGATAGAAGTTAACTGTGCTGCCATTCCTTCCGAATTAATCGAAAGCGAATTATTCGGTCATTTAAAAGGCGCTTTTACAGGTGCTAATAAAGATCGCGCAGGAAAATTTGAAGCTGCTAATGGAGGTACAATTTTTCTTGACGAAATTGGAGATATGAGCCTTCCAGCACAAGCAAAAGTGCTTCGAGCCTTGCAAGAGAATAAGATTCAACGTGTTGGTAGCGATAAGGACATAAAAGTTGATGTACGTATTATTGCTGCCACCAATAAAAATCTTAAAAAAGAAATAGAAAATGGTAAATTTCGTGAAGATTTATACCACAGATTAGCAGTTATTTTAATAGATGTTCCAGCTTTAAATAAACGGAGAGAAGACATTCCGATACTCATAAATTACTTTTTAAATAAGATTACTTCAGATCAGGGCACAACTAAAAAAACGTTTTCTAATAAAGCTATAAAGCTATTACAGGAATACGATTGGACAGGTAATATTCGTGAACTTCGTAATGTTATTGAACGATTAATTATTTTAGGAAGTGATGAGGTAAGCGAAAAAGATGTAAAGTTGTTTGCAAGCAAATAATAGTTTATTTATTTATAAAATTAGTTTGCAATCTTAATGGTTTCAATAAAATCATCAATAAGTTTAGCTACTTCATTATTTATTTTATCGTTTTCAACCCAAGTGTGTATATCGCCAAGGTATGTCATACCTAAATAGTTTGCCGATTCACTAAAAGGTAAAGTAAATCCATTGGTTATATCGTTTGAATTACTACAGCTTATCATAGCCATATTTTTACCACGTAATTTTCGGCCCAAATCTTTGTGTATTCGTAACAAATCAGAAATCCTATCAAAAAACACTTTTAAAATCCCACTCATACTGTACCAATACACAGGAGTTGCGAAAATTATAGTGTTGTAATTCTCAATAATTTTAGTAATAACATCAATAAAATCATCATCAGCATTTTTATATTCATAATCATAATGACCAATGTTTTTAGTATTCAAATCTATAACATCAAAATTGCTGTTAGTAATTATATAATTTACAATTGTATTTGTGCCCCCATTACTTCTTGAACTTGCTTGTATAATTATTGTTTTATTCATTGTTACTGGATTAGACTACGAAATAATGCTTTTTTTGAAAGAAAAAATTAATATCTGAATAGAAATTATTAATGATAAGAAAGATATAATCAATGAACTCGTTTGAACAATTTTTTAGGAAATAGAAAAAGTTTAAACAAGTTCATTATCAAATTTCATATATTTATTCCATATATATTTTGAAATGAATACATACAAAGTCACCCAAAAAATATCTTTAGAAAATATTGAAACTAAAGAAGTAATTATAGATGCAGAAGATAAACTAAAAAACCTTCGCAAAAAATTAGGAAAGCTCCAAGACACCATGTATGCTCACGGAAAATATGCAGTTTTAGTATGTTTACAAGGTATGGACACGTCAGGAAAAGACAGTTTAATACGTGAAGTGTTTAAAGATTTTAATGTAAGAGGAGTAGAAGTACATAGTTTTAAAGTACCAACAGAAATAGAATTAAAACACAATTATTTATGGCGACATTATATTGTGCTTCCTGCACGAGGAAAGTTTGGGATTTTTAATAGAACCTATTATGAGAATGTATTGGTAACTCGTGTACACCCAAATTATATTTTAGGCGAAAATATTCCAACTGTTAGTAGTATTGAAGATGTTAACGAAACATTTTGGAACACACGTTTTGAGCAGATAAATAATTTTGAAAAACATATAGCAGAAAACGGAACGATTATCTTTAAATTCTTTCTGAACCTTTCAAAAGAAGAACAAAAATACAGAATACTTCGACGTTTAGAAAAACAAGAAAAAAATTGGAAATTCTCGCCAGGCGACTTAAAAGAGCGCAGACTTTGGGACAAGTATCAGGAATTTTACGAAGATGCAATTAACAGAACATCAAAAAATTATGCACCATGGTTTACAATTCCAGCCGATGATAAACCAACAGCGCGTTATATAGTAACTAAAATTATGTACGATACTTTAAAGCAATATACAGATATTAAAGAACCAGAATTGGACGAGAAAATAAAAATGCATTTGGAAGAATACAAACAAGAATTAAATAATGAGTAGATGTGTCTGTCATGCTGTTCCTATAACTATCGGGATTGTTTCAGTATCTCATAAAATCAAATCTAAATAACTAATAAATAATGTGTTTTTTATGATTTCATTTGGGTTTATGAATTATTAGAAGTAGTATCTTTAAAAACTCAATAAACATTAACATGAAACATTTTCTTTTTCTATTTACCCTTATAGTTAATACTCTAACATTTTCTCAATCTGATGCCGAAATCATAAAAAAAATCTACGATACTTCTTTAAGTAATGGCAAAAGCTACGAGTGGTTAGATTATTTATCAAATCAAATTGGTGGTCGATTATCAGGTTCCTTAAATGCAGAAAGAGCTGTACAATGGACTAAAGAAGAACTTGAAAAACTTGGGTTAGATAAGGTTTGGTTACAACCAGTTATGGTACTAAAATGGGTAAGAGGAACTCCTGAATTTGCCTTTATCGAAACAGAACCAGGTAAAACAATCAATGTTAATATTTGTGCACTTGGAGGCTCTGTTGCTACCAATCCTTTAGGAATAAAAGCAAACGTGATAGAAGTACACAGTATTGAAGAATTAGAAACACTGGGTAAAGAAAAAATTGAAGGCAAAATCGTGTTCTTTAATCGTCCTATGGACCAAACACTTATTAATACATTTAGAGCTTATGGAGGTTGTGTAGACCAACGTGGTTCTGGCGCAAAAGAAGCTGTAAAGTATGGAGCAGTTGCAACTATTGTTCGCTCCATGAATTTACGATTAGATGATTTTCCGCATACAGGAGCTATGAATTATGGTGACACTCCAATTGATCAACGAATTCCTTCGGCAGCAATAAGTACAAACGATGCGGAATTGTTAAGTACAATGCTGAAATTAGATTCTAAAATAAAATTCTATTTTAAACAAAACTGTAAACAGCTTAAAGATGTGCTGTCCTACAATGTTATAGGAGAAATTACAGGAAGCCAATTCCCAAAAGAGTATATTATAGTTGGAGGGCATTTGGATTCTTGGGATTTAGGTGATGGTTCTCACGACGATGGTGCAGGTTGTATGCAATCTATGGATGTGTTACGATTGCTAAAAGAAACAGGAATAAGACCAAAACGAACTATTAGAGTTGTTTTGTTTATGAACGAAGAGAATGGTTTAAGAGGTGGAACTAAATACGCAAAGGAAGCTAAAAGAAAAGGTGAAAACCATATTTTTGCTTTAGAAAGTGATGCTGGAGGTTTTACACCAAGAGGATTTACCTTCGATTGCAGTGATGAAAACTTTAACCAAGTCCTTGGTTGGAAACCATTATTCGAACCTTATCTGGTTCATTATTTTTTAAAAGGTGGAAGTGGAGCAGACATCAATCCATTAAAAACTAATTATAATGTATTGGCTGGATTGCGCCCGGATTCGCAGCGTTATTTTGACTATCATCACGCAAGCAACGACACTTTTGACGCAGTAAACAAACGTGAATTAGAACTTGGTGCAGCGACAATGACAGCTCTGGTGTATTTGTATGATAAGTATGGAGTGAATCCTATTAAAACAAATCTAAAAACCAATTAATTTTTTAATATGAAACGAGCATGCTAAAAAGTTTATCACCCAAGGGAATGATTAATAGCGAACAGTATGTGACCAATTTAATAAAATAATTATAGACACATGAAAACTAATATAGCAATTCTAATAGTATCTTTTTTATCGCTAAATATGATTAATTCACAAGGAAAAATGGAAGAAAAATTACCTTACTACGAAATTCCAGAATATCCTGAAACATATACTGCAGGAACAGTCGCTGCGAGAATGGTAGATGGTTTAGGTTTTAGATATTATTGGGCTACTGAAGGCTTACGTGACGAAGATTTAGCCTATAAGCCCAGTGAAGAAGCTCGTACTACAGCCGAAACCATAGATCATATTTATGGTTTGTCTAAAGTAATTGTGAATTCTACCTTAATGAAACCGAATTCAAGAGCAGAAGAACCAGAAATGTCATTTGCAGAGAAACGTAAAAAAACTTTAGAAAACATTAAAACTGCTGCTGATATTTTAAGAGCAAGTAAAGATGTTTCAGAATTTAAAATCATTTTTGGAACAAACGAATATCCGTTTTGGAATCAATTAAACGGACCAATTGCAGATGCTATCTGGCATTGTGGACAAGTAATTTCTTTTAGACGTGCTTCAGGAAATCCTTATAATTCTAAAGCTAGTGTATTTAGCGGAAAAGTCAAGGAGTAATTTGTAATTGATAAGTTAAAACTATGGTTTTATAAAATTTATCTGTTTCTAATTATAGTTTAAGTTTATTTTCTGCTTTAACTTTGAAGTATGAAAATTGAAGAAGTTATTTTATTCACCAATTCAATCCAAGAACAAAAACAATTTTATAAAAATGTTTTAGAATTTGAATTAATATTGGATTCAACCGAAAAAATATCTTTTAAAACTGGAAAAAGTATTTTAAGTTTTCAATATAAGGAAACATTCAAATCATCTCATTTGGCATTTAATATTCCATCTAATAAAGAAACAGAGGCATTATTCTGGCTTCAAAAAAGAGTAGAGATTTTACCTTATAATAATAAATTTATTTCTGATTTTAAAAGCTGGAATGCAAAAGCAATTTATTTTTATGATGCGGATAAAAACATTATGGAATTTATTGCAAGAAAGAATATGAATACTGCAACCGATTCAGAGTTTTCATCAACAAGTATACTATCTATCAGCGAAATGGCAATTGCAACAGATAATATTGAGTATATATTCAATACAATTAATGGTATGAAGTCTATTTCAATTTACGATGGCAATTTTAGACGTTTTTGTGCTATAGGAAATGAAGACGGATTATTTATTTTGATAAATAAAAACAAAAAGAAGTGGTATCCAACAATGGAAACTGCTTTTACTTCAGATTTTATTATTAAAGGCGATTATAATTTTGCTTTTAAGAATGGTAAAATAAAAGAAATATCGTAATTTAGTTAACAGAAAATATTATAAATATGAAATTAGTTCTTTCTCCGGCAAAATCACTTAATTTAGAGCGTAAATTGCCAACAGCTATTATAACAGAATCCTGTTTTTTAGCAGAATCTGGACGTTTAAATAAATTGTTAAAAAAGAAATCGGCACGGAGTTTATCTAAACTCATGAATATTTCTAATAATTTAGGACAACTCAACTTCGAACGTAATCAAGATTGGAGTTTACCTTTTACAAGCGATAATGCAAGGCAAGCCATTTATGCGTTTAGTGGCGATGTGTATAGAGGCTTGGATGCCTATAATATTTCAGAAGAAAAAATAAAGACACTTCAAGACACCGTTCGTATAATTTCCGGTTTGTATGGTTTGCTAAAACCCTTAGATTTAATGCAGCCTTATCGTTTAGAAATGGGAACCAAATTTCCGGTAGGTAAAAACAAAAATCTGTACGAATTCTGGAGAAAAAAAATCACACAATCCTTAAATGATGAGCTTAACGACAACGAACTGTTTTTAAACCTTGCCAGTAATGAATATTTTAAGGCCATTGATGCAAAAGCTTTAAAAGTCCCAGTAATCACAGCTATTTTTAAAGATTTTAAAAATGGAGAATATAAAATGATTATGACCTTTGCAAAACTGGCAAGAGGCTATATGACACGCTATGTTATAGATACAAACGCAAAAACCGTTGACGACATTAGAGGTTTTAACTACGAAGGCTATGGTTTTAGTGAGCCTATGTCAACCCAAACCGAGTTGGTGTTTACCAGATAACTTTGTCATTCCTTCTTTGTTCCTCCGCTAAAACTTCGGCGACACGCGGACGCACAGGAACGCAATTATTTTATTTTTTTATTTTAGCCTTTGCTTTAGTTGTAGTTTTTGACTTCGCGGTAGTTTTTGGTTTAGTTTTGGCTACAGTTTTAGCTTTAGTAGTCGTTTTTGGTTTAGCAGCTGCTTTGGTTTTAGTTACAGTTTTTGGTTTTGTGGCAGCTTTGGTTTTGGCGGTTGTTGTTGCTTTTTTCTTTACAACTACAATAGGTTTAGCTTTTTTGCGAGGTCGTCTTACCCCAAAAGTTCCCATAGTAATTTTACCTCGTCTTGTTTTTTTATCGCCTTTTCCCATTTTAGTTGTATGTTTAGATGGCTAAAATTAATTCATTTTTATTTCACTACCAAGCTTTATGTTTATACATCTACATCCTTACAAACCTATTATCAATAATGATACTACTAAACTGATTGTTGGCACGTTGCCACCACCACGTTTTTCAATTGGAAAACTACTGGAAAAAGATGTTGATTTTTGTTATGGAAGTTATTACAATTCACTTTGGTTATATATTGATAAAGTTCATAACTTGAGTTTACGTTATGATAATTCTGAAGAAGCCAAAGAAGAACGCAAGCAATTTTTAATCAAACACAAAATAGGTATTTGTGATATTATAGAAAGTGCAGAACGCGACAAAATTGATGCTTCCGATTTGGGATTGAAAAATATTAAACTTCAAGATATTATAGGTTATTTAAATCGATTTCCAAAAATAGAACCCTTATTGTTTACAGGAGGAAACAGTAAAAACGGACCAGAATATTTTTTTAGAAAACATTTAAAAGATTACAATTTAAAATTGGAATTAATCTCAAACGAAATCCCAAGGATACATCAGTTTTCATTAGAAGATAGAATGATAAAGACCGTTTCATTAACCTCTGCTTCAGGTTCTGCAAATAGAGCTATTGGCAGTATGGCTTTATACCAGCAATTAAAAAACAAAAACCCAAAATTCAACACATTCGATTTTAGAGTGCTGCAATATCGTGAGTTTTTTTAATCTAAAGAATTCCTCGAGGTTCTACCTCGGAGTCAAGAAGAAAGTTTGAAAACGGATGATTTTTATCAACTAAATAAGTTGCATGAATTGCCGGAAAGGATTCCTTACTTTTGTGCGAAAGGAAAACCAATTGATGATTACGGATATAGTGGTTAACAAACCAGAACCTATTGCGTCTGGAAAAAAAATAGAATCGTTTAAACGTGGAACAGATGTTCAGTACACCATTGAAGTATTGGAGGCCGGTAACCCCATATTAATAACAAAGTTTTTTAATAATGGATTGTCACTTCTTCGGGAGTTAAAGACGCATCTGAATAGAAAATTTCCGAATAAGTCTTTTCAGGAGCAAC
Source organism: Flavobacteriaceae bacterium PRS1 (assembly GCA_003709165.1). GTDB lineage: Bacteria > Bacteroidota > Bacteroidia > Flavobacteriales > Flavobacteriaceae > PRS1. The sequence goes on from RDRZ01000025.1 coordinate 18,219, forward strand.
GAGAATATAAGTCAGAATATCGTAAGCTGTCAAATCTTATTTTAATAGAAATTGTGGATCATAAATTGGCAGTAAAGAAATCTCCTTCGATCGGCTGGTTGGAAAAACTTTATCCGGAAACTAGTGATTTCTTGTTATCCTTTCCACAAGTACAAGGTCTAAATAGTTCTTGGCAGTGGTACCAAAATGGGATTTCTATTCCTGTACTTCGAAATAAAATACATCCATATTATGGCACTTACTTCCCTACACGTTTCGAACATTTGGAACTTTTTGACAATTGGTTAAAACGTTACAAAGGACCTAAAAAGTCGGCAATAGATGTTGGGATTGGGTGTGGAGTACTTTCTTTACAAATGATGAAGTATGGTTTTCAAAAGGTTTTTGGGACAGATACAAATCCTAATGCGATTATTGGACTAACAGAGTTTATGGGGGATACAAAGTTGTCTAGAAAGATAGAATTAGACTTTGGTCATCTTTTTGGAAGGTGGGAAAAACAGACCGAATTGATTGTTTTTAATCCTCCTTGGTTACCGGAAATTCATAATTTATATAATATTGATGAAGCTATTTATTACAATGAAAAGTTATTCCCTGATTTTTTTGAAGGCGCTAAAAAAAGGCTTTTACCTGAAGGAAAGCTTGTGCTTATATTCTCGAATTTAGCTCAAATAACAAATGTGACAAAAGAACATCCGATAGAGAAGGAACTATCCGAAGGGGGGAGATTTCAATTGGGAAAATGTTTAAAAAAACGTGTTAAACCTGCTTCTGACAAAACAAAGCGAGATCAACATTGGCGTTCTTCTGAAGAAGTAGAGCTTTGGATCCTGAAAAATAAGTAAGATTTGACAAATTAAAATGGCAAATGTAAGATGCAAATTAAGCAATCTGTAGTGCTGTCGGATTAACCAAGAGAAAAAATGCCAAATGGCTAGAGTTGACATAGCTTTATGCATCGTATTACCTATTCAAGTCACATGACACCTGATTTTTCATTTTGTCTTAATTTCTCCCTAAACATTTATTGAATGTTGGGTAATGTTTTGATATGGTTAGTTTTAATTGATTATATCAGCGTTAAACGAAAGTAGTTGATTTTTCTTTCAAAGTCAAGTTTTAACGCATACACTTCAACCCTTCATAAACCACAATACTTACAGCATTTGCTAAATTTAAGCTTCTAACATGTTTACTATATAAGGGTATTTTATATAATTTTTTTGAATGTGTTTCTAATATCGATTTTGGTAAGCCAACCGATTCTTTTCCGAATACAAGAAACATATTATCCTCAAAATCTATTGACCAATGCTCTTTTATAGCATGACTGGATAAAAATACCATAGCCTTCCCTTTATTTGTATGAAAGAATTCTTCGATATTTTCATAAATATGCAGATTAATATGCTGCCAATAGTCTAAACCAGCACGTTTTAATTGAGTGTCTGTAATTTCAAATCCAAAAGGTTTTACCAAATGTAAACTTGATCCAGAAGCCAAAGCCAAACGACCAATATTTCCTGTATTGTTGGGTATTTCGGGTTCTATTAATACGATGTTGAATGGCATATTTGTCAACTTAATTTCTAATTAGCTTCACAAAACCATCAATTTTATTCACACCATTATTACTCAAATGCTTTATAAACGCAGATCCAATAATAGCTCCTTTTGCGTATTGTATTGCTTGGTCAAAAGATTCAGAATTATTTATTCCAAAACCGACAATTTGTGGGTTTTTGAGTTTCATAGTTGCAATACACTTAAAATAATTGGTTTGCTCATCTCCAAATCCGCTCTGACTTCCCGTAACACTTGCACTACTTACCATATAAATAAATCCGTTTGAAATAGAATCTATATAATTAATGCGCTTTACAGATGTTTGTGGTGTTATTAAAAACACATTGATTAAACCATATTTTTTAAATATAGCTTTGTAATTCTCGTTGCAAACATCAACTGGTAAATCGGGAATAATCAATCCATCGATGCCAACTTCTTGACATTTCTTACAAAAGGCTTCCACACCATATTGAAATATTGGATTAAAATAACCCATAATGAGTAATGGAATTGAAACTGTTTTTCTAATGTCTTTTAACTGTTTAAAAAGTACTTTTGAAGTCATTCCGTTTTGCAATGCTTGTGTAGAGCTTGCTTGAATAGTTGGGCCATCTGACAAAGGGTCACTAAATGGCAATCCTATTTCTATGAAATCCACACCGCTTTTTTCTAAATTTTGAATGATAGTTACTGTGTCATCTAAATTTGGAAAACCCGCTGTAAAGTATATTGATAAGAGTTTTTTATTCTCTTGAAGTTTTTGATTTATTCTATTCATGGTTTTCTTGTCATTACGCACTTGATGCGGAATCTATTTTTATTATTTATTCTTGTTCATTTTGTCTTGATACAAAACGAACCAAAAAATCAAATCAAAATTAGGAAATTGCTAAAGCATCATTCACTTTCGGAGTTACGTGCTTAAAGCTTCGCTTTGCATCTACACTCCTTCGTTCATTATTTCTGAATTTTGATGATTCCGAATTCTTCGGAATTTCAAGTTCGATTTATAATTTTATTTTCAATTTATCTTTTTAAACAAAAACATGATGTTTGATTGCGTTAAGGATTGAGCAATTTGTTTAAGCTCTTTTTGTCTCCTCGAGCGCAGTCGAGAGGTTGACAAAAAAGCGAGTTGCGAAAGCCTGACCCTTGTGGTAACGCCATTATAATACTATAATTTAAAATGATTGATATATGTATCTAAGTCCTTATCACCACGACCAGATAAATTTAGTACAATAATATCGTCTGGTTTAAATAATTTCTGCTCAAAAACAGCCAAAGCATGAGCACTTTCAATAGCTGGAATGATACCTTCCAGTTGGCATAATTCCAAACCTGCTTTCATAGCTTCATCGTCTGTAATTGAGATAAATTCTGCACGTCCAGATTTATATAGATGTGCATGCATTGGTCCAATTCCTGGATAATCCAGTCCAGCCGAAATTGAATACGTCTCTGTAATTTGCCCATCATTGGTTTGCATGAGCAAGGTTTTGCTACCATGAATAATGCCTCCTTTTCCCAATGCAGAAGTCGCTGCACTTTCACCAGAATCTATACCTTTTCCAGCGGCTTCCACAGCAATAAGTTTTACATTTTCATCATCTAAAAAATGATAGTATGCTCCAGCTGCATTGCTTCCTCCACCAACACAAGCGATGACATAATCAGGTTTTGTTTTGCCTTCATGTTCCTTGAGTTGCCATTGTATTTCTTCTGAAATTACGGATTGAAAACGAGCCACCATATCAGGATATGGATGAGGACCTACGACACTTCCAATAATATAATGTGTATCCACAGGATTATTAATCCAATCACGAATGGCTTCGTTGGTGGCATCTTTTAGTGTTTTACTTCCTGACAAAGCCGGAATTACTGTTGCACCAAGCATTTTCATTCGTGCTACATTTGGTGCTTGTCGTGCAATATCTATTTCTCCCATATAAACAATACACTCTATTCCCATTAAAGCACAAACCGTTGCTGTGGCTACACCATGTTGACCAGCTCCTGTTTCGGCTATAATTCTGGTTTTCCTTAAACGTTTTGCCATGAGGATCTGACCAATAGTGTTATTGATTTTGTGCGCTCCAGTATGGTTAAGGTCTTCACGTTTAAGATAGATTTTAGTGTTGTATTTTTTTGAAAGTCGTTTTGCATAGTATAGAGGAGAAGGTCGACCTACATAATCTTTTAAAAGTGTATTGAATTCTTTTTGAAATGATGAATCTGTCATTATTTTCAGATAGTTTTGGCGCAATTCTTCTACATTTGAATAGAGCATTTCTGGAATGTATGCACCTCCAAACTCGCCGTAGTATCCTTTTTTGTTAATGTTGAACGTATTCATAATTTTTGTATTTCCGTGAAGACAGAAATCTTTTGTTTCTTATTTTTATCAATACCTATAAGGTTTTTAAACCTTGCAGGATAATTTTGGTCACTGCTATAATGACAAGTTTGTTTTAAATTCTTCTAATTGTTCTATATTTTTTAATCCTGGTTTAATTTCAAATTTACTATTCACATCAACAGCATAACAGTATTTAGATTCTGGTCTTTGCAGGAATGACAAAACACTTTCTATTTGTTCTAACCCAATGCCACCACTTAAAAAGAAAGGTTTGGTTGAAGGATAGTTTTTTAAAAAATTCCAATTGAATGCGTAACCATTGCCTCCAGGTAATTTTCCTTTGGTGTCAAATAGAAAGTAATCACAAACATTTTCGTAAGGTTTTAAATCATCAAAATTGAATATGTCTTTGATGGAGAATACTTTGATTATTTCTGTCATTCCTGCCTTTCGACTTCGCTCAAGATAAACTTCGGCAGGAGTCTCTTGATGAGATTTCTCATCCCGATAGCTATCTGGACGTTCAAAATGGCAAATTTCTTTTAATTTTCTGCAAAATTCTGGTGTTTCTTTTCCATGTAATTGAATTGCCTGTAAATCGTATTTATTTATTTTATCATTAATATCATTTAATTTTGCATCAACAAAAACACCAACTTTTTTAATTGTATTTGGAATTTTTGGAATTATATTTTCAAAATATCGAGGTGAGTTTTTATGAAATATAAAACCCAAATAATCAGGTTGTAGTTTTGCAACTACAAGAATATTTTCTTGATATTTCATTCCGCAAACTTTTAACTTCATAACTCTAATTCTTTTATAAATTTCATCGCACTTGTGCTTGGATTATTTGTTTTCATAAAGTTTTCTCCAATTAAAAACCCTTGATAGCCATAAAGTTTCAATTCCTTGACAGCTTCTACGGAACTGATACCACTTTCTGATACTTTTACAAATTCATCTGGAATTAATTGACTTAATGTTTTACTGGTTTCTATGCTTACTTCAAAATTTTTCAAGTTTCTGTTATTTACACCAACCATATCCAAACTTGGTATGATAGATTTGTGTAATTCTTCTTCATTATGAACTTCTAACAACACCTCTAATTTTAGACTTTTTGCCAGTTCGGAAAATTGCTTTATTTCTACTCTGGTTAATATAGTGGCAATTAATAAAACAACATCTGCTCCAAAAGCTTTGGCTTCTATAATTTGGTACTCATCAATCACAAACTCTTTTCGTAATAAAGGCAAGTTGCAATTTTCTCTTGCAGATAATAAATCGTCTAAAGTACCTCCGAAATAAGTTTCGTCTGTTAATACTGACATACCACAAACACCTGCGGTTTCATAACCAAATGCGACATCTTTAACTGTAGCTGTATCATTGATTATAGACTTTGATGGTGAGCGACGCTTAAATTCTGCAATAATTCCTGTTTTGCTGTTTTTTAGTTCGTTAGCTAAAGACATGGTTTCCTTTTCAAAAAAAGGTGTTTGTTTTAATATTCTAATAGGAATTAGCTCTTTTTTGAGAGCTACTTCTTTACGTTTGTCTTTTACTATGTTGTCTAATATTGTCATGCCACTCTCATAAATCCTCTCTCCAAAGGAAAAAGGACTTTCTATTATTTGCTCAATTCTATTAATTTATCTAAACTTTGTTTTGCTTTTCCTGAAAGCAAAGATTCTTTTGCCATCTCAAAACCTTCTTTATGGTTAATTTGTTTTGATGTTGCTATTGCCAAACCAGAATTTGCGCAAACTACATTATTTTGTGGTTCTGTTCCTTTGCCATTAATTATATTTAAAAATATTTTGGCAGCATCTTTTATGGTATTTCCTCCAAAAATATCCTCTTGTTTAATTTGATTAACTCCTAAATCTTCTGGTGAAAACAGGATTTCAGAATGATTAGAAATTACTTTAGTCTTTCCTGTTAAAGAAATTTCGTCATAGCCATCCAATGCATGAACAATAGCATAATTTTTATCTGTGTTTTGATATAAATAACTGTACAAACGAAGCAGTTCTAAATTAAATACACCAACTATTTGATTTTTTGGAAATGAAGGATTTACCATTGGACCTAACATATTGAAAAAGGTTTTCACACCTAACTCACGACGTATCGGAGCTACATTTTTCATAGCTGGATGAAATAAAGGTGCATGCAGCACACAAATTCCAGATTTGTCAATACACTGTTTTAAGAAATCTTCATCTTTAGAAAATTTAATACCGAGATATTCCATAACATTTGAAGATCCACAAGCAGATGACACACCATAATTACCATGTTTTGCAACTTTAATTTCTGCACCAGCTGTTACGAATGATGATAAGGTTGAAATGTTAAAGGTGTCTTTTCCGTCACCTCCAGTTCCGCATAAATCTATGGTATTGAATTCTGTTAAATCAATAGGAATACATAATTCCAGAAGCGCATCCCGAAAACCTTTTAATTCTTCAAGCGTTATGCTACGCATCATGTAAACCGTTAGAAAAGATGCTATTTGGCTTTGGTTATAATCGCCTTTAGAGATGTTAACCAAAACTTGTTTAGCTTCTTGGCTTGAGATGCTTTCGTGATTTATTAATCTGTTTAGTAATTGTTTCATCCTATTCCTAACCCTTTCCAAAAGAAAGGGTATTTTTATTTTTTTGACTGCGTACTGTTACTGAATATTGCCAACTTATACCATTAAGACATATAAAATAGTCCAATAAATTGTTTCTTTTCCCTTTATATTTCATCATAAAAATATACCGTAGCTATTGCTATGCTTGATTTTTATTCTTTATCTAAAGAAAAAATAATTCCATTTATTTTAGACTATTTTACATCTCATAATGATATTATTTAATTTTTTACCCAGTTCTCTAATATTTTCTTTCCATTTGGTGTAAGTATAGATTCTGGATGAAACTGCACACCTTTAACATCATATTCTTTATGACGTAAGGACATTACGTGTCCGTTTTCATCAAAAGAGGTTGCTTCTAATTCTGACGGTAAATTTTTATCTACAACCCAAGAATGGTAACGTCCAACTTCAATTTCTTTACTAAACCCATTAAATAAAGATTCGTCTTCAACGGTAATATTTATTTTGGTTGCTACACCATGATATACTTCATCTAAATTTATAAGCTTTCCGCCAAAAACTTCACAAATAGCTTGTTGACCTAAACAAACGCCTAAAATACTTTTGGTAGGAGCATATTTTTTTATGATTGATTTTAGCAATCCTGCTTCATCTGGAATTCCAGGTCCAGGAGATAGCACAATTTTATCGTAAGGTTCAACTTCTTCAAGTGTTAATTTATCATTTCGGATAACTGTAACCTCACAATCTAAATCTTTTAAAAAATGTACAAGATTGTAGGTAAAACTGTCGTAATTATCTATAACTAATATTTTTTTCATAATTAAATATTTTCAGCCAATTCAATAGCTTTTGTGAGTGCTCCTAATTTATTATAAACTTCTTGTAATTCTGTTTCGGGATTGGATTTTGAAACTAATCCTGCTCCTGCCTGCCAATGTAATTGATGGTTTTTACTTAAAAATGTTCTAATCATGATAGCATGGTTATAATTGCCTTCAAAATCCATGAACCCTATAGCTCCACCATAAAACGAACGACTTGTTTTTTCATAAAGTTCTATAAGTTGTATGGCTTTATGTTTTGGTGCACCACTTAAAGTTCCTGCAGGAAATGTATCTGCTACAACTTGCATTGTAGAAATATCTTTATGCTTTATCCCAGTTACTTTACTCACCAAATGTATAACATGTGAAAAAAACTGAACTTCACGATAGGTTTCTATTTTTACTTGGCAACTATTCCTGCTTAAATCGTTTCTTGCCAAATCGACAAGCATAACATGTTCTGCATTTTCTTTATCATCTGTTGTAAGTTGTTTTGCAAGTTCAGCATCTTTTAAGTCGTCTCCAGTTCGCTTAAAAGTTCCTGCTATTGGATGAATTTCGGCTTGACCGTTTTTAACAATTAATTGTGCTTCTGGAGAGCTGCCAAATATTTTAAAATTACCATAATCAAAATAGAATAGGTAAGGTGAAGGATTTACATTTCGCAAGGCACGATATACATTAAACTCGTCACCTTTAAAGCTTTGTGTGAATTTTTTTGATAAGACTAACTGAAACACATCGCCTCTTGCACAATGTTTTTTCGCTAATTCAACATAGTTTTTATATTCATTATCTGTAATATTTGACGTTATTTTTCCATTGATTGAAAAATCATAAGAGGGAAAATTATGTGCTTTTATAAGCTGTAAAATATCGTCTATATTGTTTTCAGATTTAAAGCAATGCGCAAAAATATAGGCTTCATTTTTAAAATGATTGATTGCAATAATGTTTTGATAAACAGCATAAAAAATATCTGGAATATTAAGTGAATCTTCTTTTTTTGAAATATTAATATCTTCAAAATAACGGACTGCATCATATGACATATAGCCGAAAATACCATTGTTTATGAATTTAAAGTTCTTTTCGGAACTTACTTTGAAACGCTGTGTGAATTGATGAATTTCTTCAGAAACATTAATCGAATTATTTATATGCGTTGTTGCGGAGCTTCCATCAGGAAATGTTTGAGTAATAATTTCGTTTTCTACTTTTATAGAAGCTATTGGGTTACAACATATATAAGAAAAGCTATTATCGGTGGTATGATAATCACTACTTTCTAACAAAATACTATTTGGAAATTTATCTCTAATTTTAAGATAAATGCTCACAGGTGTAATAGTATCTGCAAGAATTTTTTTGTAATGTGTATTTAGATTAAATGTTTTCATGCCTCTCTCTCCTAAACCCTCTCTCCAAAGGAGAAAGGACTTTTTACTTTTTATAAGATTCTGAACCAATCCCGACAATTATCGGGACAGAATAAAAAAAAGGCTTGTCGTGAATGACAAGCCTTAATATATTGAATTTTAAATATACAATGGTCTATTTCACGAAATTGTGTTTCGAGAATTCCACCACCACGTATTATTTAAAATTGTGTTCATGTGTTTTTATTTAGTTCAAATATAGAAACGAAAAATTGTTTTTCAAACTATTTATGAAAAAATCCGTTTAAATTCAGATTTTTAATGATTATCTAAATAGATAATTTTATGTTAAAAGTTTATAAAGCTATTAACGGATTGATAACTTTATGGCATGAAGTATATCGTTTTGTTAATGATAGTCTTATTGTTTTCGTGTAGAAATGAGGTGAAACAAGATGTAATGGCTATTACTGAAGTAAAAAATACAATTGAACTTGAAGTGCATGACTTTGATGGTTTGGAACCGTTGTTAAATAAACAAGGCGATAAAGTATATGTTGTTAATTTTTGGGCAACTTGGTGTGCGCCATGTATAAAAGAAATACCTCATTTTGAAAAACTTAATGCCAACTATAAAAATAAAAATGTTGAAGTACTTTTAGTGAGCTTGGATTTTCCTTTTAACTATGACAAAAAACTGAAGCCATATATTAAAAAGCACAAATTGCAATCTAAAGTAGTTGCATTAGATGACCCAGACATGAATATGTGGATGCCTAAAGTAAATGAAGAATGGACTGGAGCAATACCAATAACAATAATATATAATAAGGAAAAGCGACAATTTTACGAACGTACTTTTACTTATAAAGAATTAGAAAACGAAGTAAAACAATTTTTAAACTAAATTTTATGAACTTTTCAAAGAAAAATCACGAACTCCAAAGAACAAATAAAATTATTGTGAGTAAAATTTTAAAATATGTTACAATTGTAGCTGTTGTATTTTTGTTAAGTGCGTTTGCAGTAAACAAAGTAGTTTCAGTCGAAAAAGGTTATGATATTGGAGATATAGCCACAGACTTTAAATTAATGAATATTGATGATAAAAAGGTATCCTTGTCAGATTATAAAGATGCCAAAGGATTCATTATTACATTTACTTGTAACACCTGTCCTTATGCAGTTTTATATGAAGACAGAATAGAAGCATTAAACAAAAAATATGCTTCCAAAGGATATCCTGTTATTTCAATTATGCCTAATAATACTGATATAATGCCTGGAGATAATATGGAAGCTATGAAAACAAGAGCTAAAGAAAAAGGCTTTACATTTCCGTATTTAATGGATGAAGGTCAAAAAATTTATCCTCAATATGGAGCCACTAAAACACCACATATTTATGTGCTGCAAAAAACCAATAAAGGTAATGTTGTTAAATATATTGGAGCTGTAGATAATAATTATAAAGATACTTCAGCAGTTACAGAAAGATATGTTGAAAATGCAGTTGATGCTTTACTTAAAGGCGAAGAAGTTACAGAAACAAAAACCCGAGCCATTGGATGCTCCATAAAAATTTAATATAAATTGTAACATTTCAGGTTTTTTTTCGTCTATATAATATATGCTAAAGAAATGTTAATTTGGCATAAAGACTAAAGTATGAAATCTTACCTCGCTATTCTGTTTGTTGTAGCAACTGTATTTAGTTATAGTTGTAAAAGTAATGTGGATGGAGAAATACAAATTATTACAGCTGAAGAAATGCAAGAGTTATCCCAATTAGAAGATGTACAACTTGTTGATGTTAGAACACCAGAAGAACGTAAAGAAGGCTATATAGCAAATTCTCAAAACATAGATTATTTATCACCTAACTTTGATGAAGAGATAGAAAAACTTGACAAATCTAAACCTGTTATTGTGTATTGTAAATCTAGAAATAGAAGTGCAAAATGTGCAGCTAAGATGAAAGATGCTGGTTTTGTTAAAATCTACGATTTAGATGGTGGCATTGCCAAATGGAAATATAAAGGTTTTGAAATTAAATCTAATCCATAGTTATTTGAAAGACACTTCATAAATTTTCTGACTTTCTCCGTCTTTATTAAACTACTTTTAGTGTAGTAAATAGACAAAAATCATTTTTATTTCATTTAATTTCGTAAATTTGATTCGCTTGTAAGATGATCCTCATCTTAAATGAATTAGCAACGATCCATTTATTATACATTTTAATCAGCTCCAAATTAATTTTTTAATGCAAGTGCTATATAATAAATGTATAGTCAATTAACTAACCAATTAAATTTTTTATTATGATTAAAAAATGTAATTCATTATTACTAATGGTTGCCATAGTTTTTGGAACTATGTTTACCGCAAATGCACAAGACAATACTCCCTCGGATTCTATGTAGGAAAGTATTATGCTAACACCAGATAATACTAAATTGAAAGTATTGGGTAAGAATATGAGAAAGCACAATCAAAAATATCACAAAGAAGGTGCTTATAAGTCAACAGTTTATGCAATCTCTACAGGGCCAAATGTTGGTAAGATTGTGTGGATGATGGGGCCTTTGAAGTACACTCACTTAGACAGCCGTCCAGAAGAAGGTGGACACGACGACGATTGGAGGGATAATATTATGCCATATATTAAAAAAATGAATGCGGCAGAATATTGGAAACAAGATATTGAGCGCTCTAATACAAGTATGTTAGATGGTGATGCTTCAAAGTATCCAGTGTTACGAGTTAGATATTTTGAAGTAACTCCAGGACACGGTTATACCGTTAACAGACTGTTTTCTCAAGTTAAAGCAACTTTAGAATCCATAGAAGGTGAATACCCTTGGGGTGTTTACGATAACGAATTTCTGCAAGGAGATCTTGGTCGCCATATCGCGGCAGTTAGTTTTATGAAAAACTGGGCTGAATTTGATGAAGACATTAAATTTGTTGAGGCCTTTGAGAAGCTTTATGGTAATAACTCGTATAATACCTTCACTAACATGAGAAATGATACATTCTCTAATCGATGGAACGAGATTTGGGTGTACGATAAAAATATGAGTGGTGACTAAAACTCATGAAAAATAATATCACAAAAAAGCAGAACTAATTTAGTTCTGCTTTTTTAATTTAAGATTTATTACAGAGCTCATATATGCTTCATGTTGTAGAGACAGTTTTGTAAAATGAAACAGACTCACGCAACGTTCAAGGTTTTGATTTTCGTAAGCTACTTTGTAATAAATATTACCATTAAGATAATCGGTTAAAGCCCTTAAGCCATGTATAAAAGGCATTAGTGCTGTTGCAATTGGCAACAATTCTATTTCTTTATTTGTTAAAAAGGAAGCATTTTTACTTAAGCCATCTACAAAAGCTTCAAATAATGTTGTATTAAATGTGATTTTAGACAATTCTATTTCATCTTCATTTGCAGTATTAACAATTGTTCTTACAGCATCTCCAAAGTCGTAATGAAAATAGCCTTTCATAATAGTATCTAAATCTATTAAGCAAAGTGCTTCATTAGATTTACTAAACAGAATGTTATTCAATTTGGTATCGTTATGGCAAATTCTTAATGGCAATTTCGCTTTATAAAATGTATCAAACGTTGGATGTGTTTTTATTGCAAAATCAATTCCATTTTTTGCAACCCCTTTTCTGGTTTCTGAAACCTTTTCAATAGCCTTTTTAAATTCAGTAATTCTAAATGGTAGATTATTGAAATTTGGAATGATGTCTGTAAAAACACCGGGTGATTCATCTTTTAATAAATTGTGAAATTCTCCAATGATGCGTCCTGCTTCAAAAGCAACCTTTGGATTGGTTGTTGTGTTATAGGTTGTACTTCCTTCAATAAAAGTCATTAAGCGCCAATAACTCTTATTTTGTTTGTAAAATGATTTTCCTTCAATAGTTTTTAAGAGAGAAATAGTTTTATATTCATTGGATTGTAATTTAGCTAAAGCTAATTCAATATTTAACATCAATGACTCAACTTGTTTAAACACATTACTGTTAATACACTGTAGTATGTATAAAGGTTTTTCAGACTTTAAAACCAAAAAGGTATCATTAATATATCCTGTAGTTATTGATTGAAATGTGACATCTTGAGTATCAATTTTAAATTGATTTAGGATATGTTTTAAGTGTTGAATATCCATTTTAGGTGCTAATATTTATTTCCAAAGCGGACTTGGATATTTTCTTTCTTTTGTTAATTGGGCTAAAGTACTAACAGCTTCATCTTTATCATCATAATAAGTAACACCAAACCAATTACTATTTGATGGAATTACATTTATATCTATCAAACCATTACTCATCATCTCTTGTGCTACAAAAGGCAAATAAATTTCACTTTTCTCAAGATTTCCAGGATTCTGCAAAAAGTTTTTGAAATAAGTTTCAATATAATTGAAGATTGAAATGCTACAAATCCAAAAATTCATAGAGACAATAGTTTCAGGAGCTAATATTCTACCAGAATTTTCGTCCTTGATTATCCCATTTTTTAATTCAATCTTTTTTAATTCTTCTATCGAAATTAATTTATCACCATTAACTTCACAAACACCACGAGATACCGAACCAAAATCTGATAAAGTGTCTTTTAAATTATAACCAACAAGAGCATAAGTTGAATTGGAGCGGTTATTTTTAATAAAATTTGACGAACCAACAAAAGCATTTTGCCCATAGTAGTCATCAGCATTAATTATTACAAAATCAGAATCTATCACATCTCTAGCAGTCCAAACTGCATGTGCAGTTCCCCAAGGTTTTTCTCTTTTTGTATTAATAATTACTCCAGAAGGAATATCGTTAATGTCTTGTACCAAGACATCAAGTTTAATATGATTAGGTAAACGTTGGGATAAATAATTTTCTAAAAATGTCTTATTTGCCAATTTGGTTATAATAACAATATGATCGAATCCAAACGAAATTGCATCAAAAATGCTAAACTCCATTAAGAATTCATCCTTTGGGCCAAGTTCATCAAATTGTTTTAATTTTCCATAACGACTACCACTTCCAGCAGCCATAAGTAATAAAGTCATAAATTCTTATTTGAGCAGTAAATATAGAAGTTTGAAATTAAAAATAAATACAAATATCATTAAAAATAAATCGAATTTATCTTAACTAAATTTTAAGAAAACATATAAAAAAAGTAATTCTATAATTACTTTGAATTTGTATTTTAGTACAATGTCATATAAATTACATAACTTTAGATTTTACAACTAACTTAAAAACAATATTATGAAACATTTATTGACAATTTTTTGCCTTACATTTTTGTTTATAGCTTGTCAACCTGCACCTGACAATTCTGCAAACGAAGCATTTGAGGAAAACTCAAAAACTGTATTAGCTGTATTGGAAGGATTCCAGAATGAGAATCTAGATCATCAAGCGTATTATGCAACCTATTTTGTAGGTACAGTTACTGGTTTTGGAGCTGATAAGGACTCTTTGAGTTTAGACGAATTTATAGAAAGTGATAAGCAAAACTGGAAAATATTAGATTTCAAATTATTAGACGATCCAGTTGTTTTGTTGCCTGGAGTTAATGCAGAAACTAAAATGGCTGATGGCTCGGTTCGTTATTATGGCGATTGGGAAGTTACACTACCTGCAACCGATTCTACTGAAGCCAAATCTGGCGTATTAAAAATATATTCATCTTTTGATTTTAATGAAGAAGGGAAGATAATAAATGAAGTAGGTTATGGTGATTTTACAGGTATAATGCAATATTTAATGTTTGCTGACGATGATGATAATGGCGATAATGATGATGATGCAACTGAAGAATAATTTTGAACTACTATTTTAAGATTTAGTTAATTCATTAATATTTATAAACATATTAGAAATAAACGAATTTTTTACGGCAAACATAAATTTATGATCTCAAAACCTGAATATATTATATCAAGTTTGCTTAAAAAAATTTTAGCAATTACTTTACTTCTTTTATTTATCTCTTTCAATGAAGCTTATGCCCAAGCTCCCTCTTTGGAGATCACCTCGTATTCTGATCTATTGGATGTTGATGATAATAACTTAGTTGGATTGAATGATGTATTAAGTTATTCAATAAAAGTAAAAAACACTGGTAATATTGAACTTACCAATGTTACATTAACTTATGTTTTCTTAGGCTTAGACTCATCTACTTTAACTCTTGGATCTGAACCAACGTATTCAAGTTCCGACGGGACTTCTTCTGAAGGCACATTAGATGTAGGTGAAACTGCAACCTATTTAGCTTCTTATACTTTTAATCAAGCTGGAATTGATGCCGGAGGAGTAGATTTGTCAATTTTAGGGACTGCTAGTAGTCCTGGTAATACAAATGATGTCACTGATCAAAGTGATAATGCAAATGATTCAGATGGGAATATCTTAAATGATTCTAATGTAACTACAGTTGGTTCTGAAGTTGACTCGTCCTAAAATATGTATACACAAAACAACAAGTATATGTATAAAAACGAC
>RDRZ01000026.1 GCA_003709165.1 Flavobacteriaceae bacterium PRS1
AAAATAGAAATCTGTTTTGTACATTTTTGAACCGCTAACCAATTGCAATTTTAAATTGTAATTGTCACTTGATCTTGTACTAGCCCTATCAATTATAACATCGTCACTAGTTCCACTACTACGCATTTCTGGTGTGAACTCAATATCACCTCCAGACGTTTTTGACGCTACAAAAAAGCCTTGTCCTGGCGCTAGCAATGTATTTGCATCGCTATTTGCTAAATTGTAAATGGTCCAAATTCCACCTGAATCTGTAGCGTTATAGCCGTAAATAGCAACTGTAGATTCGTCAAGCAACTCTACATTTGCATTGTTTAGAAAACCATCTGCACCATCATCTATTTTTAAATAAGACGGATATGGATTCCCTATTAAATTCCATCTGCTTCCTCCAACAGGACTCGTAATTGCAACTGTTACTGTACCTGTATTTACAGTTCCTGTAAATGTGAATGGACTATTATCACTAGATCCAGAACGATAACCAACACCTGCAGCTAATGCCGTTGAATTCGTATTATCCCAGGTTTCATAAGATGTTGGATTAGTGTTGACGTATGGTCCAAAAAGCATTGTGGTACCAGTAATTACTGGAATATTTGAATTTGCTGATACAAAATCATAAAAATACTGACCAGATAAAGGAGCAGCAATTAAATCGTTGCCGCGTGTCCCTGTAGTTTTATTATTTGTGTGTCGTTCGTAATTTATTAGTCCTCTACTATATACATTTTCTGCAATTATACCTGCATAAGTAGTTGATGTAGATTTTAAATATAATATTGAGTTTGAAGCTAAAATCATTGTATTAATTTCTACGGTTGTACCAGCAGGGATTATAATTGTTTTCAAAGCACCTAAATTGACATTATCAGTTACTCCTGGAATCCCATTACTCCAATTGTCTGCAACTATCCAACTTGTATCGGTAGAGCCATCCCAATCTGTTGTAATAGGAGGTATACCAAAACCTTCGAGACCATCTGTACCAAAAGGATTTATGCTAACTGTTACAAAACGTGTACTGGGGTCTGTCCACCCATCTGTATCACCTGTAGAAATTCCAGTTTCTGCTCCATCTCTTTCATCAATTAATCTTATATTTTGGTTTCTTGTGGACACACTATTACCATCCCAAGAATCTGGATTGGTAGGCAAATCTCCAGAAAGACCGAACATATCATAGATTGTACCTCCATATTTTACAACCAAAGCATCATCACCATTAAACGTAAATGTTTTATCTACATAAAGAACAGTAGTCAATCCTTCATCAGTTAAATAAGTCCCCATATTCGATGTTCCAATAACCATTACTGCACCTGCGGCTAATGTTCCTGTAGAAATAGTAATGTTAGGGGAAGGTGTGCCTCCATTTACCCCTTTCTCAATTACTAAATTATTTGTAGAAAAATCTAATATTGACCCAGTATTATTCCAAATCTCTATTCCTTTAGGAGTATATCCCGAATTGGTCTCAACATATTGGCTAATTATCTGAGCATGTGTTTGAATGGAAATAATTAATCCAACTAGAATTAAGCAGGATTTTAAAAAGTGTTTTTGTTTCATAGTAAAATTTTTAGAACACTAAAGTTAGTAAAAATTATCAAATAAAAAACTCTAAGAAGCTAATTTACAAAAAGATGGCTTAACTTTTAATTATTACGACAAAAAAAAGAGATAATAAAATTAAAACGGTAAACAATTCTAAACGCCCAAGAGGTATTAAAAAGAGTACAAAACCATTTTATCAAAGGTGTCTTTTCTTAGCAAAAAATTTAACAAGCAGCAGCTTGAAGAAATGCTTAAAGAACAAAACTACGCTGAAAAGAAAATTTAAATATTTAGTCCGTGAATTAGATTTAGAATATTATAACACTTCAATAGTTTATCAAACTTTAATTGATAATCTCTCGTACACTTTTAGTTTGGATGTTCCAACAATGTTTTATGACAAGAATCCGAATTTTTATGATAGTCTTATATTGAATGTCAGTTTTCTATATGGAAAAGATAATGTGAATAAATATTTAAATAAAAAAGAAAATTAAAAGATGGACAACAGTTAACTTGCAAACGAAATTAACTCGCTGAAAGAAACATAGAATCTCTTATTTCGGAAATACAATACTTGCGGAATGATTTGGAAACTACAAGTAAAGAAAACGAGGGACTAAAATTCAGAATGTCTGAATTGGAATCAGCACTTGACAGAAATTAATAACTGTTGCTAACACCGTATATAATTTATTGCTATTAATATGACCTTATACGAGTTTAACTCTCTTACCCTCGAAGAAATACAGGGTTAATTCGTAAATATTCTGTAAATATTCTGCAAATGTTAAAATCAAAAAAGGCTTCAATCTCTTGAAACCTTTATAAACAGTAGTGACCTCGACAAGATTAGCTATGCTGTTCCTTGTAAAGCTCCGCTTTGAAAATCAACAAAAGAAAACACATCAATCTAAAAAACAAAAGCAAACTATGTTTTTTAGCTTGCTTCATTTTCAACTTTTTGTTGATTTATTCGTGACCTCGACA
This sequence comes from Flavobacteriaceae bacterium PRS1, assembly GCA_003709165.1. Classification (GTDB taxonomy): domain Bacteria; phylum Bacteroidota; class Bacteroidia; order Flavobacteriales; family Flavobacteriaceae; genus PRS1. Next base: position 2,548 of record RDRZ01000026.1, read on the forward strand.
AGATTCAAACTTGTAACCTCTTGAGCCGTAATCAAGTGCGCTATTCAGTTGCGCCACGAGGCCTTTTTGTGGGTGCAAATATATTTTATTTTAATACAACGGCAAAGTAATTTTTAGAAATTGTAGCCAACTAATCTAAAGCACGTTTGGTAACGTAAAGTCTCCAACCAAAAATTACCATTTGTAATTTTGAAGCCTTACTTAAGTCTAACCTACGTTTTGTAAAACTTGGTAAAATAACTTTGTTTAACTTAGCTAAAAATTTGAATAACTGCTTCTTCATTAATTACTATTTGAGATGCAAAAATAGTGAATTTTTGTATTAAACTTATATAACAAAAAAAAAGCCCAAACTAATTTCTAGTTTGGGCTTCTTATTAAATATTAGTTTTCAATCTATTCTTTTTTGGTTGTAATAATAACGACACCTTCTTTTGCCTTCTTGCCATATTCCTTTGTGGCAGAGTCGCCTTTAAGAACTTCTATTTTATCAATGCTATCTGTATCTAATTCATCAATAACTTTTTTAGAGACTTTTTTTCCATTTAAAATAAACATTGGATTGTTTTCGCCATCTTCAGAAATAAAGAATTTAGTATTGCCTTTCCCTTTTTCTCTGGTTTCAAACTTAACTGATTTATCACTTACTGTTATCCAAACATTTTCATGTTCTCTTTCGATTACTTCTCTTTTTATGACTTTGCCATCTTTGTCTTTTATTATTATTATTTCGGTATCGCCATCAATTTCAATATCATGATTTGAATCAATATCGATTACTATATGGTCGCTAGTTATGGTATGAACTTTTTTGTCTTTATGGATTCTTTTAACTTCATGAACTTTGCCTTCCTTTTTAATTATAAAAACATTATCGTGATCATCATCGTCATCATGGTCATCACTTTTTAAGAAAAAGGTATTGTTTCCTTTTCCTGAAGTGTGGATTTTGTGATTTTCATCTTTACTGAAAAAGCTATAACCTTCACCTTTTCCAAAATGATGGTCTGATCCATTACTAATTGATATACTGTTAGTTTCATTATCAATAGTAATTTTTATTGGTTTAATAGGATTGTCAGAATTAATATTAAAATTGGCATTTGAATTTTCTGACCTTGCATCAATCTTAATCGCAATTATTTCATCATTCCCATTTCTCTTAATGCCTTTGAACTTTATAGTAATACCTGCATCATTAAGTTTTTATTGTATTAATGGTTTAAATACTATCTTCGCATTTTAAATGCATCAAAGCTTTAGTGTAGATGTAAAAAGTATTTGTATGAGCATAGTTTTGGTGATTTTAGGATTATTACTATTAGTTGTAGGGGGTGAGTTTTTAGTGCGTTCTTCAGTTGCACTATCCTTTAAATTTAATATATCTAAGCTTGTTATTGGAATGACAGTAGTGTCTTTTGCAACTTCTGCACCGGAACTTTTTGTAAGTTTAAATGCAGCATTAACTGGTTCTCCGGCAATAGCCATTAATAATGTTATTGGCTCTAATATCGCTAATATTGGTTTGGTTTTGGGTATTACAGCTTTAATTGGTTCGTTTGGTGTGGACAAACAATTTTATAAGTTTAATTGGCCGGTTATGATGTTGTTTTCCATTGCGTTGTATTATTTTCTTAGTAACGATAATCAGCTTACAGCAATTGAAGGGGGAATTTTATTTATTTCCCTATTGGTGTTTTTATTCCTTTTAATTAAACGCTCTAGAAATGGAAACAATGTTGAAAATGTAGATGGTAGTTTAGCAATAGTTTCCAATTTTAAAATTGTAGTTTGGTTAATAATAGGAACTGTTGCTTTATATTTTGGTTCTGAATGGTTGGTTGATGGTGCAAAAGAACTAGCCAGATCTGTTGGAATAACCGATGGCGTAATTGGAGTAACAATGATAGCAATTGGCACAAGTATTCCGGAGTTGTCTGCTTCGGTTATTGCTGCGCTTAAACAAGAAAAAGCAATTTCTTTAGGAAATTTAATAGGTTCAAACATATTTAATATTGGTTCTGTTTTAGGAATAACTTCAATGATTAAAACAATACCAATAACCGAACCGCAAATTTTAACAAGAGATATTTTTTGGATGCTTGCCTTTTCGGCGGTGTTGATTCTTTTAATACTACTTCCTAAAAAACTTCAAATTAGTAGATATAAAGGTTTTCTTCTGTTAGTAGCCTATAGTATCTTTATATTTTCGGTCTTTACTTCATAATTTTAAGGGTATAAATAAAATTATTAATGATTGTTGATAATTTACCCTAAAAAAAATAGGGTTAAAAAGTATTTATAACATATTTTATATAAATTTGCCCTTTAATTTTGTAACTACTAAAATGTAATTAAATGTCAACGCTAAGATTTCACGCACTTAAAGAAACACTTAACCGCAAACCTGTAAAAATAGAAGAGACAGAACAACGTTCTTCACTTTTTGGAGCTAATGTTTTTAATGAAGCTACAATGAGGCAATCTTTAACAAAAGATGCTTACAAGGGTGTTATGGATGCCATTGAAAAAGGCACTAAAATAAATAGAAATATTGCAGATCAAATTTCATCGGCAATGAAGGATTGGGCACTTTCTAAAGGTGTTACACATTATACACACTGGTTTCAGCCACTAACTGGAGCAACAGCCGAAAAACACGATGCGTTTTTTGAAACCATTGGTAATGGCTTGGCAATCGAAAAATTTGGAGGCGGTCAATTAATACAACAAGAACCAGATGCTTCAAGTTTCCCAAGTGGAGGGATAAGAAACACGTTTGAAGCACGTGGATATACAGCTTGGGATCCTACTTCGCCTGCATTTATTTATGGAACAACACTATGTATTCCCACAGTTTTTATTGCTTATACAGGAGAAGCATTAGACTATAAAACACCTTTATTAAGAGCATTACAAGCTGTTGATAAAGCTGCTGTTGGAGTCGCAAAATATTTTGATAAAAATGTAAAGAAGGTAAATGCTTCATTAGGTTGGGAACAAGAATATTTTTTAATCGATAGTGCATTAGCAGCATCACGTCCAGATATTATTTTAACAGGAAGAACACTTTTAGGACATTCTTCGGCCAAAGGACAACAATTAGACGATCATTATTTTGGGACAATCCCAAATCGTGCAATGGCTTTTATGAGAGATTTAGAGATTGAATGTATGTTATTAGGTATTCCTGTTAAAACAAGACATAACGAAGTCGCTCCAAACCAGTTTGAATTGGCTCCAATTTATGAGGAGGCTAATTTAGCTGTAGATCATAATTCTTTATTAATGGATGTGATGGAGAAAATTGCAGTACGACATAATTTTAAAGTTTTATTACACGAAAAACCTTTTGCTGGCATCAATGGCTCAGGAAAGCATAACAACTGGAGTTTGAGTACAGATACAGGAATTAATTTATTAAGTCCAGGCAAGACTCCTATGAGTAACCTTCAATTTTTAACCTTTTTTATTAATACCATAAAAGCGGTTTATGAATACGAAGAATTACTTCGGGCATCAGTAGCATCTGCAGGTAATGATCATCGTTTGGGAGCAAATGAAGCACCTCCAGCAGTAATTTCTGTTTTTATTGGCGAACAATTAACCAAAGTACTTAAAGAATTAGAAGGCGTAACTAAAGGAAAATTATCACCTGAAGAAAAAACAGATCTAAAATTAAATGTAGTAGGTAAAATACCTGAAATATTATTAGATAATACAGATCGAAATCGAACGTCACCATTTGCTTTTACAGGAAATAAGTTCGAATTTAGAGCTGTAGGTTCTACTGCAAACTGTGCAAATCCAATGACAGTTTTAAACTCTATTGTAGCAAAACAACTCATAGAATTTAAAAAGGAAGTTGATGAATTAATAAACAAAAAAGATTTGAAAAAAGATGAAGCTGTATTTAATGTGCTACGAGAATATATTAAGTCTTCTAAAAAGATTCTTTTTGAAGGAAACGGTTATGGAGACGAGTGGCAAGCAGAAGCAAAAAAACGCGGATTGAGTAATAATAAAACAACACCTGTAGCTTTAAAAGCTAAAATTTCTAAAAAAGCAATAGCATTGTTTGAAGGGTTAGGCGTGATGAAAAAAGTGGAAATCGATGCGCGTTACAAAATTGAAGTTGAAGAATATATTATGCGTGTGCAAATTGAAGGTCGTGCTCTCGGAGATATTGCGCGTAACCATGTAGTGCCAACTGCTGTAAAGTATCAAAATGTTCTTATTGAAAATGTTACTGGATTAAAAGATATTTACGGAAAAGATTTTAAAAAATATGCCAAAGAACAATTAGGATTAATTGAAGATATTTCTAAACATATAGAAGCGATAAATTCAGGAGTTACTAAAATGACCAATGAACGTAAAAAAGCAAATAGTGTTGATGATATAGAGAAAAAAGCATCACTGTATTGCAATATAGTAAAACCTTTTTTCGATCAGATACGCTATCATTGTGATAAGTTGGAATTACTTATAGACGACGAGCTTTGGCCGCTTACAAAGTACCGGGAAATGTTATTTACCAGATAGTTTATAATTAAATAAAAACTCACTTCCTGTGAGTTTTTTTTATACGTATTTTTGTCTTTACAAATGAGAACTATTTATGGAAATTAGTAATAGGTATGCGCAACGTGGCGTTTCAGATTCTAAAGAGGATGTGCATAATGCCATTAAAAATATAGACAAAGGCTTGTTTCCAAAAGCATTTTGTAAAATTGTTTCAGATTATTTAACTAATGATGACGATTATTGTTTAGTAATGCATGCCGATGGTGCGGGAACAAAAAGTTCGTTAGCTTATATATATTGGAAAGAAACTGGAGATATTTCTGTTTGGAAATGTATTGCACAAGATGCATTAATAATGAATATTGATGACTTGATTTGTGTGGGTGCTATAAATAATATTATGTTGTCTTCTACTATTGGAAGAAATAAAAACCTGATTCCAGGTGAAGTTATTTCAGCTATAATAAATGGCACCGAAGAATTGATTTCAGAATTAAAAGAATATGGAGTTACTATTCATTCAACTGGAGGAGAAACTGCTGATGTTGGTGATTTGGTTAGAACAATTATAGTAGATTCAACAGTTACTGCAAGATTAAAACGCAGTGAAGTTATTAATATTGCTAATATTAAAGCTGGAGATGTTATTGTAGGATTGGCTTCCTATGGTCAAGCCACTTATGAGAAAAATTACAATGGAGGCATGGGAAGTAACGGTTTAACTTCAGCAAGACACGATGTGTTTCATAATTATTTGGCTTCAAAATACCCAGAAAGTTTTGATCCTTTAATACCTGAAGAATTGGTGTATTCTGGGAACACAAAATTAACTGATGAAGTTGAAAATTCTCCAATTAATGCTGGCAAATTGGTGCTGTCACCGACAAGAACTTATGCACCAATTATTAAAGAAATTCTATCGAAATATGATAGCTCAGATATTCACGGAATAATACATTGTAGTGGTGGAGCACAAACTAAAATTCTTCATTTTATCGATAATCTTCATATAGTAAAAGATAATATGTTCCCAATTCCTCCTTTGTTCAAATTAATTCAGGAGCAATCAAATACCGATTGGAAAGAAATGTACCAAGTATTTAATTGTGGACACAGAATGGAATTGTATGTGTCTTTAACAATTGCAGATGATATAATTTCAATTTCAAAATCTTTTAATGTCGATGCACAAATTGTCGGTTGCGTAGAATCTTCCCAAGAAAAGAAACTTACCATTAAAAGTGAATTTGGCGTTTTTAATTATTAGTGAGTTTTAATTCTTCAGGAAATATCAAAACATCAAAATCCCAAAGTATTGGCAGTAAGTAATATGTTATTACCGTTAAGAGGATAATAGAAATTAAATTCATCCAAATCCCGGTTTTCATCATATCAGGAATTTTTAAATAACCAGAACCAAAAACTACAGCGTTTGGAGGTGTAGCAACCGGAAGCATAAAAGCACAGGATGCGGCTACTGTTACGCCAACCATTAGTGTAAAAGGATGTACATCTAAAGTCAATGCTATTGGAGCAATAATGGGTAAAAGCATTGCTGTAGTTGCAAGGTTTGAAGTGATTTCGGTTAAGAAATTCACAGCAAAAATTATAATAAAGAGTAACAAAAATAAAGGTAAGTTTTCAATCAAAGAAATTTGAGAGCCAATCCAGACTGCTAATCCGCTTGTCGTAAAGCCTTGAGCTAATGCCAGACCACCACCAAATAAGAGTAAAATTCCCCAAGGTAATTTTACAGCACTTTCCCAATCTAAAATACGTGTTCCTTTTTTGTTTTTTGAAGGCAATAGAAACAACGCAAAAGCACTAATTAATGCAATAATAGTATCGTCTATAGCAGGAATAATATGTTTGAGAATAAACGATCTCGTAACCCATAAAAAAGCAGTTGCTACAAATACAATAAGTACCGTTTTTTCTTCATAGCTCATTTTGCCTAATTGCCGAATTTGTTTTTGTATTTCGGCTTTTCCCCCAGGGAATTCTTTTTGCTTAAAGGTAAAAGCTACTTTGGTTAAATAATTCCAGCAAATAAATAACAAGAGTATAGATATTGGCAATCCAAAAATAATCCATTTAGAAAATGTGAGTTCTATATTAAAATGGTCTTCCAAGATTCCTGCGAGAATTAAATTTGGAGGCGTACCAATTAGTGTAGCGATTCCACCAATCGACGCGCTATAAGCAATAGCCAGCATCAATGCTTTACCAAAGGTTGTGTTTTCGTCTTCAACAGTATTTGGATTGTTTTTTAATTGCGAAATTATTGCCATACCAATTGGTAGCATCATAACCGTTGTAGCAGTATTCGAAATCCACATCGATAAAAAAGCAGTCGCAACCATAAACCCAAGAATAATTCGGCTTACACTTGTACCAATTATATTAATTATTGTCAATGCAATGCGTTTGTGTAAATTCCATTTTTCGATGGCAATCGCAAGAATAAAACCGCCAATATATAAAAACACATATTTATGACCATAAGATGCTGTAGTTTCACCAATTTTTAATACACCAGTAATTGGGAATAAAATGATCGGTAATAACGAAGTTACAGCAATAGGCACAACTTCTAAAATCCACCAAATCGCAACCCAAAGTGTGGTAGCCAAAACGGCATTGGCTTCTTTTGAAAGTCCTTCAGGATGAACAAACAGAAGCGTAAGTACAAATAATAATGGTCCTAAAAAAAAACCTATTTTTTTAAAAGAAGAGTTATGCATACTTCGGAATTGAGAATGCAAAATACAATTTTGAAGTTTAGTTTTTTTAAATCAGATAAATTCTTTTATCAGTGTTATAAAGGTAATTGTAATAATAATATCAACCAAAAAGAGCGTAGAAAATAATTTGACTGTAGAAATACCTAAATTTTTATAAAATATCAATTTTCGTTTCTTATTAGTTTCATTTGCCATATACCAAACAAAAATGGTCAACAATAATTTTGTAAGTATTGCTATAAAAACAAAAGGAAATACAATTGCAATTGCAATGTTTACTACAAATGACCACATTACAAAGGGTTTGTAAAATGCAAGTATGGATAATAATTGTTGCATAATACTTACATAAACGATTCAAACGAATAAATATTTTTAATCGGTAGTCTTCGAGAAAAAATTAAAAATTTCATTTGGGAATATTACTATCAGCTACTACAAAACATTTCATTCTAAAGAACGCTTTTTTTTAATTTGTATTCAATAGATTAATAGTTGTCTAAAAACAAGTCTATTGTCTATTGTCTTTTAGCGAAGCGATCTTATATCTTTTCTACGACAATTCATAAATTATCGTATTTTTGCCTCACAATTTATAAGGTAAATGTTAGATAGAATTCGAATAGTAAGAAAGCGTTTTGATGAGGTTAGCGATTTAATAATTCAGCCAGATATTATTAAAGACCAAAAGCGTTATGTTCAATTGAATAAAGAATACAAGTACTTAAGGAAATTGTTGGATATTGGTGAAGAGTACGAAACATTTACAAATAATATTATTGAAGCCGAAGAGATTATTGCAGACGATTCGGATGCCGAAATGGTAGATATGGCAAAAATGGAATATGAGGAAGCTAAAGAAAAACTTCCTGTACTTGAAGAAAAAATCAAATTCTTATTGATACCTAAAGATCCCGAAGATTCTAAAAATGCAATAGTTGAACTTCGTGCAGGAACAGGTGGTGACGAAGCCAGTATTTTTGCAGGAGATTTATTTAGAATGTACACCAAATATTGCGAAGGTAGAGGTTGGAAAGTAGATACAGTAGATTTTAACGAAGGTACAAATGGAGGTTTTAAAGAAATACAATTTGAGGTTACTGGCGAAGATGTTTATGGCATCTTAAAGTTTGAGGCTGGTGTGCATCGTGTACAACGTGTACCTCAAACCGAAACACAAGGTCGTGTACATACAAGTGCAGCTACGGTTATGGTATTTCCAGAAGCAGAAGAATTTGATATAGTAATAAATCCTAAAGATGTACGGATAGATTATTTCTGCTCGTCTGGTCCAGGAGGTCAAAGCGTAAATACCACGTACTCCGCAGTACGTTTAACACACATTCCAACAGGATTGGTGGCACAATGTCAAGACCAGAAATCACAGCATAAGAATAAAGAGAAAGCATTCAAGGTATTGCGCTCTCGATTATACGATATTGAATTGGCAAAAAAACAAGCCAAAGATGCAGCTAGACGAGGCTCGATGGTAAGTTCAGGTGATAGAAGTGCTAAAATCAGAACCTATAATTATCCACAGGGCAGAGTTACAGATCATAGAATAGGATTGACACTTTACGATTTGCCGAATATTATGAATGGCGATATTCAAAAAATACTAGACGAATTAATGCTCGCTGAAAATACTGAAAAATTAAAAGCAAATAGTGATGTGATTTAGTTTTTTATTCCTGTGAATCCCGATAGCTATCGGGAAGGAATCCATCAAAATTTATTCGTGGCAACTAAACAACTTAACACAATTGACAACAAAACAACTCACAAACCAAATCCATAAAAAAAAGTCCTTCCTCTGTATAGGACTCGATGTCGATTTAGACAAAATACCGCAGCATTTATTACAAGAAGAAGACCCTATTTTTGAATTTAACAAAGCTATTATAGATGCAACACATCAGCTTTGTGTAGCTTATAAACCTAACATCGCATTTTATGAAGCCTATGGTTTAAAAGGCTGGAAAGCTTTAGAAAAAACAATACAATATATAAACAAAAACCATCCGGAAATTTTTACGATTGCTGATGCCAAACGAGGAGACATTGGCAATACAAGTAGTCGATATGCCAAAGTTTTTTTCGAAGATTTAGCCTTTGATAGTATTACAGTTTCACCTTATATGGGAAAAGATTCGGTTGAGCCTTTTTTAACCTTTGAAAATAAACATACTATACTTTTGGCATTAACGTCAAATGAAGGAGCTTCCGATTTTCAGATTAAAACTGTTGAAGGCAAAGAACTCTATAAACAGGTTATTGAAACATCTTTAACTTGGGAAAATTCGGAACGATTAATGTATGTTGTTGGAGCAACAAAGACAGAATATTTGGCTGAGATTCGTCAAATTATTCCAGATAGTTTTTTATTAGTTCCAGGAGTTGGAACACAAGGAGGGAATTTGCAAGAAGTTTGTAAATATGGAATGAATGATAATGTTGGGCTGATAATAAATTCTTCTCGCGGAATTATTTATGCTTCTCATGGTCTTGATTTTGCACAATCTGCAGCCAAAAAAGCGAAAGAACTTCAGCAGCAAATGGCAAAAATTTTAAATTAAGCTGTTTTTTTAGACAACTTTCCTAAAGGCGAAATTTTATTAGATTTTTGTTCAACAAAATTAAGCTCTATTTCCTTTGAATTTAAGCCTTTATTCAAGTTAGGTCGTACAGTTCCTACTTTACAGAAATGAGTATTCATAATTATTTTTAATATAAATACGAGAAGAATTGCGAATTGGACGTTATACAACCAACTTTTAAGAAACCGACTGAAGAGGTTCTCTGCTTAAAAAATTTAGTCGATTTAATTGGTCTAAAAGTTTCAAGGCTCTGTATTCCGAAATATCACTTAAAGCAGAATCTGTTTGACGAAAATTATAAGCATCTTCAATAAGCTGTTTATATTGCTTTAACAACTTGTTTTTATGTTCCTTTATTTTTGAAGAATTACTCATATTAATACTAAAAATATAATGGCTATTAAATATATTAAAAAATTCTGAAACGAGCAAATAAAATTTATTACACCCAAGAAAATGATTAATAGCGAACAGTCCCGATAATTATCGGGATGACCAAAAAAAACCAATAAATATAAACACATGAAACAACAAGTTGAATTTTAAATTAGTTAATAAAAACAGAAAACATTTAATATTATCTTAACATATAAGAAGAGATTTTATTCCAAATTCGTAATTCGTCAATCAAAAATCGTCAATTGTAATTCGCAAATCATTTTAGTCTTGTAGCGCAAAAACTTTCTTTAATAAATCTGTGGTTCTTGATGAGAGTTTGGTTCTAATTTCTTTTTCTTCAATAGCAATTATAGTGTAAACACCTTTAAGTGCTTCTCCAGTAACATAATCGGTTAAATCAGGATTTACATCTTTAGTAAATGGAATGTTGTTGTATCTATGAATTAAATTTTCCCAAATTTGTTCTGCTCCAACTTTGGCAAAAGAGTTTTTTATTACAGGATAAAATTTATCGTACAAAGTGGTTTGAGTTTTTCCAGTAAGATATTGTGTTGCTGCATCATCATTACCGAGCAAAATAGTTTTCGCATCAGTAAAAGTGATGTTCTTAACTGCATTTACAAAAATTGGTTTGCTTCTTTAACAGCATTTTCGGCAGCTCTATTTAGTATTTTTAAACCTTCATCTGCCAGTTTGCTTAAACCAATATCTCGTAAGGTTTTATCAACTTTTTTAAGCTCATCTGGCAATAATATTTTCACCAATTCATTTTTAAAAAAGCCGTCTTTAGCAGTAAGTTTCCGCACTTGTTTGTCAATACCAAAGTCAAGTGCTTGCCGTAATCCTGAAGCAATATCAGCATTACTTAAGCCACCACTTTGTGGTAGTTGATTGACAACTTGTTGCAATTCAGCACAAGCAGTTAGATTAAAAATTAAGATAAGAGCTAAAAGGTTACGCAACATAGTTTGGGGTTTTATATCTTTAACAAATATATGTTATTATGGTAAAAACTCAAATTTCAATTTTAGTATTAGGTATTCTTGTTTTCTTCAATTGTAATTCTAATGACAAGTTAGAAGTTAAAAATGAGACAAAACCAAATCAATATATTACTATATTAGGTATTTCACAAGATGCTGGATATCCACAAATAGATTGTGATAAGGAATGTTGTAATGCTTATTATGAAGGAACTGAACCTAAAAAATTAATATCTTGTTTAGGATTAGTTGATTTGTTGAGCAAACAAAAATGGTTATTCGATGCTACTCCAGATATTAGTTTGCAAGTGTTAGACCTTAAAAAAAATCATTTAGATAATGGAAAAGTGATCGATGGCATTTTTCTAACTCATGCACATATTGGTCATTATACAGGATTAATGTATCTGGGCTTCGAGGCTTTAGGAGGGAATAATATTCCTGTTTATTCAATGCCTAGAATGAAAACCTATCTGGAAAATAATGGACCATGGAGTCAATTATTAGCTTTTAAAAATATTGAATTGAGACAACTTCAAAATGACTCTATAATTAATTTAAACAACGAATTGAAAGTGACACCTATTTTAGTTCCACATCGTGATGAATATTCTGAAACGGTTGGTTATAAAATTGAAGGTAACAACAAATCGGCTTTATTTATTCCAGATATAGATAAATGGTATAAATGGGAGCGGAATATTATTGAAGAAGTAAAAAAAGTTGATTATGCATTTTTGGACGCTTCATTTTTTAGAGATGGTGAGATGAAAGGAAGAGATATGAGTAAAATCCCGCATCCTTTTACTACCGAAACCACAAGTTTATTTGAAAATGAAACTGTAGAAACAAAGAGTAAAATCTATTTTATACATTTTAATCATACAAATCCAACGATTTTAGAATCTCATCATTTAAAGGATAGTATTCAAAATTTAGGTTTTAATTTTGCTAAAGAAGGTGATGTTTTTGAACTTTAAAACCTTATATATTTCCTAAAAAAGGTTTAGTTTTTTTAATATTCCGTAAATTGCACCACCAAAAATCAACTTGTATTAAGAATGAAACAAATTGCACCTTACAAACCAAAACATAAAGTACGAATAGTAACAGCAGCTTCACTTTTTGACGGACACGATGCGGCAATAAATATCATGCGTCGTATTATTCAAGCAACTGGAGTAGAAGTTATTCATCTTGGACATGACCGAAGTGTTGAAGAGGTTGTAAACACTGCCATTCAGGAAGATGTAAATGCTATTTGCTTAACATCATATCAAGGTGGACATAATGAGTATTTTAAGTATATGTATGATTTGCTCAAAGAAAAAGGAGCTGAACACATCAAGATTTTTGGTGGTGGTGGAGGCGTAATACTTCCTTCAGAAATTAAAGAATTAATGGATTATGGAATTACCCGTATTTACTCGCCAGATGACGGACGAGAAATGGGTTTGCAAGGTATGATTAACGATTTGGTTGAACAATCTGATTTTGCAATTGGCGAATCGTTAAATGGCGAGGATAAAATTCTTCAGAAAAAGAACTCTAAAGCAATAGCAAGAGTTATTTCTTCTGCTGAAAATTTTCCAGAAGTAGCAAAAGAGGTATTAGAAATAATTCATAATAAAAACAAGACCTCTAAAACACCAGTTCTGGGAATTACAGGAACAGGAGGCTCGGGAAAATCGTCTTTAGTTGATGAATTGGTAAGACGCTTTTTAGTCGATTTTCCAAATAAAACTGTTGGTATTGTTTCGGTAGATCCTTCTAAACGAAAAACAGGAGGTGCATTATTAGGAGATCGTATTCGTATGAACGCAATTAATTCGCCAAGAGTGTATATGCGTAGTTTGGCAACACGTCAATCCAATTTGGCCTTATCAAAATATGTTAGTGAAGCCATTGAAGTTTTAAAAGCTGCTGAGTATGATTTAATCATTATAGAAACTTCTGGAATTGGTCAATCTGATACCGAAATAATAGAGCATAGTGATGTGTCTCTTTATGTCATGACACCGGAGTTTGGTGCAGCAACACAGTTGGAAAAAATTGATATGCTGGATTTTGCCGATTTGGTAGCCATTAATAAATTTGATAAAAGAGGCTCGTTAGATGCCTTGCGGGATGTTAAAAAGCAATATATGCGCAACAATAATCTTTGGGATATTCCTCAAGAAGAGTTACCGATTTTCGGAACCATTGCATCGCAATTCAACGATCCTGGAATGAATACGCTATACAAAGCGATTATGGATAAGTTGGTTGAAAAGACTGATGCTGATTTAAAATCAACTTTTACCATTTCAGACGAAATGAGTGAAAAAGTTTTTATAATTCCACCAGCAAGAGTCCGTTATTTATCAGAAATTTCAGAAAATAATAGAGCGTACGATAAAAAAGGAAAAGAACAAAGTGAGGTTGCTCAAAAATTGTATGGGATTTATAAGACAATTTGTTCAGTATCAAATGTCTTGTCGAGCGTAGTAGAGATGTCGTTTATTGCTAAAAACGGATTAAATAGCAATGAGATCCTAAAACAATCCCGAAAGCTTTCGGGACAGGATGACAACAAAGACTTCATAAAGTTACTTATTGCAGAATTTGACAGAGTAAAGCTAAACCTCGATCCATATAATTGGGAAATTATTACAGGTTGGAAAGACAAAATAAATCGCTATAAAAACCCAATCTATTCATTTAAAGTTCGTGGTAAAGAACTGAAAATAGAAACGCATACTGAATCCTTATCTCATTCACAAATTCCTAAAATTGCCTTGCCTAAATATCAAGCTTGGGGAGATGTTTTAAAATGGAATTTACAAGAAAATGTACCAGGAGAATTTCCTTATACTGCTGGATTGTATCCTTTTAAACGTCAAGGCGAAGATCCAGCACGTATGTTTGCAGGCGAAGGCGGTCCGGAACGAACCAATCGTCGTTTTCATTATGTGAGTTTAGGTTTGCCGGCAAAACGTTTGTCAACTGCTTTTGATAGTGTAACTTTATATGGAAACGATCCTGATTATCGTCCAGATATTTACGGAAAAATTGGTAATGCAGGAGTTTCTATTTGTTGTTTAGATGATGCTAAAAAATTGTATTCTGGTTTTAATTTGGTAAATGAAATGACTTCAGTGAGTATGACAATTAATGGTCCAGCGCCAATGTTATTAGGGTTTTTTATGAATGCAGCCATCGATCAACAGTGTGAAATTTATATAAAGGAAAATGGTTTAGATAAAGATGTAGAAGCAAAAATTACAAAGATTTATAAAGGAAAAGAACGCCCGAAATATAATGGCGAGTTGCCAGAAGGGAATGATGGTTTAGGGTTGATGCTTCTTGGTGTAACTGGAGATCAAGTCTTGCAAAACGATGTTTACCAGGATATCAAAGCCAAGACCATATCTCAAGTTAGAGGTACTGTTCAAGCCGATATTTTAAAAGAAGATCAGGCACAAAATACCTGTATTTTTTCTACCGAATTTGCATTGCGACTCATGGGAGACATTCAAGAATATTTTATTGAGAATAATGTGCGTAATTTTTATTCGGTATCTATTTCCGGGTATCACATTGCCGAAGCAGGAGCAAATCCAATTTCGCAAATAGCATTTACTTTATCTAATGGTTTTACTTATGTAGAGTACTATCTTTCAAGAGGAATGGATATCAATAAGTTTGGTCCAAATTTATCGTTTTTCTTTTCAAATGGTATCGATCCGGAATATGCTGTAATTGGTCGTGTAGCTCGAAAAATTTGGGCAAAAGCCATGAAACATAAATATGGAGCCAATGCAAGAGCGCAGATGCTGAAGTATCATATTCAAACCTCTGGACGTAGCTTGCATGCTCAGGAAATAGACTTTAATGATATTAGAACAACGCTTCAAGCCTTGTATGCTATTTACGATAATTGTAATTCTTTACATACTAATGCCTACGATGAAGCTATCACGACGCCAACCGAAGAATCTGTACGTCGGGCTATGGCAATCCAGTTGATTATCAATAAGGAACTCGGATTAGCTAAAAACGAAAACCCAATTCAAGGGTCATTTATTATTGAAGAGCTCACCGATTTGGTTGAAGAAGCTGTACTTATTGAATTTGATAGAATTACTGAAAGAGGAGGCGTTCTTGGAGCTATGGAAACTATGTACCAACGCTCTAAAATTCAGGAAGAAAGCTTATATTATGAAACCTTAAAACACAATGGAGACTTCCCAATAATTGGTGTAAATACATTTTTGAGTTCTAAGGGTTCACCAACTATTTTACCAGCAGAAGTGATTCGTGCAACTGAAGACGAAAAACAATTTCAGATTAAAACATTAGAGAATCTTCATAAAGCAAATGATACAGATGCATTATTAAAAGAGTTGCAACAAAAAGCCATACACAACGAGAACATTTTTGAATCCTTAATGGAAGTGTGTAAAAAATGTTCTTTAGGTCAAATTACAAATGCACTATTTGAAGTAGGTGGACAGTATAGGCGGAATATGTAATTTCTTCTTTCCTTTTAAATATTTTTTTATTTATAACTTACTGCTAATTAATCTCTTAATTTTTTAAGCATGAAAATTTTAAAGAACATAGCACTTCTTGCTATAGTAATAACTGTCTTCACCTCATGTAAATCTGACAAAAAAGAACAACCTACTATAGAAGTAAAAGAAGTTATAACTGATAATATAATTGAAGTAATCGCTAAAGATTTCACCTTTACTGTAGATTCTGTTATCCCTTCTGGTTGGTCAACTTTTCGAATGAAAAATATTGGTATAATGGAACATTTTTTCTTTATGACCAAGTTACCTGATACTATAACTTTCGATGATTATGTAAACGAAGTTGGTGCTGATTTTGGAAAAGCCTGGAACGCGTATAAAGATGGCGAAGTAGATAAAGCAGGAGCTTATGGTATTTTAGGAGCTAACATTCCAGCCTGGTATTCAAATGCGACTTTAATGGGTGGCATTGGCATGATTTCTGGAGGAGAAACAGGAATTACCACAATGAAGTTGACAACTGGAAACTATGTTATGGAATGTTATGTTAAAGCATCAAACGGACAGTTTCATTCAGAATTAGGAATTATAAACCCAATAACAGTATCTGATGAAGTTACACAAATGACTCCACCTGAAGCTAATGTTGAGCTAATATTGACGAATGAATCTATAGAAGTTAAAGGTGATATTGTAGCTGGGGAAAATATTATAGCAGTTCATTTTAACGAGCATCCAGAAGTAGGATTAGGAAATGATATTCATTTAATAAAGGTTGATGAAAACACAAACATGGATGATGTTACTTTCTGGATGGATTGGTTAAATATTGGTGGATTAACATCACCAGGACCTGCTGTATTTTTAGGAGGCGCTCACGAAATGCCAGTAGGTTATATAGACTACTTTAATTGTAACCTTGAGGCTGGAGATTATGCTTTTGTAGCAGAGACTCCTATTGGTAGAATTAAAACATTTACTGTTAAATAAATTTACTAAAAATCTTTTTTTGAAACTATGAACTCTTAAGTTACATGATAAAATTACTGTACATAATTTACATAATGCCTATGTATTACACGAAGTTTTTTCAGTTCTTTTCGCAGTAGTTTTAAAAAATCCTCGCCTTGAATTTTAGTGTGCTCCAATTGTTTACAATCATAATATAATTGGTCTATAAAATATCGAATTGATTTGGCGTATTTTAGATATAGATACAAGAGTTTTTGCTTAAAGAAACTTCTGGTATAAAATTTCAAGATTTATAACGTTAATATCCAATGTTGTTGTAATAGCCTGAATTTTTTAAGCTCTTTCTGCAAAATAGGTAAAAAGTCTTTTCCATTACTGTTACTTTTTTCTAAACGTTTACAGTTTTTATATAATAAATGGGTAAGTTGCTTTACAGTTGCAGCGTGTTTGTGTTTTTTTTCTGAAGATTTCTTTTCTTCAGCCTTTAGAATTTCTGGCACTAAAGATTCAGATTGCATGACAATATCTCCTGAAAAATAAATGTGTTCATCTTCGGTGCCATCAACCTTTAAAGGTGCTAAATCGTAATTTAAATAGCTTGATATTCTTCGTGAAAGCGAAAAAATTTCCAATGCCTTTTTATAAATAGGCATGTCTAATAAATAGGATGGGGTTTTAGGTAACATAATTTTCCAGCAATTACACAAAATTAGGTTGTAAATAGAAATTACATATTTAATAATTAAAGTTATATCGTTAATTATATTTAAAAAATAGTATTATTACATATAAATACTTTAAAAATGAAATTAGATAGCATTAATTGGAACATATTAGAATGTTTGCAACAAAATTCAAGACAAACAAATACCGAAATTTCTAAACATGTTGGCATTACATCACCAGCAGTTGCAGAACGTATTCGCAAAATGGAAGATGCTGGAATTATAGATGGATACTATACAAAATTATCTTATTTTGAAACAGGACATCAGTTAAAAGCCATAATTACATTACGAGCTTTTATGGGGAAATTAAAACCATTTATTTTAAAAGTAGAGACCTTTAAAGAAGTTATTAGTTGCTATAGAATTACGGGCAGCGAAAACATTGTTATGGAAGTAGTTTTAATAGACCAAAAACATTTAGAACATTTTATTGATCAATTAATATTATACGGTGAGACAAGGACACAAATTGTACTCTCTAATATTATTGAGAACAATCCAATCATTGACCCTAATTAATCCTTAATTCCAGGTTGTCTTAATTTCCAATTGGTTTTGGCTTTTTCGGCATCAACCATAGCTTTTACATCTGCCAATAAGCGTTTAGCATCATAAACAACACCATCTTTAATGGTGTATTTTACACCTCCAACTCTAACTACTTCATTATCTTCGGTAAGTTTGATAGCTCCAGTGCCATAAAGGACTTTTAGGTTTACCAACGGATTTTCTTCAACAATAACAAAATCGGCTAACTTACCAATTTGAACCGAACCAATTTTATCATCCCAACCCAAAGCTTCTGCACCATTTAAAGTAGCTGCACGAATCACTTCTAAAGGATGAAATCCTGCCTCTCGTAATAATTCGAGTTCTCGTGGATAGGCAAAACCGTAGAGTTGATAAATGAATCCAGAATCTGTGCCAACAGTTACACGACCACCTCTGTTTTTATATTCATTGACGAAAGTCATCCAAAGTTGAAAATTTTGTTTCCATGCAATTTCTTGTTCTGTTCCCCAATAGTGCCAATAACTGCCATGGCTTATTTTACTGGGTTCATAAAATTCCCAAAGCGAAGGTAAGGTGTAATCTTCATGCCATTCAGCACGACGAGCACGTTGTAAATCTCTACTTGCTTCGTAAATATTAAATGTTGGGTCGAGTGTAAAATCCAGTTTTAATAATTCATTCATAACGCTATTCCAATGTTCTGAATATGGTTTTGCAGCTTGTTTCCATAATTTTCCGGCTTCTTCAAAACGATGCTGTTCATTTTGATAATTGTAATCTAAAGGGTAATTTTGAACCGTTCTATCTTCAAACAATGCTTCTGGTAAGCCATACCAATGTTCCATCGAGGTTAATCCAGCACGAGCTGAATGTAAAACATTCCAACGCGCAACACTTATTTGAGAATGATGACATGCAGAACCTAAACCTAATTTTTTATTCTCATCTAAAGCGGCAGCCATTATTTTGGGTTCAGCACCAAAAAACTTAATACCATCGGCTCCTTGTTTGGCATTAGCTCTAACCCATTGTCTTGCCATTTCGGGTGTTGTTATTGGTGCATCATTCAAAGGATTAAATGATTTACTTGTTTGCCCAAAGGCAGTGTATGTAAAAATTCTTGGCGCTACAATTTTATGTTGCTCACTCAAACGCTTTAAATTGAGTGTCCAATCAATACCACGACCACTGGGTTGTCTTACAGTTGTCACACCATGAGCCATCCAAAGTTTAAACACATATTCCGAATCTGCACCTTGTGCATTACCACCAATATGACCGTGCATATCTATAAACCCCGGAAGCAAAAACATACCATTTGCATCTAACTCATAACCGCCTTCTTTTAGCTTTGGTCGTCTGTCTTCATTAATTTTTACTCCTGGATAACCAACAATTTGCATTTTAACAATCTTGTTATTTTCAACTACAATATCCATTGGTCCGCGTGGTGGAGAACCATCGCCATTTATTAAAGTAACACCTCTTATTATGAGTTGAGAAAAGGGTCCATCGCCAAGATAATTGTCTTGAGAAAAACTTTGCAAGCAAAAAATAAATGCAAAAAGAAAAGTTAATTGTTTAGTCATAATAATAGTTTAAAATTAGTTTCTTCCTTTTGGAACAGAGATTAGATTTCCTAAAAATAATGCATTTAAAAATAAGCGGTTAGTACCATACCAAGAACCTCTAAAATTAGGATTATCGGCAAATAAAATAACACGTCCTTTTCCTAAAGGGCTTACAATTAGTGAGGCAGAGGGTTTTAAAAATATATTGAGGTTGTCGTTAGAAATATAACCATCTATATGAGGATTTTCGGAATATTTTGCAACAGTTGAATAGGCGTTTTTACTTGGTGCTAAAAAAACCATATTATTTTTATATACAGGAAGCGAAGCGTTACGATATCCAAATCCTAATGGATGTGTAAGATCTAAATCTACTTTAAAAATTGCTCCACCAACACGTTCACGGCCAATATGTTTTGAGGCATCTACATAAGGAAGTCTTTTAATAGTTTCCGTTTTACTGCTATCTTTAGGTTTTTCGGTGAGTTTCTCTTTTACTAATTTTTTATCGATTATCCATTTAGAAGCTCCTGCAATAGTTATTAATGTGTTTCCTTTAGATGTCCATTGTTTTAGTTTTTGTCGTTGTAAAGAATCCAATTGACTGTAATTACCCGAAACCATCACCAAAGTATTGTATTTGTTAAGATTTACATTTTTAAAACTTCGCATTTGTAGTTTTGTAATCGGCATATTCACTCTTGTATCTAAAAGATGCCATACTTCGCCAGCTTCGTAAGAACTTACTCCATTGCCAATTAATAATGCGGCTTTAGGTTTTTTGAGCGTTCTGAAATTATTACTTCCAAGATCAATTCCTTTTAAGCTAAAACCAGTATTTACAGCATACATTGGAACATTATATTTTGCTTGTGCCTCTGAAATAATTTTGTAAATTTCATTACTTGTTTTTTTCTGTTTACTCACAGGAATCATTAAACTTCCGTGATTAAAACTTTTGTTTCCGTTGGAAGTTTTAACTGTAAAAGGTTTGAATGCTGAAGCCACTTTTATGCCTTTAGATTGTATATAATAAAGTGCTGCAGGTGCATTGTAATCGTCCCAATCAATAATATAAGCGTAAGATGATTGCTGTACTTTGGAAACATTTACCAAGTTATCAGTAGAAGTAATTTCTTCTCCCAAGCGTGTTGTTTTTAAGCCTTTATAGGTTATGTTATAAAAGTTTGCAACACTCCAAGCGGAAGCATCATAAAATACACTATCACGATATTTGTTGTAGGTTTCAAATATTATTTGTACCATTCGATGTTGTGGTTGTTGTAATGGAACAACATATTTATCTCCTTTTTTATAAACCTTTATTTTATGAATAAGCAGTTTATCAATAAATGCTTTGTTTCTGTTCATATCGTAGGCATCACCAAATTCATAAGCAGCAAAACCAGTTTTCGCCTTTTTTGTTATTGCCGATTTAAAGAAATCTTGTTGGTATTTTCTTAAGACAGCTTTATTTTCAACAGATGCTTTAATCGTTGCAATACTTGATATATATTGGTTTCTAATAGTAAAGGGGAAAGAGATAGTGCCATAATCTGTGTCTTGAAGATGACCTCTGGAACTTGCCTGTTCGAATAGCAAAGCGAGTCCACCTTGCAAATCCGGATATGACGAACCATAACCAGGATAAGTTCCATCAAAAGATTCTTTTGTATAATAGAAGGACCCAATATTGTCTAAAGCACTCGAAAAATAAGGTGCAAATAAATCGTTTAAATCTTCATAATTTTCTTTTGGCATAATAGGATCCTGTGAACCAATAGGCTTCATAGGTTCGAAGAAATAATTACTATTGGTTCCCATTTCATGAAAATCGGTAACCACATTTGGATACCATTCGTGATACCATTTTAACTTCCCTCTGCTTTCAGGATTAATAGCCAATAACCAATCTCTGTTGAGGTCGAACCAATAATGATTTGTTCTTCCACGTGGCCAAGCTTCGTTGTGTTCGGCATCATTTCCATCGGAAACTAAAGCATTTGCTTTAAACTGATTAGCCCATTGTGTATGTCGGTCACGACCATCGGGATTTATAGTTGGGTCTATAAAAACAATCGCATTTTCCAGATAGTTTTTTACTTCGGAATTATTTGATGCCACCAACGTATAAGCTGTAAGTAAAGCAGCTTCAGAGCTTGAAGGTTCATTGCCATGAACATTATAACCCAAATTTATAAAAATGGGAACTTCATTATAATTTGTTGGACTTAAATTTGGGTCAACAAATTGCAAATGTTGTGCTTTAATAGCATCAAGATTATTTAAATTTTCGGGCGTAGAAACGGTTAATATCACCAATTTACGATGCTCATGGGTTTTACCATAAATTGTTATTGAAGCTCTGTCAGACAGTTCAGCGAGCTTGGTTAAATAGGCTACTATTTGGTCGTGTCTTGTATGTTGTTCTCCAATTGGATAACCAAGAAAAGCTTCAGGTGAAGGAATATCAGCATTAAATGGTGTTTTGTCTTTAAAAAAGTAATCTTGAGCAAATGTTGAACTTACCATGAATACACAAAGCGTCATGGTAAAAATGTATTTTGTTAGTTTCATTTAGTTAGTTTTAGTGTTTATAAAAGTAGAGATAAAATGCTGTTTTAAGACAGAATGTGAAATTTTAACACTTTAGAATTTATCGTCATCAAAAGGATTTTGAAATGGAATATCATCATCAGAATCTTTATCATCATAATTTATTCCTGGTGGATTAAAAAGTCTCCAACGGTCAATAATGTAGTCCCAACAATTAAAGGTTTTTACCCATTCTGCAAACAAAACACGAAATTCTTCAACCTCGTTTCTTAATAAATCTAAATATTCAGTATCCTTAAAACCATGCATTTCTATGCCACGAGTATCTGTAATTAATTCGCGAGCAGCTTTACGAATAATTGCTGCATTTTCCATTTTAAGATCATAAATATCTACAGCTTCTGCTCCAGCTATTTTTGCAGGGATTATTAAAGCATTTTCGCACAGATAATCAACGTTGCGATTTATCATTTCAGCTTCTATCTCGTCTTCAAATTTTATATCTGTTTTTAGGACAGTTTCAGAAATGTAATCTACAAGTTTTAATAATTCCATTGCCTTTTTATAGACTGGCATTTTCTGAATGTCTTCGTGACTTTTAAAATCATCATCGTTTTCTTCAAACATAATAAAATTGCTTAATCAATAATTATATGCGGAATTTTATCCAATTTCCAATCAATAACCAAACCGCCTGCAAGAGATTGCGCGATTTCTTTTCCGTAAAGATATTCGCATAAGTATAAAGCAGCTTCAAAAGATTTTGCACCTCCGGCAGATGTAATATACTTTCCGTCGTGTACAAATAACACCTCTTTTCTAATATCGAGATTTGGGAACATTTCTTGCATTTTGTAAATATCACTCGGAAAGGTTGTGGATACTGAATTGTTTAACACACCAGCTTTAGCCAGCACAAAGGCACCATCGCAATGCGAAGTCATAAATTGAGCTTCTTTATCAACTTTTTTTACAAAGCTAATCATAGCTTTATCTTCTAAATCCGTATCTAAATGATGTTCTGCACTTGGAACAACCAGAATATCTATTTTGGGTAGTGCATCTTTTGTGTAGTTATAATCGGGAAGGATTCGCATACCTTCAAAAGTAGTAATGGCATCATCAGTATTTGCAACTGTAAACACATTCATGGCTTTTATGTTTTTTCGGTATTGCGTATGCTGAAAAATATCGAAAGGCGCAGTAAGTTCTGTATTATACGTGCCATCCATTATTAGGAATGCCACGTTATAACGGTTTGGTTCTATTCCTGCGAAGGCAGGAATCTCATCCTTGTTATCTAAATCTTGATTGCCTTTTTTTTCTTCGGAAGTATTACAACTTGCTATGACACAAATTGTAAATAATATATATAAATATTTCATTATTTAAGTTGCTTTTAAACTTCACAGATTTTTAAAATCTGTGAAGTTTTTTGTCTTTTTACTATTCTCTCTTGTCTATTCTATTCGCCAAGGTGGATCTTTTCTATTCTCTCCAGCATGATACAAAATAATATGGTTGCCATCAGGATCTTGTAAGTGAGCTTCTCGCCATAACCACGATTTGTCTTCAGGATTACTTGTAAAAGTAATTCCTTTTTCTTTAAGGTTAGCAATTAATTCATCGAGATTGTCATCTTCAAAATAAATTGTAATGCCATTGCCTTTTGGTAATTCGTCAACCTTATGAATAGAAAATGTACTGTCTCCATCAGGACATTCAAAGCGTGCATATCTTGGCAGTGCATCAACAATAAGATGTAATCCTAAAGTTTTATAAAACAAAACGGATTTTTCTAAATCTAACGATGGAATTGTTATTTGGTTTAAATTTAGCATAAATAAATCTAATAAAAATAATTGTAAATTGTATTTTTAAACTGAAAAAGATTTCCGTTTTCACTATAAATAAATATGAAAAAAAATATATTCCTTTTGGTTTTAGCTTCTACACTAGGATGCGCACAAGATAAGCAACCACTTGTTGGCGAAACCGATTTTCAACGTGAACTAAATGCCGAATATAAAGATGCTACAAAATCCCCATTAAAAGATAAGGACAGAAAAGATTTTACAGGTCTGGATTTTTTTAAGTTTGATTCTATTTATGTTGTTTCAGCTATTTTAAAACGCAGTCCGGATTCAGATTGGTTTGATATGAAAACCACTACAAGTCGTGTTTCTAAAGAACGTGTTTTTGGACTTGTTTCTTTTAAAATCAATCATAAAAGGTACCAACTTAATGTTTATCAAGGTCAGGATTTAATAAAAAAAGAAGGTTTTGAAGACTATTTGTTTTTGCCATTTATAGATAACACTAATGGCGACGAAAGTTATGGTGGAGGACGTTATATCGATTTAAGAATCCCTGAAGATGACATTATTATTATCGATTTTAATAAAGCATACAATCCGTATTGCGCCTATAATGAAAAGTATTCCTGTCCTATTGTACCAAGAGTGAATTATCTATCTATTGAAGTTAAAGCAGGTGTAAAGGCTTTTAGGAAACATTAAACTTAAAATTCAATGGGTGTTAATTTTCCTTTCTCCAATTTGTAACTCTCAATATTTTATCGAAAATTCCTGTGTTTTCATAAATACCAGTAAATTCTTCTGAACCTGGACCATAAGCAAATACAGGAACTAAAGCAGCTGAATGTCCGTTGGTTGAAAAGGTCATTGAAATTTCATTATAATCGCTGTATTCTTTGCCGTCTTCCGTTTTTTTAGTTGTGGATGCTAAAGTGAATCCTCCAGTTTCATGGTCGGCAGTTACTATAACTAATGTATTGCCATCTTGTTCGGCAAAATCGAGAGCTTTTCCAATAGCATCATCAAAATCAATTAGTTCTGAAACGAGGTATAATCCATCGTTTGCATGTCCGCCCCAATCTATCTGAGAACCTTCAACCATCATAAAAAAGTTAGAATTATTTTCATCCTTACTAAGAAATTGAATTGCTAATTCTGTAGCCTTTGATAGAAAATCTCCACGACCTTCAGATATTCGAGGCATTGCATTATCTGCTAAAAGATATGCAGCTTTTGAATACGATTGAAGAATAGATACGTCGCTTAATGCAGTTGTATCTATACTGAAACCTTTCTCTTTTAATTCATTCAATATATTTTTTCCATCTTTTCGTTTATTAAAAAAACCTGTTCCACCACCAGCAAAAAAGTCTACATCAGATTGTACTAAATCCAAAGCTATTTCTTCTGCCGAATTTCGACTTATGTTATGCGCATAGAAAGCTGCTGGTGTAGCGTGAGTTATAGAAGAAGTAGAAATAAGACCACTCTTAATATTTTCAGAAGAAATTATCTCAATTAAATTTTTAACATCAGTAGAATCATCAGCTACTCCAATAGCACCATTGTAAGTTTTTATTCCACATGCAAACGCTGTTGCTCCCGCTGCAGAGTCTGTAATATCTTGTTTGGAAGACGAAGTGATTATAAGACCAATATGTTTAAAACGCGCATAGTTTGGTGTGGTTTCTTTGAAATAGAAAGCTGAAGAAATCTGCGATAATCCAGTTCCATCACCAATTAAAAGGATTACGTTTTTTGGGGCAATGACTTCATTATTGACATGAATTTTTTGCTTACAAGTAAACAATATAAGTACTAAACATCCTAAAATAATTTTTTTAAACTCCATATAATTTTCAATTTTTTTTATTGTGCTAACAAAGTTAGCATATTTTACTTTACAAGATACAAACCTAAAAACACAGCAAGAAATCCAACCACAAAACTCGCAATTGTGTACATAGCAAAACTGGTGAAATCTCCAGATTTTAAAAACGCTTGATTTTCGTAGGCAAAGGCAGAAAAGGTTGTAAAACCACCACAAAATCCTGTTGCTAAAAGCAGGGTTTCATTTTGTGATAATGTATTGTTTTTTGCTGCGAAACCAAGAATGATTCCTATTAGTAAACTTCCTAAAATATTTACAGTAAAAGTTCCCCAAGGAAATCCCTCAGTATTATTTAAGTATTTACCAATAACATATCATAGTGCACTACCAAAACC
Organism: Flavobacteriaceae bacterium PRS1; assembly: GCA_003709165.1. GTDB lineage: Bacteria > Bacteroidota > Bacteroidia > Flavobacteriales > Flavobacteriaceae > PRS1. The sequence goes on from RDRZ01000026.1 coordinate 28,698, forward strand.
ACCACCAATAAATACTAATATAAGTTGTTTCATTTATTCTTTTATTGGAACATAAATTTCGGTAATCCAATCAGCTGGATTTGAAACGTTGACAGGATCTGTTGTATAAATTTCAAAAGGTTTAATATCAGACTGTTCAATATCGTTTTCAGCAATAAATTTCATTGTCTTTTCCCATGCTTCTGGTAAGTTGTTATAGTTTCCTTTTAGAGTTGTTTTTAAAGCAGATAATTTCGGTATATAATCGCATAAAATATAAGTATCTCCAGTAATTACTATTTTTTCTTTTACAGGGATGCCATTGCTCATTATAAAGGTGCCATTTTTCATATTCATATCATGATATATAGTGAAAGGCATTCCAGAAAAAGCGATACTGTTTTGTTTCATAAACCTGCTAATGCTTTCGTATTGTTGTGTCATTACCTGACTAATATTGTTACTAGTTGCATTAGTCGTTTTATATAAATAAAATCCGCCACCATATTCGGTAACACCATTTATTTCTATACGATATACTTTCATACTATTAACAACTATACTATCTAATTTTTCCAAACCACGCTCAAAATTTGGTCCAATTTGCTTTTCCATTCCACCCATTACAACATTAAAAGCTTTAAACATAAATGGTAAATTTTCTCCGGAAATATCCCAAGTTACATTTGTACTATTGTCATCATTTGGTGTAAAAGTCCAGTTGATTTTTGATGGATGAAAATCATCAAATTGCAATTCTTGTTTTATAGAAGTATTAGGAATTGCATCAATAGTTTTCATTGTCCCGATACCATCTTTATCTTCCCAAGCATATGAGCCACCAACGCCTTTGGTTTTTTCTGAAAGTGTTATGATTGTATTAGGATCATTTTCAACCCAAGCGACCCAAGATTTCAAGTTTTTAAAATCGATAACATTATTGTAAATTACTGCTGAAGGTGCTTTTATGGTTCTAGTTCGGATAACTTTAAATGAACTCGGTTGTACAGCTACATATATTGAAAAACCAATACCAAGAATTAATAACAGAAATAATAAATATTTAAGAACCTTCATTTTAATTAATTTATTTCCAAAGATAAGAATTTACGCTAATACTTTTGTATGGAATAAATAGGGTCCACAAGAAAACATGGCAAAATTAAAATTCCTTCTTTTGTCGATATTTTCATTTTTCTCAATTTGCTGAAGCACAGGCATCACCAAATCTCCAAAAAGTAAATATCTCATCCAAAATACGAGAATTTGTAAAATTGGTCTGTTTTCTTATGGAAACTAAATAAATTTGAATTGATAATTTTTTGACCTTTATCATTTTAAATTCTTTCAAATTGTAGTATTTTCGAAGTCTTATCAAAAAATATATAAAAATGAAAATTAAAATAGTCCTTACCACACTACTAACAGTTGTAGTTTTATGGTCTTGTAAAACCGAAAATGAAGCACAAAAAGAAAAATTAACTCAAGAATTTGCCAATCTTTCTGCCGATGAAGATTTTCCGTATTTGCTTGAACAATTTGCCGATTTAAAAATATTACGTTACCAAATTCCTGGTTGGGAAGACTTAACTTTAAAAGAACAAAAGCTAGTGTATTATTTAACACAGGCAGGTTTGTCTGGTCGCGATATTATGTGGGATCAGAATTACAGACATAATTTAAAAATCAGAAAAGCTCTGGAAAATGTATTTACAAATTTTGAAGGTGATAAATCTTCAGAAGAATGGAATGCTTTCGAAATTTATTTAAAACGTGTATGGTTTTCCAACGGAATACATCATCATTACAGCAATGCAAAAATTAAACCTGATTTTTCTTCAGAATATTTCAAAACACTTTTAACCGAAACGAATACAACACTTGAAGGTGAAGCATTTGATGTGATTTTTAATGATGTTGATGCAAAAAAAGTGAATCAAGCAAAAGATGTCGATAATGTTTTGCTTTCCGCAGTAAACTTTTATGGATCAAATGTTACTAATGCTGACGTTGAAACTTTTTATAGTAAAATGAAATCTCCAGATTCTCTTAAACCTTTGTCTTATGGATTAAACTCACAATTAGTAAAAGAAAACGGCGTGTTAAAAGAACGTGTTTATAAGTCAGGTGGTTTATATGGTTCTGCAATTGACGAAATTGTAAAATGGTTAACCAAAGCGCAAGGTGTTGCGGAAAATAAAGTACAAGGTGATGCTCTGGGTTTATTAATTGAATATTACAATACCGGAAGTTTACAAACCTGGGACGATTACAATGTAGCTTGGACAGCAGCTACCGAAGGTAATATAGATTATATAAACAGCTTTATAGAAGTGTATAATGATCCATTAGGTTATAGAGGATCTTACGAAACCATTGTTCAGATTAAGGATTTTGATATGTCTGAAAAAATGGCTGTTTTATCTGAAAATGCACAATGGTTTGAAGACAATTCACCATTAATGGATGCTCATAAAAAGGAGAAAGTTGTGGGAGTTACTTACAAAGTGGTAAATGTTGCAGGCGAAGCAGGAGATGCATCTCCAAGTACTCCAATTGGTGTTAATTTACCAAACGCAAACTGGATTCGTGCTACCGTTGGAAGTAAATCGGTTTCTCTCGGAAACATAACGAATGCTTATGGCAATGCAAGAACTCCTGGGCGTTTAAAAGAATTTGTAAACGATGATGAAGAATACCAATTACAAAAAGAACTTGGTCAATTATCAGGTAAGCTACATACTGCACTTCACGAAGTTATAGGTCATGCATCAGGACAACTAAATCCTGGAGTTGGAGAAACCAAAGAAACACTAAAAAATTATGCTTCAACTCTTGAAGAAGGTCGTGCAGATTTAGTTGGACTGTATTATTTATACAGCCCAAAACTACAAGAACTTGGCTTGATAGAAGATTGGAAAAAATTAGGAATGACAGCCTACGATGGTTATATCAGAAATGGATTGATGACACAATTAATCCGTTTAAAATTAGGCGACGATATAGAGCAAACACACATGCGTAACAGGCAATGGGTTAGTGCTTGGGTTTTTGAAAAAGGTGCTGAAGATAGTGTTATTGAAAAAATCACTCGTGATGGAAAAACTTATTTTAATATTAACGATTACGAAAAACTTCGTGAGCTTTTCGGACAGTTATTACGCGAAACACAACGTATCAAATCTGAAGGCGATTTTGCAGCTGCCGAAGCATTAGTAGAAACTTATGGTGTAAAAGTAGATCAAGCCATTCATGCCGATGTTTTAAAGCGTAACAAGCAATTTAAATCTGCACCTTATAGTGGTTTTGTAAATCCTGTGTTAGTGCCAGAAATGGATGATGAAGGTAACATTACTTCAATACAGGTAAAACAACCAAAGAGTTTTAAAAGCCAGATGTTAGACTATTCAAAAAATTATAATTTTCTACCAGAAGAAAATTAAACCTTAAGAGTAATAAAACCCGTTTAGCGGTTAGATTTAGAGAATAAATAAAAGAAAAAACGTGCATATTT
>RDRZ01000027.1 GCA_003709165.1 Flavobacteriaceae bacterium PRS1
GATCTGTATGATCATTGGTTCCATATCTGCCATCTGTTACGATTACTAAATGAACTTTTACTCCCTGCTCAACATATTTTACAATTAGTGGTGCTATAGTTCCTTCATCATCGGGATGAGCAAACACAGCTAATAATGTTTTCCCGCTATTGGTGTTTTGTGCAATTGTAATATTTTGAAATAATATAATAGACAATAATAAAATGCCTATTGAAGGAGTCGTCTTTAACCTTCTCTTGACGGTTGTTTTTAATTCTTTCATTTTCTTTTTGTTTTAGTAAAATTAATTAAAAATTGAATTCTTGATATTTTTTGGCGCTATGAATTGACGTAAATACATTTCCATACCAAATTTCTTTTGGTATTCAGTTATCCAAATTAATCCTTGTGGTGACATTTGGCTCTTGTGACATTTAAGCGAAGCTAAAGCTTTTTCAGAATCTTCCTTTGTATATTTTATTCGAGTATTTAAATATTTATCATCTACACCTCTCAAAATTTTGTCACCAAGACTGTCTATAAGCTTTGAAGGAGTTCCTACATAAAACAATTCTGTTGGTTTCTCCCAAAGTTTACTGACAAAAACTTGAGTAACTGATGCACCCACCAAACGATGATCCATATGTGTTGTCCCTCCATCTGGCCCCCAAGTAATCAAGGCATCAGGTTTTTTATCGGTTACAATTTCGTACAATTCGGTAATTAGTGCTTGGGCGTGCGGGACGTGACCATCATAACCTTCACCTGATTTGAGCTGGTCATGATAATTTAAATGAATTAACTCAACACCAAGAGTATTAGCTGCACATTTCATCTCCTCCTTTCTAATAGCCACTAATCCTTCACCTGCCTCAATACCAGAAAAATCATTAGTTCCATAACGTCCATCTGTGCAAATAACAAGATATACTTTTGCACCTTCACGGGCATATTTCGACAATATAGGTGCGACAGTCATTTCATCATCAGGATGAGCAAAAATTGCCATTACCGTTTTTCCTTCAACAGAGCCTATTTCTTCTTTGTTTATGCTTGCCTCTTTATTAGTGGTATTACACTGAAATAATAAAACTGGTAGTAGAATACTTAAAGCTCTAATCGTTATTTTTAAATTTCTCATAATTTTAGTTTTTAACAAAATTGATAATTTATGAATTCGGTACTATAAATTTATCGACGAAAACACATCAATAAACATTAATTTTTCACTTTATTTAAACTCTGACAATACATCTTTTTGGATGGCTAGCATCTCATTCATACAGCTCACTGCATTATTATATGAATTTACCGTTGGCTCCAATAATATTGCCTGAAGCAATTTATTTTTTGATTGCTCATCAAAAGCTTCAATTAGTAAACGGTTAATACTTACTTGTGTTCGTAAAAGAGCAAGTATTGCTTCAGGTAGTTCTTCTGTTTTTTGTGGTTGCAGTCCATCTTTATTTACAATTGCAGGCACTTCTACAATAGCTCCTTCTGGTATTCCTGGCATAAAGTTATTATTTGGGACATTCACAGCATCAATAGAATTATTAGCACCACATACAAGCCCTTCGATAATAGGTATTGCATATTCGCGGGAGAATATTATTTCACGATTGTCACCTTTTCCTAATTCAAAAACCAAGTTTATGTCTTTTTCAGGATATAATGGCACCTGAGTAGGGTTGCCTTGAAGGCTGTATACCCAAGTTGGAATTTTCCCAGTTTCCCATGGATGTCCTTCATTAGGGTCGTAAAAAAATTGTATCTTATCACTTGCTAGAAAATCGCCTGCCCATCTAATATATTCGACTATATGATTTGCTCCTGGAGAAGGGTATAAACCATAAGTTCTCATTAATATTCTGCTTAAGGCAATCTCGTCCCATTCAGCCAACCAATGCGCTTGTTTTTCTCTCGATTTCAGTTTTGGATAAAGATCTTCTCCTGTATTTTTATCTTTTATAGATTGGAACCAGCTAATATGGTTAAGTCCAGACGCTGTTACCTCTAAATTTTCTTCATCCATTTCTAAAAACTGTGCTAATTGATACTTACCTGCTAATATACCATGACACAAACCAATAGTTTTAATTGAAGTAAGGATATTAATTGCTTCACATACCTTAGTTAGTGGATTAGTGTAATTTAAAAGCCATGCTTCTGGACATATTTTTTCCATTCTTTTAGCAATTTCCAAAGTAGATTTAATGTTACGCAAGGCATGAAACAATCCTCCAACACCTCCATTTTCACCATAAACTTGTTTAAATCCGTACTTTCTGGGAATATGGAAATCTTGAGCCCAATAATGATATCTTTTAAGCTCAATTGCAATTATTACAAAGCTTGTTTCTTTAAGAGACTCATCTAGATTTGAGGTACTCGTAATTATCGGGTTGCGGTTTAACTCTTTAGCTACCTTTTCAGCATATGCCTGAATATCTGGTAAACTCTCCTCATTAACATCCATCAGGACAACCTCCAGATCTTGTTGACACAATAAATCACTTAAGAAAATATCATGTACCGAAGCAGGTCCAAATTCTTCACTACCAGCACCTATCACCGTTATTTTTAATTTCATATATTTATTTTAATTGTTATTCTTCTTTGAAACTTTTTTTTGCCAAGGAAATAGTTAGTACTGCACCAACAACGGAAATAATCAATAATCCTAGACCTAACACACTCTGGTTCAATACTAAATAACCAAACCCTAATATACTTGAATAAATAAAGATTATTCCTAGAAACCACCCTAGCCAGTTACTAGCGGCATTACCAGTGATTTGTACTTCAGGGCAGCTTTTGGCAATTTCTCCCCACCATCCACCAGGCCTTACTTTTCGGTAAAAATTCTGTAAATGCTCTTTACTATCGGGCCTAGTTAATAAGGTTACTGCAACCCAAATTACAGTACAAGCAACCAAAATAAATGTGGCTCTTAACATATCATATTCACTACTAAAAAGAACATTTATTTCCTCGTGAGTTTCAGAGGAGATGAACCCAATTTTTTCAAAAAGATTAGCCCAGAACTGCCCAATGGCTAACATAAATGATGCGACCATAGCACTTATTTCTGCCCAAGGATTAACTCGCCACCAGTACCACCTCAACAACATGACTATAGCAATACCAGCGGTTAGTTGAATAATAAATATCCACCCTCTTTCAATTGATTCCATTTGCCAGGCAGTAAGCGCTGCAAATATTGCCAAAATAAGAATTGACCATCTTGAAGCTTTGATATAATGTACATCAGTAGCTTTTTTATTCATAAACCTTTTATAGATATCATTGACCATATAAGAAGCTCCCCAGCAAAGATGTGTATCCATCGTACTCATAAAAGCGGAAAGAAAAGAGGCAATAATAAGGCCCTTTAAACCAACAGGAACAATTTCTACAATCATCATTGGGTAAGCCAACTCCGGATCGGCCAATAATTCTGGGGATGCTGTTGCCAAGGGTAAAATAATCAAGGAACCCAGACCTACCACGATCCAGGGCCAAGTCATTAATACATTAGCCGCAAAATTGAACCATAAGGCAGCCAACACGGATTGTTTTTCATCTTTGGCAGCAAACAAGCGTTGTACCAAGTAACCATCTCCTTGTGCGCTCCTACTCCATAAGATAAGTATTAATACGATATATGAAATAAATTGAAGAGAACTCATATGATCGGACTGTGGTACCAAATCTAAAGTCCCAGGACTATTTGCTTCCATACTACTAATCTGTTTGACCAATTCTGCGGGCCCACCTACTTCATAGAGAACAAGACCAGCAAATACAAAAGTTCCCAAAACCCCGAGAATAAATTGCATAAGATCGGTATAAACCACTCCACGAAGACCGGAAGTCATAGTATATATTACAGCTACCGAAACACAAATTGTCAGTGTATATAATGGATCAAACCCTAGAATGACTTGTGAAAATTTCATCATGGCCAAAAGTACAAATCCCATTACTATCAAATTTTTTAACAGACCATGATATACAGCCGTAAAACCCCTTAATATGGACGCGGCTTTTCCAGAATATCTTAATTCAATGAATTCGGCATCTGTTATAACATTGGCTCTTCTCCATAGTTTAGCATAAAAGAAAACAATCATCATTACTCCTGAAGCTTCATACCACCACAACCAATTTCCATAAATCCCATATTGACGCACTAGAGAAGACGCAACTAAAGGCGCATCGGTTGCAAAATAAGTTGCGGCAATAGAGGTTCCTGCAATCCACCAAGGCAATGTTCTACCTGCAACAAAATATTCCTCTAAACCTTCACCAGCTTTTTTGCTAAACCAAAGCCCTATTCCTACAATTATTATACCGTATATGACAATGATTGTCCAATCGATAAAATGTAAATTCATATCAAACAGTCTTAATAGAGTTAGTTGTCAAAGTTATATTAATAATTTTATCAATACAATAAGCACTCACATAAATAATGCAAACGTTTGCATCATTTATCTCATTTAAAGAACATTAAAGTTAATTCATTCAAAACAAAATCCAGATTATTTTATTGCTATATTAGCATATTAAACTCATTTCTCATATGAAAAAAGTCAATGTAACAATTAAAGATATTGCTAAAGAGTTAAATGTATCAGCTTCTACAGTCTCACGAGCTTTAAAAGATTATTCTGGTTTAAAAAAAGAAACCATAAAGAAAGTTAAAGCGCTGGCCAAAAGGATGAATTATCGACCAAATTTGACGGCTATAAATCTACTTAAAAAAAGGAACAATATTATAGCTGTGATTGTGCCAGAGATTAACGGACATTTTTATTCTAACGTAGTTACAGGCATTCAAGATGTAGTCGATTCTACTGATTATAATATTATAATATGTCTCTCTAACGAGTCTTATCGAAAGGAGGTTGCTATTATCGAAAACTTATCACGAGCTCGAATAAGCGGCATATTGGTGGCTCCGTCTTCAACCACTAAAAAGTTTAATCATTTTAAAAGGTTCCAAAAAAATGGCTCACCACTGGTGATTTTTGATAGAGATTGTATTGGACTAGATGCTAACAAGGTTCTTGTAGATGACTATTCTGGGGCTTTTCAAGCTGTATAATATCTTATTCACTCTGGTTGTAAGAAAATTGCACATATTGGAGGAGTATTAAATTTAACAACCACCAGCCATAGACTTCAAGGCTATTTAGATGCTTTAAAACAAAACAACTTGCCAATTAATGAGGATTATATTATACATGCTTCAGGTTTTTCTCATCAAGATGGTATGGAGCCGGCTAAATTGCTATTGCAATTAAAAAATACCCCTGATGCCATTTTTGGGGTCAATGATCGTATTGCCATCGCTGCCATGTTCACGGCTAAAAAACTCAATTTAAGGATTCCTGAAGATGTTTCTATCATAGGTTTTGATGATGAACCACAATCTTCTTATTTCACACCAGCATTAACCTCTGTTAGGCAACCCTCTTATGGTATTGGAATGTTATCTGCTCGAATACTACTAAAGCACATTAAAGAAAATGAGAATCCTACTACTGGATTCCGTTATGAAGTTTTTAAAACAGAGCTTATTATTAGATCTTCTTCAAGAGAGATATAGAAATATAAGAATGTTAACTCGTTGTGCATTTAAATAATGCTAATTTTTATATTGTTTATATTTCTATCAAAAACAAACTTATTGATAAATTGAATGATTGTTAATGATGTTAATTTTGATAGTATTCTTGTTTTAAAACCTTGAAATGTTTTGGCATAATTTCTTCTAATCATAAATTGGTCGCATAATTGAGAAAACAGCGTTTCAATTCGCTTTCTTTTCTTTCTAAAAATGTATGCTTGTTTTTGGTAATTATATTGATTTTTCTGCACTGGAATCTCTAATTTAATCTTTTTGCTTTCAAACAAATCTAATTGATAATCAGCACTTAAATAGCCTTTGTCTCCTAAAATAATACAATTAGTATTGTATTTTGATGTCTTTTAAGTAATGAATATCATATACTGAAGCTTTGCTAATATAAAAACTTTTAAACACACCTTGCAATTGAACAAACAGCATGTATTTTATAACCATAATAATGCATGTTCTGACTTGCACAGAAACCCTTGTTTGGAGATGTGTAGAATTCTTCTTTGCAAATTTTACTTCGTGTACTTCTTGATAATTTAACAACTTCTAATGGCATACTATCTATAACAAAGTAATTTTAAACTCATTAAACCTTTTAGACAACTCATTTCTTATAAATTCTAAAGCAGAAAATAATTTTCGCTTTCTCCTATTATAAACTGAACGTTCTATTTTATTTAATAAATCTATTGGAAGAACCCTAAATAGCTGACATTCACTATCAATACTCATATATTCTGATGTTAAATTAATGGCTATCAATTCTATATCTTTAAGTTTTGGCTTCCTTTTTTGTTGTAAAAATTGCTCTCTTTTTGTAATTGAGGTCAATACCTCTAATATTTTATCGTAATTTGCTTTAAAGTTGTTCATTCTATTTAATTGTTTGATATTCAAATAAATATAAGGCTTTATTAAGCCAATGAACAGCTTTTTTTAACTATTTATTAATGCACAACGAGTGAATGTTATTGCAATTTAATGCAAACGTTTGCATTAAATTGAAGCATAAAATTTTGGTAAACCAATAAATTATTGTTCTTTTAACATTCTTAATTAATCAATAATTTATGATTATATAGAACTGTTTTTAATTTGTTTAGTTTATTTAAAGTCTAAATTTGACTTTATTAAATTCATAAAAGATTAATAGTTGTACATTTTAATTAACTATTAAAGCATTTTAAAAACTTCAAATGTTAATATAATACGTGTTTTCAATATAATACGTTTTTTCTTAATTAATAATTTTTTTTGAACTATGGTAAAATTTACTTTATTTTTGTTTACGGCACTTATGTTGCAGCCTATTTTGGCGCAGAATAAAACGGTGTCAGGAAATGTTACAGATTCAGCGGATGGATTGCCATTATCAGATGTTAATGTTATTTGGAAGGGTACAAGCACAGGAGTTGTAACTGACTTTGATGGAAATTACTCAATTGATGTTGATGAAACAGCAACATTGGTTTATAGTTATGTTGGGTATGTCACCCAAGAAGTTAACGCAAGTGGTAATGACACTATAGATGTGCAACTTGTGGCAGACATTGCTCAATTAAACGAAGTCGTTGTTGTGGGTTATGGTTCTCAAGCCAAAAAAACAATTACTACTTCGGTGGCCAGTGTTAAGGTAGAAGACTTTAACCAGGGAAATATTAACTCTCCAGAACAATTGTTGGCAGGTAAAGTGGCAGGGTTAAGTATTGCCAGGGTTGGTGCAGATCTTAATGATAAATTTGTCATTCGTTTAAGAGGTCTTTCTAGTTTAGGAGCCAATACATCACCATTAATTGTTATAGATGGTTTAGCCGGAGGAACCTTACAAAGTGTAGATCCAAACGACATTGCTAGTATTGATATTTTAAAAGATGGTGGTGCTGCTGCAATTTATGGAACAAGAGGTTCGTCGGGTGTTATTTTAATTACTACTAAAAAAGGAAAACCCAATCAATCAGAGTTCACTTTCAATTCTTATTTAAGTGTTGAGAGTAGAGCCCGTAGTATTGAGGTTGCAAATGCAGCTCAATTTGCTTCTTTGCCTAACGTAACTTCTAGTAATGTTCTAGGGTCTGATACTAATTGGCTTGATGAAATTAGTCAAGATGCGGTTGGTCAAGTATATGGTGTATCTTCAAGTGGAGGAACAAATAATACTACTTATAGGGCATCTTTCAATTATAGAGATTTTGAAGGAGTTCAAATAAATTCAGGGTTTAACCAGCTTAACGGACGTATATCGGTCAATCATTCAGCTCTTAACGATCGTTTAAAATTAACAGCATCTTTAGCTGGATCAGTAAGAAATGAAGATATAGGTTTTAGAAATGCTTTTAGATATTCAACTATTTACAATCCTACAGCTCCAATTCTAAATCCTGATGGAAGTTATTATGAATCCGGAGGATTTGATACGTTTAATCCAGTTGCTATTGTTCAACAAAATAGTAATACAGGAGAAAAGAACAATATTATTGGGGGTATGAAATTAGAATATGAATTGTTTGATGGTTTTAAGGCTGCAGTTTATTATGGTTATCAATCAGATAAGCTCACCACTATTGAAAAATATAGCAAAGATGCTCTTTATAGAGGATCTGGTAGAAACGGTTTAGTGCGTTGGTCTGATATTAAATTAACTACTAAGCAAACAGATTTTACAATAACCTATGACGTAGATCTTACTGATGATTTAAATCTTAATATTTTAGGAGGCACATCATATCAGGTGTTTGATGCTCTTGGAACAAGTATTGTAGCCGGAGATTTTATTTCGGATAATATTTTGGATAATTTAGGATTATCTGGTGATGTCGCTAACGGCTTAGCTGATATAGGTTCTACTAAAAGACGATCAAAATTGTTTGCTGTATTTGCAAGAGTTAATTTAGACTTTGATGATACGTATTACCTTTCAGCATCAATAAGACCTGAAGGTCATGATAGATTTGGTGAAAACAATCAATGGGGTACTTTTGGAGCAGTAAGTTTTGGTGTAAATATTACCAATTTGAATGATGGCAAATTTGGACCTTTCAATTATTTAAAATTTAGAGGTAGTTGGGGACTAACAGGAAATATTCCTACCTTAGACAGAATTGGTCCTGCTCAAGCAACTGTTGGAGCAAGTGGAAATTATTTTAACAATGGAGCCTTTATACCTGCCTTTGCGCCTTCAAGTAATCCAAACCCTGATTTACAATGGGAGGAAAAGACAGAAATTGATTTTGGATTTGATTTTGCACTTTTAGATAACAAGTTAACAGGTACTATGGATTATTACTCGCGTACAACATCAAAATTGTTGAGAAATCAACCTGTTCCTGTTCCACCAAACCTTTTTGGTACGACTTTAACAAATGTTGGAGAGATTGAAAATTCTGGATTTGAATTGTCATTAGAATATAGAGCTGAATTTAAAAATGGGCTTAAGTGGACACCAGGATTTAATTTAGCAACTTTTAAAAATGAGTTAAAATCTTTAGAGTCAGATGAGCGACGCCGTGTAGGTAGTTTAGGTTCTCCTGGACTTGGTTCAGCTACTCCAATATTAATTGAACCAGGTAGAGCAATTGGAGATATATTTGTACCTGTATTTAATGGAATTAACCCAGATGGGACTTGGAATGTATCCACAGATGTGAATGATTTTATTGTAGCTGGTAATGGTTTACCAGATTTCTCGTTGAATTTTATCAGTACATTTAAATATAAAAACTGGGACCTTAACTTTTTATTAAGAGGTGTCTTCGGGCATAGTTTGGTTAACGCAACAAGAACTTTTTACGAACAACAAAATGTAGCACCAACCTATAACGTGTTAGCTTCTAGTTTTAGACCAGAATTAGATGGATTAACTACAAATGAATCAAGATTAAGTACCTTTTATGTAGAAAAGGCCGATTTCCTTAAACTAGATAATATCACTTTAGGATATAATTTAGATGATTTCGGTAAAAATTTTGGTATTGAATCTTTTAGACTATATATTTCTGGACAAAACTTGTTTACAATTACAGGATATGATGGGGTTGACCCAGAAGTAAGATATACTGATGGCGGTCAGGAAGGTAACGGTGATTTTGAAGCGTTAATTCCTGATCCACTTATACCAGGAATAGATCGTAGAAATACATGGTTTACTACGACCACAATCACTTTAGGAATAAATGTTAGCTTTTAAAAAAAAGAATTATGAAAATAAATAAATTTTATCAAAAAGCAATTGGCTTTGCCCTAATATCTATTATGGCGAGTTGTAATTTAGACGAGGAGATTTTTACAGAAATTTTAAGTTCAGAATTTGGAAAATCAAACGAAGAAGTAAATGCAATGGTAGGAGCTGCTTACTCAAGTTATGGTGGATGGATTGGAGGACCTTGGGTTGCGCAAGAAATCTCTTCAGATATTGGAATTGTACCAACAAGAGGTACAGATTGGGCTGAAAATGGCCAGTGGGCCAGATTACATGAACACGATTTTCAACCAGATGATTTTTATGCCGGTGGTGCTTGGAACACATTGTATACAGGAATTAACAACGTAAATCGAATTATCTATCAATTAGAAGGAACGGGTACAGAAGCAGCGCTTCAAACTATTAAAGAATTAAAAGTGCTGAGAGCCCTTAATTATTACTATTTAATGGATATTTACGGAAATGTTCCATTGGTAACCTCATTCGCTGATGCAGACGAAAACCCAGCAACTAATTCACGTTCTGAAATATTTTCTTTTGTTGTAAGTGAAGTCGAAGGTGTGATTAACGACTTACCTACGACAGTAGGAGGTTCAAGTTATGGAAAGATCAATAAATGGACGGCACACGCCTTATTGGCAAAAGTTTATTTAAATGCCGAAGTATTTAATGGCTCTGCTGAATGGGCTAAAGCAATTCAAAATGCTGATGTTATTATTGATTCAGGAAACTATAATTTGACATCTAATTTCTTTGATAATTTTAGTATTGATAATGAGTCTTCCAGTGAGAATATATTTGTTCTTGTCTATGATAAGGTATTTTCTGGAGGAATGAATTTAGCAGTTAGATCACTACATTACTCAAGTCAACAAACCTATAACTTTACGACACAACCGTGGAATGGATTCTCATCAATGGAAGCTTTTTATAATTCTTTTGACCCGACTGATGTAAGACTTGGTAGTTTTGTTGAGGGACCGCAATATGATTCATCTGGAGCTGTTTTACTAGATAATCAAGCTGAACCGTCAGACCCTAATGGGCCTCCTATTGATTTCACTCCACAAATAAGAGATGTACGTGATGCGTTACGTCAAGACGGAGTAAGAATTGGTAAGTTTGAGTTAGAAATGGGTGGTAATCCAGCAGCAATGAGTAATGATTTTCCTTTATTTAGGTTAGGAGATATAATATTAACCAAAGCAGAGGCTGAATTGAGATTAGGAAATGCAGGAACTGCACTTATATTAGTTAATATGATTCGTGAAAGAGCAGGAGTTACACCATTTACTTCATTGACTTTGGCAGATTTATTGTCTGAAAGAGGACGCGAAACAGCTTTCGAAGCATATAGAAGACAGGATCAAATTAGATTTGGAACTTTTAACGATGCTTGGGAATTTAAGCCGGCCGATCCAAGCACTCATATTAATATTTTTCCAGTATCAAGGTCAAATATGGAAGCCAATCCAAGTCTGACTCAAAACCCAGGATATTAATGTATTAGTAGATTTATGTTACATATTTAATTGAATTTAAAAAGTCAAGTGTTTTACTCACACTTGACTTTTTAAATATATATTTATTAGTATTAAAATTTTAGAGATTGCATTAAGAAACTTATGAGAAGAACATTTATTTTATTATTTGGCTTAATAATATTAGCCCATACTGGTTGTACACGTTCTAATGAGTATCACTCATTAATAGAAAGAGAATTGGCCACTAAAGTTAGAAATGACACCCTATTAATGGATATTAGGTTTGGAATGAAAAAAAGAAATTTTTTTGCACATTGCTGGGAATTGAATAAGAAAGGGATTTTGGCTGAAGGTATTAATAATGCTTCAGTTCATTTTGAATTTATAAGATTTGATAAAGAATATGAGGTAGATTTCTACCCTATATTTTATGAAGGCAAGATTTTTGAACTACCAGTAAAATATAAATATACGGCGTTTGCACCATGGAACCCAAAATATTCTACTGACACTTTGTTATTAGAGATTTTAAATATACATAAAGAAAAGTATGGCAATGATTTTATAGAAATAAGGTCTAAAAACCAAGATATTGGCACCGCCTATGTTAGAGTTGATGGAAATAGGAGAATTTCTATTTATAAAAATATTCACACAAATAGCATAACGGTATTATATTTTGATTTATTATCCAAAAAAAAAGGATAGTCTCATTGATTGATAACCAATACTTTTTCATGAAATGGACAGTATATCATATGGATTTAAGTTTAATACCTAAACAATTTTAAACTGTTATCATTTCTACTCACGAGTATTAATTTTTCATCGGATGAGAGATTGAGCACTTTAATGTCTCGTACTTCACCATTTATAACGAATCCTGAATTACGAGGTTCTATTATTTCCCAAGAGTCATTTGGGGTTTCTTTTTTTAAAAAATGACCATAAGAAGCATCGCTTTTACCAATATTAATTTGATTAGAATAAAAATTTCCCGCAGCAAGAATTTCTAATTCACAGTTATTATCAATATCTATTGTAGCAAAACTGTACAATGGTGCCAATTGTAATTTGGTAGGAAATGCCTTCATTACAAAACCTTCATTTTCTTGATTTTCAAAATATTCAGACTCGAAAGTAACTGCTTGTAACTTTATTGCCCCTTGCAATTCCTCTACAGGGAAGACTTCAGAAAAGGTGCTATTTGCATAATTTTTGTAAGAACGATATATTTTTTTAACGGATACCAATTGTTTTGCCAAATCATCAAGCCCGTAATAAGGATATTCTTCTCCATCTTTATAATAGGATAAAATAGGATCCAGACTGCCATTATTATCAAAATCTTTAAGATATAAATTTACAGGATATTGCAACGAGGCTTTTAAATTAGTATTAGTTCCCATATTACCTAAAAGTAAATCTTGATCGCCATCATTATCAATATCTGCGGCATGGATCGTATTCCACCAACCAGAGGTGTTTTTAATTTTATTTTCTTTTAACGGAAGGTTTTTAAAGTCGAGTATAGTAACCGGCATCCATTCTCCTACAACCACTAATTCTTTTGTTTCTTTTAACCAGACCGCATCGGTTACCATTCCTAAATTGATATTTTTCGCAAATATTTGGGTAGTTGCATCATAAAGTTCTCCTTTTGTACTTCCTAAAAGAATTCTACTTTTAGGAGATTTCCCAAAAGAGCCAGGAATAGATCGAGCCCCAACAAAAATATCTGTAACTCCGTCTTGGTTAAAATCGCCAGTTACGGCGCAAGAACCGTTAAAAGCTAAATGAGGATGTGCCTTGGACTTTTTAAAATGCCCTTTCCCGTCATTAATATACAATCTGTCAGCAAAAGTATAACCCTGAAAAGGTTCGCCTCCTCCACTAACCACATAAAGATCTATATCTCCGTCGTTGTCCACATCTAAAAACACCGATCCAGCATCTTCACTAGCTCGATCATTAAAAAAATCTTCTGACTCTACCCTCGAAAAAATCGTCTCTCCTTTGTGATTTTGTATATATAAATGGCCCGATTGATCTTTTGCCCCACCAATATAAAAATCATCTAAACCATCATTATTAACATCACCTACAGCAATTTTAGGACCTTCGCTAGAAAGCATTCGGGGGATTAATTTTTCATATTCAAAATGGATAAAATCATTTTCTTCATGTTTAAAATCAATTCCACTAATTTCATCAATATTTTCAAACAATTTTGATTCTTCAATGATAGTATTCTTTAATTGGTATTCTTTAGCATCAATATATTTCAATGTTAAAACCTGATTAGATTTTACATTTTCTAAAATTTGTTCTTTTCCATCATACCAAAGTACTTTCACTTTAGACACCATTTTAGAGTTTCCTAAACCAAACACCAAATCATTGTTCATTGTTGATAGCCAACCACGTACATGGAATAATTCCTGTACTTGAGTTTCGTCAGCAACTTCAATGGTAACTCTTGTTCCAATTCCAAAAGAATTTTGGGTATTACCCTCAAAATTTATTTTAATATAATTGTACTCTTTTTTGTTTGAAATTGTATTTTCATAAATAGACGCCTTATCATTCAAATTGTTTAAAACAAGATCTAAATCACCATCATTATCTAAATCTGCATAGGCGGCTCCATTAGAATATCCTTTTAAATCCAAGCCCCATAAAATGGATTTGTCTTCAAATTTAACCCCATTATTACTATAAACTACATTTGAAACTTTTCCGTCGGGCATGGAATCAATTAAGGTTGAAAACAGAAGCGTATCAATCTTTTTCTGCTGTTCATTGGAAACGAAATTAATATAATCTAAATCATTAAGTCTATGCGGGATACCATTAGTTATAAACAAATCCTTATTACCATTTAAATCAAAATCAGCTAATAAAGCACCCCAACTCCAATCTGTTGCAGACACACCGTAGTATTCACCCATTTCACTGAATTGTACACCGTCTCCAAATAGATTTCCTCTATTAAGATGCAGCATATTTCTTGGATACTGAAAGTGATATGAATAATTTAATTTAAATTGATAAATATTATAATCTTCGACGCCCATTGATTTTTTTAACGTTTTTTCATCTCGAGGTCTCATATCTAATGTTATCACATCAAACCAACCGTCATTATTAATATCGGCTATGTCATTTCCCATAGAAAATTTAGAAGTTATGGCCCATTGAACCTACAATATCCTCTTTAAATTTACCATTGCCTTGATTGTAGTATAAATAATCATTTTCATGAAAATCGTTCGAAACATAAATATCTGGAAAACCATCATTGTTCAAATCGGTTATATTCATTGCTAAACCATAACCCATAGATCCTCCATAAATTTCAGCTTCTTCGCTAACATCACTAAATTTCCCACTATTGTTTTTATATAAGCGATCACCAGTCATGCTATCTCTTACTTTTCTCAATTCTCCTTTTTTGTATGCGTTTGGGGTATGAACTGCTTGGTTTAGCAAATACATATCTAAATCGCCATCAAGATCGTAATAAAAAAATGCTGCCTGTTGCGAATAGCTAGATACATCCAAACCATATTCTGAAGCTTTTTCAGTAAAAGTGCCATCAGCATTATTCACAAATAGCTTATTGTATCCTTTTAACTCTTTGTACCCGTGTAACTGGCAAACATAAATATCCAGCCAACCATCTTGATTTATGTCCACCATCGTAACACCTGTTGTCCAACTTGTAAGACCTGTATCTCCTTGAACATTGGCTTTTTCCGTGACATCTTCAAACTTGAAGGCTCCTTTATTAAGGTATAACTAATTGGAATTCTGATTTGAACTAAAATATATATCTGGGAGGCCATCATTATTAATATCGCCTATGGCCACTCCACCTCCATTATACATATAGAGGTATTCTAAAATATTTATTTCGTTGGTTTCTTCTATCTGATTAATAAAATCAATTTTGGTTATTGTTGATGGAAGAAAACGGAACAAAGGTTTCTCTTTATTTCTCTTACTACAGGAAAACAAAAATAATATCGCCATAAATAGCAATACTTTGTTTATTCTTTTGTTGAATAGTTTAGTCAATTTTTTAATTTTTGAAAATCAAAAAACTGTATTGACGCATTGTTTCTCGCAACCATCAATATTTTATGACCATTAATTTCTATAAGGTCAAAATCCCTAATCTCACCTTCTAATTCCAACCCACTTTGTTGAGGAGGAACAACTATAAATTCACCCGTTTCAGTACCTTGTAAATACACTCCATAACTTGCATCATATCTACCAGCTTCGGGTTTTACATTATGCAAATTGCCACCTAATATAATATCCTGATGACCGTCCTGGTTTATATCCTCAATCAGAATGGCATAAACAGGTGCCAATTGAGCTTCTTGAGGTAATTTTTTAATTTCGAAAGTTCCATTTCCATTGTTCAATAAAATTACACTTTCAAGCATTGTGACATTGTGAATAATCGAACCTTCTAGTTCCTTTTCAGAAAAAATGTTGTGAATAGTCTGCCCCTTATATGATTCATACTTCAGATACTTTTTCTTTAAATGGGGTAATTGCATTACCAAATCGTGTCTAAGAGCCAATGGGTAAGACTGTTTTCCATTATAAGCACAAATGATTTGTTCTACTGTTCCATTATTGTCAAAATCGTTAATATAACAAGATATAGGTTGCTCTATACTCGCTTTGAATCTAGAGTTTAATCCATGGTTGCCAGCTACAAAATCTATATCTCCATCCGAATCCAAATCGGCTGCTTCTAGGCTATTCCACCAACCCGAAGTTTCTGCTAAACCCACCTGTTTTGTAACTTCTTTAAATTTTCCATTCTCATTGTTGAATAATTTTATGGACATCCACTCGCCCAAAATCATAAGGTCTTTATCTCCATCTTGATCGTAATCACTCCATACAGCATCAGAGACCATGCCTACGTTGAGCAATTCCGGAGCAATTTCAGCAGTAACATTTTTAAAGTTACCCTCGCCATTATTTTCTAATAAATAACCATTTTGAGGGACACCAAGTAAGCCTGTCTTTAACCGTACACCTACAAATAAATCCATATCACCATCTTGGTCAAAATCACAAGCTGATACCGTGGAAGTACTTTCTGGTATACCAGCAGGTAACATTTGGTCAGTTTTGTAAAAATTCCCTTGACCATCATTAAGGTATAATCGATCTATCAACGAAAAAGAACTGGAGGGCAGTTCGTTCCCACCACTGGTTATATATAAATCCATATCTCCATCTTGATCTACATCCACAAAAATACAGCCCAGGTCTTCACTTGTTTTATCCTTTTCAAAAAGCTCGACATTGGTGCTTTTAAAATGCCCGTTAATTGTTTGAACAAATAATTTTCCTGATGAATCTTTAGCTCCTCCTATATAAAAATCATCCAATCCATCAGAATTCACATCTCCTACGATGGTTTTAGGTCCTTCAGTGGATTTCATATGGTACATTAAACGATCTCTGTCGAAATCTACAAACCAATTTTCTTTGTGACTATATGACATTCCTATCTCTGAAGTCACTTTGGTAAACACAACTTCTTTTTTTGACTTACTTACTACTAATTTAACTTCAGTAGTATTAGCTTCAGATTCTAATACTTTTATGGTTTGATTAACTGCCAGTTTAGTGAGCACGGTTTGCTTACCATAATACCAATCTACTATTAGAGAGTCAACGGTTTGCAACTTACCTAAACCAAAATTAAGACGACTATCTACAGAAGATTGGAAACCCCGATTTGGCATTTGTTCTTGATAGAATATCCTACCATTTGCTTTTATGGTAACTTTGGTGCCTACTCCTAGTTTATTTTTACCTTGACCTACTAATACAACTTTTAAGTAATTATGCTCATTATTTTTTAAGTTGCTTTTGTTGCGGTATATAAATACAGGCATATTCACATTATTAACTACAAGATCTAAATCGCCATCATTATCTAAATCGCCATAAGCCGCACCATTTGAATGGCTAGGCTTATCTAAACCCCATTGGGTTGTTTTGTTAGAGAATTTAAGATCAGGACCACCAGCATACGCATAATTAGGAATCCTATTAACAGGAATAATGTCTATTAATTTTTTATAGTCTACGCCATCTTCTTTAACAACCATATGTACAATTTCTTCACTAGATACATATTTGAGGTAGTCTTGATTGAGAATATCTTGAGCCAAACCATTAGTTATAAATAAATCTTTGTAACCATCATTGTCTAGATCAGTAATTAAGGGACTCCAACTCCAATCGGTAGCTTCTACTCCTGACAAGCGACCAACTTCACTAAAATTAATTCCATTATCTAGAGTTAATCCATTGTGCCTGTGAAGCATATTTCGAGTAAACTGATGATAGTAACCGTTTGATAAGTTATGGGTGTATTTATCCCAATCTTCAAAAGTCATAGTTGTTTTAATGCGCTCATCGTTCTCGGGAAGCATTTCAGTTACAAAAATTTCGGGATAACCATCGCCCGTTATGTCTGCAATATCTGATCCCATAGAAGCGCCACCAATTGAACGCATTTGCTTTTCTAATTCCTCACGAAAAGTACCGTCGCCATTATTCATATAGATATAATCTTTTTCAAAAAAATCGTTTGAAATATACAAATCCATCCATCCATCTTTGTCTAAATCACTTACTGATACTCCTAACCCAAAGCCTATGACGCTTCCATAAATCCCAGCTTGTTCACTTACATCAATAAAACATCCTTCATCATTTCGTAATAATTTATCGCCTCCTAATTTATCTCTAACGTTTCGTTCATTTTTCTGTAGGTTAAAACTCCCAATAGAACGATAGGAGTTGTTTAGTAAGTAAACATCCAGATCACCATCTTTATCATAATCGAAAAATGCAGCATGTGTTGAAAATCCTTGATCGGCCAAACCGAACTCTTCTGCTTGTTCTGTAAAAGTACCATCACCATTATTTATGAAAAACTCATTTTGTTTGTTACCTCCTTTTACATCACCAGAATTGCAAACGTAAATATCTAGCCACCCATCAGCATTGATGTCTACCATAGAGACCCCAGTTGACCATGATTTTAGACCTCCAGTACCTGACTTTTCAGTAATGTCTTCAAATTTAAAATCCCCTTTATTAAGGTAGAGCCTGTTCTGCTCCATATTTGATATCAAGTAAATATCTAACAAACCATCATTATTTACATCCCCTAAACCTACTCCACCTCCATTATAAAAATTGCGGTATTTGTATATATTGAAGTCGTGAGTATAATTCAATATGTTTTGGAAATCAATATTGGTTTCATCAGTAGACAGGAGTTCAAACAAAGGATCTGTTTGCAATTTTTTCTCACTACAAGAAAATAGAAAAGCAATTATAAAAAAATAGAAAAAGAACTTAAATTCTATTACTCTTTGATTGTACCAGGTCTTAATAACTTTACTCATTATACTACTCTTTATACTTTATTATTTTCTAACTCTAGTCTGTACATTATTGATTATATAGTTACCTACCTGTTCGCCTTGAGTAACACCATTTTCTATAGCCATCACATAGTGAATACCTCCATATAAACGACTAATCGCTGCTTCTTCAGATGCATGGAAAAAACTGTTAAAGTTTCTGGAGCTTATTCCATACTCTACTTCAGAAGTGTCATTAAAAGCAAAATTTTCTCCAAAAATATTTGTAAGAATTACAGCAGAAGCACGTGATATTACACTATGAGCACTTGTATATTCAGGGAAAGGAGGTGTTTGCAGTAGAGGCATCCAATCTTCATCTATATATTGGTTAATCAATGTTTCCGGACGCACTAACAAACTATTGTATTTTTCATCCCAACTGCTTATAAAGGCATCAAACAAAGTTAAAGACACAAGCGCATGAGCTTCAATAGCTTCATCAAAAGGAGTGTTATTTTGTTTACAAGCAATAGCTGTAATGCTCATCCAATGCCCTCCTGGAGTAATTTTTTTTGTAGCAAACATGGCATGACCTTTATGATGAGTCACAAAAGGATTACAATCCCAAAAACTAGCAATAGATCTTTCTTCATTATCTAAATTAACACCAACATCGTATACTTCCTTTAATTGCCTAAAAAACTCACTTGATTCATCTAAATCAAAATCAACTGGTGGAATAGGAGGAAACTGTCCTGAAGAATCCAATACCATTGTATTAATTTCATTCCAGTGTGGTTCAATCCCTTGGATATAATCTGGCGGAGTAGGTTTCCACAATCTATCTTCTTTTTGTATACTGTATTTTGGATAACTCCTGGTTTGCTTATACATATCTTTATCTGCCCAATCTAATATATGTTGGGCTACTTGATTGCCATAATCTATTGAACTGTTGAAAATGCTATTAGATATTCCGCCTTTTTTCAACTTTTCGAACATAGCTTCTTGAAATGCTCCTATTTTATCTTCAGAAAAGATCATTGCCTTTCCAACTACTAAAAAAGCATGAATAGACGCTAAATGATAATTTATATTTGCACTTACTGGTTTTGGAGTTAGTTCCAAACCATTTAATTGATTAGAGAGCGACATATATTTGTCATTATATGCTGGATATATTGTTTCATAAGCAGCAATACTTGAATATGCATAAATTCGACTAGCTACAGGTGGAGAAAAAATATCATATACAATTACATCTGTTAATTGCTTAACAGCTGATAAAAATAACTCTTGGTCATCAAGAGTATCTTTGTAAGCTACATTTTCTTCACAAGAAGAAAAAAGTAGAACTATGAAAACACTATACAATTGGATATACCTCATTCTATTTTAACGGGTTTAAATTTTCAAATTTTATATTAAATCGTTCTCCTACAAATATAAGATTAAACATAATTTTATTTAAACAATTTGTTCATAATATCATTACTTTTAGAAATTAAAAAATATTTCAGTGTTTTTTTGCAATGATATATAATTTAAACAAGAAAAATCTTTATTATTAAGTTTTTATTCTACCTTTTTAAAAACTTTTAATTTATCATTATTTCTTGCTACTAAAATCAATTCTTCACCATTAACAGTCACTATTTTTATATCTCTAATCTCTCCTTCAACAAAGAATCCTGACTCATCAGAACCTAAAACCTCTAATGAATTGTCTCCCAATGACCTTATAATAGTACCGTATGATCCTGCATATATCCCCACTTTAGGTTTGGCTCTGAATTGATTCCCTCCCATAATAATATTCTGATATCCGTCCTCATCAACATCTATAGTTAAAATACTGTACGTTGGTGACAGTTGAGCATGGAATGGCAATTTCTTTGGTAAAAAATGCCCTTTCTCATTCATGAATATCATAGACTCAGTTTCAAACACTTCAAGCTTTAATGAACTAGCCAATTGCTCTGTAGTAAATATGTCCTCGACTGTTTGCTCTTTAAAGTCATGATATTTGAGATATTTTTTCAGGAGATATGGCATTTGGCTAGTAACCTCTCTTTTAGTAGCAATTAGATATGCCTTATCATCCTCGAACACTGAAATTATATGTTCTATTTTTCCGTTTTTGTCAAAATCATTAATATGCATTAAAACGGGCTTTTTTTTGGAAGCTTTAAATTGTGTATTCAAGCCTAAATTGCCAACAACCAGATCCATATATCCATCATTGTTTAAATCTACTTTGGTTATAGTGTTCCAAAACCCATTAGTATCTAATAGCCCTACTTTATCAGTAACATCTATAAAGCAAGTGTTATCATTTCTAAAAACTGTTATTGGCATCCATTCCCCGCAAATAATAAGATCTTCATCTCCATCGTTATCAAAATCTAACCAGCAGGCATCTGTTACCATTCCGAAATTTTGTAAGTCTGGGATCATTTCTATAGTGACGTCCTCAAAATTTCCTTTTCCATCGTTTTTAAGTAAATAGCTATCCGCTGGAATACCATAAGCTAATGGTACAACCCTGCCACCAACGAAAATATCTATATCACCATCCTGATCAAAATCACTAATAGAAATACACGATGTACTTCCAATTTTATTAGAAATAATTCTGGGATTTTTGCTAAAATTTCCTTTTCCATCATTAATATAAATTCTATCTGCTAACGCATAAGAAGCACTTGAAAATTCATACCCTCCACTAGCTACTAATAAATCCAGATCTCCATCATTTTCGATATCTATAAAAACTGCGTCGGTATCTTCTGAACCTTGATCATCCTTAAACACTTCAGTATTAGTCTGCGTAAAACGTCCATTTAGAGTGCCCAAATACAATGCACCTGAATGACCTTTGGCTCCACCAATATAAAAATCCTGTTGCCCATCATTATTTACATCACCCACTGCCAGTTTTGGCCCTTCATTGGATATCATATGAAAAAGTAATTTATCCACATCAAAATCCACAAAATCATTTTCTTTATGCACATAGTTTATTCCTACTTGCTCTGTTATATCCCGTAATTTAGGTGCTTTGTTTAAAGAGAGGTTTTCATCTTCCTTTCTTGATGACATAAATTTGGATTGATCTATAACAAGAAACTGGTTTGCAGGAACATCATACATTAATTCCAGACCACCATCTGGCCAAATCACTTCCAGAGAATCAATACGATCATGAGCTCCTAAACCAAAATGCAATCTGTTGTCAACGGTAGACATAGAGCCTCGAATCGGGTATAATTCTTGAAAGTATTGCTGTTCGCCCACCCACAAAGTTACTTGGCTACCTATAGCGAATCTGTTCCTTGTTTTTGAAGTAAGCGATACATTTAAAAAATGATTATTGCTGTTTTCGGATGTTTTATTTCTATAAAGAAAAGGAGCCATATTAATGTTACTTACTACAAGGTCTAGGTCTCCATCATTGTCTAAATCTCCATAAGCTGATCCTGTAGAAAAACCTGGATGACCAATTCCCCATTCTTCACTTACCTCTTGATATTGCATATTGGAGGAGTAGCTAAACAAAGGATTAATAAGTGGAACTGATGTTATCAAATCTATCAAATCCTTTATAATTGTTCCCTTCTCTCGATAAGTTTGTTTTATCTCTTCACTGTTCGAGTAAAAATTCAAATAGTCCTGATCCATAAGATCTTTAAAAATACCATTGGTAATAAATATTTCTTTATAGCCGTTGTTATTGAAATCAGCCATTAACACTCCCCAACTCCAGTCTGTGGCTTCTACCCCTGACATTCTGGATATTTCACTAAAAGAGACACTGGACTTTCCACGATGTTTTCCATTGTTTAACTGAAATGAATTACGAGGAAATTGACGATGAAACCCTCTTTCTTCCTTAAATTTGTAAGTATCCCAATTATCGAATAACGCTTTCGTTTTTACACGTGAATCACCTTTAGGAAGCATTTCAGTTACAAAAATTTCGAGATACCCATCATTGTTCATATCTGCCATATCGACCCCCATAGCTCCTAGACTAATCTCGGGTATCATTTCTTCTAACATCTCCTTGAAACTCCCATCTTGATTGTTGATATATAAATAGTCC
Organism: Flavobacteriaceae bacterium PRS1; assembly: GCA_003709165.1. GTDB lineage: Bacteria > Bacteroidota > Bacteroidia > Flavobacteriales > Flavobacteriaceae > PRS1. The sequence continues at coordinate 22,841 of RDRZ01000027.1, forward strand.
TTTTCAAAAAAGTCATTAGACACATAAATATCTGGCCAACTATCTCTGTTCACATCACCGACAGATACGCCAAGACCGTACCCTATGGCACTCCCATATATGCCTGCTTGTTCACTAATGTCAGTAAAAAAGTCACCATCATTTCGATAGAGCTTATTTCCCCCTCCAATATCTCTTTTATCACGTAATCCATTTCTAGAATCCAATATAATTTCACTAGGAAGAATGGAATTGTTCAATAGGTACATGTCTAAATCCCCATCTTTATCCATATCAAAAAAAGTAGCATGTACAGACAATCCAACATTATCAATTCCATATTTTGCTGCTGATTCTACAAATCTTGGCACACTATCACTTTTACTTATTCCTTGATTTATAAAAAGCTCATTATAGCGATTATTACCTTTTGGTTTTCCTGCTTTACATACATAGATATCTAACCAGCCGTCTCCATTTATATCGATAATACTTACTCCTGTAGACCAAACATTTGAACTGGAAAGTCCAGCAATATTCGTAATATCACGAAATTTAAAATCACCTAGGTTGAGATAACATTTGTTATCAACTTGATTACCGCAAAAAAACACATCTAGAAGACCATCATTGTTCAAGTCACCAAGTCCTACACCGGAACCGTTATAAAAACTCTTATAGAGATACATTAAACGCCTCATCATAGTTAAGAGAGTTATTAAAATCTATTCCAGACACTTTAGGATTGATAGATTCAAAGACCGAATTATTAGTGAGTTGCGTATTTTGCTCACATGAAAATAGGCAAATATGGAGAACAAAAATCTTTAGACACCCAAGCCTTTGCCTCAATATGAATCCTTTTATTAAAATAGAAATATAACAACAATTAGTTTTCATAAATATTTTCATATATTGTGAATCAAAAATAGATATTTAAATTAAGATTACAGATATAAAATATATATATATTTAAAGTATTTTCTATAAAAATTTAGAGGTAAAGATTACAATGACTTTTGCTGGTTCTGTCGCAACTGTCAATCAAATTGTTAAACAAACAGATTTAGTTCCTCATTCTCCGCAAAAGGAAACCCACAACAAAAGTTGTGGGTTTTTTGCGTAAATATTCTAACTACCATCTTCCATTAATAATGCACTTTAACATACTTTTAAAACCATTAAATTTAGATTTACTACTTTTGCCTGAATTAATGAAAGCATTTATTAAAAATATTGCCTCTGTATTTTTAGCATTTCTGGTGCTGTTCTCCACGATGTCATTTAGCATTAGCGAACATTACTGTGGTGATGTTATGGTTGCTCGTTCGCTTTTCTCTAAAGCGGAATCTTGTGGAATGGACATCCAAAAAGAATCTCAAAACGAAGTTTGCAGCGTTTTAAAAAAGAATTGTTGTAAGGATGTCGTGATACAAATTGAAGGTCAGGATGATCTAAAAATTAACAATTTATCATTGAGTTTTGAGCAACAGCTATTTATAACTTCATTTGTATATACTTATATTAATTTAATTGAAGGATTAGATAAAAAAGCTATTCCTTTTAACAACTACTCTCCTCCGCTTATAGTCAAGGACATACATATTCTTGATGAAGTTTACATCATTTGATTTTAAGTTTTTAAAAATATATCCTGATTTTAATTATTAATTTTGGGGTTATTTTGTCGTTCTTACGAATTACATAATATATTTCTAAACACTTTAAATCAAGTATTTATGCTAAATAAAAGCATCAAATTTTTAATTGAGAATAAAATAGTAGCGGTTTTATTACTGACTATGTTTATTGGTTGGGGAGTAATGGTCGCACCATTCGACTGGGATACCGGTAACTTTCCCCGTGATCCTGTAGCCGTTGATGCCATTCCGGATATTGGAGAAAACCAACAAATTGTATTCACAAAATGGGATGGTCGATCTCCTCAGGATATTGAAGACCAAATTACCTACCCTCTTACAACCTCATTGCTTGGTATATCCGGAGTAAAAACCGTTAGAAGTTCATCAATGTTTGGTTTCTCAAGCATATATATCATTTTTGAAGAAGATGTAGAGTTCTACTGGAGTCGAAGTCGGATTTTAGAAAAACTGAGTTCTCTTCAAAAGGGCTTATTACCAGATGGTGTTCAACCTAGTTTAGGTCCTGATGCAACAGGATTAGGGCAAATATTTTGGTATACTATTGAAGGTAGAGATGAAAACGGCAATGTTACCGGTGGCTGGGATTTACACGAAATCAGAAGTGTTCAGGATTACTATGTGAAATATGCGTTATCATCTGCTTCCGGTGTTGCTGAAGTTGCTTCTATTGGTGGCTATATACAAGAATATCAAATTGATGTCAATCCGGATATTTTAAAAGAGTATAATATTTCTTTAGAACAAGTGGTCAATGCCGTTCGTAAAACGAATAAAGATGTTGGCGCTAAAACCATTGAAATAAATAGAGTAGAATATTTAGTTCGAGGTTTAGGTTATGTTAAATCTGTAGAAGATATTGAAAATGCCGTAGTAACTTCAGATAACCACACCTCAATATTGATTAAAGATATTGCAAAAGTATCTTTAGGACCTGCCGAACGAAGAGGAATTTTAGACAAGGAAGGTGCAGAAGTTGTTGGTGGTGTTGTTGTTGCACGATATGGTGCCAACCCAATGGAAGTTATTACAAATGTGAAGAGTAAAATCGCGGAAATAAGTGCAGGATTGCCTTCTAAAGTGTTGAAAGATGGTAGAACATCTCAACTTACAATTATTCCTTTTTACGATAGAACGGAACTCATTCATGAAACGCTTAACACATTAAGCGAGGCACTGAGTTTAGAAATACTAATTACCATTTTAGTGATCATAATGATGGTATTTAATTTGCGTGCTTCTATTCTAATTTCCGGATTGTTGCCGATTGCAGTACTTATGGTGTTTATTGCTATGAAACTCTTTAATGTCGACGCAAATATAGTTGCGCTTTCAGGTATTGCTATTGCCATTGGTACTATGGTCGATGTCGGGATAATTCTATCCGAAAATATTATTCGTCATATAGATGAAGACAAAAAACGTACACCGGTTAATACTGTTGTTTATAATGCAACGGTAGAAGTATCAGGAGCGATTATTACAGCGGTAATGACTACCATTATTAGTTTTATTCCTGTGTTTACAATGATTGGTGCCGAAGGCAAATTATTTCGTCCTCTTGCATTTACCAAAACGTTCGCTCTAACAGCATCTATTATTGTAGCATTGTTTTTAATTCCATCTTTTGCAGCTTGGTTATTTAATTGGAAATCTCCAAAGAAAAAATTTGGCTTCCTGTTAAATATAGCTTTAATAATTTTTGGACTATTAGCATTGATAAATGGGTACTATTTAGGATTAGTCCTTTTAGGTTATGCTGGTACAAGTATCTTAAAATCTAGAGAAATTCTTTCAAATGCAAAGGCAAATAAACTAAATATAATCATAACTGTTTTTAGCATTATAGTTTTATTGAGTGTGTATTGGCGACCTTTAGGAGTTGATTATTCAATTTTTTCAAGCCTCATTTTTGTAAGTCTGATTTGTTTTGGATTATTAGGTGTTTTTACCCTATTCAGAAGGTACTATGTTAGTATTCTTAATTGGGCATTAGCTAATAAATTACTTTTCTTATGCCTTCCAACCATTATAATTGTTCTTGGTGTATCCATTTGGCGAAATACCGGTAAAGAATTTATGCCAGCCTTAAATGAAGGTTCATTTTTATTGATGCCAACATCGTTACCACATTCCGGGATTCAGGAAAATAAACGGGTGTTGCAACAATTAGATATGGCTGTCGCTTCTATTCCTGAAATTAAGACAGTTGTTGGAAAAGCCGGAAGAATAGAAAGTGCATTAGACCCTGCTCCTCTTTCTATGTACGAAAATATAATTATTTATTTACCTGAATACAAATTTGATGATAATGGCAAACGTCTAAAGTTTAAAGTGAATGATGATGGTTTATTTGAAACGAAATCAGGAGCGTTTATATCGTCAGGAACAAAAACAGAAACCAATACCCTTATTTTAGATGAGGATGGTGAATTTTTTCGCAACTGGAGAAAACACATAAAATCTGCAGACGATATTTGGAATGAAATTGTTGATGTAACTCGATTGCCCGGAGTTACTTCGGCGCCAAAACTACAACCCATTCAAACACGATTAATTATGTTACAAACAGGAATGCGTGCACCAATGGGAATTAAGGTAAAAGGTCAAGACTTAAAAGAAATTCAAGACTTTGGATTGAAATTAGAAACTATATTAAAGCAAGTTCCCGGAGTTAAAAAAGAAGCTGTTTTTGCCGATAGAATTGTAGGTAAACCCTATTTAATAATTGATATCGACAGGTCCAAACTAACGAGATATGGTTTAACAATTAACGATGTTCAAAGTATTCTTGAAGTGGCTATTGGAGGCAAAATTATAACGCAAACCGTTGAAGGCAGAGAACGTTATGGAATTCGTGTGCGCTATCCCAGAGAACAACGTAATAGCCCTGATGTTTTAGAGCGTATTTACGTCCCAACACCCAACGGTTCTCCTATCCCATTAAAAGAATTAGTAACTATTACTTATGAAAAAGGTCCTCAAGTAATTAAGAGCGAAGATACTTTTCTTGTCGGTTATGTATTGTTCGATAAACAAGATGGAGAGGCCGAAGTTACAGTTGTAGAACGAGCACAACAACTCATACTGGATAAAATTGAAAGCGGAGAATTAACTGTTCCTAAAGGTATTAATTATAAATTCACAGGAACCTATGAAAATCAGATAAGAGCCGAAAAGACATTATCGATGGTTGTACCTTTAGCATTAGTTATCATCTTTTTAATATTATATTTTCAATTTCGTTCGGTATCGACCTCATTAATGGTGTTTTCAGGAATTGCAGTAGCATTTGCCGGAGGGTTTATAATGATTTGGCTCTATGGCGAATCGTGGTTTTTAAATATCGATATGTTTGGAATTAACCTACGGGAAATATTTCAAATGCATCCTATAAATTTGAGTGTCGCAGTTTGGGTAGGTTTCATTGCCTTATTTGGTATTGCTACCGACGATGGTGTAGTTATGGCTACTTATTTAACTCAAACATTCGATAAAAATTTACCTCAGACAAAACAAGCAATTAGGCTGTCTGTAGTTGAAGCAGGCAAAAAAAGAATTCGTCCTTGTTTAATGACTACAGCAACTACAATTCTGGCATTATTACCAATACTAACTTCTACCGGAAGAGGAAGCGATATAATGATACCAATGGCAATCCCTAGTTTTGGAGGCATGGTCATAGCATTAATTACACTATTTGTTGTTCCGGTATTATTCAGCTGGAAAAAAGAACTTTCACTAAATAAAATAAACTATGGAAACTAAACATATAATTTTGAAAGCAATTTTTATTCTTTGTTCTTTATTCTTTTTCCTTTCTGTTCAAAGTCAACAATTAGAAACGCTTATTGAAGAAGCTTTAGCGAATAGCCCGGAGATTCAAAAGTTTGAATTGCAATATCAAATTACTTCAGAAAAAATAAATGAAGTAAATACAATTCCAAATACCGAAATAGGTGTTGGTTATTTTGTAAGTGAGCCTGAAACCAGAACAGGAGCACAAAGAGCAAAAGTATCGATAAAACAAATGTTACCCTGGTTTGGTTCTATAACGGCAAGAGAAAGTTATGTGAGTTCGTTAGCCGATGCTAAATACGAAGACATTGTAATAGCTAAAAGAAAACTGCTAGCTTCTGTATCTCAATCCTATTATAATTTATATACTATTAAAGCAAAACAAGATGTATTAGCTGAAAATATAAAACTTCTCAAAACCTACGAAACATTAGCATTAACATCCGTTGAAGTTGGTAAAGCATCGGTAGTAGATGTATTGCGATTACAAATGAGACAGAATGAATTAGAACAATTAATGAAGGTGTTAGGGCAAGATTATTTAGCTGAACAAACCTTGTTTAATAAACTGCTGAACAGAGATAAATCTAATGTTATTGATATTGTAATTGATTTGACTATTCCTTCGGAAAGCACTTTAATTAATTCTGAAAATTTACAATTACATCCAGAGCTTACTAAATATGATAAGCTTTACCAATCTATTGAGCAGTCAGAATTATTGAATCAAAAAGAAAGCAGCCCAATGATTGGATTTGGATTGGATTATATAGCAGTTTCCGAACGACCGAATATGAGCTTTAGCGATAACGGAAAAGATATCGTAATGCCAATGGTTTCATTGTCTATTCCTATTTTCAATAAGAAATATAAATCAAAGACCCGGCAAAATGAGCTAAGAAAACAAGAGATAACGGCACAAAAACAAGAACGACTGAACAAATTAGAAACGTTACTTGACAAAGCTATAAATAATAGAATTTCTGCAAGAATACGTTACGACACCCAAACTAAAAATTTAAAACAGGCTCTTGTTGCCGAAGAAATTTTAATTAAAAGTTATGAAACAGGCACCATTGATTTTAATGATATATTAGATATTCAAGAACTACAATTAAAATTTCAAATTAATCAAATTGAATCTATCAATGGCTACTATTTACAAACAGTTATTATAAACTATTTGAGCAATTAGAAAATTAACAATGAATAATTTAAAATATATAACACTATTAATATTAACTGTAAGTCAGTTAATTTTTAGTCAATCTAAGGAAGGTAATATAGACAAGCTCCCTGTTAAAGAGTATACGCTTACACTTAATGAAACTATTGTAAACAAGGCAGGAAAAGATATTAATGCAATGACCGTAAATGGAAGTATTCCTGGTCCTGTACTTGAATTTAATGAAGGAGAGTCTGCGGTTATCTATGTAAAAAATGAGATGAGTGTAGAAACATCCATTCACTGGCATGGGCTTTTATTACCTAATTTTTATGATGGGGTTCCATATTTAAACACACCACCTATTGAACCCGGGCATACACAAAAATATGAATTCGAAATAAAACAGTCAGGTACCTATTGGTACCATTCTCACACCATGCTGCAAGAGCAAAGCGGTGTATATGGCTCTTTTATTATTTATCCAAAACAGAAAATATTAGATTATGATAAAGAACTGGTATTAATGCTATCGGACTGGACTAACGAAAAACCTATAAATGTATTGCGCAATTTAAAGCGAGGTACCGAATGGTACAACATAAAAAAAGGAACCGCTACTCCACTTAACAAAGTGATTACAAGAGGAGCTTTTGGCGCGCAGCTCAACTTTTGGAGACAACGTATGGAAGGTGCTGATATAGCCGATATATATTACCCGGCTTTTTTAATTAATGGACAAGAAACCACAGAATACCCAGAGTTTAAAGCCGGAGAAAAAGTACGCTTGCGTATTATTGATGGTGCGGCTTCTACTTCTTTTTGGATGACCTTTGGTGGAGGTGATCCATTATTAGTTTCGGCCGACGGCCTTGACGTTGTGCCGGTTAAAAAGAATAAAATCTTTATTGGAATCGCAGAGGCATACGATTTTATTGTAACCATTCCGCAAGAAGGTAAAATAGAATTCAAAATCACAGCCCAGGATGGTTCAGGTTCTGCTTCCGTATTTCTTGGAGAAGATAAAATTCTAGCGGCCCAAGATATTCCAAAACCCGATAAAATAGGAATGATGAAAACGATGGCTAAAATGGATATGAAAATGGGAGCCCATGCATTAAAATTTCGACCAAGTAAAGACGAGCGTTACAAAATGAAGAACGAGTACGGTATGCAAATGGATGTTGATATGAGTAGTATGAAGATGAATGAAATAAAAATGGATAACTCCAAAACGGAAGGAATGAAAATGGACCATATGAAAAATGACCAAAAGGAAATAGATCATTCTAAAATGCAAGGAATGAACATGCTCAAAGATTCTACAACGATAGAAATGAAAATTAATGCTATGAATAATGATGGAATGCAAATGGAAGGAATGAATCTGTTTTCTCAATATAATTATGACTACTTAAAATCTCCTGAAAAAACAAGCTACCCAAAAGATGTACCTGTAAATGAGATTCTTTTAAATCTAACAGGTAATATGCAACGCTATATCTGGAGTATGAATGGTGTCCCTTTATCGGAAACCGATAATATTAAAATAAAAGGAGGAGAAGTAACTCGTATAACACTTAACAACCTAACCATGATGCATCATCCAATGCATTTACACGGGCATTTTTTTAGAGTAATAA
>RDRZ01000028.1 GCA_003709165.1 Flavobacteriaceae bacterium PRS1
CAACTCAATTGAAGGCGTTATTAATGGTGCACGCCAAATAGAATGTACTATTAATGGTATTGGCGAACGTGCTGGAAATACAGCTTTAGAAGAAGTAGTCATGGTATTAAAACAACATCCTTACTTAAATTTAGATACAAATATTGAAACGTCAATGCTTTATGGAATTAGTCAATTAGTGTCTGATAGTATGGGAATTTACACACAACCAAATAAAGCAATTGTTGGTGCGAACGCATTCGCTCATAGTTCAGGAATTCATCAGGATGGTGTGATTAAAAACCGTGAAACTTACGAAATCATCAATCCGAAAGATGTAGGTGTTACTGAATCTGCAATAGTACTTACTGCAAGAAGTGGTCGTGCAGCTTTAGCTTACAGAGCAAAAAATGTTGGTTATGAATTGACTAAACTTCAATTGGATGAAGTTTATACCAACTTTTTAACCTTTGCCGACAAAAAGAAAGAAATAAATGATGCTGATATTCATCAAATTATTGAAACTAGTAAAGTGTATAACGAAATAATTTCTGCATAGCAACACTATGATAAGCATTATGTGATTTATTAATTTATAAGTCGTTATGTTTTATAATTATATTAAAAATGAAATTAAACATTGCTGTTTTACCAGGTGATGGTATAGGTCCCGAAGTTACCGAACAAGCCATAAAAGTATTGAAAGCTATTGCTATGGAATTTGATCATTCCTTTAATTTTAATTATGCTTCTGTTGGAGCAATTGCTATAGATAATCATGGCAATCCTTTGCCAGAAGACACGCTTAATATTTGCAAATCCTGTGATGCCATTTTGTTTGGAGCTATTGGAGACCCAAAGTACGATAACGACCCTTCAGCTAAAATCCGACCAGAACAAGGGCTTTTAAAATTAAGAAAAGAACTTGGTTTATTTGCCAATATCAGACCTGTGAAAGCCTATGAAACTCTGTTGAGCAAATCGCCTTTAAAGAGAAAAATTATTGAAGGGACTGACATTATTATTTATCGTGAATTAACAGGAGGAATTTATTTTGGGAAAAAGGAATTAAGTGACGATGGTAATACTGCTTCCGATTTGTGTGAATATTCACGATACGAAATTGAACGTATTACACATTTAGCATTTAAAGCAGCACAATCCAGGCAACATAAAGTCACTTTGGTAGATAAAGCCAACGTTTTAGAAAGCTCAAGACTTTGGCGTAAAGTAGTTGCCGAAATTGCAGCACAATATTCCGATGTTGAATTGAATTTCTTGTTTGTAGATAATGCTGCGATGCAGTTAATTTTAAACCCAAAACAGTTTGATGTTATACTTACCGAAAATATGTTTGGCGACATTATTAGCGACGAAGCCAGTGTTATTGGAGGTTCTATTGGTTTATTAGCATCAGCTTCAATTGGAGATAAATATGCCATGTTCGAACCTATTCATGGTTCGTATACACAAGCAAAGGGAAAAGGCATTGCAAACCCAATTGCTTCTATTTTATCGGTAGCAATGCTGTTAGACCATTTTGAATTGAATGACGAATCTGAATTAATTCGGAATGCAGTTGAAAAATCGTTAAAGTTACAAGTTACCACACCAGATTTGAATACTAAATACGATAACATTTCGACCAGTAAAGTTGGTGATTTTATTGAAGATGTTATCAATAACCCAAACGATAGTAACCTTAACTTTACAAACATACATTTAGGACAATCTACTATTATTTAGTTTGAAACTCTCGCTATAACGTCTGATAATTTTGTTGTTGATATACATATACTTGATTTTAGTGTATACATATTTTAGGACGGGTCACTTGGGAATTTAAATAATATAATGTCAAATAATTTAATGAATATCTTAAATCAGTTTCTACTAACACACTTTCTTTTCCTAATAAATTAAGAGCATATTACAACCACTTTTAACACTTATCTTTTTAACTAAATGACAATTAACGGATTAAAAGGAAGCGTGAGGTGCTAGTAGAATCTAATCAATTTGAATAAGGTTTTATTTGGAATTATTTATGATATAGCTTAAACTTACAAATAATTATTGTTTAACTACCTAAACGATTCCGTAAACGATTTAACTATAATTAAGCATATATAGCGTAAAGTTTAGGTGTTTTTAAAAGCTCATAACCCGAAGGTCGCTGGTTCGAGTCCAGCTCCCGCTACTCAGAGGAAGCTTCATAGAAATATGAGGCTTTTTTTATTCAATTTATTTTACTTATCTTTTTTAAATATTAACTGTTAAAATCATTTGATGAAATTAAGTGAAAACCGAATTATTGGAGGTGTTTGTGGAGGCATTAGTGAACGTTTTCAGATTAATAGTGCTTTAGTTAGAGTTGTTTTTTTGGTCCTTTCTATAATTTTTCAATTTCCTTTTTTAATTTATGCCTTCATGTGGTTAGTATTGCCTAGTACGAGTAATAAATATAATTTTAAATCTGGGTTTAATATTATGTTATTGATAGTTGGCTCTGTAGTAGGAAGCATATTAGGATTTTTTTTGGGTGTGGGTTATGCTATGGAAAAGGGGTATAAAGGAGGAGATTCAATCATGCAACTCATCTTTGGAGTAATAGGAATTCCTATAGGAGCAATTTTTGGGTTTTTTGTGGTGGGATTTATATTAGCTTATATGAAAAAAAACGTGAATAAAATTAATTACAATCTTATATATTTAAGTTTATAACAACACGGAATTCAACAACGCTTAAAAAGTCATTTATAAACTCATTTAGGTTCGATAATTCGATGCGCTCCACTACAAAGAAAACCAGTTGTTTTACAACTGGTTTTTCTATTTTACCAAAACGCCATACTTGTATGTGTGTTTTGTTAAAATAATAACCGTAAGTGTGCAGCACTAAGGTTTTCTTTGTCAAGCCACACCTATTCTGGTCCAACGAGCGTAAGCGAATTAATCCAGCTCCCGCTACTAAAAAACCTTTCAGTTTTCTGAAAGGTTTTGCTTTTTTATTACAAAATTATAAACCTTACCTTTGCATTCAAATTAAAAAAAAATAAATGCACAAAGCAGGTTTTGTAAATATTATTGGCAACCCAAATGTCGGGAAATCCACCTTAATGAATGCCTTTGTTGGTGAAAAACTATCGATCATTACCTCTAAAGCGCAAACGACTCGCCATCGTATTTTGGGTATTGTAAATGGTGATGATTTTCAAATGGTTTTAAGTGACACGCCGGGAATTATTAAACCAGCTTACCAGTTACAAGAATCTATGATGAGTTTTGTTAAATCGGCTTTCGAAGATGCCGATGTATTGATTTATATGGTTGAAATTGGTGAAAAGGAATTAAAGGACGAGACTTTATTTAAAAAAATTACTAATTCTAAAATCCCTGTGCTAATCCTTTTAAATAAGATTGACAAATCTGATCAGGAAAAATTAGAAAAACAAGCTGAATTATGGCAAAACAAAGTTCCTAAAGCTGAGTTTTATCCAATTTCAGCACTTGAAGGGTTTAATGTAAAAGAAGTTTTTAACCGAATTATAGAATTACTTCCGGAATCTCCACCTTTTTATCCCAAAGACCAACTCACAGATAAACCAGAGCGTTTTTTTGTAAACGAAGCCATAAGAGAAAAAATATTGATGCATTACAAAAAAGAAATCCCTTATGCTGTAGAAGTTGATACCGAAGAGTTTTTTGAAGAAGAAAACATTATTCGTATCCGATCCATAATTATGGTAGAACGCAATACACAAAAAGGCATTATTATTGGTCATAAAGGAAGCGCATTAAAACGTGTTGGTGTTGAAGCCAGAAGGGATTTAGAAAAATTCTTTGGCAAACAAATTTATTTGGAACTCTATGTAAAAGTGAATAAAAACTGGCGAAGCAATCAATATCAATTAAAGCGTTTTGGATATAATCAAAAATAGGAAGCTATTTTAAAATTCGTAACTCGTAACTCGTAACTCGTAACTCGTAAATTTATCTTATCTTTGCAGACTTAAATTTTTATAAATGAGTAATATAGTTGCCATTGTTGGACGTCCAAACGTAGGAAAATCAACCTTCTTTAATCGCTTAATTCAGCGTCGGGAAGCCATTGTTGATGCTGTAAGTGGTGTAACCAGAGACCGTCATTATGGAAAAAGCTATTGGAACGGGAAAGAATTTTCACTCATTGATACAGGAGGTTATGTACTTGGTAGTGATGATGTTTTTGAAATAGAAATCGATAAACAAGTAGAACTGGCTATAGACGAAGCTGACGCTATTATTTTTATGGTAGATGTCGAAACCGGAATAACAGGAATGGACGTAGATGTTGCCAAATTGCTTCGTAAGGTTAATAAACCCGTTTTTCTCGTGGTTAATAAAGTAGATAATAATAAAAGAGCAGAAGATGCTGTCGAGTTTTATACTTTAGGTCTTGGCGATTATTTTAATGTAGCAAGTATCAATGGTAGTGGAACAGGTGAACTATTGGATGCTTTAGTAAAAGCTTTGCCAGATAAGGAAAACATAGAAGAGAATGAGTTACCACGCTTTGCTGTTGTAGGTCGTCCTAATGCCGGGAAATCATCGTTTATTAATGCATTGATTGGTGAGGAAAGATATATAGTAACAGATATTGCTGGAACTACTCGTGATTCTATACATACGAAATATAATCGCTTCGGATTTGAATTTAATCTGGTCGATACAGCTGGAATACGTCGAAAAGCCAAAGTTAAAGAAGATCTTGAATTTTACTCTGTAATGCGAAGTGTTCGTGCTATTGAGCATAGCGATGTTTGTTTATTGGTTTGTGATGCTACACGAGGTTTCGACGGACAAGTACAAAACATCTTTTGGTTGGCAGAACGCAACCGAAAAGGCATTGTTATTTTGGTAAACAAATGGGATTTGGTTGAAAAAGACAACAAGACAATGAAAGATTTTGAAAGAAATATTCGTCAACAAATCGAACCATTTACAGATGTTCCGATCGTATTTATTTCTTCATTGACAAAACAACGAATTTTCAAAGCAATAGAAACAGCTGTTGAGGTGTATAAAAACCGTTCAAAACGAATTAAAACAAGTGTATTGAACGATATTTTGTTACCAATAATAGAAAACTTTCCTCCTCCAGCTTACAAAGGCAAATATGTAAAGATTAAATACATCATGCAATTGCCTACACCACAACCACAATTTGCATTTTTTTGTAATTTACCACAATATGTAAAAGACCCTTACAAGCGTTTTCTGGAAAATAAATTACGTGAGCATTTCGATTTTCATGGTGTACCTGTAAGTGTGTATATGCGGAAAAAATAGATTTGTTAGATGTTAGATGTTAGATGTTAGATGTGAAAATAAAGTGCAATTTTCACTAATCACTAATCACTAATCACTAATCACTAATCACTAATCACTAATCACTAATCTACCAGCTTCCTCCAGCTCCTCCACCTGAGAAGCCTCCGCCTCCAAATCCTCCACCAAATCCTCCAGAAAAACCTCCTCCAGAACTTCTACCAAATCCTCCAGAACTTCTTCTACCCATACTACTCAAAATAATAACATCGAGAATACTTGAGCTTAACGATCGTTTTCCACCACCATTTCGTCTATTTTTAGAAATGGCAATTATAAAAAAGATAAATACGATTGTAAAAAAGATTATTTTACCTATAGGAATTTCATTTGAACCACTTGACTTTCGCTGTCCTTGATATGCTCCAGTTAAGACTTCAAAAATAGCATCTACACCTTTATCTAAACCACTGTAATAATTATCGCGTTTAAATTCAGGAATAATTATATTTCGGATTAATTCTCCAACAATACCAGCTATGAGCCTATCTTCAACACCATAACCTGGAGAAATCCATATTTTTCGATCGTCTTTAGCCAATAAAATAAACACCCCATTATCTTCTTTAGCCTGTCCAACACCCCATTTTTGTGCCCATTTTGGAGCTAATAACCCAATATTTTCTCCTTTAGTTGTACTAATAATAGCGACAACCATTTGTGTTGAAGTAGTATCAGAATATTTAATGAGTTTTTGTTCTAAATTTTGTTTTTCTGTTGCAGATAATAAGTTAATATAATCATAAATACTAGTTTGTTCTTTAGGTATTTCAGGAATATCAAATTGAGCAAATACAACATTCGAAAAACAAAAAAAACAGATTAATAAAGGTCTTATAAATTTTAGTTTTATCATTTACAATTTAGAGATTTCGTCTGACAATTCGTTAGTATCGTCTTGTAGCCACGGAAAGTAAGTTTTTAATTGAATACCAGCTTCATTTATGCCTTCAACCAACCCTTGTTTGAAATTTCCTGATTTAAAATGTTGTTGTATGACATCGCGAGTCGTATTCCAAAAATTTTCCGATACTACTTCATTGATGCCTTTATCACCATAAATAGCAAAGGTTTTATCGGCAATAGCTACATATATTAACACAGCATTTTGTAGTTTGGTTTCATCCATTTTTAAATAATGGAACACTTCCATAGCACGTTTATAAGCATCAGTTTTTGAGGTTTCCTCAATATGTACTCGAATTTCTCCTGAAGTGTTTTTCTCGGCGTTTTTTATGGCGTCTATAATATCTTGCTCTTCTTCTGCTGACAGAAATTCTTCTACTTTAGACATAAGTGTTATTAATTAAAATCAAACTTTACATCAACAGGATTTTTAGCTCCAGCTTCTGCATCAAAATAAGGTTTACCTTCAAAATTGAGCCATCCTGCCAAAATTGAATTTGGGAACTTTTTAACATGATTGTTATAAGGTTTTATAGCTTGATTATAACGTACTCTAGCTGTTTGAATAGTGTTTTCAGTACTGGTTAATTCGTCTTGCAGCTTTAAAAAGTTTTGATTAGCCTTCAGCTCCGGGTAACGTTCAATAGTAACCAACAATCGGGATAAGGCACTACTTAATCCGCCTTGAGCTTGATTAAATTGTTGGAGTTGTTCAGGTGTAATATTTGAAGGGTCTATGGTGGTTTTTGTGGCTTCAGAACGTGCTTTAATAACAGCTTCTAAAGTGCTTTTTTCAAAATCGGCAGCACCTTTTACAGTATTTACTAAATTTCCAATAAGGTCATTTCTGCGTTGGTAAGAAGTTTGAACATTTCCCCAGGCTTCCCCTACATTTTCGTTTAATTCTACAGCAGTATTGTTAAATCCTTTTCCCCAAGAATACAATCCTACTACAATTATTGCAACAATAATCCAAGGCATCCATTTTTTCATAATAAATTAAATTTTAAAGTTGATTTTTTATTTTAATAAGCTGATTTTTAACGCCTTCAAGTTTACTAATGATCTCATAATTTGAAAGTGATTTTTTCTTTTCTTCTTTAAGATGCGTTTTTGCACCTTCAAGCGTAAAACCACGTTCTTTTACAAGGCGATAGATAAATTTGAGGTTTTTAATATCTTCAGGCGTAAATTTACGATTTCCTTTGGCATTCTTTTTTGGCTTAATTGCATCAAACTCTTTTTCCCAAAAACGAATGAGCGATGTGTTCACTCCAAAAGCTTTGGCGACTTCGCCAATAGCATAATAACGTTTTTCTGGTAATTCTATGTACATTTAATTACTGTTAATCCAAAGATTGATTTTCCAATGATGCTTTTGCTAATAATTCACTAAACTCTTTAGCCGATAAGTTGCCGTAATAGAAATTTATTGGGTTAATACGTTGCTTATCTTTAAATATTTCATAGTGTAAATGTGGTGCTTCGGAACGTCCAGTACTTCCCACAAAACCAATTAAATCACCACGATTCACTTTCTGATTCTTTTTTACATTGTATTTGTACAGGTGTGCATAAAGGCTCACGTAACCATAACCATGATCTATTCTAATATGTTTACCATAACCAGTAGCTCTTGAGTCAGCACGTTTTATAACACCATCGCCAGATGCATAAATGGGAGTACCTCTTGGTGCAGTAAAATCCATTCCCCAATGCATTTTGCGGGCTTTGGTAAAAGGATCTGTTCTACGACCGTAACCAGAAGCCATTCGTGTTAAATCGTCATTTTTTATGGGCTGTATTGCAGGAATTGCTTCTAAAAATTTTTCTTTGTTTTCGGCAAGAATAGTTATTTCATCAAGCGATTTAGACTGTACAACAATTTGTTTTAAAATAATATCTAAACGTTTACTTGTAGAAATAATTAATTTAGAATTATCGTAGCCTTCAAGATTTTTATATCTGTTAATTCCTCCAAAACCAGCTCTTCGTTGTTCTTCAGGAATTGGGTTAGCTTCAAAATACAATCTGTAAATAGCATTGTCACGCTCTTCAACATTTTCTAAAACAATCTCGGCTTCATCCATTTTTTTATTGAGGAATTCATATTGAAGTTCCATATTCTGTAATTCTCTTGCTAAAGCTTTTTCCTTTGGAGATTCAAAATATTGACTGGCTATGAGAACAAATATAAAACCAAATAAACCTGCAGCAGTTAAAAAAACAAAAACGTATTTAAAGGTTGTTCTTTTTTTTCGCTCTATTTTGCGATAAGAAAGTGTATCAGAATCGTAATAATATTTTACCTTCGACATAAGTTTAAAAAGTTCTATTTTTGCATGATTAATAGAACGAATCACAAATATATAAATTGTTTCAGACTTAAAGTAATTTAATAGAAACAAGGTTGATAATAACTGAATATGAAATAAGCATAGCAAAGATTTCAATAGTTACCGAAATTGATATTATGCGAATTACATGTGACCAATAAAAACATTAATTAATAACACATGAATTCTCAGGAAGTAAGATCCAAATTCTTAAGTTTTTTTGAAGAAAAGAAACATACTATTGTGCCTTCTGCTCCAATGGTGTTAAAGAACGATCCAACATTAATGTTTGTAAATTCTGGAATGGCACCTTTTAAGGAGTATTTTTTGGGTAATTCACAACCTATAAGTAATCGTATTGCCGATACTCAAAAATGTTTACGTGTGTCTGGTAAACATAACGATTTAGAAGAAGTCGGTTACGATACATATCATCACACACTTTTTGAAATGCTTGGTAACTGGAGCTTTGGAGATTATTTTAAAAAAGAAGCGATTGCTTGGGCTTGGGAATTACTAACCGAAGTTTATGGTATAGATAAAGATATTTTATACGTTACTGTTTATGAAGGAGATAAAAAAGATAATCTTCCTATGGATAATGAGGCTTACGATTTTTGGAAAGCACTTATACCAGAAGAGCGTATCCTTATGGGAGATAAGAAATATAATTTCTGGGAAATGGGCGAACAAGGACCTTGTGGACCATGTAGTGAGATTCATGTAGATATACGTTCAGAAGAGGAAAAAGCAAAAATTTCAGGAAAAGATTTGGTTAATAAAGATCATCCTCATGTTGTAGAATTATGGAATTTGGTTTTTATACAATACAATCGAAAAGCTAACGGCTCTTTGGAGAATTTACCAAACAAGCATATTGATACAGGAATGGGTTTTGAACGTTTGTGCATGGTTCTGCAAGGTGTACAATCTAACTACGATACCGATGTTTTTACACCAATTATTCGTGAAATTGAAATTATTATTAATACCAAATATGGTAGCGACGAAAAGAAAGATGTTGCCATTCGTGTAATTGCAGACCATCTTCGTGCAGTTGCCTTTTCAATTGCAGATGGACAGTTGCCGAGCAATACTGGTGCTGGTTATGTGATTCGTAGAATTTTGAGACGTGCAGTACGATACGGATTTACTTTTTTAGATAAAAAAGAGCCATTTATATATAGATTAGTTGAAGTGTTAAGTAATAAAATGGGAACAGCCTTTCCAGAATTGAAAAGTCAGAAACAGCTTATTGAAAATGTAATTAAAGAAGAAGAAAGTTCCTTTTTACGCACTTTAGACCAAGGATTAATTTTATTAGATAGGATAATCGAAAATTCTAGAGGAAATGAAATTTCAGGTGTAAAAGCCTTCGAGCTGTATGATACTTATGGTTTTCCGATAGATTTAACCAGTTTAATTTTAAATGAGAAAGGGTTAAACCTCGATGTGAAGGGTTTCAAAGAAGAATTAGAGAAGCAAAAATCACGTTCTCGTGCTGCAAGTGAAACGTCAACCGGCGATTGGACCGTTTTAATTGATGTTTCTGATGAAGAGTTTGTTGGCTATGATACACTCGAAGTAGAAGTTAAATTAACAAGATATCGAAAAGTTACTTCAAAAAAAGATGGTGAAATATATCAGTTGGTTTTTAACCAAACACCATTTTATCCGGAAGGTGGCGGACAAGTGGGAGACAAAGGTTATTTGGAAGTGCCAAATGGCGATGTGGTTTATATTTTGGACACCAAAAAGGAAAACAATGTCATCATTCATTTTGCTAAAAATTTACCAAAGCATATTAACGAAACATTTAAAGCTGTTGTAGATGTAAAACAACGTTATCGAACTGCTTGTAACCATACAGCAACACACTTGTTACATCAAGCTTTACGAGAAATTCTCGGTACTCATGTTGAACAAAAAGGATCGGCTGTACATTCAAAACATTTCCGCTTCGATTTTTCGCATTTTGTTAAAGTAACGATTGAACAATTACAGGATATTGAGAATTTTGTAAATGCACGTATTGAAGGCAAACTACCTTTGGAAGAAAACAGAAGTGCGACTATGGTCGATGCTTTAAAAGATGGAGCTATTGCTCTATTTGGTGAAAAGTATGAAGATGCTGTTCGCACTATTCGTTTTGGACAGTCTATTGAACTTTGTGGTGGAACACATGTGCAAAATACAGGAGATATTTGGCATTTCAAAATTGTTTCTGAAAGTGCAATTGCTTCAGGAATACGTCGTATTGTAGCGATTACTAATGATGCTGTAAAAGACTTTTATTTTGAAAACAGTAGAGTTCTTTTTGAAGTTAAAGGCTTACTTAACAATGCAAAAAATCCAGTAAAATCGGTTTCTGATTTGCAAGAAGAAAATACTGATCTTAAAAAACAGATAGAAGGTTTACTAAAAGACAAAGCTAAAAAAGTTGTTGCTGAACTTAAAAGTGAACTCACCGAAATTAATGGCATTAAGTTTCTATCTAAAGAGTTAGATTTAGATGCTACTGGAATTAAAGATGTTTCTTTCGAATTAGGAAAAAGATACAAAAATTTATTTGTATTATTTGCATCACAACAAAACGGAAAAGCAATTTTGTCGTGTTATATTTCTAAAGAAATAGTAGAAACAAAAAAATTAGATGCAGGCAAAGTAGTTCGAGAACTTGGCAAGTACATACAAGGAGGAGGAGGAGGACAAGCATTTTTTGCGACTGCTGGCGGAAAAAATCCTAACGGAATTAAAGATGCGTTGGAAAAAGCAAAAGATTATATTAAAGAATGAATCAATTTCTCTCCTTTTTAAGGAGAGATGTCACGTAGTGACAGAGAGGTTATGAAACTTCAAACCAAAATACCATTACTAAAACAATCTAATAATCTAATAGACTACCATTCTAAAATTCTATTACTAGGTTCTTGTTTTGTTGAGAATATTGGCGAAAAATTAGAATATTTCAAATTTCAGAATACTATTAATCCGTTTGGGATTTTGTTTCATCCTAAAGCTATTGAAATTTTAATAGAGAATGCAATAAATGCAAAAAAAAATACTGAAGATGATATCTTTTTTCACCATGAACGATGGCATTGTTTTGATGCACATTCTAAATTGAGCGACCCTTCAAAAAATTCTTTGATAGAGGAGTTAAACAAACAAACTCGCTTAACAACTCAACAACTCAACGATTCAACACATATAATAATTACACTTGGCACAGCTTGGGTTTATAAATTTTTGGAGCATAACCAAATTGTTGCAAATTGCCATAAAGTACCTCAAAAACAATTCAAAAAAGAATTACTGTCTATTGGAGAAATTGCTTCAAGTTTAGAAAATAATGAAAGACAAATACGTTCCATAAATCCTAAAGTTCAATTTATTTATACAGTTTCTCCAGTACGACATCTTAAAGATGGATTTATTGAAAACACATTAAGTAAATCACATTTAATTACAGCAATTCATCAGTTCAAAAATCAAAAATCAAAAATCGACAATCATCAATCGTTTTATTTTCCTTCCTATGAAATTATGATGGACGAGCTGCGAGACTATCGTTTTTACGATGAAGATATGATTCATCCAAACAACACAGCCATAAATTACATTTGGAAAAAGTTTCAGCAAGTTTGGATATCTTCAGAAGCAATTCAAACTATGGATGGTGTTAATACAATTCAAAAAGGAATGCTTCACAAACCATTTAATCCGAACTCTAAATTGCATCAGCAATTTCTTCAAGATTTAGAAAGTAAAAAAACACAAATTAAAAAGGAATTCCCACACATTACATTTTAAACATAGTAGAAATTAATATTCATTCTCTCTGAACTGTTTATTGGTTTGCAAGTCTTTATTTTAATGTCTTTTAGCGAAGCGGTCTTTTTTCTTTTTTAAAATATACGTAATTCATCGTATTGACTTCATTTTTATTTAATTGCAATTTTGGAATATTATTAACCAATAAATATTTCAACAATGAAAAACTTAAAACAATTTATGTTATTTCTAATGATTGGATCATTAGTAACATTATCTGGATGTTCGAGCAGCGACGATGGAGGAAATGGAGGAAACGCAACAGAAGGAACAATTACAGCAAAGGTAGATGGTGAGTCATTTACTTCATTAGAAATCGCATCTACAGCAACTTTAGTATCTGCAACTAGCACACTTATTCTGCAAGGATCAGATGCTGACGGGAAAGGGTTTCTTATTACTATTAATGGCTACGCTGGATCTGGAACATATAATATAGATGGTAATGCCATAGGGTTTAGTGTTGCAGTATATTTAGAAGCAGACGTTAGTAACCCTGCGAATACGCAAACATGGTTAGCTCCTTATAATACATCTGTTAATGGAACTATTTCTGTATCTGAAGAAACATCTGATAATGTTAAAGGAACATTTGAGTTTACAGGTCAGAATGCTAACGACAATAGCCAAAAAGTTATTTCGGAAGGCTCTTTTAATTTAGGTAAACAAACAGTATAAAATTAAATACACAAAAACAAACAACAATGAGAACTATTAATCAATTTGTCTTACTAATAATGGGAGTGTTATTAGTAACAAGCGTACAAGCTCAAAGTCCAGACCATCAATATAATTTTAGTGGGCAAGTAAAATGGATGATGTTACACGAGTCTGGAACTTTAATCGCATCAACAGGCGAGGCTTTAATTGGGATTAGACCAAATAGTAATGACGTTTCATTTATGTTTGACCGTCTTAAACGGGTAAAAGAAGAAAATTTAGAACCAGTTCTCGGAACACCTTATTTAATTATTAAGCCAAAAGGACTAATACGACATACATCGGTTGTAGATGTAATAAAAGGAAAATTAGTTTTCGATTCTAAACGGGAAGATTGAAAAGGGGGTGTTACAAGCCGATATTTTATTGGACCAGAAATGATGTTTGTTGTAAATGGAATGCATAAAGAAGAAGGTGTTGGTAAATATAAACAAGGTGTTGGTTTATACGATTTAAAAATCGGGAAACTGATTAAGATATTTGAGCGTAAAGCCGCAAACCTAATGGTTGGCAGGCCAGATATTTTTGGTAATAATATTATAATTCCAGGCATAAAAAATGTAGAATGTTATGATATTGCTACTGGAGCAGTAAAATGGACTGCAGCTGTAAAAAATGCCACAGAGATTTCTAGTAATGAGGGAACCAACGAAATTTATGCGTTTAGAACAAAAGGAGGTAATACGGTAGTCTATAAAATTGATGCTAAATCTGGAAGTTTACTTTGGGCAGAAGGAAATAAATTAAAAGGAAATTTAGACAGATTTGAATTCACAAAAGCTGGATTGGCAGTAGTTACTGCTATTGATAATTCTGGTAAAAAAGGACTCGGGAAATTGGCTTCGGCTAAAAGTCAATCAAAAATTTATTTATTAGATAATAAATCAGGAGTTGACCTTTGGGAAAAGTCTCCAAAAACTAAAGGGTTTATCAGTCATTTTTATGTAGAAGATGATGGTATTTTATTTGGAGTAGCTACAGGAGGAATAAATAAAATAGGCTTTGATGGTGTTCCTCTTTGGAAAAAACCGTTAAAAACAGGAGCAAATATTCAGCTTATGGCTAGAATGCCAAAAGGTGTTCTTTATATTTCTGAAAGTGATACTGATCTTATTAATATGGATACTGGCGAATCTGTTTTTGGCAACGCTATTAAGTATAAAAAATCAAAATCTGTGGCTTCAACTTTTGACGAGCAAAGAAATAGATTTTTAATTACCTGTAGTGATGGTGTATATGAAATTGATCGTGATAATGGAGAATATAATCTTCTTACATCAAACACCAACTTTGATGAAAAAGAAGAACCAACAGATATTGAAATTCGATCTAACGGAATTTTATTAAGTGCTTCACAAAACCTGATGATGTTGGATTTTAATGGCAACGAAAACTGGCATGTATATCATAGAGCTCCTGGGAAAAGTGCATTCGGAGCTATTATGGCGGGAGCTTTAACGGCAGTAGCATTAACTGCAGCCGTGTCACATGCAGCAAATGCTGGATATTTAAAAGCTTCAGGAGTCCCATCTTATAACAGTACTGTAAGATTTCATGATAAGCAAGCCGATAATTGGGCAAAAATTGCTGATCAAGGATTTCAAGAACTTGCAAAACGGTTTAAAGCTACAAAAGCTACAGAAAATGCAGCGTTTATTCTTACAAATATTGATGGTGGTGTAGGATTAATAAAAGTTGATAAAGACTCTGGAGACACCTTAAATGAGATTTTGATAAAAGATAAAAAACCAATGTATGAAGTTGATGAAATTGCAGGATTTCTATATTTTGGTAAAGGGAGTACTATTTTAGTTTACGATCTTAAAAAGTAAAATCTTGTTGTTGAGATTTGTTGATTGGGCGTAATAATTAACATTATTGCGCTTAATCTTTTTTTAATGCTTTTTGTCGAATAAATCTCGCATTCGATTATAATAAGTTTTACATTAGTGCTGCTATTAATCAATTTTTTTAGAAAAGCATCAGATTATTGTTCTGTCTTACAGGAAAGTACTGATGCTTTTTTTATGTTCTTAAAATGAGAGCTTTAACTTTACGTTCTAGAATTTTCCTTTTGTTAGAATTATTAATAAATGCATATTTAGATTAAAATTAGTATATTCAATGTGCTTTTAAATCGACTCTGTTTTATATGAAAAGGCTATTATTTTCAATATTTATTTTTTCGTTTTCATTGCAGTTACTACCTCAAACAAAATCTAAATTAGACAGTTTACTTGTGGTGTCAAAAACCCAAGAAAAGCTTGTTTTAGTAAATATTCTAAATAAAATTTCCTGGGAGTATAGAAACTCTATTATAGGTAGTGCTTTATTTTATGCGAAAAGGTCATTAAGTATTTCAGAAAAGTTAGAAGAACAAAAAACTTCAAGTACACAATAAACTGGAGGCAGTACAAAAGCTAAAAAAAAACAATTTAATATAATGTAATCAACGATTTAGAGAACATCTCAACTTCTTCAAGTGTTCCTGTGCTAATACGACACCAATCATAAAATGGCGGAAAAGCACGACCAATTTTAACACCTTTTGTCAACATTTGTTTTCCTAATTTATTAATGTCTTTTCCAGACTTAAAGAAAATAAAATTAGTGCTCGATTTAATATAGTGTAAGTTAAGGTGGTCTAAAGTATTATAAATTATTTGTTTTGCTTCAACGTTTTTTTGAAGTGAGAATTTATAAAATTCATCGTCTTTTAAAGCTTCCTTTGCGCCTTCAATAGCAAAAATATTACTCATTGCTACAATGTTTCTTCTTATTGTTTGTGCCAGTTCTGGTTTTGCAATGAGAAAGCCTATTCGCATACCTGCCATTCCATAAACTTTAGAGAAAGTTTTTGAGACCACTACATTTTCACCTTTCTTCACCAAATCTATCATCGATGGATAATTTGGGTCTTCAATATATTCGTAGTAAGCTTCATCGCTAAACACAATAGTTCTTTTACTTACCGATGCGCAAAAATCTTGTAAAGTATTAGCTGGTAAAAGAGTAGAAGTTGGATTGTTAGGATTACATAAAAAAACCATTTTTGTTTTAGATGTAATTCGCTTTTCAATTTCTTGAAGGTCATAACCTAAATTTTCATCTACCGGAACCCAATTTATATTTGCTCCCCACATTTTTGCATATTGCATCATCACTAAAAAAGTAGGTTTCGCTGCAATAATTTCACCACCATTGGCAGCAAAAGTAATTCCGGCAATTTTTAGACCTTCGGTCGAACCACCAGTAACAATTACACTTTCAGGTGCAACATCATACTTTTTAGCAAGGATGCCTTCAAGATTTTCAGCATAAGCATAAGGATACCGACAACCAATATTAAAAGCATTTTTTACAGCGTTTCTAACTCGTTCCGACGGTCCATAAGGGTTTTCATTAGAACTTAACCGAATAGGATTTTCAAACTCTCTAGGATTAAATTTCTTTCGTTCTTCAGCAGTTAAAACTTGAAATCCTAATCCATTAAATAATGTAAATCCGCCAGCTAAAGCTGCTGTTTTTAGCCATTGACGTCTGTTAATTTCCATAAGAAGATGATTTTTACTAAATTAAGGTTTTATATTCTACTATCAAAATTGTTTTATTTTTTGATGTAGCATTTCTTAAAAGACTTCATTATATTCAATCGCTAAATGAAACCAGAAAACAGAAAAGAAGAAATTGTAATAACTGCTGCGAAACTTTTTAAAGAGAAAGGTTATAGTGCAGTAACAATGAGAGATATTGCTAAAGCAATGGGAATTAAAGCCGCAAGTCTTTACAATCATATCAGCTCAAAACAAGAAATTTTAAAAAACATCATTATATCTTTAGCTGAACAGTTTACACATGGGATGTCTCTTATAAAAAATTCTAATTCTAACTCTTTAGAAAAATTAAAACAAATCGTAATCCTTCATGTCGATATAACGGCAAGAAACACCTTTGGAATGGCGTCATTAAATAACGATTGGATGCATCTCGAAGAGCAACTAGAACATTATCTAAAACTGCGACATAATTATGAAGACGATTTAAGAAACATAATTAATCAAGGTATTAATTCATCCGAAATAACAAACTCTAATCCAGACATTATGCTGTTTTCAATGTTATCAACATTACGATCGTTATACCTTTGGGTACCAAAAAAAGAAGACTTAAATCCTAAAGAATTTGCAAATGAATTAAGTAAAGTTTTCATTAACGGAATTAAAAAATAATATTGTAAATTTGTAATTCAAACTAACAAGTGTTAGTTAGAAGTTTTTTTTAAAATAGAGTTCCTGCAAGATTTTTAAAACCTTGTAGGTTTATAATAGCTAAAAAATGGCAGAGTTTCATAAAATAAAAATTGCTGATGTTTATAAAGAAACTAAAGATACAGTAGTTATAGAATTTGATATTCCAAAGCAACTGCAAGACGCTTTTAGTTTCAAACAAGGGCAACATTTAACCCTGCGTAAACTAATCAATGATGAAGACGTGAGACGTCCATATTCGTTGTGCTCTAGCCCTGTGGAGAACCTATGGAAAGTTGCTATTAAACAACTTCCTGGAGGTGTATTTTCAACTTACGCCAATACAGAACTTCAGTCTGGGGAGATGATTGAAGTTATGCCGCCAACAGGTAATTTTTATGTGGATATAGAACTAGGAACTTCTAAAAATTATATAGCTTTTGCGGCAGGAAGTGGTATTACACCAATCTTGTCCATTATTAAAACACATTTGCTTTCAGAACCAAACAGTACATTCAAGCTATTCTATTTAAACAAAACCGTAAAATCCATTATCTTTAAAGAAGAAATAGAGCAGCTTAAAAATAAGTTTTTTGGAAGGTTTCAAGTCTTTTATTTTCTAACAAAAGAACAGCGTGATATTCCGTTTTTAAATGGAAGATTTGATAAAGAAAAGTTAGCAGTCTTAACAAAGACATTTATAGATATAGAGGATACAAATAGTTGTTTTATTTGTGGGCCACAAGACATGATTTTCTTGATACGTGACCATTTGCAAGCAGCAGGTTTGAGTAAAGATAAAATACATTACGAATTATTTTTTTCCGGAAATCCTGACGATAACAAACATATAGCAGAAGCAATAGAACAAAAAAAAGAAGGAACAGAAGTGACGATTATAGATGGTGGAACAGAATTTCATTTTGTCATGGATGATGATTTTGATACCATTTTAGATGGGGCTTTAGCAGCAGGAGCCGATCTGCCATTCGCTTGTAAAGGAGGCGTATGTAGTACCTGTAAATGTAAAATCATCGAAGGTGCAGTAACAATGAAAGTCAATTATGCTTTAGAAGAATATGAGGTTACGAAAAATTTTGTTTTAAGCTGTCAAGCAGTACCAACAACCAAAAAAGTGGTAGTCGATTTTGATGTTTAATTCCTGCGAAGGCAGGAATCTCATCATTTGAACTAGAAATTCATAATAACTAAATGCTCATACTATGAGTGAAGAACAAATAAAAGAATTGGAAATACAATTTGAGGCACGAATTGCACGTGACGAAAAAATTGAACCTAAAGATTGGATGCCGGAAAAATACAGGCAAACACATATTAGGCAAATGTCTCAGCATGCACATTCCGAAATTATTGGGATGCTTCCAGAAGGCAATTGGATAACAAGAGCACCTACCTTGCGTCGTAAGGTAGCCCTTTTGGCAAAAGTGCAAGATGAAGCAGGACATGGATTATACCTGTATAGCGCTACCGAAACACTTGGTATTACAAGAGACGAATTGCTAGAACAATTACATACAGGAAAAGCAAAATATTCAAGTATCTTTAATTATCCTGCTATTTCTTGGGCAGATATGGGAACAATTGGATGGTTGGTTGATGGAGCAGCAATAATAAATCAGGTCGCATTATGTGGAGCTTCCTATGGACCTTATGCACGTGCCATGGTTAGAATATGTAAAGAAGAGAGTTTTCATCAACGTCAAGGCTATGAAATTTTAGTCACTCTTATGAAAGGAACCCAAGAACAAAAAGATATGGCACAAGACGCTTTAAACCGTTTTTGGTGGCCATCACTTATGATGTTTGGTCCAACTGATGCAGAGTCTCCTCATACTGCTCAATCCATGAAATGGAAACTTAAACGTAAAACCAATGATGATTTACGTCAGCAGTTTATAGATCAAACCGTTCCTCAAGCCGAATTAATAGGACTTACCATTCCAGATTCAGATTTAAAATGGAATAAAGAAATGGGTCATTACGATTTTGGAGAGATAGATTGGGATGAGTTTTGGCAAGTGGTAAAAGGTCATGGACCTTGTAATAAAGAGCGGATGAAGGTAAGAATAGCAGCACATGAAAACGGACAATGGGTAAGAGATGCAGCTATGGCTTATGCTGAAAAGCAACAAATTCCTGCGTAGGCAGGAATCTCATGAATATCCTGCAAGGTTTCAAAAACCTTATAAGTATAAAATATAAAGTTTAATTAATAAAATCCCCTTTCCAAAGTAAAGGGTTAGGGATAGGATGAAAAAAAACTGGCCACTTTGGGAAGTCTTCGTGAGAAGTAAAAACGGATTAGAACATCGCCATTTTGGAAGCCTACATGCTGCAGATGCTGAAATGGCACTCGAAAATGCTCGGGATGTCTATACGCGACGTAATGAAGGTATAAGTATTTGGGTTGTAGAATCAAAACATATTACAGCTACTAATCCAGATAATAATGGGGAATTGTTCGAACCTGCTAAAGATAAAGTATATCGTCATCCAACATTTTACGATTTACCAGACGAGATTAAGCATATGTAATTGAGAATTTGAATTTGAAGCTGAAAATGAAATTGAATACATGAGTGATAAAAAGTTTGATTTAACAGAACGATTAGAAGATTTTGCAGCGTCAATTATTTTGTTGTATGACAAAAAACCAATGTCCTATGCTTCAGATTATTTAGCAAAACAACTTATTCGTTCTTCGTGTTCTTCAGCTTTAAATTATGGAGAGGCTTTAGGAGCAGGAACTGACAGAGATAAGATAAATAAGTTGAGAATATGTCTTAAAGAATTAAGAGAGAGTATGGGAAATTTGAATATTCAGTCTAAAGCTAATTTGTTTTCAGAAGAAACTCTTTCAAAATTAAAAGATGAAAATGACCAACTAATAAGAATTATAGTAACCAGAATAAAAAATATTAATTGAAAGGATTCGACTTCAATTTCGATTTCGACTTCAATTTCATTCTAATAT
This sequence comes from Flavobacteriaceae bacterium PRS1, assembly GCA_003709165.1. Taxonomy (GTDB): domain Bacteria; phylum Bacteroidota; class Bacteroidia; order Flavobacteriales; family Flavobacteriaceae; genus PRS1. The sequence continues at coordinate 20,388 of RDRZ01000028.1, forward strand.
GAAAAACAACAACTTATACAAATACATCCTCAGTATTGCAGACAACACACTTATTCTCGGACAGCGTCTTGGAGAGCTCTGTGGTCATGGTCCAAGTTTAGAAACAGATATTGCTTGTACAAATATTTCGTTAGATATGTTAGGACAAGCACGAAATTATTATCAATATGCCGCTAAAGTAAAAGGAGGAAATACTACTGAAGACGATATTGCTTTTTTAAGAAAAGAACACGAATACTTAAATGTATTATTGGTAGAGCAACCAAATACAGATTTTGGATATATTATGGCGAGACAGTTTTTATTCGATGTATATCATTTACTTTTTTTACAAGAATTACAGAAAAGTAAAGATCAAACACTTTCTGCAATTTCAAATAAAGCAATAAAAGAGGTGAGTTATCATTATCGATTTTCTTCAGATTGGATAAAACGTCTTGGTGATGGCACAAAAGAAAGTCATCAAAGAACTCAAAATGCTGTTGATGATTTATGGACATATACAGACGAGTTGTTTCATCAAACAGAAACTGACAAGGCTATGATTAATGATGGGATTGGAGTTGACACATTAAAATTTAAATCCGAATATTATGAGAGAGCAAATAAAGTTTTAGAAGAGGCCACTTTAGAAATCCCAGAATCAAGATATTTTCAAAAGGGAGGAAAACAAGGCATGCATACCGAACATTTAGGTCATTTATTAAGTGATTTGCAATATATCCAACGTGCTTATCCAAACATGAAATGGTAATCCCATCTCAATCCTCCCAAATGGAGGAAGAGATTAAATTATGAGTGAATTAAAAAACATATCAAGCTTAGATTCTCTCCCTTTGGGAGAGATGTCCGATAGGACAGAGTGGGTTATAGACAAAAATCTAATCCCAATTCTGAACCAAGTTTTAGACCCTGAAATTCCTGTATTAACAATTCTGGATATGGGAGTTGTACGTTCTGCTATAATTAAAGATGATGAAGTAATTGTAAAAATTACACCTACATATAGTGGTTGTCCTGCTATGGATGTGATTGGAGAGGATATAATAATTGCTTTCAAAAATGAAGGATATAATGCAAAAGTTGAATTGGTACTGTCTCCTGCCTGGACAACCGATTGGATTACAGAAAAAGGAAGGCGATCTTTAGAAGGCTATGGAATTGCACCCCCTTTGGATGCAATAGCTGATAAAGAAGTTTTATTAGGAGGTAAAAAATTAGTGAAGTGTACTAATTGTGGCTCAACTAATACAAAATTAGTGAGTCAATTTGGTTCAACAGCATGTAAGGCATTGTTTAAATGCAGCGATTGCCAAGAACCATTTGATTATTTTAAATGTCTTTAATTCCCACGAAGGTGGGAATCTTATGAAACAAAACAGAAAGTATAATTATAATGCAAGGATTAAGAACAACAATATACAAAGTGAGTAATTTATCTGAAGCAAAATCTTGGTATTTAAAAGCTTTTAGAAAAGAACCCTATTTTGATGAATCTTTTTATGTAGGTTTTAATATCAAAGGATACGAACTTGGTTTACTACCTGAAGAAAAAGAAACTAGTAAAAAGACAGATAATGTTTTATTATATTGGAGTGTTGAAGACATTCAAAAAGTTTATAATCATTTAATTGAATTGGGAGCTTTAGAGCATGAAAAACCAACAAATGTTGGAGGTAAATTAATGATTGCAAGTGTGTTGGATCCTTGGCAAAATGTGATTGGAATTATATTTAACCCAGATTTTAATCTACCAAAATAAAACATGAATTCAATTGAGTTAAAAATAGAAAACAAAATAGCGTATATAACGCTCAACAGACCAGAGGTATTCAACAGTTTCAATCGTGAAATGGCTTTGCGTTTGCAAGACACCTTGGACGCTTGTGAAGTTAATGATGAGGTTAGAGTCATTGTACTAACAGGAAACGGAAAAGCATTTTGTGCTGGACAAGATCTAAAAGAAGTGACATCTCCGGAATTAAATCCAGGTTTCAAAAAAATTCTTGAAGAACATTATAATCCGATCATTTTACGAATCCGAAATATTGAAAAACCAATTATTGCTGCGGTCAACGGAGTAGCTGCGGGAGCAGGAGCAAATATAGCATTAGCTTGTGATGTAGTTGTAGCTAGCGAAAAAGCAAGTTTTATTCAAGCTTTTAGCTTAATAGGTTTAATTCCAGATAGTGCAGGAACTTTCTTTTTACCTCGTTTAATCGGATTTCAAAAAGCATCAGCTTTAATGATGTTAGGCGACAAGGTTTCAGCAGAAGAAGCAGAGCGATTAGGAATGATTTATAAATACGTGCCCTCTGAAGAATTTCAAGAAACTATTCAAAAATTAGCTTTAAAAATGGCACAAATGCCAACAAAAGCATTAGGGTTAATTAAGAAAACATTAAATCAATCCTTTACAAATAATTTAGAACAGCAACTATCTGTTGAATCAAAATATCAAATAAAAGCAGCAAGTAGTGAAGATTATCAAGAAGGCGTTTCTGCATTTATAGAAAAGCGTAAACCAAATTTCAGAGGTAAATGATAACTTGTTGTCATCCTGAACTTTTACACTGGACTTGTCGAAGTTTGTATCAGGATCTCATTAAATAATAATATTTATCTCCCTCTGGGAGAAATCGAAGATTCGACGAAATAAAATAAACTTATTGAGTCAAATGTCTGAAAGACAGAGTGGGGTATGAACAAACAAACTTTGATACAAGTACATAATAGAGTGAAACCATACATTCATAAAACACCTGTGCTTACTTCGGAGTTAATAAATGAAATATGTGAAACCAAGGTTTATTTTAAATGCGAGAACTTTCAAAAAATGGGAGCTTTTAAAATGCGAGGTGCAACAAACGCAATTTTAAGTCTAACGGAAGAGCAACGTAATAAAGGCGTTGTAACACATTCTTCGGGTAATTTTGCACAAGCATTATCATTGGCTGCAAAAAAAATAGGAGTAAAAGCATTTATTGTAATGCCTAAAAATGCACCACAAGTAAAAAAGAATGCGGTAAAAACCTATAAAGGCGAGATTATTGAATGTGATTCTAATCCCATTGCTCGGGAAGAAATGGCAGAGAAAGTAAGAATTGAAAAAGGAGCAACATTTATTCATCCATCTAATGATGATGAGGTCATTTTAGGACAAGCTACAGTGGCAATAGAATTATTAGAGGAATATCCGCAATTAGATTATATCTTTACGCCAATTGGTGGTGGTGGATTAATTGCAGGAACAATTTTAGCTGTGAAATATTTTTCTGAAAAATGTAAAGTTATTGGTGGAGAACCCATAAATGTAGATGACGCTTATCGTTCTTTATTAAGCGGAAAAATTGAATACAACGATAGTAATAGTATTACAATAGCTGATGGATTAAGAACGTTTCTCGGAGACCGTAATTTTCCGATTATTAAAAAAGGAGTCGAAAAAATAATTAGAGTGGAAGAAACAGAAATTATAAATGCTATGAAACTGATTTGGGAACGTATGAAAATAATCATTGAACCTTCAAGCGCAGTTGCTTTTGCAGCATTATTAAAAGACAAAGAAAATTATAAAAATAAAGAAGTCGGAATTATTATTTCCGGAGGAAATGTAGATGTAACAAATCTACCGTTTTAAGTATTAACGATTGTGGATTGATGATTGTAGATTTTTGAACTAAATAAAGAATAAATATGAAACCTAATCAGCTTGAAGATCGATTGATTCAATTTGCAATTAATGTCATTTTACTTTGTAAAAAAATTGATAAATCTTTTGCTTCAGAGCATCTAGCTAAACAATTGATAAGGTCGGTTACTTCATCTGCATTAAATTATGGAGAAGCAAGAAGTGGAGAATCAATAAGAGATTTTTTACACAAGATGAAAATTTGCTTGAAAGAATTAAGAGAGAGTTTAATTAATATGAGAATACAAAAAGGAGCTAAACTCATTACAGATGTTGTTTCTTTAGATAATTTAATAAAGGAAAACGATGAGCTTATTTCAATATTTGTTGCAAGTATTAAAACGGCAAGTTCAAAATTAAAATAGTAAAGTAATCATGATAATAGTATACTTCAAAAATCAAAAATCGTTAATCAACAATCTGAAATGAATATAGGAATGATCGGTTCTGGAACAATGGGAAGTGGCATCGCGCAGGTTGCTGCAACTTCAGGTTGTAAAGTTAAAGTTTTCGATACTAATCAAGATGCTTTAGATAAAAGTAAAGCAGCTCTTGAAAAAGTATTGTTACGACTCATTGAAAAAGAACGCATTGATGAAACAGAAAAAAATCGAATTCAAAATAATATTTCTTATGTGAATTCATTGCAGGATTTGGCAGATTCCGATTTAGCTATCGAAGCCATTGTTGAAAATTTAGAAATTAAACAAAGCCTGTTTTCAGAGTTAGAAAGTTATGTGTCTGATGAAACAATCATTGCATCAAATACATCTTCATTATCAATTACATCAATTGCATCAGCGCTACAAAACCCTGAACGTTGTGTAGGTATTCACTTTTTTAATCCAGCACCATTAATGGCATTGGTTGAGGTAATTCCTGCTATTCAAACTTCAGAGATTGTATCTGAAAAAGCAGTTTCAACTATTAAAAGCTGGAACAAAACAGTTGTTATAGCAAAAGACACACCTGGATTTATTGTTAATCGCGTCGCAAGACCATATTATGGTGAAGCACTTCGTATTTATGAAGAAGGCATTGCTGATTTTGCTACTATAGATAATGCGATGAAGACCATTGTAAATTTCAGAATGGGACCTTTTGAATTGATGGATTTTATTGGTAACGATATTAACTATACAGTAACCAAAACTGTTTTTAAGACTTTTTATTATGATTCTAAATTCAGACCTTCATTCACACAACAACGATTGGCAGAAGCAGGTTATTTGGGAAGAAAAACAGGAAAAGGTTATTATGATTATGATGAAAATGGAAAAGTCACTTCGAGCGAAGTCAAGAGGTCATATAACACAGATTTAGCACAAACCATTTTTGATCGTGTACTTGTCATGTTAATTAACGAAGCGGCGGATGCTTTGTTTTGGAATATTGCTTCAGCAGAAGATATAGATAAAGCGATGACAAAAGGAGTAAATTATCCTAAAGGGCTTTTAGTCTGGGCGGATGAAAAAGGAATCGATTGGTGTGTTGAAAGAATGGATGGATTATATAAGGAATATCACGAAGAAAGATACCGTTGTAGTCCGTTATTGCGTAGAATGAAAAGAGAGAACCAAACATTCTTTTAATGAAAGGAGAAGCAATTCCATACAAAATGTTAAGTCTTGATGCGTTTAGTACTTGGCTCGGTATTGAAATTTTAGAATGCAGTATTGGATATTGCAAAATTGCATTGACTGTGAGAAAAGAAATGCTAAACAGTATGAATAAAGCACATGGAGGAATCAGTTACTCGTTAGCAGACACAGCTTTTGGTTTCGCTGCTAACACACATGGGAAATATGCTGTATCAATTGAGTCATCAATAAATCATATCGAAGCATTAAACGAAGGTGATTATTTAGTAGCAGAATCTGTTATTGAAAAAGTAAATAGCAAATTAGGTTTTAATATTATTGAAGTAAAACGAGGTAAAGAATTGGTAGCACTTTTTAAAGGAGTTGTTTATCGTACGAATAAAGATTGGGAATAAAAATTAAATAATTCCTTCCCTTTAAAGGAAGGTGTCCAAAGGACAGAAGGGTTAAACATGAAACAAGCATATATAATAGACGGAATAAGAACACCAATAGGAAGTTACAAAGGTACATTGTCAACTATCCGAACAGACGATTTAGCGGCTTTAGTTATTAAAGAATTGGTGGCTCGAAATCCAAATATTCCAAAAGAAGCTTATGACGATGTTATTTTGGGATGTGCAAATCAGGCAGGAGAAGATAATCGCAATGTAGCACGAATGGCTTTATTGTTGGCAGGATTACCATTTACGGTTCCTGGAGAAACGGTAAACCGATTATGCAGTTCAGGATTATCAGCTATTATTCACGCGAATAGAGCTATAAAAGCTGGAGATGGCAATGTGTTTATTTCTGGAGGAGTTGAAAACATGACACGTGGACCTTATGTTATTTCTAAAACAGCAAGTGCTTTTGGGAACGATTCTAAAATGTACGATTCCAGTTTTGGTTGGCGTTTTATCAATCCGAGAATGCAGGAGTTATATGGAACAGATACTATGGGAAATACTGCTAAAAATTTAGTAGAAAAGTATAACATTTCTCGCGAAGATCAAGACTCATTTGCATATTGGAGCCAAATGAAAGCAACAAAAGCTCAAGAAAACGGTCGTCTATCAAAAGAGATTATTACTGTTGAAATTCCTCAACGTAAAAAAGACCCTATTCAATTTTCAAAAGATGAGTTTATAAAACCGACCACCACAAAAGAAATATTGTCAAAATTAAGAGGAGCATTTAAAACTGAAGGAGGAAACGTAACAGCAGGAAACTCATCAGGATTGAATGATGGAGCTGCAGTAACAATAATCGCATCTGAAGATGCAGTTAAAAAATATAATTTAAAGCCTTTAGCACGAGTTGTAAGTTCGGCAGTTGTTGGTGTAGAACCACGAATCATGGGGATTGGTCCTGTTGAAGCTTCTAATAAAGCATTAGCAAAAGCAGGATTAACAATGAATGATATGGATATTATTGAGCTAAACGAAGCCTTTGCAGCACAAGTTTTGGCATGTACAAGGGCTTGGGGATTGGCTGATGACGACCCGAGATTAAACCCAAACGGAGGAGCAATAGCTATTGGTCACCCTCTTGGTGTTACAGGCACAAGACTGTGTTATTCGGCAGCAATAGAATTGCAAGAGCAACAAAAAAAGTATGCTTTAGTAACCATGTGTATTGGAGTTGGTCAAGGTTATGCTGCAATAATTGAAAATACAAATTAATAGTAGATTGTATATTCGAGCCAAGTTAAGGTCTATTTTTATGTACAAATAACAATATAGTTTATAAATATTATTTATATTTACAAAAAATAAATATAAAATGACAACATATACTTCATCATTACCAGATAGTTTATTTAAAAAATTGGCAGATGTTGCTATGCACTATGGCCTTGCCAAAAATAAAATTATAGAAAAAGCACTTACTATTTATTTAGATCAGCTTAATCGTGCCGAATATGTAAAATCGTACAAATTGGCTGGAAAGGATGAAGAAATAATGGCTGTAGCAGAAGAAGGGATGGAATATTACCTTGCTAATTTAGACGAAAAATTAAAATGAAACAAGGAGAAATTTGGGAGATGCATCTCGATCCTGTTTCAGGTAGGGAACAAGGAGGAAGGCGACCGGCAGTTATAGTAAGCGGTAATTTATTAAATACTTATTTAGAAGTGGTTATTGTTTGTCCACTTACTTCAATTATTAAAAAATATAAAGGAAATTTAATTTTAGAGCCTACAAAAGAAAATGGATTAAAGAAAAAATCTGAAGTGTTAACATTTCATTTACGATCAGTTTCAAAAAACAGATTGCGTAAACGTTTGGGAGAAATTTCAGAAGAAAAAATAAATAAAATAAAAGCAACTTTAAGCGATATTTTAAGGTATTAAATTGGAGAGAATTGATACAACATCGTAAATGAGTTTACAACTAATTGTACCAGATATTGATTAAGAATTATTTTCTATTGTAAAATATGTTTTGAAAAACTGAAAAGGGTTATGAAAAAATACAACATTATGTTTCCGCGAAAACAAAAATCTTTAAATAAAGAATTTTATGAGTAAGATTCAACATTATGTTACAGGACAATGGTTAGAAGGCAAAGACGAAGGCTATCCAATCTATGATGCAATTACTGGCGAAGTCATTTCAAATATAGCTATTGAAGGCTTAAATATTCCTGAAATTCTTCAATATGGAAGAACAAAAGGAGGCGAAGTACTTCGTAAAATGACCTTTCAAGAACGCGGAAATATGCTTAAAAAACTGGCGTTCTATTTGATTAAAAAGAAAGATCCTTTTTACGAATTAAGCTATAGAACTGGAGCAACCAAAGTAGATAGCTGGATAGATATTGAAGGCGGTATCGGAAACCTTTTCGCATATGCATCATTACGAAAATTGTTTCCAAACCAAACCTATCATGTTGAAGGCGAACCAATCGATTTATCTCGTGGAGGGCGCTTTATGGCACATCATATTATGGTGTCTAAAAAAGGAGTAGCAATACATATTAATGCATTTAATTTCCCGGCTTGGGGAATGTTAGAAAAATGTGCTGTCAATTGGATGGCTGGCGTTCCAGCAGTAGTTTTACCAGCACCTTCTTCATCGTATTTAGCTGAAACTGTAGCGCGAGAAATTGTCAATTCTGGAATCTTACCTGAAGGTGCTTTGCAAATCATTAATGGAACTGTAAAAACTATTTTAGATTCAGTTGAATCTCAAGATGTCGTTACTTTTACAGGTTCGGCTACAACAGGACGTTTACTTAAAGCACATCCACGAATTATTCAGGAAGCAGTGCCATTTACTATGGAAGCCGATTCGTTAAATGCTTCAATATTAGGAGAAGATGCAGTTCTAGGAACACTAGAATTTGACATTTTTATTAAAGAAGTCCGAAAAGAAATGACTGTTAAATGCGGACAAAAATGTACTGCAATCCGTCGTATTATTGTTCCAGAAAAATCCATTGAAGATGTTCAAATTGCTCTCGGAAAAGCCTTAGATAAAGTCACTATTGGAGATCCAAGATTGAAAGAAGTTAGAATGGGATCGCTCATTAGTAAAGAGCAAGTTGAAGAGGTTCGTAACAGCGTTACTGAAATTGCTAAAAAAGCACAAATCGTTTATGGCAGTTTAGATAAGATTGACCTTGTTGGTGCCGATTCAAAAAAAGGTGCGTTTATTAGTCCAATTCTGTTAAGAGAAGATTATCCTTTCGAAAATGTTGCTGTTCACGAACGTGAAGCATTTGGCCCTGTAAGTACCATTATGCCGTATAAAAATTTAGACGAAGCTATCGAGTTGGCAAAAATGGGAAAAGGCTCGTTAGTGTCTTCAATTATAACAAATGATGACACTATTGCAAAAGAATACGTAATTAATGCGGCATCACACCATGGACGTATTTTAGTGCTCAATAGAGAAAGTGCTAAAGAAAGTACAGGACATGGTTCGCCGTTGCCAAGTTTAGTTCATGGAGGTCCAGGACGTGCAGGTGGAGGAGAAGAAATGGGAGGAATGCGAGGCGTAAAACACTATTTACAACGTACTGCCATTCAAGGGTCGCCTACAACATTGACCGAAATTACAGGAATCTATCAACCTGGAGGAGCTTACAAAGACACAGAACAACATCCTTTTAAATATCATTGGGAAGATATTCAACCAGGAATGTCACTCAAAACACATAAACGTACAATTACCAATAGTGACATTATAAATTTCTCAAACCTTACTTGGGATCATTTTTATGCACATACCGATATCACTTCACTTGATGGAAGTATTTTTGAAAAACGAACAGCTCATGGCTATTTTATCCTTGCAGCAGCAGCAGGATTATTTGTATATCCAAACAAAGGGCCAGTAGAAGCAAATTACGGGTTGGAAGATTGTCGTTTTATTCGTCCGATTTATCACAACGACACCATTTATGTTAGGTTGACATGTAAACAAAAAATTGATAAAGATTCCCG
>RDRZ01000029.1 GCA_003709165.1 Flavobacteriaceae bacterium PRS1
AAACATAGCACCTCCCATAAAAATAGCCATCCCTCCGAAATATAAAACAGCAAAAAACATTAAAATTTTAATTGCTAAACCTTTTTGAAAATATGAAGCTCTGGTAAATTGCTTCCATTCGAGGCTTAAAAACCGTTTTATCATAGTTTTTGGATAATGTTCAGTTAATTAGTAAATCAAAAGTCGAAATTGTTACAAACAAATTTAAAATTTCAAACTCGACTTCACTACTTTTGTTGAAAATTATTTTAATGTCGCATTTTCACAAACTCACAATACAAGAAATAAATAAGGAAACTGATAAAGCTGTAACTATTAGTTTTAATGTTCCGCAAGACTTAAAAGAAACCTTTGTTTATAAAGCCGGGCAATATATTACCTTAAAAACTTCAGTTAATGGAAATGAAGTGAGGCGCGATTACTCACTGTGTTCTTCGCCCAAAAGTGGTGAGCTTAAAGTGGCCGTAAAAAAAGTTAAAGATGGTACATTTTCGGCTTATGCAAATAATGAATTAAAAGTTGGAGATGTTTTAGAAGTTGCCACACCAAAAGGACATTTTGTTTTTGAACCTAATGATTCTAAAACCAAAAATATTGCTGCATTTGCCGCAGGTAGTGGTATTACACCTATATTGAGTATTATAAAATGCGCTCTGGAAGAAGAAATATACAGCAAAGTTATTCTTGTGTATGGTAATAAAACTACTAAAGATACCATGTTCTTAAATGAACTTTTAGAACTTCAGCATCAATACAGTGAGCGTTTTTCTATACAGTTTGTTTATAGCCAAGCAAAAGAAGATAATGCTGTTTTTGGGCGAATTGAAAAAAGCACTGTTAATCTTATTGTTAAAAATGAATATAAACATATTGTTATCGATGCATTTTATCTTTGTGGTCCAGAAGGCATGATCTATACTGTAAAAGACGTTTTAACCGATCATAATATTGATGAAGCGACTGTTTTTTATGAACTTTTTAAAGCTGCAAAACCTACTGAAATTAAAGAAGAAACTACTAAAAGTGGTAATATTAAAATTACCATTATTGTTGATGACGAAGAAACTACTTTTGAAATGTCTCAAAAACAAACCATTCTTGAAGCTGCTTTAGATGAAGATATTGATGCCCCTTATTCTTGCCAAGGAGGAATTTGTAGTAGTTGTATTGCACGACTGACGGAAGGTGAAGCAACCATGCGCCAAAATAATATTCTTACTGATAGCGAATTGGCCGAAGGTTTGATTTTAACCTGCCAAGCGCAACCAACAACTCCAATTATTATTGTGGATTATGATGATGTGTAAGCCCACTCTGTCCTTCGGACATCTAACTCAAATGCGTTTATTGTTATAATTTCGTTTCGTTGAATCTTCGATTTCTCCCAAAGGGGGAGAAACTTAATATTACAAATGGATTCCTGCATTACTCATTAATTCGCATTTTATATAATTGTATTCGTGGATCTTCGATTTCGCAGGAATTACAAATCATTTTAAATTATTGACTCAATCTTATCGACAATTGTCTTTGAAGAAATACTTCTTGAAGCCTCTTTATAATTTTCAGGATATTTATTTCCATAAATTGAAGTTGGAATTTTCGTGTATTTAGTTCTATCAGTCAATAATGCGTAATCTTCTGGTTGATTGAGTGGCGCAAAGCCTGAAAAAGGATGTGTAACTCCCCAAATGGTAATTACTTTTTTACCTAACGTCGCAGCTAAATGTGCATTGGCTGAATCCATAGACAGCATTATATCGAGATTTGAAATAACATCCAGTTCCTCGCTTAAAGACAATTTCCCAGCGAGATTGATAACATTATCAAAGCTGTTCTGAAAATTATTTAAAATCTCAACCTCTTGTTGTCCGCCACCAAATAAAAGTATTTTATATGTTTTAGAAAGTGTCGAAATAACTTCTTTTATTAAATCTAAAGGATACATTTTACTTTCAAAGGCTGCAAAAGGTGCTATACCAATCCATTTTAGTGTATCGTTCCCAACAATGGTTAGAGTCTTATTATTCAATTTTGATTGTTCGGGAAATGATGGACTGCTCAATTCTAATTTAAATCCGAGTTTTTCAAAAACATCAGCATAGCGTTGCTGTGTAGTTTTTAGTTGTTTAAAAATCACTCCGGTAGTCAATGCTTTTTTTTCTGTTCTGCCTTTATCTATTTGAACACATTTTATACCGAATAAAAAGAATTTTAAAATGTTACTTCGCAATACGTTGTGCAAATCGGCTACAGCATCTATACCTAATTTTTTTAATTCTTTTGAAAGTTTCCAAAGCCCAAAAACGTCTTTATGCTTTCCCTTAACATCAGCGTGAAAAACTGAAACATTTTCTAAATCTCTAAAAAGTGGTTTGAAAAATTCCCGAGTTAAAACCGTCAATTTTACATCTGGATATTGTTCTGTAAATGCCATTAAAACCGGAACTGTCATTGCCACATCTCCCATTGCAGAGAGGCGAATAACGAGGATATGTTTTGTTGGTTTTGGCATTTCACTATTAGGATGGGATTCCTGCCTTGTGCCTCCGCTAAAGTTTCACCGACACGAGGACGCAGGAATGACGTTTTTTTTACTTTTGTCCTCTTAAAACAGGGTTTAACTCTTCGTCGTTATACATTTTCATTTGTTTATAGACTTTCATATACTTATCGCCAGTTGCAATATCCTGTAATAAAGTATCTATCGCTGTACTTAAATCAACACGTTGCTCTAATAAAACACCTAATTTTTTCTGGCAGGCATTTCTATGTTCTTCAGAAGCGTCTGTTCGTGTCGCTTCTTCATTCATATGATACACCTTTAAGGCTAAAATGGATAACCTGTCAACTCCCCAAGCCGGACTTTCGGTGTTAATAGTTGCATTGGTTTTTACTTCAACATCTTTGTGCTTATTTAGAAAATAGCTATCAATATATTCAACCATATCAGTCCTGTCTTGGTTAGATGCATCTATTTGTCGTTTCAACTTTAAAGCAGCAACCGGGTCAATTTGTGGATCGCGAATAATATCTTCGTAATGCCATTGTACAGTATCTATCCAACCTTTTCTGTATAACAAATGTTCTAATACATTTATTTTCTCGCCGTAAGGATTGTTAAATGACTGATTAACCGTATTTATAATGTGATATCTATCTATAACTTCTTTAAAAATAGCATTCGCATCACCTGAAAACATATATTAAAAATTTAAAGCAAATATAGGTCTAAATTAATTAACTTTACCTTTCAAAATAGTAGTTTAGACCATTATGCAAATTCACAATCTATCAGATAAAAATTCAATTTTAAATACTTTTATTTCAGAAATTCGAGATGTAACGGTTCAAAAAGACAGTATGCGATTCAGACGAAATATTGAACGTATTGGTGAAATTTTAGGGTATGAAATGAGTAAGGAGCTTACATACAAACTTTCAACTACAGAAACTCCTTTAGGTAAATCTTCCATCAATTTATTTGAAAACGATATCGTGTTGTGTTCCATTTTAAGAGCTGGAGTGCCCTTGCATCAAGGACTACTTAATTATTTTGATGATGCCGAAAATGCTTTTATTTCGGCTTATAGATACCATCGGCATGACCTGGAAAGTTTTGAAATTGTTGTTGAGTATTTGGTTTGCCCTAGCCTTGAAAATAAAACATTGATTTTAGCAGACCCAATGCTGGCAACAGGGCGATCTTTAGTTGCGACGTATGAAGCCTTAAAACCTTTTGGAATTCCAAAAGAAATTCATCTTGTCAATGTAATTGCCGCACAAGATGGTGTTGATTATATCAATAGTTATTTTCCTGAAAACACACATTTATGGATTGCAACAATAGATCAGGAGTTAAACAGCAAAGGATATATTGTTCCTGGTCTGGGTGATGCTGGCGATTTAGCATTTGGCGAAAAACTACAACGTTAAATAAGAAATAGGGGTTAAGATTAATATCCAAACAAATACTTCGGCAAACCACTTTTCTTTTATAGATTCGATATAGTTTGCCATTATAATCGATAGTGGCGCAAACATAAAAATAAATTCGCTCCCATTTTTATCTGGTACAATTAAAATTATTACAACGCTTATTAAAATTGCTGTTATAATTAGTACGTGAGAAGGTCTTTGTCTTTTTATTTTATCTTTTAAGTTTCCTATATGGGAAAATAAACTCCACAGTCCTAATGATACTAAAATTGTGATGCCAATAATTAAATTTAGAACATTATATGTAGTAAAATCAGAGCCTGTTGTTTCGATATAATTAAATATCTTACTAAAATTATTGCTTTCAATAATTGAATAACTGCTTATAATTATAACAACTGTAAGCAAACCAAAAAATGGTATGATCCAGTTTTTAAAATTAGTTATAGAATAAAAGAAGAGTGCTGCAATAATTAGAATGAAAAACAAAATAGCCCAAAAATAAAATAAGGATGCAATAGCTATCCAAAAAGCCGCATCGAACAACTTTTTTTTAACTCTTTTATTCGACCGTAAACTAATAATCCGTTGCAAGGCTAAAAGGACAAAAAGATTAGATATTAATATATTATCTATTTGAACCGTTATTGGTAAAATAGCTATAAACAAACTAAACAATAAGATTTTATAGCCATTTCTTTTTGTTAAGTTGTTCTTACTTACCAAAAAATCAAGGACGAAAATCGAGATTAACACAACAGTATAAAATCCCAACTGCTTTAAAATTAGCACAAAAGACAAACTGTCTTCAAGATTACTGATTCTAACAATCATAAAAACGGCAAAAGTGAATAGAATTACAATTACAAAGTGAATTGGTTTTGAAGTGCTAAAAAATCTTGTAATCATTTAAAGAGTTTGTATATTTGCACTGTAAATATAAGATTATTACCTATGAAAGATATCTTTTATGCAATTCAAGATTTGTTTGTTAACGTTTTATTCTGGCCTTTTGATAAGTTAAGAGAAGTTCAACTTGATAGTTGGTGGGTTGCTAACGCTGTGTCTTTAATTTTGATTGTTATTGGAATCGTTGCTTTTGTATATTGGATGATACAGCTAAAAAGCTTTAACGATAATAACGAAGAAGACAAAAGTGTTACGGCACATTCTTACTTATAGAACTCATTTTAATTGTTTATGTTTAACCGAAAATGAGTTCATAAATCAAATCCAATATCTTTACGATAATACATCTTATCAAAATGTAGTTTTTCTATGCTTTGATAGGATTTTTTTATGGCTTCTTGATGTGTTTTTCCAAAAGATGTTATAGCCATTACGCGTCCTCCAGAGGTAACAACTTTACCATTTTCAAGTTTTGCTCCAGCATGAAATATTAGAGAGTCCTTAATGTTTTCAATTCCTGAGATTTCTTTTCCTTTTAAATATGTTTTGGGATAACCACCAGACACTAACATAACTGTTGCAGCAGTTTGGTTATTTATTTCAATGTCAATGTCGTTTAATCGTTCTTCAGAAATTGCCTTAAATATTTCTACTAAATCGTTTTTTAAAAGCGGTAATACAACTTCGGTTTCTGGATCTCCCATTCTAACATTATATTCAATCACAAAAGGGTTGTTATTCACTATTATTAAACCAATAAAAACAAATCCTTTGTAAGGTAGATTGTCTTTTTGAAGTCCTTTAATAGTTGGTTTTACAACGCGCTCTTCAATTTTTTTCATAAGAATTTCGTCTGCAAAAGGTACAGGAGAAATGGCTCCCATTCCGCCAGTATTTAATCCTGTATCGCCTTCGCCAATACGTTTATAGTCTTTTGCTGTAGGCAAAATTTTATAATGTTTTCCGTCTGTGAGTACGAAAACACTCAATTCTATGCCTTCCAAAAATTCTTCAATAACTACTTTGGTGCTCGCTTCGCCAAATTTAGCATCCACTAACATTAGTTTTAACTCTTTTTTGGCTTCATTTAAATCGTTCAGAATTAAAACCCCTTTCCCTTCTGCTAATCCATCTGCTTTAAGTACAAAAGGCGGTTTTAAGGTTTCGAGAAACAAAAAGCCTTCTTCTACATTGTCTTTTGTAAAACTTTTATAAGTTGCTGTTGGAATGCTATGACGAAGCATAAATATTTTAGCAAACTCTTTACTGCCTTCTAATTGCGAAGCTGCTTTTTGTGGTCCAATAACCGAAACATTTTTTAACTCTTCATCGTTCAAAAAGAAATCATGAATGCCTTGAACTAAAGGATCTTCAGGACCAACTACAAGCATGCCAATTTTTTTATCTAACACCAAATCTTTGATTGCAGTAAAATCGGTTACATTTATGTTTATGTTTTCAGCCATTTGCGAAGTGCCAGAATTACCAGGAGCAACATAAAGTTGCTTACATAAAGGGCTTCGAGCAATTTTCCAGGCAAAAGTATGCTCTCTTCCGCCTGATCCCAAAATTAAAATCGTCATATTGTTAGTTGTTTAAGCAAAAATAATTGCTTTTATGCTTAAAAAATAATTATATTACAAAAACATATTTACACCTTTTCTTTTGAATTTATTTGATTTCACTTTGCGTCTTAAAGGCTTTCCAATTCATAAAGCCAAATTGTTATTGCAAACTATTCAAATGAAAAGTGATGCTGAATTTAAGGGCTACGTCGAACAGAAGAAAAAGGATATTGTTTACTACCATTTAAAACACAATTCGTTTTATAAATCGTTTGCTTCAGAAGCTAATCCTTTACTTTGGAATAGCATTCCTATAATGACAAAACGTGATTTACAACAGCCTTTAGAGCATCGTCTTTCAGAAGGTTTTTCAACAAAAAACGTGTATGTTAACAAAACTTCCGGATCTTCAGGTAATCCTTTTATTTTTGCGAAAGATAAATTTTGTCATGCCATGACTTGGGCAATAATTCAAGATAGATTTGAATGGTACAATTTAGACTTTAACCGCTCTAAACAAGCACGATTTTATGGGATTCCGTTAGATACAAAGGGATATTATAAAGAGAGATTTAAAGATGTTTTAAGTAAGCGTTTTTGATTTTCTGTTTTTGATTTAAGTGATGCTGCATTTAAAGAACATCTTAAAACATTTCAATCTATAAAGTTTGATTATATAAACGGCTATACAAGTGCTATTGTACAACTCGCCAAGTTTTTAAAGACAGAAAATGTCGTTCTAAAGTCTATTTGTCCAACATTAAAAGCTTGCGTAGTTACTTCCGAAATGCTCTTTGAAGATGATAAAAAACTTATGGAAAGGCAGTTTGATATTCCTGTAATAAACGAATATGGTGCAGCAGAATTAGACCTTATTGCTTTTGAAAATCCTATTGATGAATGGCAAATAAACAGTGAAACTTTGTTTGTTGAAATTTTGGATGATAACGACAACCCTGTCCCTTTAGGCGAAGAAGGGCGAGTCATTATTACCTCACTTTACAACAAAGCGCATCCTTTTATTCGATACGATATTGGTGATGTTGGAAGTCTTTCAGAAAAAGCACTATTCGGAAACCTATTCTGAAAAAACTGATTGGCGGGACAAATGATATTGCAATTTTACCAAGTGGTAAAAAAGCCGCCGGCTTGACATTTTATTATATTACCAAAAGTATTATTGAAGACGATGGCAATGTAAAGGAATTTATAATTGAACAGCTCACAAAAAAAACTTTTAAAATTTATTATGTGAGTGCAAAAGAACTTTCAGAAGACAAAACAAAAACGATTACAACCGAAATGGAAAACTATCTCGAAAAAGGGCTTGACATTCAATTTGAAAGAAGTAACCAATTAGAACGATCAAAAAGTGGTAAATTGAAACAGTTTTCATCTTTATTAAACCAAAATTAATGAATATAACTATTGTTGCAGGAGCAAGACCTAATTTCATGAAAATAGCACCAATAATTGAAGCTATTGCAATTAAAAAAAAGCAAGGCTCTACTATTAATTTTAGATTGGTTCATACTGGGCAGCACTACGATAAAAGTTTAAGCGACACCTTTTTTAAAGAACTTAACATTCCCTTTCCTGATACAAATTTAGAAGTAAAAAGCGGAACACAAGCAGAGCAAACTGCTGCAATTATGATTGGTTTCGAAAAAGAGTTAGCTCAAAATCCCTGTGATTTGGTTATGGTTGTAGGCGATGTGACTTCAACTATGGCGTGTACAATAGTTGCAAAAAAAGCTGGAATTAAAGTTGCACATATTGAGGCTGGAATTCGTTCTGGCGACCTAAATATGCCCGAAGAAATTAACAGGATTGTTACCGATAGTTTAACCGATTATTTTTTTACAACTTCAACCTATGCAAACAACAACCTTGAGAGACTTGGTGTATCAAAAAGCAATATCTTTTTTGTTGGTAATGTTATGATTGATACACTTCTTAAAAACAAAAAGCGATTTATAAAACCGTCAATCTGGGATGAATTAGGATTAGAACAAAAAAAATATATAGTGTTAACGCTACACAGGCCAAGTAATGTAGATGACGCACAACAATTAAAATCTTTGATTACACAAATTGTAACTCTTGGAAAAGCATATCCAATAATTTTTCCTGTACATCCACGGACAAAAAAAATTCTAGAAGATTTGGATTTGGATTTTGAAAATTTGCATTATATAGAGCCTTTAGGTTATCTAGGATTTAACTATCTTGTTAAAAACGCTTTTGCAATTTTAACCGATTCAGGTGGAATTACCGAAGAAACTACAGTTATGAACGTGCCTTGTATAACGCTTCGAGATTCTACCGAACGTCCAGAAACCTGTGAAATAGGAACCAATGTTTTGGTTGGAACTAATCCTGATAAAATTTCGGATGCTTTTAAAATATTGCTTTCCGGTAAATGGAAACAAGGAACCAGTCCTGAACTTTGGGATGGCAAATCGGCTGAAAGAATTATAAATCATTTGGTTGAAATTCATCAATCATAATGAAAGAAGTTTTAATAATAACTAGTTACTTTCCGCCTGAAACCGGAGCGGCTTCCAATAGAATTTTTATCTTGCTGAAGGCTTGCAAAAACGAAATTTTAAAGTTTCGGTTATTACGCCGTTACCTAACTATCCAACAGGTAAAATTTTTAAAGAATATAAAGGTAAATTTAATCTGACTTCTACTAAAAACGATATTAAAATTTATAGGTTGTGGATTTATGCAAGCAATTCAAAAAACAAATTGCTGCGTTTGTTTTCTATGCTGTCTTATAGTTTTAGTTTAATCTGTTTTTTTGCTTTTAATAAAATTTCTAAAACAGTTTTTGTCCAGTCTCCACCTTTGTTAGTGGCTTTTACTTCAATGTTTTTTTTAAAGAAAAAATCACGAAAACTTATTTTAAATGTAAGTGATTTGTGGCCATTTTCAGGTTTAGTGTTAGGAGCTTTTAAAAAGAATTTAACCTATAAATTATTAGAAAATATTGAACGATTTAATTATAAAAAAGCCAATTTGGTTTTAGGGCAAAGCGAAGAAATATTAAAACATATTACATCTCTATTCCCGAATAAAGATATTTTTTTGTATAGAAATTATCCAGATTTTAATACTCTAAAAAGTGAAAATAAAATATCATCCGATGGGAAATTAAAAATTGTTTATGCAGGACTACTAGGTGTTGCACAAGGAATCTTCAAACTATGTCAAAAACTCAATTATGAAAATATTGAATTACATATTTATGGTGCTGGATCTGAGCAAGGAAAAATAGAAGCTTTTATTAAGTCTAATCAACATTTACCAATTACCTATTATGGAGAACTAACTAGAAATAAACTACATAAAGAACTGCAACAATATGATGTTGCAATAATTCCGTTGTTAAAACGAATTTATGGCTCTGTGCCTTCAAAAATATTTGAATACTCTAAATTCGGCTTACCAATTTTATATTTTGGAGGAGGAGAAGGAGAGCAAATTATTGAAAAACACAATTTAGGATGGATTTCCGAAGCAGGAAATTATGATAGTTTAAATATACTGTTAGATAGAATTAAAAAAAATAAGTTCGCTTTAAGGCAAAGACAACGAATACAAGAAACGGCAACCGAAAAATTTACCAAAAAATTAAAAACTCTTGGCTAATACGCCTTTTTGTCTCCTATAAGCGTTTTTAAAAATGTTTGAAAGATAATTTTTAATTCTAATAAAAGGGACCAATTTTCAATATAAAAAATATCATATTTTACTCGTCCAATAATATCTTTATCAGTTTCAATTTCTCCTCGAAATCCACTTATTTGGGCTAATCCTGTAATTCCTGGTTTTACAAAATGTCGCACCATAAATTTGTCTATTCTTTTAGCGTACATATTAGTATGACTTACCATATGTGGTCGCGGACCAACAATAGACATATCGCCAAATAGTACGTTATAAAATTGTGGCAGTTCGTCTATACTTGTTTTACGAAGAAATTTTCCAACTTTAGTTATCCTCTTGTCGTCTTTAGTAGCCTGATACAAATGAGCGTCTTTATTAGGTTTCATTGACCGAAATTTATAACAATAGAATTCTTCATAATTAAACCCGTTTCTTTTTTGTTTAAAAAACACTGGTCCTTTAGAGTCTAATTTAATTAGAATCGCAATAATAGGTGTTAGCCAAGACAATAAAAAAATGATTACAACAGAAGAAAATAAAATATCGATTGTTCTTTTTATGAATTGATTTACCGTATCACTAAGAGGAATATCTCTTAACGTTAATATGGGAATATATTCATAATATTCATATTTTATTTTTTTTGAATAAATCTCTTTATTATCAGGGATAAATTTTAACTTCCTTAAGTTATTATCTGAAAAATCAATCAATTCATTAATTTGCTTATTTGATAATTCAGCAACTGAAGCATATATCTCGTCAATACTATTATCTATAACAAAAGAAAAACATTTGTTTAAAGAAAAGTCCGCGTCAGTAGCGCAAAACTGTTTTTTAAACCTGTATCCAAAATCATGTCTTCTATTAAAAATATCTATTAATTGATCTGTTTTACTGTTTTTACCAATAACAACTACATTTCTTAAGTTTCCTCCTAAATATATTCTGTATCTTCTTAATAAGGAGTAAGTAAAAAATTTAAAAAAAGCAATCAAAATAAAAACGGTAAATAAATAATTTCCTAATGCGAGTCTGCTTATATTAGGTTGTTTAAATACGCCAATAAACGCATATAAGATCAAAGCATATAAGATAATTTGTCTAAATAGTAAAGCTATTATTTGGACAATTCTTGTGTTTCTATGTACTTCGTAAAATTGATTTTTAAAAGAAATAATCAACCATAAAAAAGATATATAAGAAAGAAATATATAGATGTTTGTAATATTTGTATTAAATAAAAAAACAGTCCCACATATTATAATTAAGTCTGCTATTAAAAATAGCGGTTTGATTAAATTTGAATATCGTCCTTGTTTGTATGGCATTTAACGTTTTATATGCTTAGTGAAATCTTTATGGTCTCTTTTATGCAATTCTTCTATTGAAAGGGTTTTAAAATAATTAATGGTTTTTGTCATGCCTTCTTTGCGGCCAACTTTTGCTTCCCAATTTAATATTTTTTTTGCTAATGAAATATCGGGTTGACGCTGTAAAGGATCGTCAATAGGTAATTTTTTGAATACTATTTTTTGATCTGTTTCGGTTAATTTAATAATTTCTTTTGCAAAAGCTATTATTGTAATCT
The DNA here is from genome assembly GCA_003709165.1 of Flavobacteriaceae bacterium PRS1. GTDB lineage: Bacteria > Bacteroidota > Bacteroidia > Flavobacteriales > Flavobacteriaceae > PRS1. The sequence goes on from RDRZ01000029.1 coordinate 11,680, forward strand.
CATTTGGGTTTCCAATATTAACTGGATAAGAATAATCACTGAATAGCAACCTGAAAATGCCTTCTACCTGATCGTCCACATAACAAAAAGATCGTGTTTGTAAACCATCTCCAAAAACAGTTAAATTTTCTCCCCTCAATACCTGACCCATAAATGCCGGAATGACTCTTCCGTCGTTAAGGCGCATACGTGGCCCATATGTATTAAAAATACGTACAATTCTTGTTTCTAAGCCATGAAAACGATGATATGCCATCGTAATAGCTTCTTGAAAGCGTTTCGCTTCGTCATAAACTCCTCTTGGTCCAATAGTATTAACGTTGCCATAATAATCTTCTGTTTGTGGATGTACTAAAGGATCGCCATATACTTCGGATGTTGAAGCAATAAGTATTCTTGCGTTTTTTGCTTTTGCCAAACCTAATAGATTGTGTGTTCCTAATGATCCTACTTTTAAAGTTTGAATTGGGATTTTTAAATAGTCTATAGGGCTTGCAGGTGATGCGAAATGAAGAATATAATCTAATTCTCCTTCTATTTCTATAAACTTGGTAACATCATGTTTAATAAATTCAAAATTTTGATGGTTAAAAAGGTGTTCGATATTAGATTCATCACCTGTTATAAAATTATCCATACCAATAACATAAAATCCTTCAGCAATAAACCGATCGCACAAATGCGAACCTAAAAATCCAGCAGCTCCAGTTATTAATACTCTTTTCATTATTAATTTACATTCTTTCTTCCAATTGAACTGTAATAAAATCCTTCTTTTTGCATATCTTCTACATCATAAAGGTTTCTACCATCGAAAATAACAGGTTGTTTTAAAAGTTCTTTTATTTTATTAAAATCGGGTGTTCTAAATATACTCCATTCGGTGCATATAATAAGTGCGTCAGCATTTTTTAGAACCTCATACATATTTTGGAAATACTCAATCTTGTTTTTAAATTTTTTCTTAACATTATCCATGGCTTCCGGATCAAAAACACTTATGCTTGTGCCTTTGTTTAATAATTCTTCTATCATATATATGGCAGGAGCTTCTCTAATATCGTCCGTTTCAGGTTTAAATGCCAAGCCCCAAATAGCAAATTTCTTTCCTTTAATATCATTACTAAAATATGTTTCAATTCTAGGAATCAAAATTGTTTTCTGAACGTCATTTACATTAATTACAGCATTCAAAATATTGAACTTATAGTCCACATCGTTACCAGATTTATGCAATGCTTTTACATCTTTAGGAAAACATGAGCCTCCATAACCTATTCCTGGAAACAAGAAGCGTTTACCGATTCGTGAGTCGGTTCCTATACCAACTCTAACTTTATCTACATCTGCACCGACTTTCTCGCAAAAATTAGCGATTTCATTCATAAAGGTGATTTTAGTTGCCAAAAACGCATTAGCAGCATATTTTGTGAGTTCGGCAGAACGCTCATCCATAATTAGTATGGGATTTCCTGATCTTACAAAAGGCTTGTATAGTTTTTGCATCAAAGTAATTGCTCTTTTTGATCTTGAACCAATAATAATACGCTCGGGTTTTAAAAAATCATCTACAGCAAAGCCTTCTCTTAAAAATTCCGGGTTTGAAACTACATCAAATTCTACGCTGGTTTCATTTAAAATAACTTCTCTTACCTTATCTGCTGTACCTACAGGAACAGTGCTTTTATCCACAATTACTTTATAGTCCTTTATTTTTTTTCCTATGTCTTTAGCTACTCCTAAAACATAAGACAAGTCTGCTGAACCATCTTTATCTTCAGGTGTTGGTAATGCTAAAAATATAATGTCGCCATGTTGCAGCCCTTCATTTAAGACCGTAGAAAATTTAAGACGTCCTGCTTTTATGTTTCGTTGAAATAAAATATCGAGATGAGGTTCGTAAATAGGGACTACACCTTGCTGCATTTGTTTAACTTTTTCCTCGTCTATATCTATACATAAAACGTTGTTGCCTGTTTCTGCTAAACATGTTCCTGTTACTAAGCCTACATAGCCAGTTCCAATAACTAATATTTTCATTTAAAATAATTTGAAAACAAAAATAACGTATTGTTACAAATTAACTATATCATATTAAGTATTTTGACTGCTTTTTATAAATATATGTCTTATTTAATCTTTACATAAACGGTTTTTAACTGCCTTTGATTCTTATCCAAAGATCTATCAGTTGAATAAGTTCTACTAAAAATACAATACAGAATAATGAATAAGAATAAGCCTTTTTGTCTCCAAAGTAAGGATTCAGTCAAAAACATCAAGCTAAAGACAACACAAAACATAATATAAAAAAAATCTTTTGTTTTGAAAGCTTTAATAAAAGAAACTATTAACATTGATATTAGTAAAATTAGTCCAAATATTCCTATTTCAGAAAACATTTGAGCATATTGATTGTGATAATTATATTCATGAAATGTCTTGTAAGTATTAAATTTTAAATGTCTCTTTTTTACATTTTCTTTTGAAGCAAACAAACCAAAACCTTTCCAAAATATAGCATCTTCTTCTATTTGTTCTTTTAATATTCTAAGTTGTAATAATCTGATAGAACTTCCTGTCCATGGATAGACCCCTCCAAATTTTTCTTTGGTCAAAATCTCATTAAACATAGTTGTTTTTTCAAATAGAAACCTGTCTTTTACTAAAATAGACGCAATTCCAATAATTAAAATTGCTGCTATAGCAACTATAAGTAATTTAATTTTGCTACGGTTTATGCTTTTATTACAAAAAGCATAAACAAATATGCCTATAAGTAAAATAAACATCATTATTTTAGATGATAATAAAAGTAATAGTACTAAAAAAAACAAAATCAATATTGTATCTTTTGTTGACTTATTCTTTTTTGACAACAAATAAAATAAACTTATAGAGAAAATTAAGGATACATAAATTGCACTTAAATTAAAAACACTTACTAGTTCGTGGTATGTAAAAACACTTAATGATCTTGTTTTAAAAAAATTAACAATCGCCACTATCAGAAAAAATAATCCAAATAAAATATTTATTTTGGTAAAATATCTAAATACAATGTTGTAATTTTTTTTAGAAAATTTTGGAAGAAGACCAAATGTTAGGGGAATCACAAAAAGCACTACTGTTTTCTCTAAACCAATTTTAGTTCCACTTTGATTGACTGACCAAAATAATGTCAATCCATATAATAAATACAATAGTATAGGTAAAATCAAGGTAATATCAACTTTGATTTTGTTTTTATGAATAACTGAATACCTAACAGAGAAAAAAACAAAAACACCCATAGCAATACTACTTGGCGCATACCCTATTAAAAGTGTAGACAACACCAAAGTTATCAAGTATGATAAAAACTCTTGCCTATTTATAAATGCTTTAATCTTATTTACAACACTCATTTAAAAAATCTAAATACTTTTTATTAATAAGCTTCCAATTAAATTTTGTTACAATCTCATTATAACAATATTCTAGTTTGTTAGGATGCTCTTTTTTACTAATGGTATCAATATATTGTTTTACATCAATTTCAGATTTAAAGTAAAATGCCTCATCCTTTAAAATTGACTTATTAAACTCATTATCATGTGCAACAATTAAGGCGTTAGAGGCCATCGCCTCCAACAATGAAGGGTTTGTTCCTCCAACAGAATGGCCATGAAAATATAAATTAGAATAATACCGTAAATTATTTAGGTGTTCTAAATTATAAATTCCGTCTATAAATCGTATGTCTTTTGAATTTTTAAATTTATTTTTTAAATAAACCCCAAATTTATTCGCATCATGTTTTCCAATAACTAAAAATGGAATTTTAGTATTTGCTAATACCGCGCCATCTAATATTGTTTCTATATTGTTTTCTGGTTCTAATCGAGCAATTAACATATTATAATTACTTGCCTTTACATTATATTTATTTAGTATTTCTAATTTTGGTGTATTGAATAACTCAGCGCCATAGGCAATATATCTTGAATCAATATTATATTTTTTTGTAATGTAATTTTGAATACCTAAAGAATCTGATATTAAATAATCGCTAGATCTTATTGCTAATTTTTCTGCATATTTTAAAAACTGCCGCACTGGTTTAGAATATTTAAAACGTTTCCATTCCAAACCATCCATATTGGTTACTACAATTGATTTCTTTGGCAACAACTTACACCATACAGAACTGCTTGTATACCCTAATTGTAATATGATATCAAAATTTCTTTTTCTAGAATCTAGAATACAATTTAAATCATATATAAATTGGCCAACAGTGCCTATTTTATCTTCAGGGTCATTGCAATGGAGAATATGAACACCCTTATAATTTGATTCTTGAAAAGGGTGTGTACTCGAATTGTACACATAAACTTCATGATTATTGTTAGCTAAAAAAATTGAAAAATATTCGGCGAATTGCTCAAAACCTCCATGATAATTAGGGACACCCCTAGTTCCTAATATGGCTATTTTCATTTATGTTATTTTGTTTGCTATAATAAAACTTTAAAGATAAAAACACTCCTAATATAACTGCTATAATATCGCCTTGATTGTAAATACCTGTAATAATAAGTGTGGTAAAAACAAAATAAATACCAATACCTGATAACATATTATTAATGAATTTTATTTGACTGTTTACAGCTTTTTTGTATGATTGGATATAAAGATAAAACAAAAAACAAAAATAACTTAACAAACCAAGCAACCCTGTTTTAAAAAGTATATAAATATAACCGTTATGAATCTTCGGAATAAATTGGATTCCTTCAGAATTAAGTGGTGCAACAAAACCTAAATCTACCAAAGACCCTAAGCCTTTTCCGAAAAACACTCCAAGCATATATTTTGTATCGACTAATTGCTCCATAGCTTTTAACGCTTCATAGGCTCTCCAATGATCCCATAGATTTTTATGGTTTTTCATGTCAATATTTATTGAAGGAGTAAAGATTTCTGAAGGAGCCAATTTCATTTTATATAAGAAATTTTCAAGCCCCGTACTTTCTCTACTGAGATCAATATTATTTAAAAAAATATAAAACGATATCACTAGAAATAAAAACAACAACATATACATAATACCTTTTCTTGTAATTTTGGTGTAGTCATTAATTGCTAGTATAAAAATAAATACTGTAACCAACATGGTTCTAGAAAAATAAAGGATAAAAGAACTGTACAATAAAAATTTAATAAATCTCGAATATTTTAAATTAAGTGAAAAGTATTGTTGCTTTTTGTTCACAAAAAGAAAAACAATTGCAATCAATTCTATAGGGTTCGATTTCTTAAGTTGAGATCTTATATCTCCAACATTAAAAGGGTTTTCTATTAAAAAGGTAAAAACTTGTATCAAGTGTATAATCGCAAAAAACACACCCATATATATAATGACTTTAAAAATAAACTCTTTATTTTTTATCTTTGAAATTAATATATAACCTAATACAATAAATAATATGGGTTTAAGTAGATAAGCAAAATCTTTAAGGATATCATAAAATGTACTTGGATAAAAAAATGAAGAAATGCAAGCTATGATTAAAATCAACACCAACGGAAAAATAGTGTTTATAAGTGTTGTTGAAAACTTATTGTAACTCATTATAACTACAACTCCAAAAAACAAAAAACTAATAATAATATTTATTTCAGTTGAGGTAATTGCTATTGGTAAAAACAATAACGTCAGTAACATCACTTTATTTATGGATTCAACTTTTAATTTCATATTATGGTCATTTTCCTCAAAAATTAATTTTATAATCCTTTGTTTTTTTCAAAACAAATTTAAAATAAATATGAGTTCTATATTACTAATCTGACAAATGTTTTTTAGTTCTTAATCTCTATATGTTTTTTATAGTTTGCCCCAAAATCTCTGCAGTGTTTTTCCAACTATATTTTTTAACAATTAATTGAGAAATCTGATGAAGGTTTTTCTCCAAAGAACAATTTTTAATTTTATCTAACATTTCCAAAATAGCTTCTTTAAGCTCGTTTTCATTTTTAGGATTTATATGAAACTCTTCAAAAAATGAAAATTCTTTCATAGCTGTTAAATTGGAACAAATTGTTGGCACTCTAAGAGCTGCAGATTCAAGAGGAGGGATGCCAAACCCTTCACATAAAGAAGGGAAAATTGATATTAAGGATGATTGATAAAACAATATCAAATCTTTTTCGTCAACAAACTCAAATAAATGAACTTTTTCAGAAGATTTCATTTTTATTTCTTCAAAATATCTGTCTAATTCTTTATTTTCTAATGCATGTTTACCAATAAATACCAATTCAATACCTTCCTTCCATAATTCTAATTCGTCATAGATTTTTAATAACATTAAATGATTTTTCCTTGGTTCTAATCTACTTACATAAAGTAAAAAGTTTTGAGTATTATAGTTGTTTTTTATAAATTCTATTGCAAACTGTTTTTTATAATCTTTGGAAAATTCCTTATTTATTGCATTAGATAATACAATAATATCCTTATTTAGAATATTAAAATGCTCTTGTATTCTTTGTGCAGAATAATTAGAAACTGTAGTTACAATTTCTGCTCTCCTTACTGCATATTTAAAAAATAATTTATTTTTTAAATAATACATTTTACTAAAGTAACTTGGAAAGTCTAAAAACAAAACATCATGAATAGTTACAATATATTTACATTTTTTATTAAAAATCAAGGGTAGATAATAATTAAAATGGGCAAAGTCAATTTTTGATTTTGAAATGATTCTAGGTATTTCATATATTAACCTTATATATTTATTTTTAAATTTAAGTTTTATAAACTCTATATTTTCTATATCCTTAAATTCTATTTTTAAGCTTTCAATATTATTTGCCACTAAATAAATCTTTATAGAATATTTATGTGTATCTAAATTGCTATAAATACCCTTTAAAAAGGTTCGAGTTCCTTGATACATATCATCAAAAATATGTGCATCAACTAATAATCGAATTTCCTTGTTTTTTTTTAAAAAAATCTTTTGTCCCATCTATAATTGCGCGAGCATTTTCAAACTCTCCTTTTCTAATTTTGTTTAAATATCTAACTCCATTAAATATGATTAATGAAAACAAATATTGTTTTAAATGTTTTTGATAAAAAAACAATCCATTTTTTATATAATAATAGTGTGCTAAATAACCCCTACCGATTGAGGTTCCAACTTTATCATAAACAATTGCTTTTTCACAAATGATTAATTTAACATCATTTTGTTTTGCTAGAAAGCACCAATCTGTTTCTTCCCAAAACAAAAAATATTCTTCTGGAAGTAACCCTATTTTTTTAATAGTTTTTATGTTTGTAAAAAGTGCACCGCCATATATATAATCAATATTATTATTGGTTTTATTACTCTTTATTGGTTGTAATAATGCAAAAGGTTTAAATAATTTATATGCTCCATAAAATTTTATTTCTTTAGGGGTTTCATAATCCTTTATTGCACACGAACTCATAAAAAATTCATCTTCTATCTTTTGTAATTCGTTTAATGTTTCTGTAGAAATAAATGTATCTGGATTCAATAATAATACATTTGAATTATTATCAATGTTATTTGAATTTAATATCATATTTAACCCAACATTATTCCCTCCGGCAAATCCTAAATTTTCAGCAGTTTGAATAAAAATAATTGGATGCAGCAGTACATGATAATTATTTAATAAAAAATCTTTCTTAGAAGTGTTTTCTAAAATTAAATCTCTCGTGACTAATTTGTGTTTAGCCGTATAATAAAAGTAAGGTAATCTCTTTTTTCGAGCACTAATCTTATCAGAATAAAATGTGTTTTCAACCTTAGGCTCTATTTTGCCATTTAAATATTTTAAAATATTTAATTCAGAATCATTTGTGGATTTATTATCAATTAAAATCACTTGAAAATTTTGACAAGAGCTGTTTATTACCGCTTCAACACATTCTATTGTGTCTTTCCAACTATTATAATTAAGTATAATAATATAATTTTTTATTCCGTTTTCAATTATAGCCATTCTGGAAAATTAGTATATCCTTTTTTTATTAAAAATTGCTTTAAACTCTTATTTTTTTTTAAATATAATTTATCAATTTCCTTTAATGAATTTTCGTCTACTTGAAGTTCTTTGTTATTTACGTTTACAGAATAATATATATTTCTTAAGAAGTTTTTTATTTTAAAATTATTTCTAATTAATGGTTCTATTTTCAAAGAAATATTCATTGCCCATTTTTGTAAAAGTTGATTTTTAAACACCACAGATTTATTTTCTATAGTAAAAATAGTGTCCTTAAAAAACTCTCTATCAATCTCTAACCATTGGCATAGACTGTCAACTATTTGTTTTGGGTTGTCTTTCAGTTCATCAAAAAAAATAATTTTGATATTTTCTTGATTAAACTTATCAAACCAAATATGCAAATAATCTATATAACTTCCATCTAACAACTCTCTTGAATATTTGTTTTCTCCAGTAATTTCTTCTAAAGAATTTAAATCCAAATGTTCCTTTCTAAAATCATTAAATGAATATTCATTATCGAATAATAAATTTTTTTTTCTATGGTTAAAACTAGATAAAATTTTATCAGATGGATTTCTAAAAATAAATATTAATTTGGGACTGTTGGTTTCTTTTAATATATTATTAATTGCAGTTCCTTTTTCATATATATATTCAGGGCTTGCTTCTAATTTATATTTCTGTTGTTTATAATTTTTAAAATAACTATCGTAATCTGTGTGCTTTTTTTTATATTTTTTTCCTGAAAAAAAATGAGTTTCTTTTATTTCAGAACCACAAACTTCTGGATGCCATGATAGGTATGTATATAAAGAAGTTGTTCCTGCCTTATGAACACCTCCAATTATTAAATTTAACGCATTATTACTCATTTTATTCTTGTTCCTTTAATGTTAATTTTTCCAACTCGACAAGTCTCTACCCAATAAAGCTTCCAGCTTATCAATTTCCGATATATAAAACTCTTTATATATTTTAGATTTTAATTCTATATTTAATGGTTCTTTTTTTGCGTCTTTTAAATTTGCATTATAAAGCTTATACATTATTCTGTCTTTAATTTTTTTAGTAGGTAAAATTTTACCAACATACTTTTTTAATTTGTTAGGTTTAAATATAAAATCTCTAATTATAGTGCTTTTTGCCTCAGAAGCCACATTACTTTTAATCTCATAATCATAATCATAATCTGGCAGCCCTATAAATTGACTTATTTCTTTTACAATTTTTGATGGGTTTTTTATTATATCTTCAAATAAAAATACTCCAACATTCTCTTTACCAAACAAATTGTAATACCTAGTAATTTGTTTTGTGTAAAACCCCCTACTTATATAACTATAATGAAGTTGAGAAAAATAATTGTTTAATCTTTGGTTTTCACTATAAACAGCTTCTATAAATCCTAACGTTTCCCTCCCAATCCTTTTTGTCATTAAATATTGAGAATACGCTCTATCAACAGGGTTCCTTAATATAAATATTATTTTACAATTAGGGAATGCTTTATGAATTCTAATTGCTGTTTTTGGTAAATAACAATATTCTGGATCAATTTCTCCCATAAAAGTGGCGTCTGATTTTTTGAAATTATTTTTAAAATAATATTGAAGACCCTTTTCATATTTTTTGTCATCACTAAAAAAATGTGTTTCTTTAAAATTTGGAAGTCCTAAATTTGGGTGCTGCACCAATATATCATGTAATGTTGATGTTGCTCCTTTTTGAACTCCAACACACATAAAATCTAATCGTTTATTCATTAATTAATATTTTAGAAATGTAAAAAATCCTAATTTCTTTTTAATATACCAAATACAAGTAATATTAAATAAAATAGCAGAAATTAAACTTGCTATAGCTGCTCCATCAATCCCCATTTCTTTTATTAAAAAGTAATTAAGCAGTATATTAATAAAAGCACTAATTAATGTAAAATTTCTCAGCTCTTTTTGGTGTTTTGTCATGTTCATAATTATTGCAACACTGCCTGATAAAGCATTAAACAATAAGCCTAACGAAACAATTATTAGAACTTGTTCTCCTTGAACAAACTCTAAACCAAACATTCCTAACAATTGCTTTCTAAATACAATTAAAACAACAACAATGGGTATCGTAATGTATGTAATAATTTTAGTCGCTTTTTGCACTTCTTTTTTTATTTCTTCAAGATTATTCTTACTGTATAATTCAGAAATTCTTGGCGCCAACACAGTATTTACCGCAGTAATCACTAATAAGGCTATGATGGCCAATTTATAGGCTGCATTATAAATGCCTACTTCTGCTTTTGTTGCCATAGCACCCAACATAAACACATCTGTCCAGTTAGAAATAAAAATAAAGGTAGCACTAAACAACATCGGAAATGATAGCTGAAACAAGTCTTTATATGGATATGCTTTTGTTGTTTTTAACTGTTTTAAAGGTAAAAAGAAAAATGTAATGACGGTGATAATTAAAAATGGAATCAAATAACTAAAATAAATAGCCCTTTCGGTTATGTTAATTTCTTTGTCATAAAACACAAAATAAATTATAAAAAACAAGAGGTAAGGCATAACATATAAATACAACCCATAGTTTATAAATAATTTTCTGCCTTTTAAAAATTCTACTAAAAAACTATGTAAAACAAAAAAAACAAAAAAATAAGAAAGTGTTTTAAAATAGGGGATTAATAATGGGTCTCTAAATATGTTTACAGCAATGATATCAACACTAAAATAGAGCAGTATTGACCCAATAATTCCTGAAACTAAAATTGCTATTAAGGCATGGTATAAATAGTTGTTTTTAGGTGTTATATCATAAAATCTTTTATCTGCTGTCAATTTTATCATAAGCTGTGGAAGCCCTAAAGAAAATAACAATACTAAAAATTGTATAGTGGTTAATAACAATGAAAAACGTCCATATGTTTCAGCTCCAAAAGTTCTTGAAATCAATATGATGGCTACATAGGCTAAAGCCATTCCTACAATTCTTAAAAATAAAACTATAGCGCTTTTTTTTAAAAGTTGCTCTGATGTAAGTTTTTTAAATTTTTTAAAAAAACCCCTTGCTGAAATAGACAAAATAAATAATTCTATTAATTAAAATTTGTAAAAGATTTTATCAATTAAAACATTTCTTGACCCAAACCTAGGTTCGTATTCTTCTTCTATTTCTTTAGATATAGCGATAGAATTTTCTCTGTCATATTCAATATATTTATTTGGTATAAAAAATTGAAAAAACCTATCTTTTTCAATGATAAAAGAATTTTCTCCATATGACAGCTCTGTTGTTAAAAATTCTATTTTTTGTGCTTTTTGTTCATTTCCAAACCTTAAAAGTAACTTAGTTGGCAGTACTTCTTCTTTTATTATAAATCGTATTTCTTGAGGCTCAACAGAACCCTGTACTTTAACTGTAGCTGAATTCTTTTTTGTAATATGTTCTTGTCCTTCTTCTAAAAAAAACAAAATAAATGTATCTTCATTTTCAACAATAGCATTTATTGATAAAGTAAATACGTCTTTTTGTACGGTTTCTATTGCTTTTGGTGGCTGTTCTGCCTTATTTTTATTTTCGCTTTTGCATGCAAATACCAACACTATTAATAAAACTAAAACTATTTTTTTCATAACTTATTTGTAAAATTAAACAATCATCCCAGCAGCCACTGTTTCGTTGGTAGCATCATCAACAAGAATAATGCTTCCTGTGGTTCTGTTTTCCCTATAAGTATCAACCATTAGGGGTTTGGTGGTATGTATTTTAACTTTAGAAATATCATTCATCTTTAACTCCTTGTCGTCATTAACTCTACCTAAAGTATTAATATCTATCTTATACACAACTTCTTTAATCATAGCTTTTTGCTCATTAGAGGTGTGCCTAATCGTATATTTTGCTCGTGGTTTTGCCGGGTTATTATGTAACCAACATAACATCACTTCAATATCTTGTGTCGCTTCTGGTTTATTGTTGGAGCGAACAATCATATCGCCTCTGCTTATATCAATATCGTCTTCAAGTGTTATAGAAACTGACATTGGCGCAAATGCTTCTTGAATTTCGCCATCAAATGTGTTTATCGTTTTAATTTTAGATGTAAAACCTGAAGGCATTACAGTAATTTCATCATTTACTCTTAACACTCCACTGGCTACTCTTCCTGCATAACCTCTATAATCTATAAAACCTTCTCGTTGTGGTCTTAAAACCGTTTGTACTGGAAAACGCGCATCTACTTTATTAATATCGCTACTTATATGCATGGTTTCTAAAGTATGTAATAATGGTGCGCCTTGATACCAATCCATTTGTTTTGAACGATTAACAACATTATCTCCTTTTAACGCACTTATTGGAATATAGCGTATGTCTTTTACAAGCATTTTTGAAGAAATTTCTTCAAACTGATTAATTACCTTATCAAAAATATCTTCTTTAAAATCTACCAAATCCATTTTATTGATACATACAATAATATGCGGTATTCGTAACAAAGAGGCAATAAACGCATGTCTTTTTGTTTGCTCTATAACACCATGTCGTGCATCTACCAAAATAATGGCTACATTGGCTGTTGAAGCTCCTGTAATCATATTACGAGTATATTGAATATGTCCAGGTGTATCTGCTATTATAAATTTACGTTTTGGTGTTGTAAAGTATCTATAAGCGACATCAATCGTTATGCCTTGTTCACGCTCATCTCGCAGACCGTCAGTAAATAATGCAAGGTCAACTCCATTGTGTCCTTTCTTTTTACTCGTTTTTTCAATGGCTTCTAACTGATCTTCAAATATTGATTTTGAATCGTATAATAAACGACCTATTAGTGTGCTTTTGCCGTCATCTACACTTCCTGCCGTGGTAAATCGTAATAATTGGTTGTTGTCTAACATGTTTCTAATTAATGCGAATTTAAAACGAATTGTACGAATTACATTATCGTAAATTATTTGAGTTAATTATTCTTTTATAAGTTAAGGATGATTGACCAAAATTAATCAACATTCCCAGCTCCTTTTTAGTTGCAGTCAAATAGTTTTTTATTTGAGCATAAAACACAACTGGCACTTGATTAACAGATTTTATTTCCAAAATAATTTTATCATAACAAATAAAATCTGCTATATAATATTTTTTCAATTGTTCGCCTTCGTAAAACACTTTTAATTTAACCTGACTTTTAAAAGGAATTTCAGACTTCATAAACTCTTTCTTAAGTGCTTCATCATAAACAGCTTCCAAAAAACCCGAACCTAATTCTCGATGTACTTTCATACAAGCGCCAATTATTTTATAACTTTCTTCCTTATATAAAATTTCGGTCTTGGATTCCATCAATTCACGTTAATTCGTTTTAAAATTCGTGAAAATTAGAAGTACCCCTGTCGTTTCCTGTCTTCCATGGCTGTTTCAGAACGTTTGTCATCACTTCTGTTACCTCTCTCCGTTTGACGCATTGCTGATACCTCTAAAGCAATTTTCTCAAGTGTATCTGCATTAGATTCAATTCCTCCGGTAATCGTAATATCTCCAAGAGTTCTAAAACGAATTTTTTTTATGACTATTTCTTCATGGTCTTCAAGAATTAAAAATTCGGAGTTAGGAATCCAAGTATTATCTCGTCTCACTACTTCTCTCTCGTGAGCAAAATATAATGATGGAATAGAGATGTTTTCTCTTTTGATATAATTCCAAACATCCATTTCTGTCCAGTTACTTATTGGGAATACTCTAAAATGTTCTCCTTCAAAATGTTTCCCGTTAAAAAGGTTCCATAATTCTGGTCTTTGGTTTTTAGGATCCCACTGTCCAAATTCATCTCTGTGCGAAAAGAAACGCTCTTTTGCTCTGGCTTTTTCTTCATCTCGTCTTCCGCCTCCAATAGCGCAATCTACTTTATTGCTTTCAATTGCATCTAAAAGAGTTGTGATTTGTAGTAAATTACGTGTTGCATTTTTTCCTTTTTCTTCAGCTACACGACCTTCGTCTATAGCTTCTTGGACTGAACCTACAATAAGTGTTACACCTAACTCTTTTACAATATTATCTCTGAATTGTATGGTTTCATGAAAGTTGTGTCCAGTATCCACATGCATTAATGAGAATGGAATTTTTGAGGGATAAAATGCTTTTTTTGCGAGATGCGTAATCAATATAGAATCTTTCCCGCCTGAAAACAGAATTACCGGATTTTGAAACTGCGCCCAAACTTCTCTTAAAATAAAGATGGCTTCACTTTCTAATTCATCTAAATAATTTAAATAATATTTACTCATAACTGAGTTTTAATTTAGGCGTTATAAAATCAATGATTTTCGTTACAGAGTCCTCAATGGATTCTTCTTCAGTTTTTATTTCAATATCCGGGTTTTCAGGAGTTTCATAAGGAGCCGAAATTCCTGTCATGTTTTTTATCTCACCTGCTCTTGCTTTTCTGTAAAGTCCTTTTACATCGCGACGTTCACATTCTTCAACACTTGTATTGATATAAATTTCGACAAAGTTAACATCTTTGACTGTTTTTTTTATGTTCTCTCTGTCTTTTTTATAGGGTGAAACAAATGCCGCAAGCACTACCAAACCTGCATCAATCATTAAGTTTGCTATCTCGGTAATACGTCTTATATTTTCGGTTCTGTCTTGTGGAGAAAATGTGAGATCACTATTAAGTCCTTTTCTAACATTATCTCCATCTAAAGTATATGTTTTTATACCTTTTTTGTATAATTCATATTCAACCAAATTTGCAATTGTGGATTTACCGGAACCCGAAAGTCCTGTAAACCATAATAAAATAGAATTGTGTTTATTAACTTTTTTCCTGTCGGCAACAGAAACTTGATATGAATGTGGAATAATATTTTTTTTCACTACTTATTTTTTTTTCGGTTTTCTAATCCAAAATCTATCTTATACCACACCCTTTCATGAAGATAATACAAACACATTTTGGTTATAATTTCGGCTAATCCAATTTTTAGACCAATTATTACGTTTCCAGTAATAATCCAGGCTATTAATATGGTATCTGTAGTTCCTAATATACGCCATGTAACTGTTTTTAACAAGTGTCTTTTATTACTGTTCTCTATATGTATTTTAAACCATACTCTTTCATGAAAATAGTATAAAATCATTTTGGTTACAATCTCGGTGAATCCAATTTTTAATCCAGATAATGGATTTCCTGATATAATCCATGATAAAATAATGGTATCTGTAGTGCCTATAATTCTCCAGGTTATCGTCTTAATTATATGTCGCTTGCGAGATTTATTTTTCATTGCTTTGCAACCAAAAACCAAGGGTTTAACAAGTTTTCTTTATTATAAAATAATGGTTTGTTTGTTTGTTTGGAAATCACATTTATCCCAACAGCATTACATATAGCTTGTCCTGCAGCAGTATCCCATTCCATAGTTGGTGCATAACGAGGATACACATCTGCTTTACCTTCGGCAACCAAACAAAATTTAAGCGAACTGCCTTTTGAAACTATTTCTACATCTTTCCCTTTTGCTTTAAGCATCTTTATATAATCTAATGTTTCCTGGCTTATATGAGATCGGCTTGCCACAACTTGAACTATATTAGAATTTTCTGATTTTGGACTTAAAGGTTTACTTTTTGCTAACACTTCTTTTATCGTTGTATCATGAACATCTAATTCTGTTTTATATGCCTTTTTTAAATTTACATCTGCAAAATATAAAAATTTTGTTGCAGGAACATAGATAACACCCAAAATTGGTTTGCCATCAGTTACTAAAGCGATATTAACCGTAAACTCGCCATTACGCTTAATAAACTCTTTTGTACCATCAACAGGATCGACAATCCAACAAGTTTTCCAATTCTTTCTAACATCATAATCAATTTGTTTATTTTCTTCACTTATTATAGGAATTAGAGTGGGAATTAAATAGGAATTGATAATATCATTCGCTCTTTTGTCAGCTTCGGTTAAAGGGGATTTATCATCTTTATATTCAACATCAAATGCTGTATTACAGACTTGCATGATTGCTTTCCCCGCTTCTAATGAAGCTACAATTGCTATTTGTAGGTTTTCATTCATTTTATATTTGAAATTACTTTTTGCAAACTGTCTTTCCAAAATGGAATTTCAACACCAAAATTTTTTTTTATTTTAGATTTATCCAACACACTATACTTCGATCGCTTTGCTAGTGTGGAATATACTTCTGATTTTATAGGATTTAGTTTAATTTTTATACCTAAAAATTCGAAAATAGTTTTAGCAAAATCATACCAGTTTGTATCACCCAAATTGCTATAGTGGTATATCCCATATTGTTTGTTATTTCTATTTATAATCTCAAGTATTATTTCTGCTAAATCTTTTGCATAGGTTGGCGTGCCAGTTTGGTCGCAAATAACATTTAACTCATCCCTCCCTTCTGACAATCTCAACATGGTTTTCATGAAATTAGTACCGTACTCTGAATATAACCAAGAGGTTCTTATGATAAAATGCTCCTCCAATGTGTTTTGAATATGTTGTTCCCCTAAAAGCTTTGATTTTCCATATTCGTTAATTGGGTTAGGAATATCAAGTTCAGAATAAGGCTCGTTTTTGCTTCCATCAAAAACATAGTCCGTTGAAATATGAATTAAAACGGTGTTTGTAACTTTACATATTTGTGCCAAATATTTAACACCTTCTGCATTTATTTTAAACGCTGTTTCTGGTGTTTTTTCGGCTTGTTCAACATTAGTAAATGCAGTACAATTAATACAATAATCAAAATTGTTTTTGCTGAAAAATTTTTCAATTTCTTTTTTATTTAAAATATCAAGTTCTGCTTTTGTGGTAAACGTAAACTGAATGTTGGCATGATTGGTAGAATACAATTCTTTTATTGTACTTCCTAATTGACCATTTGCTCCTGTAACTAAAATTTTTATACTATTTTCATGAAAG
>RDRZ01000002.1 GCA_003709165.1 Flavobacteriaceae bacterium PRS1
TTAATTATTATTTAAAATGCTCAAACAGTTTTTACAATTTAAATTATCTCAAAAATTATCGCCTCAACAAATACAGTTGATGAAGCTGATACAGCTTCCTACTTTAGCTTTTGAGCAGCGCATAAAACAAGAACTTGAAGAGAATCCTGCATTAGAAAGCGGAAAAGACAATACTGATGATTTAGAGGACAATTTTGATAATACTTCTGAAGACTATAATGATAACGAATCCATTAATGCAGAAGATATTAATGTTGATGAGTATTTGAGTGATGACGAAATACCTGATTACAAAACACAAGTCAATAATTATAGTCCTGATGATGATGACAAAAGTATTCCTTATGCCTCAGGAATTTCGTTTACGCAACATTTAACAACACAATTAAATACATTTAGATTGGATGAAGAAGGCCGTATTATTGCCGAATTTTTAGTTGGCAGTGTTGACGGAAGTGGTTATATCCGCCGTTCTTTATCAGATATAATGGATGATCTTGCATTTACACAAAACATTTACACAACCGAAAATAAAATAGAAGTTACTTTAAAAATTGTACAACAATTAGATCCTGCTGGAGTAGCTGCCAGAAATTTGCAAGAGTGTTTAAGTATTCAGTTACAACGTAAAGCCAAAACCCTTAATACAGAGTTGGCTCTTAATATTATTGAAAAAGCTTTCGATCAGTTTACAAAAAAGCACTATAAAAAATTGCTTCTAAAATTTAATGTTAATGAAGTGCAGCTTAAAGATGCTATTTTAGAGATTGAGCGTTTAAATCCAAAACCGGGAGGTTCTTTTTCGGGAAACACTAGAATGGTCGAACATGTTGTTCCAGATTTTACTATTAAAATTATGGATAACCAATTAGAATTAACACTTAATGGCAGAAACGCTCCTGAACTTCATGTGTCAAGGGAATATAACAATATGCTTAAAGGCTATAAGGAAGCCAAAAACAAAACTAAATCTCAAAAAGATGCTGTACAGTTTATTAAACAAAAATTAGATGGCGCTAAATGGTTTATCGAAGCTATAAAACAACGTCAACAAACTTTGTTTGTAACTATGAGTGCTATTATGAACTATCAAAAAGAGTATTTTTTAACAGGCGACGAGCTTAAATTGAAACCTATGATTCTTAAAAATATTGCTGATGAAATAGATATGGATGTTTCTACAGTATCGCGTGTAGCAAACAGTAAATATGTTGATACGCCTTACGGCACTAAACTTATAAAAGAATTTTTTAGCGAATCGATGACAAATGCACAAGGTGAAGAAGTCTCAACGCGTGAGATTAAAAAAATATTGGAAACAGTAATCGAGGTTGAAAACAAGAAAAAACCATTAACTGATGAAAAGCTTGCGAAGATTTTAAAAGATAAAGGCTATCCGATTGCAAGACGTACTATTGCAAAATATAGAGAGCAGCTTGACATACCAGTTGCCAGACTCAGAAAACAAATATAAATGAGTGTTGTTTTAAAAAGTATATCATATATTTTTCACCCATTAATGATGCCTTTTTTTGCTGTTTGTTTTTATTTTACAAAATCTCCTCGTTTTATTCCTTTACCAATAATTAAAGTAAAATTGTATTCGTTAGTATTACTTACTATCATTCTTCCCATACTTCTCTTTTTTGTATTAAAAACATTACGAAAAGTAAATACTGTTAACTTAGCTACACCTAAAGAACGTATTATTCCTTTAACTATAAATTGTATTATTGTCTTGTTTATTGTTCAACGTTTGCTGCCATCTAACGAGATTACTGAACTATATTTCTTTTTTATTGGAATGCTTCTATCTACTTTATCTTGTTTAATGTTAGCGCTTCTAAATTTTAAAGCTAGTATCCATATGATTGCTTCTGGAGGAGTATTACTGTTTCTTATTGCCTTAAGTATTCATTTTAATATTAACATAAATGGTACTTTAGCAATCTTTTTTATTATTATAGGAGCAATCGCGACATCAAGACTACATTTAAATGCACATACTAATATTGAGTTAATAATAGGATTTTTTGTTGGATTGATTCCGCAGCTAATTGTGCTGAATTATTGGTTATAGTATTACTGTTGTCTGGTTAAAGACTTAAGACCTCTACGCTGAAAGAACAGAGAATCAAGACTTTATTGTAACTAATTGATAATGTAATTGTTAAAATTCATAAGATTCAATAATTTCTGTTTTCTTGCTTATTATAAAAGCAAGGTGTCAATAAGTCAACACTCATAAACATAACAAAAACTACACTTTAACGGTTTAATTAATTTTTTACTCGGGCAACAATAGTTATAGTATATAAAATATAAGTCCAATTTTAATAGCGTTAAAATCTATAGATTCCCCATTAATTTTTGTTTCTTTTTTAAATATAGGATTTAGCACATAGTACAAATAAGCATTAAATGTGTTGTAGCCTACACTTAAAGTTAATCCATACTGAATCTTTTCAAAATCATCAATATTGCTGAGTTTAATGTTTTCTTGAGAACTGTTAAATTTTGAAGTTGTAGCAAACACATAACCCAATTTAAATCCAGTATAAATTCTCCAAAATTTATACGATTCTGCTGTAGAAGTTCTCCACCTGAATTCAAATGGGATTTCTACAAGATGCATTGAAAACTTATTTTTAGTATATGACGTATTATCAAGAATTTCATAGTTAAGCATTCCCTGTTCATCTTCAGAAATCAATAGATTTTGATTAAACGAATTCGTAGAATAACCCAGACCTAAACCAAAAGCTATGGTTCTGTTTTTATTGATTGGCATATCTCTAATAAAACCAAAGTGAAAACCGCTGGAAAAACCACTTTGTGACATACCTTCAGGCATCTTGCCCAGAAGATTGTACGTAATTGCAAAATAAAACTGGTCTTCTCTATAAAGATTATCTGCTTCTGAAATAGTATTATCCTGTCCTAATATAGAATGATAACTTATTAATGTTAGTATTAAAATTAAAACAACTCTCATGTTGTAAAGTTAAATATAAATATATTCGAGGCAAACCCACAAGGTATTCAACAGACAATAATTTTTAAAGTTCTGAAGCGAGCTTCGAGGTTATAAACCTGATATCCCGTTAAAAAACGGGATTAGTTCAACTATTAGTTTTGAAAAGTTGCGTAGCAATTAATTCAAAACGAAGTTTCACTAATAAAAAAGGCATTCTAAAATAGAATACCTTTAAATTTTAAAATTATAGAAGAATTGTCTTAATTAGACATATTTCTTATTGATGCATAATTTATTTTTAAAGCATTTACTTTTCTAAGTTCCTGCTTAATATCTCCAACAATTCCCATATTTGCTTTCTTATCAACTTTTAAGGATGTTATTAAGAATGGCCTTTCTTCTTCACGTTTGTCTGCCCTCTCAGCTGCAATAAAAGCTGCAATGTCAGTTACTTCAGCAAATTTATCGTTTAGTTGTATTCTTGCTTCAGTACCATACTGCTTTTTATAGTTTTTACTAGGCTTCCCTACATAAATATACATCACCAAATTCTTCTTTTCAAGTTTCTCAACTTCTGAAGCTGATGGTAGTTTGTTTTCAATTTTAAGCGTACTATCTCTCATTACAGTAGCTACCATAAAGAAAAATAATAACATAAACACAATATCTGGTAAAGATGCTGTATTAATTGCTGGCACACCGCCATCTTGTTTCTTTTTAAATTTAGACATATTGTTATAATACTGTATTAAATTCTAAATTACTGAACTTCTGAAAGTTTCATAGGATACTCCAATTTTATTTGGGATATCAGCTCTTTTAACTTTTTTTTATTACCAATCCAAGTTGAACTAGGTTTAGAGTTCTTTTGCATCTCTAAAAAATCCATACCTCTAAATCCTTTTTGTGGACCTATTTCAAGAGCTCGCCTATTTCGCAAGACATTATATGCCCCTACCAATTCGTTTTGAACTGAAATATAGAAACCATAAGATGTTTGTCGTTCGTTCTTTAAAGAAATAATTGCTTTGTCTGGATGATCGGAAGATTTTGGATTCCTTTTCCCCTTACAATAATTACATTTTTCGCCATCTGCATTAGTTCCTCCTCCATTATCTAAAAACTCAACAGCAGCAGCTCTTAAATCTTTAACTTGCATTAGTTCATCTTCTACCTGCAATTGATCCTTACCATTTAATAAAACGGTAAATATATTCTTTTGTTTGATAATTACATCTTCTTGAGAATCTTCCATTGGGGGTAACTTCCTGTTAATACCCCAATCTTTTTCCATAGTCGTAGTTACCAAGAAAAATATTAACAGTAAAAATGCAATATCTGCCATAGAGCCTGCATTAACTTCGGGTGCTGCTCGTTTTGCCATAATTACTTGATTAGTTTTTTAACTCCTGTAAATAATATTGAACCAATAGCTAATATACCTAAAATATAAAATGCTACTAATCCAGCTCCAACTAAGTGAGACGACATTTCAGTTGCTATGCCTTCACTATGCTTGTATACAGTTGGATCTCCTCCAGATAAAACATAAGATACTACTAATATAGCGACAAATGCTCCTAAACCTATTAAGGTGCTTTTTAAAGATCCAGTATCTGTAAATAAATTTTTGATTACAAAACCTATAACAAATAACAAAACTATTACAAAAATCAAGTAGGCAACATAAGCCATATTGTCAACTAAACTTGTGTCTTCACCAGCTTCATAAGCCGAAGTAATTGCTGTATCGCCTTTAGAGATAATCATCACTAAAATTATAGCGCCAATTAAACTTAATACAGCAGCAAGTATCTTTAAAATTTTATGTAAATTCATAATAATTATATTATTTTAAAGGGTTATTACTTCTTGTGTCTGATTAATAAGTCCATCAATGTAATTGATGCATCTTCCATATCGTTAACTATACTATCTATTTTTGCAATAATGTAATTATAAAATATTTGAAGTATAATAGCTACTACCAAACCAAATACAGTTGTTAAAAGTGCTATTTTAATACCTCCAGCAACTAATGAAGGGTTCATATCTCCAGCAGCTTCAATTTTATCGAATGCAGAAATCATACCAATTACTGTTCCCATGAAACCAAGCATAGGAGCCAATGCAATAAATAGTGCAATCCAAGACACGTTCTTTTCTAATTGTCCCATTTGCACACCTCCATAACTTACAACAGCTTTTTCAACCTGTTCCAATCCTTCATCAACTCTATCTAAACCTTGATAAAATATAGAAGCTACAGGTCCTTTTGTGTCTCTACATATTTCTTTTGCAGCATCAACACCACCAGAAGCAAGTGCATCTTCTACGTTTTGAGTTAATTTTTTAGTATTTGAGGTAGAAAGATTTAAAAAGATAATTCTCTCAATAGAGATTGCTAAACCTAGAATTAAGCATAATAATACAATGCCCATAAAACCTGCACCTCCTTCAATAAATCTCTTTTTTAATTCTTGATGAAATGTAGCTTCTTCAGCAGGAGCCGCATCATCTTCTTGAGTTAAACTTACAACCGTATTAACAATAGTGTTTGTGTTTGTGTTTGTGTTTGTGTTTGTGTTCGCATTTGTATTAGCATTTACAGTTCCGAATGTCATAATACCAGCGATAGCCAGAATAGAAAATAATCTTTTCATTGATTTTAATCTTAAATTTTATTAGTTAAGGGTTAAAGATATAAAAAAAATGTAATTAAAAAATAAAAATTACGATAGAGAAGATAAGATTAACCTTGTTGATCTAATAAATCTCTTATTTGTGTGTCAAAGAAAATAAAACTAGTTATTATTCTCTTGTGCAGAGAGGAAGGGATTCGAACCCTCGATACGCTATTAACGCATACACGCTTTCCAAGCGTGCGCCTTCGACCGCTCGGCCACCTCTCTAAAAATTTATTTTTTTCTTACAGCGGTTGAAATAACAAAAAAAAACTTAACTGCTAAAGTTTTGATTGTTAATTTTAAGATATTTCACCTCTTAAAGAAGTTTCAAAAAGAGTTCTAAAGTCGTTTGAAGATAAATTTTTACCTAATAAATACATTAGTTTTGTAATTGCTGCTTCGGTTGTTATATCTTTTCCTGAGATAATCCCTATCTTTTTTAACTGTGTACTTGTTTCATATTGACCCATTGCTACACTTCCTCCCGAACATTGTGTTACATTAATAATATATATTCCTTTTGTTATAGCTTCTTTTAATAATGTAATAAACCAATCTTCAGTAGTGCAATTTCCTGCTCCATAAGTTTCTAAAACAATCCCTTTAAGGTTTGTAGAATTAAATATGGTTTGTAAGAGAGAACAAGAAATTCCTGGAAATAATTTTACAAGGGCAATATTAGTATCCATTTCTTTATGTACAACTAACTTTATTGTAGCATCTGGCTCAAGTAAATAAGGAAAGTTAATTTTTAAATGGACTCCTGAAACTGCTAAATCCGGATAATTTAAGGAAGCAAATGCTTCAAAATGTTCGGCATTTATTTTTGTGGTTCGATTGCCTCTGTATAATTTATACTCAAAATACAAACCTACTTCTTTTATTACAGGTTTGTTTTCTTTTAGTAACGATGCCACTTGAATAGAAGTGATTAAATTTTCTTTGGCATCGGTTCTTAAATCTCCAATTGGTAATTGTGAGCCTGTAAAAATTACTGGTTTGGATAAGTTTTCTAACATAAAGCTTAATGCTGAAGCCGAATAACTCATTGTATCGCTTCCGTGTAACACAACAAAACCATCATAAGAGTTATAATTGTCTTCAATAATTTCAGCCCAATATTCAGGATTAATATTCGATGAATCTATAGGTTCATTAAATGAAATGGTTTGTATGGTACAATCTAAAAGTTTAAGTTCCGGAATCTTAATTATTAAATTATTAAAGTCGAAAGAACGCAAAACTCCTGTTTCGGAATCTTTAATCATCCCAATTGTTCCTCCTGTATATATTAATAGTATGTTTGATGTCTTCATTTTAAACTTTAAAAACGTCTTTAGAATTTGATGTAGTAATTTCGGCTATTTCTTCTTGTGATAACTCATATAGTTCCGATACCTTTTCTAACACCTTTAATATATAACTACTTTCATTGCGCTTCCCTCTATATGGTGTTGGCGATAAATATGGCGAATCGGTTTCTAATACTATATGTTTAAGGTCTATTTGATTTAGGAATTTATCTATTTTACCGTTTTTAAAAGTCACAACACCTCCAATACCAAGCTTCATATTATACGAAATGGCTTTATGAGCCTGCTCTAAAGTACCTGTGAAACAATGAAAAATTCCGAATAAATCATCTGATTTTTCTTCTTCTAATATTTCAAATATCTCATCAAAAGCTTCTCTGCAATGTATTACGATTGGCAGTTTATATTGTTTTGCAAGTTTTATTTGAGTTCTGAAAGCTTCTTGCTGAAAAGCTAAGGTTGATTTATCCCAATACAAATCAATCCCAATTTCACCAATCGCAATAAAAGAACGCTCTAATAATAATTGTTTAACATGTTCTAATTCAGTCTTATAATTTTCTTTAACAGACGTTGGATGCAATCCCATCATTAAAAATACGTTTTCAGGAAAGTCTTTTTCCAACTGAAACATTGCTTTTGTGTAAGAAGAATCTATGGCAGGGATAAAAAAGCGTCTTACCTTTAAGTCTAAAGCACGCTCAATCATCTCTTTTCTGTCTTCATTAAAAGCTTCACTATATAAATGTGTATGAGTGTCTGTAATTATCATACAGCAAAAGTAAGGGTTTGTTAGGAAATAAAGTTTGCAAAAATAACGAAGTAATTTTGTTTATTTTAGAGGCGTAAAAATATTGAATAGCTATAGTTTATTCAACATCTTTACAACAAAGAAAGTAAGCAAAATAACAAGTCAAGATGTAAAGGTTATTTCATTAATCTATGATTCTTACTATTTAAAAAAAATGACGTTACAAGAATTTCTTATACCGCAAGGCTATGTAAAAATTAAACTTAAGTTTACGAAGACTAATCATTTTGAAATTAATGCAAGCATAAATGGCATTAAAGGCAAGTTTATTTTAGATACAGGCGCATCAAATTCATGTATTGGTTTTGATTCGGTTGAGACCTTTAATTTAAAAGTTGAAGATTCCGATGTTAAAGCAGCTGGAGCTGGTGCAACAGATATGTTGACAAAAATTTCTAAAAAAAATGTGGTTAAAATAGGTAAATGGGAAAAAGATAAGGTTGCATTAATTTTGTTTAATCTTACCTATGTTAATACTGCTTTAATTAATCATAACTCAAATCCTGTGGATGGTATTATTGGAGCGGATATTTTAAAAAAAGGAAATGCCATTATAGATTATCAAAAAAAACAATTATATCTTAAACTTTAATTATAACGTATTAAATCCCTATACATTTCATGAAGCCATCCATTATTATTGCCGATGACCACCCTTTAGTATTAAAAGGATTATATGATTTTTTAACCGAAAAAAACCACAATGTAGTTGGAAGCGCAACAAATGGTAAAGAAGCCTACGAATTAATAATTAAGCATAAACCAGACATTGCTATTTTAGATATTAGAATGCCTTATAAATCAGGTATAGAGATTACCGAAGCCTGTATAAGTAATAATATAAAAACAAAAATCGTGCTTATAACTTTCGAAAAGAGCGCACAACTTTACCATCAGGCAAAAGCATTAAACGTTTCTGGTTATATACTTAAAGAATTTGCTTTAAGCGAAATTGAAAACTGCCTGACTGCCATTGAAAACAACAACCCTTTTTATAGTCCAGAAATTGAAGAATTTATGTTAACTCAAGAAGACGTAATTGATATGAGTATTTTAACACCTACCGAAAAAAAGATACTTAAATTAATTGCTCAAAATAAAACTGCTAAAGAGATTGGTGTTATTTTATTTACATCTAGCAGAACTGTCGAAAAACATAAAAGTCACATTATCAATAAACTAAATATAGAATCTCATCAGAATAGTTTATTGATTTGGGCAAAATAAAATCAAGATTTCTTTTTGTAAATATACGTAACGTTACGTATTGTTTAGTGTCCTTTTATTACAGACATTTACAGTGCTATTAATTAGTCATTAGGGAGAATTAGCGAAAGCTCTGGGTTATTTTTAATTCAGAGCTTTCAAATTAAATCTTTTCCCTTTTTAATCTACATCCAGATTTATCTATTAATAAAAATAATAACCTTAGAAACAAGATTATTTTAATTGGATTAGTTGTTATAGTTATACTCGTTATTTCTATAAATTTTTTATAAATGAAAAAGCATTTTTTAAAAAGGTGCTTCCTATTCTTTCCATTTTAAGGTTTCCATAATATGCTGAATGTCTTTCTTAAGATAATCTGCGGCAGGAAGAATTGAATCATAATTAGGCTTTACATAAAAGTATAAAGAACCCGTTAAAAAATGGGTAATACTATCGGTTACATAAAATTGGGCTTGTGATGCTACATTCCCATCTACTTCGTAAAACATACCATAAACACGCTGTTCAAGATTTCCAAATGACTGTCCTGTTATTGCATCTGCTTTTCTTGCATGTGATTGAGTAATATTTTGTGCATCATTAATTAGCAATTGTAAATTATTGGCATCTATTTTTTTATATGTCAAAAAAATGGTTGCTTTAATAGTAGGATAAGTAACTTCTAAGCCTAAAGTTTTTTTATTTCTTGATGATTTTATAACTCCTATTTTATTAGCAATACTGTTTTTTTTAAAAGTAAAGGGTAAGTTGGTATTAACTTCTTTATATTGTGGCTTAGGATACTCTAATCTTAAAAATGCTTTTGGTTTTGGCATAGGTTCGTTACCGCAAGACATAAAAAAGACTATTGCAAAAAGGAAGAATATATTTTTCATAGCATTGCCCACAAAAGTGGGTATCTTATTATAATTAAACAGTATTGTCAGGCTAAAGACATAAGACTGCTTCGCTATAAGAGCAAAGAATCAAGACTACATTATAACTAATTGATATTGTATTAGTTAAAATTAATCAGGTTCAATAACTCGCGTTTCCTTGCATATTTTCAAAAGCAAGGTGTCAAATTTTAGAAACCTCTAAATAACTTGTGCTGAACTTGTTTAAGTATAACAAACACAATGCTTTAGCGACTTATTAATTTTTTTACTAACAACAATGATAATTAAACTTTAGAGCTTGTCCAATAACTTTAAGTACTTACAACTTTATCACACTTTAAGTACTGTGTAGTTACACTAATCTTTAATCGTAACTTTAATTTGTTTTATGCGTTTTTTATCTATGGCTTCAATAGTAAAAACGTAATTATCAAAATTTATTTCACTTCCTTTTTTAGGAAAACTTCCGGAAACCTCTAAAACAAATCCAGCAATAGTTTCTGATTCACCTTTTTTAGTTTCAAAAACAGTTTCATCTTCAAGCTCAATAATTTTATAAAAGTCTTTTAATGTTGTTTTTCCTTCAAACACAAAATTGTTTTCATCGAGTTTAGAATATGTAAGGTCATCTACATCAAACTCATCACCAATATCACCTACAATTTCTTCTATAACATCTTCAAGAGAAACAAGCCCAGAAGTTCCTCCATACTCGTCAACTACAACAGCAAGATGCACTTTCTTTTCTTGAAATTCTACCATTAAATCGTCTAACTTTTTGTTCTCAGGCACAAAAAACGGTTCTCGAAGTAAGCTCGTCCAATCAAAATATTCTTTATCTAAATGAGGTAATAAATCTTTTACGTATAAAATACCCGAAATAGTATCTACATTATCTTTGTAAACAGGAATTCTGGAATAACCATGTTTAATTATTTCGGGAATAATCTCGCTATATTTTAGATTTTCATCTAAAGCAAAAATATCAATTCGTGGTCGCATCACTTGTTTAGTGTCAGTATTTCCAAAAGACAAAATTCCCTTTAATATTTTATGCTCTTCACTCGTTGTGTCTTCTTCACTGGTTAATTCTAAAGCTTGCGATAATTTATCAATATTTAAATTAGATTTCTGTTTCCGTAATTTATTACTAATAGTTTTTGTTACTCTTTGCATTGGTAAACTTAAAGGCGAAAAAACAGTGTCTAATATTTTTAATGGATATGCCATGAATTTCGAAAACTTTAAATTATTCCGGCTGGCATATACCTTTGGTAATATTTCTCCGAAAAGCAAAATCAAAAATGTGGCAGTAACTACTTTTAAAAAGAATACGAGATTAAATTCAAAAAAATAAAAATCAATAGCAGTATTAACATTTTTAAATAAAATATCGCTTATTGAAGCAAACAAAATAACAATAGCAATATTTATAAAATTATTGGCTATTAATATAGTCGCCAATAATTTTTGAGGGTTTTGTAAAAGTTTAGAAACTATCTCTATAGGCTTGGATTTTTCTTCTAGAGCAGTATCAATATCTATTTTTGTGAGCGAAAACAAAGCGACTTCGGCACCCGAAATTAATGCTGAACATAGCAAAAGGAAAAATAAAATGACAAATCCAAATGCAATTGAAACATCAATTGTGTTAAGGTAGATAATTAAACTAAAGGGATCGGGATCCAAATGATATTGTATTAGTGAAACAATTTAGAACGGTAAGTCATCTTCTTCTGTGGCTGGCTCGTTTACTACTTCTTGATTTTTCTGTACAGATGGTTGTACTTCTTGTGAAGCAGCTTCAACTGAAGCGCTTTCTCTTTTTGTGGATAAAAATGTAAAATCTTTACACTGAATTTCGGTAGAAAAACGATCTATTCCTTTATCATCTTGCCACTTACGTGTTTTAATTCGTCCTTCAATATAAACCTTGTCTCCTTTGCTTAAATATTTTTCGCAAATCTCTGCAGCTTTATTTCTTACCACTATATTATGCCATTCTGTGTTAGAAACACGCTCATTAGTTTGTTTGCTAACATAGGTTTCGGTTGTGGCTAACGGAAAACGACCTATACAGCCACCACCTTCAAAATAATGCATTTTTACTTCGTCTCCCAAATGCCCAATTAGCATCACTTTATTTAATGTTCCTGACATAATTATTTATTTTATTAAAAATACAAAATTAACCGAATTATTATAGACTTTTTTAAAAGTAATAAAAAAATATGAACAATATATTTATTCTAAAAATTAAACCTATCTATAAATCTGCTTATCAAAACTGGTACTGGATAAGATTTTATTTTTGTTATATCTATTCCTGTTCTCGGAAGTTCTTTAACTTTTAAAACCCAAAACTTTGTATATAAATGTTGATGAGAAAGTTTATGAACAATTTCGGTTTCATTAAAAAGACTAAAACTATAATCTGCACCATTAATATATGTAATCACATCATTATTATTTTTGAAATTTTCATGTAATAATGATTCACTTGTTTCAATTAAGGGGAATTGATATAAATATTGCCAAATCCCTTTCTCTTTACGTTGCTCTAAAATCGTTTTATTGCTTTCTGAAACAAACACTAAAAAATTAAAATATTTTTTTGAAATTTTAGTTTTACTAATTTTAACAGATAGTTCTGCTATTCTGTCAAATTGCAATGCTACACATGTTGCATTTAATGGACATATTTTACAATTTGGCGTCTTTGGTTTGCATTGCGTTGCACCAAACTCCATAATTGCTTGGTTATAATCTCCAATATTGTTTTTAGGCAATAGTGATTGCGCAAGTGATTTAAATTTTTTGATACCTTGAGTTGAATTAATAGGAACCTCAATTCCGAAAAAACGGGACAATACTCTATAAACGTTACCATCTACAACTGCTGCTGGCTCATTATAACAAATTGAAGCAATTGCGCTTGCAGTATAATCTCCAACGCCTTTAAGTTTTAATAGCTCTTTATAGGTCTTCGGAAACTCTCCGTTTAATTCGCTTACAATATACTTTGCTGAAAAATGCAAATTCCGAGCTCTCGAATAATAACCCAAACCTTGCCACAGCTTTAAAATGGTACTTTCTTTAGCTATTGCAAGATCAAAAACTGTAGGAAAGTTAGCAACAAAATCTTCATAATAAGGTAAGCCTTGTTTAATTTGTGTTTGCTGCATTATAATTTCTGAAAGCCATATACAATAAGGATTTCGTGTTTCTCTCCAAGGAAGCTCTCTCTTATGTTCTGAATACCAATATATTAATATTTTTGTAAAATTCATTTAAAAAAATTCCTTGACTGACAAAAATAAACGTTTATTTGGTTAAATTTTAATGTATTAGACTTGAAATATTGAATATAAAATACATATATTTGCAACCCTTATAATTAATAAATAACCCTTTAAAAAACAACAAACAATGACTAAAGCTGATATAGTAGCAAAAATTTCTGAAAAATTAGGAATAGAAAAAGGAGATGTTCAAGCAACAGTAGAAACATTTATGAGTGAAGTTAAAACATCTTTAGAAGGTGGCAATAACGTATATCTTAGAGGTTTCGGCAGTTTCATCATCAAAGCCAGAGCAGAAAAAACCGGTAGAAATATTTCAAAAAATACAACTATTATAATTCCGGCTCACAACATACCTGCATTTAAACCAGCAAAAGTTTTTGTTGAAAGTATAAAAGCTAATGTTAAGATTAAATAAAACAATTAATAAAATATTAATTTAAAAAAAGTATTAATTTATGCCAAGTGGTAAAAAACGTAAAAGACACAAGGTTGCTACGCATAAGCGTAAAAAAAGACGAAGAGCTAATCGTCACAAGAAAAATTAACACGAAAAAGTAGTTTGATGACTACTTTTTCGATTTATATTAAAATCGTTCTTTGATATTAAATTTATGATAATTTACTTTATACACTTATGTTTTTAGGAATTTTGACAAATTTATTTTTTTCTTTATCAAGGCACAAATTTCAATCATAGCCTTAGCTACGATTTAAATTTTAACGCAGACAAAGGGAAAAAGAACAAGTATAAAAACTGAAAATCTATGTGTATTAAGTATAATATGCTTTTACCTTACCATAATCATAAATTTTACAGATTAAAATCCCGATAATTATCGGGGCCTGTGAATCAAATTAAATATGTATAATCCATCTGTCACACTTAAACGTGATAGATTAAAATTAACAAAATGAATAAAGAATTAATAATTCGTTCTAGTTCTAACACTGTTGATTTTGCCTTATTAAAAGATGGAAAACTAATTGAATTACAAAAAGATGAAGAAGGCAATAATTTTTCGGTTGGCGATGTGTTTTTAGCCAAAATCAGAAAATCTGTTGCTGGTTTAAATGCAGCATTTGTTAATGTTGGTTATAAAAAAGATGCGTTTTTGCATTATCATGATTTAGGTCCAAAACTTCCAACTCTTTTAAAATTCGTAAAACGTGTAAGCACAGGTAAACTTAGAGATTATTCTTTAAAGAATTTCCCATTTGAAAAAGATATTGATAAAAACGGCAGCATTGCTGACGCCATAAAATCAAATCAATCTGTATTAGTACAAATAGTAAAAGAACCAATATCTACTAAAGGACCACGAATTAGTTCGGAGCTTTCATTAGCTGGTAGATATTTAGTTTTAGTTCCTTTTTCTGATCGAATTTCAATTTCTCAAAAAATTGAAAACAGAGAAGAAAAAGACAGACTTAAACGTTTGCTTAAAAGTATAACTCCAAAAGGATTCGGAGTTATAGTACGTACTGTTGCAGAAGGCAAAAAAGTAGCTGAACTAGACAGAGATTTACAAAATTTGTATGGTCGTTGGGCCGCAATGTGTAAAAAGCTACATAAAGCACATCATCCTAGTAAAGTGTTAGGAGAAATGAATAAAGCCTCTTCTATTTTAAGAGATATATTTAATGACTCTTTTACTTCAATAATAGTAGATGATGAATTGCTTTACATTCAAATAAAAGATTATTTGCAAGAAATTGCACCTAAAAAAGAATCAATAGTTAAGTTGTATCAGTCTAATATTCCAATTTTTGAAAAACATGGAATTGAGAGGCAAATAAAAACATCCTTTGGACGCACTGTGTCTATGGCAAAAGGAGCTTATCTTATAATAGAACATACAGAAGCTCTTCACGTTATAGATGTTAATAGCGGAAATCGCTCTAACAAAGCAAAAAACCAAGAGGATACAGCACTTGAAGTTAATTTAATTTCGGCTACTGAACTTGCTCGCCAATTACGCTTGCGTGATATGGGCGGAATCATAGTAGTTGATTTTATTGATATGAATAGAGCTGTACATAGAAAAAAACTCTTTAATCATCTTCGTGAAGAAATGAAAGATGACAGAGCAAAACACAAAATTTTACCTCCAAGTAAATTTGGATTGATACAAATAACCAGACAACGAGTACGACCAGAACTGAAAATTAAAACCAGAGAGGAAGATCCAAATGGTATTAATGGTCAAGAAGTTGAAGCTCCTATCGGAATCGTACAAAAGATTTCGCACGATCTGGAAGAACTATTAAAAAAAGACTATAAAAAGCTGACTTTAAACACACATCCTTTTATAGCAGCCTATTTAACAAAAGGCTTTCCATCTATACGTTCAAAATGGTTTTTTGAACACAAAAAATGGGTGAATATATTACCAAGAGATGCTTACACATATCTAGAATATCATTTTTTTGATAAAAATGGTAACAAAATTGAATTGTAAAAAAATCCTTATTCGAAAGAGTAAGGATTTTTTTTGTTTTTATGGATTTCTGCTCCCGCCAGAATGACAAAATATTAAGGTGCAGGATTAGGTATTACAGCATGTATTGCATTAATCTGTTCTAAAATGTCTTTGCTTAATTCTATATTAATACTATCAATATTTTCTTTGAGTTGCTCCATAGTTGTAGCTCCAATAATAGTACTGGTTACAAATGGTTGCTGTGTCACAAAAGCAAGAGACATTTGTGTTAAGCTCAAATTATTATTCTCTGCAATTTGTAAATATTTCTTGGTGGCTTCGGTAGATTGCTCGCTACTGTATCTTGTAAATATTGGAAACAATTTTAAACGAGAGTTTTTACTAGCTGTCCCTTTAATATATTTACCGGAAAGCACTCCAAATGCTAATGGAGAATAAGCTAACAATCCTATTTTTTCTCTAATAGCTACTTCTGCCATATCGCCTTCAAAAGGTCTGTTTAACAACGAATATGCATTTTGAATGGTGATTATTCGTGGAAGATTATGTGTTTTAGATTCTTCCAAATACCGCATCATTCCCCATGCTTTCTCGTTAGATAAACCAACATAACGAATTTTTCCTTCTTTAATAATGTCGTCAAGTGTGTGAAGCACTTGGTTAAAATTATCTTCCCAAGGATCGTTGGGATTATGACTATAATCTCTAATACCAAAGGTATTGGTCTGTCGTTCTGGCCAATGCAATTGATATAAATCTATATAATCGGTTTGGAGTCTTTTTAACTCTTGATTTACTGCATCTTTAATCGCTTCTTGACTAAAACCAGTTGTTCGTATATGTTCAGTATATTCTCCTGGTCCAGCAATTTTTGATGCTAATACTACCTTGTCTCTATTCCTGGTTTTTTGTAACCAAGTACCAATAATTTCACTTGTTCTACCGTATGTTCTTGCTTCGGCTGGAACTGGATATAATTCTGCTGTATCTATAAAATTAATCCCTTGTTCAAAGGCATAATCTAATTGTGTATGCCCTTCGGCCTCTGTGTTTTGGTTGCCCCAAGTCATAGAACCCAAGCATATTTTGCTAACTTTTATATTGGTATTTGGAAGTGTTGTGTATTTCATTGAAAATTTATTTTCAATTCCCGTGAAAACGGGAATCCTTAATAATTAAAACTTGAATAATAATGGATTCCTGCCTACGCAGGAATGACAAATCAACCCTTATAGATCATTCAACAATTTTGAAATATCATCTAATTTAGGTGTCAAAATAACTTCAATACGTCTGTTCTTTGCTTTCCCTTCAGCAGTATCATTAGTAGCAATTGGAGCAAATTCGCCTCTTCCGGCTGCTGTTAAATTTTCTGGATTTATAGTTGCATTTTCACGTAATATCTGCACAATTGCTGTTGCACGTTTGGTAGATAAATCCCAGTTTCCTTTTACTTGTCCACTTCCGGTATATGGCACATTATCTGTATGACCTTCAATTAATACTGCGATGTCTGGATTATCGCCTAATACGTTTCCTAATTGTTGTACTGCTCTACGTCCTTCGGCTCCTACTTCCCAACTTCCTGAACCGAATAATAATTTATTTTCCATAGAAACATAAACTTTTCCATCGCGTTGTTCTACAATTAATCCTTTGCCTTCAAAATCGGATAATGCTCTGGAAATTGCATTTTTTAAAGCTGTCATTGCAGCATCTTTTGCAGCGATAAGACTTTCTAATTCTTCTACACGCCTTGACCTGTTTTCCAATTCTTTTTTTAATGTTTCTAATCTTGCATTTTCTGAAGCAAGAGCTTGCTCCTTAACTTCTAATCGGGCTAATAACTCTCTGTTCTTTTTGGAATTTTCTGCAATAGCAGCCGAACTGTTTTCTTCTAAAGCATCATAAGAAGCTTTTAAATTATCATAATTTGACTTTATTGCATTATAATCGCTTTGCAATTTATCTCTTTGTACAACTACTTCGTCGTAATCTCTTTGAAGCTGTCTCAAACTATTTTCTGCTTTATTTTTGGCATTTAAAAGCGTTTCATTTTTATTGGAAAGATTCCTGTTTTCTTTTTTTAAATTGGTGTATTTTCCTTCTAAATCCTTATAAACTTTTGGTGACACACATGAGGTTATAAAAATTAGTGCTACAACTGTTAATAATATTTTTTTTATCATTTTTATTTTTTATTTATAAGAATTTAGTGTAAAGTTTACAGTATTTTATACTGCCAACTGAATACTACTTACAAATTTTCTATTTCTACTAAAATTGGACAATGGTCGCTATGAAATGCATCAGACAGTATAACGGCTCTTTTTATTTTTTCTTGTAATGGATTTGCTACCATGGCGTAATCTAATCGCCAACCTTTATTATTGGCTCTTGCATTGGCGCGATAACTCCACCAACTGTATTGATGTGGTGCCGAATTTAAGTGTCTGAACGAATCTATAAATCCGCTTTCTATAAAACTTCCAATCCATTCTCGTTCTACGGGTAAAAATCCAGATACATTTTTTAAACCTTTCGGATTGTGAATATCTATTTCTTCGTGACATATATTATAATCTCCACAAATAATAAGGTTTGGATATTCCTTTTTTAGCTCATTTATATATCCCTGAAATAGTGCCATATATTCCAGTTTGTGCTCTAAACGCATCATATTGGTCCCAGATGGTAAATACAAACTCATAACTGAAATATCAGGAAAATCTATACGAAGATTCCGGCCTTCAAAATCCATTGATGCTATTCCTGTCCCATATTCTATACGGCTTGGTTCGGTTTTACATAATATGGCGACACCACTATATCCTTTTTTTTGTGCACTAAACCAATAGTTATATTGATAACCAGCTTCAGCAAAAACGTTTAAATCCAGTTGTTCTTTTAATGCTTTAATTTCCTGTAAGCAAATCACGTCAGGATTGGCACTTTTTAACCAATCTATAAAGCCTTTATTTATTGCTGCTCGAATGCCATTTACATTGTAAGAGATGATTTTCATTTGTAAGGATAAGATATTTCAGCTAAAATAAATAATGCTTTACTTTTACGCTATTAATTTATAGCTGTTTTTAACTAAAACTATCAACAAAATATTTTAGAGTTATGACAGTTTAAGTATCAGATGAAATTTACACTTCTTTTATTAATTCTTTTATTCAGTGTTTGTGCGTTTGCTCAAGACCAAACTTCTAATTACAGAACTAAAAAAGTTGCTGTAAAAGATTCTATTGTTATTGATAGCGTGAGTATAAATTCCAGTAAGTTTCTGTTACGAAAAAAAAATAATACCATTATAGATTCTTCTTTTTATACTATTGATTTTTCAAAAGCATTGTTAACTTTTAAAAAACCTATTGAAACTGATTCGATTATTATTGAATACTTGCGTTTTCCAAAATTCTTAACAAAAACCTATAGGCAGTTAGACACTGAAATAATAGTAGAAAACACTCGTAATTTAGATAAGTTATATAAGTTGTCTCAACCAAGCGATGTAAGAAGTTTTACACCTTTTGATGGTTTAACAACTTCGGGAAGTATTTCAAGAGGTGTTACCGTTGGAAATAATCAAAATTCGGTTTTAAAAAGTGAATTATATTTGCAAATTACTGGAAAATTAAGCGATAAAGTGTCGTTAAGAGCATCGATTCAAGACGCGAATATTCCGCTTCAGGAAAGTGGTTATTCGCAACGATTGGATGAATTTGATCAGGTTTTTATAGAATTATTTAGTGAAAACTGGAATATTAGAGCTGGAGATATCGACCTTATAAATACAGATTCATATTTTGCACAGTTTTCTAAACGTGTACAAGGCTTATCGGTAAATATAAATTTAGAGCATTCTGATTCTAAAACCAATCTTTTTGCGTCTGGAGCATTGGTAAGAGGACAATTTCAAACCAGTCAATTTACTGCTCAAGAAGGTAATCAAGGCCCATATAAATTACAAGGCTCTAATGGCGAACTGTTTGTTCTTATTGTTTCGGGAAGCGAAACCGTTTATGTAAATGGCGTTATTGTAGAACGTGGCGAAAGCAAAGATTATATTATAAATTATAATGCTGGAGAAATTATTTTCAACTCCACGTTTCCGATAACTTCCGAAATGCGAATTACGGTTGACTATCAGTTTAGCAATAGCAATTATTCGCGTCTTATTGTTCTTGGTGGTGGAAACTATGAAACTGATAAATTAAAAATTGGTGTTTCGGTTTATTCTGAAAACGATGCTAAAAACCAACCTTTACAACAAAATCTATCGCCCGAACAAGTTCAAATTTTAGCTGATGCTGGTGATGACAGATCGTTAATGGTTGCGCCTTCAGGTGTTCCGGAAGAATTTAATGAAAATAGGATTTTATACAAAAAAGAAGTCATAAATACTGTTGAAGTATTTGTGTTTTCCAACAATCCTAACGATGACCTTTTTAGTGTAAAATTTTCGTTGGTAGGCGAAAATCAAGGCAATTACATTTTAAGTAGCATTAATGCAATTAGCAATATATACGAATATGTTGTGCCAATTGCAGGAATTCCGCAGGGAAACTTCGAACCCATTATACAACTTATTGCGCCAACAAAACTTCAAATAGCTCTAATTAACGGAAGCTATAGACCTTCTGAAAAAACGACTATTAATTTTGAACTTGCAGGAAGTAAAAACGATTTGAATCTATTCTCTTCTTTAGACGATGATAATAATGATGGTTTTGCAGGATACTTAAAACTGGAACAGAACATTATTAAAACAGATAGCCTTTGGGATTTAAGCGCAAAAATAGATGGCAA
The DNA here is from genome assembly GCA_003709165.1 of Flavobacteriaceae bacterium PRS1. Classification (GTDB taxonomy): domain Bacteria; phylum Bacteroidota; class Bacteroidia; order Flavobacteriales; family Flavobacteriaceae; genus PRS1. The sequence goes on from RDRZ01000002.1 coordinate 20,461, forward strand.
TTTTATTCAAAATGATTTTAGGACTATTGAGCGTTTGTATCGTGCCGAATTTAATCGCGATTGGAATATAGAAAATCCGCTTGGCGACCAACAATTATTAACTTCAGGTTTGCAATTGTTTCATCCAAAAAAAGGGGTTATTAGTTATCAATTTGAACATTTAAATTACTCCGAAAATTTTAATGGAAACAGACATTTAACAACAGTTAATTTACGTTTGAATCGGTTTAATATAATATCGTACACAAGTATTTTAAATGCTAAATCCAATATAAATACCTCAACGTTTTTAAGGTCTTTCAATCATATTTCTTATGGTTTTAACACTAGTTGGATTGGTACTAAAATTTCATTCGAAGACAACGAACAAATAAATAAAATCACGAATGAACTAACACCTTTAAGTCAAATATTTATGTCTTACGAGTTCTTTGTTGGTATTGGAGACAGCACCAAAGTATTCGCCGAAATTGGTTATAAAAACAGGATTAACGATAGTATTAGGAACAACAGTTTACAAAAAGTGAACACATCAAATACCTATTATATAAATTCTAAAATTATTCAAAATGAACGTACAAATTTGTCGCTATACATTAATTTCAGATTGCTTAAAAGTGAAGATACAACTGTAGAAGATGAGCAATCCTTAAACTCCAGATTGCAATACAGTCAGCGATTTTTTAAACAACTTATATTATGGAACACGGTTTTCGAAACCAATTCCGGAACGCTTCCGCTGCAAGATTTTACCTATGTAGAAGTTGAAGCTGGACAAGGTGCTTACACTTGGATTGATTATAATAATAACGGCATTCAGGAATTAGAAGAATTTGAAATAGCACAGTTTCAAGATCAAGGTAATTATATAAGAGTCTTGTTACCAAATCGTGTGTTTATAAAAACGCATCAAAACAGGTTGAGCCAAACGCTTACTATTAATCCACAGCAGTTTTTTGGAGAAGATGGTGTTAAAAAGTTCTGGTCACACTTTTACAATCAAACCTCTTATTTATTAGACCGAAAAATAAAACGTGATGGCAATAATTTTAATATCAATCCTTTTGAAAGCGATGCCAAAAACCAGTTGGGATTGCAATTAATTTTTAGAAATGTGTTATTTTTTAATAGAGGGAAACAGCATTATACAACCTCATACACTTATTTGTCAAACAAATCTCGCAACCTATTATCTATAGGCTTTATCGAAAACAATTTAAAAAGTCATCAACTAAACTTTAACCATAAGTTTGCAACAAGTTGGCTTATTACATTACAATCTAATTTTGATGTCAATGAAAGTGTAAGCGAGAATTTTGCAAGCAAGAATTTTAATATTGATGAAGTAAGTTTTAATCCAAAGCTGTCTTATTTATTAAATGACAACACACGTTTTGATGTGTTTTATCAATACACTACTAAAGATAATACTATTGGTAGTTTTGAGAGTTTACAGCAGCAAAAGTATGGCGTTTCATTTACCTTTGCCAGCACACAAAAAGCAGCGATTAGCGGCGAATTTAATGTGTTTTCAAATAATTTTGAAGGCAATGCAAATACGCCAGTTGGTTACCAAATGTTAGAAGGTTTACAACCCGGGGAAAACTTTACCTGGAGTTTGTTTGCTCAAAAAAAAATTACTAAATTTTTAGACCTTAACCTCACTTATTTTGGCAGAAAAACCGAAACCAGCAAAACCATACATACAGGAACTGTACAGTTGAAGGTTTATTTTTAAAGCTTAAGCAATATTTTGTAAATTGTTCAATAATAAAATTTACATCATGAACATGAATATCTTTCTTAAACTCTCGGCAATTTTATTTTTATCAATGACTCAGTCCTGTGATTCGACAAAAGCTTCAGCAACAGAGAAGAAAGCTGAAACAAATACAACCAAAGAAATGAACACATTAATTAGTGAAGGCTATGTAGCTGGAACAATAAAATACCAGGTCGAAAGTAAATGCAGCTATATTCTTATTGATGAGAAAACTGGTATTAAATACGACCCTGTTAATATAGGTGAAGAAAAATTTATGCCGTATAAAAATGATGCCAACAAAGTATATTTCAAATATCTTTCTTTACGAAGAATGAATAGATGTAATGAGGCAAGCCCTGTCCAACTTATTGATATTCAATTAAGACAGGAATAGATTCTTCAACATAAAATTTGGAGCATAAAGAAATCCAAAACAATTGTTTTGGATTTCTTCTATTACATAATTAAAGTTATTTAACCACTATGCGCTTAATATTACTGGCTCTATTATTTCCGATCTTTACAAAATAAATACCAGCCGCAACATGAGACATATCTAATCTATATTCATAGCCCCGTCCAGTTTCATTTTCAAGTGTTCGCCACATTAAGTTTTGACCAAGAACATTTAATATATTCATATTGAGTCGCTCATTAATAGTATTAGTAGGTAATTTAATCAAGAATTGATTGTCTTCTTCATAAATTACTGTAATACCTTCCTGAACTAATACATTGTCGATTGACAAAGTCATATTACCACATAGCTGAAGCGACCAATCAAAAAGTGTACCTTGATCAACATTAGCGTTATCTGTAATTACCAGCGACCAATCTCCCATAGAGCTTAAACCATCCAGTGTGGCTAAACTACCCTCCGGTTGAAAAGTACCATTATAAGGTGGCGCACCTGATGTAATAGGTGTTGCCGCTTCGTCATCAAACACTGTAGTCATATAATTATCCCCAGTGCTTCCATTTCGATCAGTTAAAACAACTTCTACCGTATTACCTGGTGAGAATAACGAAATACTTAAATCATCATCCCATGTATGCTCTATGTTTACGGTTATATTCACATCATCAATCACAAAATCATCCGTAAAATTGATTATAGAAGTTGTAATTGTTCCACCGTCTGGTCCTATTTGCTGAGCTGTTGTATTTGATAGCGTTTGACATTCCAAATTCGTAATTGAAGTGTTAGCCGTATTATTACTTCCATCTGAATCACCTGCCAATAGTGTACTTGAAGAAATAGCATAAGTTGCCGGCGTTGATAAATTGGCTGTAATGACAAAATCATACGAAATTGAACTTCCAGGATTTACGGTAGCGGCAACCATTTCAACAACAGGCGTTCCACTGTCAATAATATAATTTACATTAAAATTAGATTGTGCTGCTGTCCCAAAATTCTCTATGGTAATAGTAACCATTTCGTTGATTAATCCCTCACCACTTACTGGGGCAGTAATTGCAGTAACACCTATATCAGTGGCAGATACATGTAAAACGTTTTCAGTTGCACAATCGTTGCCCGTATCTTCGTCTATACCTAAAGTTGTACAGGACATTATTGAATATGTTTGACCTTCAGTTGAAAGATCGGCTGTGGTGACAAATACATGCTGCGATGTTGTTTGTGATGCTAAAGTACCCACAAATGCTTCGGTGATTACGGGACCACCATCAACCTGATAGGTTATATTAAAACCAGATGCAGCATTATCTCCAAAATTAAAGACAGTAACTGTAACTGTTTCAGCATTTGTTAATGTGCCATCTGTAGGTGTATCAACACTTATTACACCTACATCATCCATGGGATTAGTCATATTACCACAAAGCTGAAGCGACCAATCAAAAAGTGTACCTTGATCACCATTAGCGTTATCTGTAATTACCAGCGACCAATCTCCCATAGAGCTTAAACCATCCAGTGTGGCTAAACTACCCTCCGGTTGAAAAGTACCATTATAAGGTGGCGCACCTGATGTAATAGGTGTTGCCGCTTCGTCATCAAACACTGTAGTCATATAATTATCCCCAGTGCTTCCATTTCGATCAGTTAAAACAACTTCTACCGTATTACCTGGTGAGAATAACGAAATACTTAAATCATCATCCCATGTATGCTCTATGTTTACGGTTATATTCACATCATCAATCACAAAATCATCCGTAAAATTGATTATAGAAGTTGTAATTGTTCCACCGTCTGGTCCTATTTGCTGAGCTGTTGTATTTGATAGCGTTTGACATTCCAAATTCGTAATTGAAGTGTTAGCCGTATTATTACTTCCATCTGAATCACCTGCCAATAGTGTACTTGAAGAAATAGCATAAGTTGCCGGCGTTGATAAATTGGCTGTAATGACAAAATCATACGAAATTGAACTTCCAGGATTTACGGTAGCGGCAACCATTTCAACAACAGGCGTTCCACTGTCAATAATATAATTTACATTAAAATTAGATTGTGCTGCTGTCCCAAAATTCTCTATGGTAATAGTAACCATTTCGTTGATTAATCCCTCACCACTTACTGGGGCAGTAATTGCAGTAACACCTATATCAGTGGCAGATACATGTAAAACGTTTTCAGTTGCACAATCGTTGCCCGTATCTTCGTCTATACCTAAAGTTGTACAGGACATTATTGAATAGGTATTACCTTCTGTTGACAGATCTGCCGTTGTAGCAAATACATGCTGCGATGTTGTTTGAGATGCCAATGAGCCCACAAACGCTTCAGTGATCACTGAACCACCATCAACCTGATAGGTTATATTAAAACCAGATGCAGCGTTGTCTCCAAAATTAAAGACAGTAACTGTAACTGTTTCAGCATTTGTTAATGCACCATCGGTTGGTGTGTCAACACTTATTACACCTACATCATCCATAGTATTAGGTGCCAATTGAAATACACCCGCAATATTTTTCCGTCCAGTAGACATTAATTCATTGACGAACCAGAATTTTTTATCACCATCCGGGTCAATATCAATTTTACTATAATCACCATAACGTCCAGCACCTCCTGGAATATCTGCATCACCTGCCATTATAACTTCTTCGTCTATAGCCATTGTACCTAGAGCATCATTGGCAAATCGCCCAGAATAATATGAGCCTACTCTTACATTTGGATCGGTACTATTTGGGCTTGACATGGATGTATAACCTAATCCTATATTACCTAGTATATCCATAATCATGCTTGCATTCCAAGCATGTCTATTATCTGGTGCGGTATAGGTTCCTTCCTGAAAAACACTCCAAGGCTGATTATCACCCGATTGTCTCAATTCATACCATCTTACTCCAGCTTGTTTTGTTGCTGTGCCATCTACATCAACGACAAAATTAAACACTGCCGAGTTATGTCCTGCAAACTTTCTGAACTGTGCTTGGTTCATTATTGTCGCTTGTAAAGCATCAATAGGAACACCTCCGCCAGGTTGAACTAAGTTATTAAAACTACCGCCATCAAAAACACTTACAAAGGGTGTCACTGTTCCGGTACCAGCATCAATTCCTAATTGAGTTGCAGCAGATACTGTTGAATTTCCTATCGTTACCCAATCCATATCAATGGTCCAAAGTTTTATATGATCTTGTACAATGCCTCCACCAAATGCATCATCTTGCATATACACAACGGTAGCACCGCCAGTAGCTGGTAAATTATTATTACTTACGTTTAAGACTTGCAGACCATGAAAACCAAAAGTTACTAAACCTGGTAGATTAAAACTCGTTATTTGAGGTGTGGTTCCTGCTCCTGGAGGATCGATCATGGCATCTCTTTCAAAAACATGAATTTTATTAACAGACCCCGTGTTATCGGTCATATAATATCCATCACTCCAAACAGATAATTTTTGATAATCATTTACAACAGCCCATGTGTATACGGTCCAACTATCAGTTACTGGATCCGGTCCATCAGAAACTGCTATAGTAACACCAGCACCTAAAATAGTTATCACCCATTTGTCTGCTGCATTGTCATAAGAAGCAGTTAAATCACAACAATAATCACCATCAACTCCGCCAAAAATATTGTTAGGTCCTAACAATGCTGTTAATGGATTACCACTTTTATCAAAAATCCTAAACGCTGTATTTATAACAGCAAAGTAATGGTTTGGTCCTACGGCTCCAGCAGGATCTGTTGGTTGTGAATTGGAAGCAGCTGTTTCAAAAACAAGCTCAGGCGGATCTGTTGGAATCTTATTTGTTAAATAATAAGGGGCTTTGGTTAAGATGTCATCTCCTTTTGACCCTTTTCCTGGAACAACATCAAATTTTGAAGCTCTTTGCCTTCCATCTTGCATTTCCTTAAACTCGCTAAGTTCTGCAACAACAAGATTTGTTCTTGAAGCAATTGAAGGAACATGTTCAACTTTTGTAGGGTAACCTGAATAAGTTGGTCCTTGGGGCTTATTTTCAATTTGTTGTGCTATAAGTAAGTTAGTACTAAATAAAAAAAAGAAAATAAAAAGCCTGTGTAGTTTTATTTTCATAATAAGTAGGTTTTAATATGGAGTTAAGAATCGTAAAGATAATTTATTTTTAATTAAAAATAAAGCAAGCTTTATCTTAGCAATATGATTTTATCTACATTTTTAATAACCAAGTTTTTACATCAACTTCTTTCTTGATAATCTCTCGTAATGCTTCAATCTTAACTCGTTTTTGTTCCATAGTGTCTCTATGTCTAATGGTTACTGTATTGTCTTCTAAAGTATCGTGGTCTACGGTAATACAAAATGGTGTCCCGGCAGCATCTTGTCTTCTATAGCGTCTTCCTATGGCATCTTTTTCATCATAGGCTACATTAAAATCCCATTTAAGATCCTCAAAAATTTTATGTGCTATTTCCGGTAAACCATCTTTTTTAACCAAAGGTAAAATTGCTGCCTTTGTAGGAGCTAATACCGCTGGTAATTTTAAAACCGTTCGCGATGTTCCGTTTTCTAGTTCTTCCTCTTGTAACGAATTTGATAATACTGCTAAAAACATACGATCTAAACCAATGGATGTTTCAACCACATAAGGCACATAACTTTTGTTTTCTTCATGATCGAAATACTGCAATTTTTTTCCTGAGAATTTTTCGTGTTGGCTTAAATCAAAGTCCGTACGTGAATGTATGCCTTCCAATTCTTTAAAGCCAAATGGAAATTTAAACTCAATATCTGTTGCTGCATCGGCATAATGTGCTAATTTCTCATGATCATGAAACCGATAATTTTCTGCTCCTAATCCTAATGATAAATGCCATTTTAGTCTGGTTTTTTTCCATTTCTCATACCATTCGGTTTGAGTTCCGGGTTTTACAAAAAACTGCATTTCCATTTGCTCAAACTCACGCATTCTAAAAATAAATTGTCGAGCTACTATTTCGTTTCTAAAGGCTTTTCCTGTTTGAGCAATTCCGAAAGGAATTTTTAATCGTCCTGATTTTTGAACGTTCAAGAAGTTTACAAAAATGCCTTGGGCAGTTTCCGGACGTAAATACAAATCCATAGCAGTTTCGGCAGAAGCTCCTAATTTTGTGCCAAACATTAAATTAAACTGCTTAACATCGGTCCAGTTTCTACTTCCTGTTAAAGGGTCGGTAATTTCTAGTTCTTCAATAAGTGCTTTTACATCTGCTAGATCTTCGTTTTCCAAAGATTTGCCGAGACGTTTTAAAATAGCTTCGCCTTTTTGTTTGTAGCCTACAACTCTTGGATTGGTAGAGATAAATTCTTCTTTATTAAAAGCATCACCAAAACGTTTGGTTGCTTTTTTTACTTCCTTTTCAATTTTAGCTTCTAACTTGGCAACATAATCTTCAATTAAAACATCGGCTTTGTAGCGTTTTTTAGAGTCTTTATTATCAATTAACGGATCGCTAAAAGCATCAACATGTCCTGAAGCTTTCCAAGTTGTAGGATGCATAAATATTGCAGCATCTAAACCCACAATATTTTCGTGCATTTGCACCATGGCTTTCCACCAATAATCGCGAATATTATTTTTTAACTCTACACCATTTTGCCCATAGTCGTAAACAGCACTTAACCCATCATATATTTCACTACTCTGAAACACGTAACCATATTCTTTTGCATGAGAAATTACCTTCTTAAATTTATCTTCTTGATTTACCATGATGCAAAAATAGAAATTTAGCTATTGTATTGGCTTAATTTATCTTATAATTTAAGGGCAGCTCTAAAAATGCCTTCGCATCAAAATTTTCAGAGCTTTTCAAAGACAAGAAAAAGTTTTGAAATACTACCCGCCTGAATGACAAAGTCGGGCAGGTCGAGATAATGTGATGAATTTTGAGGCAGTATTTGGAAATCTCTGAAAACCCGATGGGAACAAATATAATAAACAATCTGACTGCGTTATATTTTTTTTCAATAGCTATGGCTATTCAAAAAAATATACCTTGCATCTTATTCATTATCTTTGTTTTTTGAAAGAAATGAGTTTTTAGAGCTGCCCTTAATATCTTAAAACTCAATTTATACAATTTTCTTTATTTAATAAAATATGTTTAAGATTCTGTTGAACTTATTCTTTCCAAAAGTATGCTATGCTTGCAGTCATTTACTGACTGATAATGAACTCCATATTTGTACGACTTGCAGACACAATTTGCCTGTTACCAATTATCATTTTGAAAATAATAATACTGTAGAAAAAGTGTTTTATGGACGTGTTAAAATAGAACATGCTACAGCACTTTTAAAGTTTGAAAAGAAAGGAATTGTACAGCAATTAATTCATAACTTAAAATACAAAGGACATGAAACTATAGGTAAACTTTTGGGCGAATGGTTAGGGAATGAACTTAAAACTGTTGATGCCTACACTACTATTGATGTTGTAATTCCAGTGCCACTACATAAAAATAAACTACGAAAAAGAGGTTTTAATCAGGTTGCAAAATTTGGAATTGAAATTGCTAAATCTTTAAATGCAGAGTATATAGATTCTGTGTTAATTAAAACAACGGCAACTAAAACCCAAGTGTTTAAAAAACGAATAGCACGATGGAACGATGTTAATGAAATTTTTTCCGTAATCAATACTAACCTTATTGAAGGCAAACATATTCTTTTGGTAGATGATATTATTACATCTGGAGCTACTATTGAAGCCTGTAGCAATATGTTAAATAAAGCAGACAATATTAAAATAAGTGTTGCTACAATGGCAATTGCGTAAACCCTTTTTCGTTATACTTTTTAGCATACAAAATTACCTATATTTGTGAAAAATTTTAATAAGAAAATGCCTAAGAGTCTTTCAAATTTAATTTTTATCGTTGTTGTAAGTTTCGTTTTGGTTAATTGTGCAAATCGTGGTACACCGTCTGGAGGCGAAAAAGATGTTACGCCTCCCGTAATTTTAAAATCTATTCCTGAAAACTATTCGGTTAATTTCAATGCAAAGGAAATAAAAATATATTTTGACGAGTATATTAAAATTAAAGACTTGCAAAAACAACTCATTATTTCTCCTCCAATGGATCCAGAACCTGAAATTACACCTTTGGGTTCGGCAAGTAAATACATTACAATTAAAATTTTTGACACACTACAACCAAATACAACCTACGCCTTTAATTTTGGCGAAAGTATCGTAGATAACAACGAGGGTAATCCTTATCCATTTTACAGATATGTATTTTCGACAGGCGATTATATCGATTCTTTAAGCGTAAAAGGAAAAATAGTTGATGCTGTAAACCGAAAACCTGACGAGTTTGTTTCGGTATTATTGTATGAAATAGATTCTACATTTACAGACTCCATAATTTACAAACAAAAACCAAAATATATTACGAATACATTAGACAGTACAACGACTTTTAAGCTGGAAAATTTAAAGGCCGGAACCTATTTAATGATTGCTTTAAAAGAAGAAAATAACAATTATACGTTTCAGCAAAAAACAGATAAAATAGGATTTCTAAAAGATTTTATAAGCGTTTCTGCCGATACTTCGGCTGTTTATACTATAAAGTTATTTAATGAAGAAATCGATTTTAAAGCGACTAGACCTAAACTAATTTCTGGGAATAAAATAGCTTTTGGATATGAAGGCGATTTCATAAACATGAAGATTAATCTACTGTCTGAAAAACCAAACAATTATAAAAGTACAATAACGAAAGACCAAAAAGCAGATTCGTTATTGTATTGGTACAAGCCAAAATTTGAAACCGATTCGTTATTGTTTAAAGTTAGCAACACATCCTATGCAGATACGTTAACGGTTAGGTTAAGGTCGCTTGAAAAAGATTCTTTAGTTATTACTTCTATTCAAAGTAGAAAAAGTCCTTTTATTGAAGATTTTAAAATTGAAGCTAATATCCCAATTATATCAATTAACGAAAAAAAGATAACCATTCTTGATAAAGATTCTATGCAAGTGGATTTTTCTACAACTTTTGATGAGCTTAACAACCGATATACTTTTTCTTTTCCAAAGAGGGAACAAGAACGATACAAAATACAAATGTTACCTGAAACGTTTACTGATTTTTTTGGAAACAAAAACGATACTTTAAATTATTCAGTTAGTACAAAACAATTCTCCGATTATGGTAATGTTAGATTGACTTTTCAAAATGCTACTTATCCTTTAATTATACAGTTAATTGACCAAAATGGTGAGGTAAAAGAAGAACAATACACTACCAAACCAGAAGTGTTAGATTTTTTAAATGTAGATCCAGGTGAGTATTATGTTCGTGTCATATTTGATGAAAATGAAAATGAAAAATACGATTCTGGAAATTACCTTTTAAAAAGACAACCAGAGCGTGTAAGCCATTTTGAAATAGAAGCAGTAAGAGCAGGCTGGGATATTATAGAAACATTAGTGTTTAAGGAATAAAAAAGAGGTCTTTATCGTCTAAAAATTTTAATTTTTCTTTAATAGTTGTTAAATTTGTTTTAGACAAAGTTGTAATTTCTATCATTTCTTCGTCTTCTTTAAAATTGGATAGCTGTTTTCCTAAAGCATCATAAACTACAGAATGTCCAGGATATTCGTTATTACTTTCGTCCTTTCCTACTCGATTTACACCAATACAATAACTCATATTTTCTATAGCTCTTGCTTTAAGTAAAGCGTCCCAAGCTTCAATTCTTGGTTTTGGCCAATTGGCAACATAAATTATCACATCGTAATTTTCCGCATTTCTTGACCAAACTGGAAAGCGTAAATCGTAACAAATTAAAGGACAAATTTTCCATCCTTTATAATTTACAATCAGTTTTTTAGTTCCTGAAGCAAATACTTTGTGCTCTCCTACAAGAGTAAAGGTGTGACGTTTGTCATAATATTCAATTTCTCTTGAAGGATGCACAAAAAACAATCGGTTATAAAAGTTGTTGTTTTCTTTAATAATAATACTTCCTACAATTGCAGCTTGTTTTTTAACAGTCAGATATTGCATCCATTTTAAAGTATCTCCTTCCATGGTTTCGGCAACCGCTTCGGCATTCATTGTAAAACCTGTTGTAAACATTTCTGGAAGAATAATCAAATCAATATCTTCAGGAAGTGCTTCAATTTTTACTAAAAAAGGATATCTGTTCTTTAATGGATTTTCCCAAACCAAATCGGCTTGAATAATTGCTATTTTCAATTCATCTTGCATTTTATAAAAGTAATTAAATCTTGTTTAATATTTCAGCAGCCTTTTTTAAAGTATCATCTGTTTTGGCAAAACAAAAGCGAAGCATTTTATTGTCTAAATTATTTTCGTTAAATACCGATATTGGTATTGAAGCAATCCCTTGTTCAATTGTTAATCGCTTTGCGAAATCTAAATCATTTTCTAAAGTAATTTTTGAATAATCCAATCCTTGAAAATAAGTGCCTTTTGAAGCTGTAAACTTGAATCTAGAATCTTTAATCAAGTTTAAAAATAAATCTCTTTTATCTTGATAAAATTCTGATAATTCTAAATAATGATTAGGCTCTTGTAGATATTCGGCTAATGCCTTTTGTAATGGATGATTGACACAAAACACATTAAACTGATGTACTTTTTTAAACTCATCCATCAATTCTTTTGGTGCACAACAATAACCCATTTTCCATCCTGTGTTATGAAACGTTTTACCAAAAGAAGCTGTTATAAAACTTCGTGATTTTAAATTTGAGAACAAGCAAACGCTTTGGTGTTTTTCGCCATCAAAAATAATATGCTCATAAACCTCATCGCTCAATACAATTATATTTGTGCCTTTGGTTAATTGTTGAAGTTGAAGCATATCAGCTTCAGAAAAAATGGTACCACTTGGATTTTGAGGCGTGTTAATGATAATCATTTTGGTTTTATCATTAATCTTTTGTTTAACACTTTCCCAATTAACAGAATAATCTGGCGCTTCTAATTGTATAGATATGGTTTTCCCGCCATTAAGTTCTATAGTCGGTTCGTAACAATCGTAAGCCGGACGAAAAATAATCACTTCATCATTCTCTCTAATAAACGATGAAATTATTGTGTAAATGGCTTGTGTAGCGCCTGCTGTAACAGTTATTTCTGTTTCCGGATGATAACTTGCATTATAAAGCAATTCAAACTTTTTTGATATGGCGACTCGAATTTCTAAAATTCCGGGCATAGGAGCATATTGGTTATAGCCAGAATTCATGGCTTTACTAACTAAGTCAATCAATTTCTGATCGCTCTTAAAATCTGGAAACCCTTGAGACAGGTTAATCGCATTGTGTTTATACGCTAAAGTCCCCATTACCGTAAATATGGTGGTCTTTACATTTGGAAGTTTAGATGAAATATTCATAATATCTTTTTATAAATATAAAAAATCCATATGAAAATTTATAATGAATTGTTTAAATGAAATATTATTCTTTTAACTCAATAGCATCTAACTTATTAAAAACAGAAATAATAATGTTTACCGCTTCTTTAAAAAATTCAGGATGAATGTTTTCATAATCATCATTAGGCTTATGATAATCTTTATGATCTTCTACTCCAAAATATAGAAAAGGGATTTTCTTTTTATGAAAAGAGCCATGATTGGAAGAGTTTGTCCAGTTTTGTTTGCCGTCGGAGCCATCATGACCAATTAATAATTTTATATTTCCTGATACTTTAAAGTTTTCAATTAGAGCTTTCAATGTCTCGTTATAACGTGTCCCAACAGCAAATAATTCATTCTTGTCACTGCGACTAATCATATCCATATTTATATTAGCTTCAATATAATATAAAGGAACAATAGAATTATTTACAAAATATTTAGAGCCTTTTAAACCCAACTCTTCGCTATCAAAAGCTGCCAAAATTACTGAATGTTTAGGCGGATTATTTTTAAAATACTCTGCAAAAGCAAATAATGCACTTACTCCAGACGCATCATCGTCTGCACCATTGTATATCTCGCCATTTTTAATTCCTTCGTGATCGTAATGGGCACTAATCACAATATATTTATATGGAAAAGTAGTTCCTTTAATAAATCCTAATACATTAACACCATTGTACATTTTACCTTTGCTTGTAAAAGTAAAATCTTGTGTGAAGGTTTTGCCAAGAGGTAATACTTTTAATTCCTTGAATTGGTCAACTATATATTGTTTTGCTTTTATTGCTCCTTTGGTTCCGGTTCTCCTTCCTTCATAATCATCTGAAGACAATGTTTTTATATGTTGGAGTAATTGGTCTTCATCAAAATATGCTTGGTCTTCTGAAGATTTTTTCGAAACTGTTTGTGCATTACATGGAATACTTAACAGAAAAATTAGTATTCCAAGGGTTATTATTTTATAGTTCATAAAGTATAATTATATTAGGGGATCAAATCTAAATAAAAATCCCAAACTATTGCTTGAGATTTTTTATTTATGATAAGTTTATATGTTCTTACATTACTTTAAACTTGCTTTAATAAGCTATCCATTTATTGTTTTACAATCCTCTTTGTAATCTGTCCTTTATTTGAATATGTATTAATAAAATACATGCCACTACTTAAGTTGGTTAGTGAAATATTTTCCTGACTTTTATTTCCTGATACTACAATATCTTGTAAAACCCTCCCATTTATATCATACATAATTATACGTTCTAATATGTTATTACTTTGTATATGTAGTATGTCTTTAACCGGATTAGGATATAACAAAATGCTTCCTAACTCATTATCTTCTAAACCTAATACGCCACAAGTACCACTAAATAAACCACCATCTGTAATTGTCCAATTATCACCACCAAGTAAAAGTATATCAGTCATATGTGTCCTTGCAGTTTGAGCAGCCATAGTACAATATTGAGAGTTACCTCCATCAAATGATTCGCTGGGTTTAAGATTTTGAGCATCCCAACCAATTAGTAAGGCATCATAATTAGCGTCTGATAGTGTTACTCCATTAAACATAAGTGTAAAATCGGTAATGCTCGTTACATTAGCTGTATTCCAATTAAGAGGTTGCCCTGCATTATTAAAGTCTGTGGTGCCGGAAAACATAACATTCATAGATACAACGGAAGATACATCCCAACCGCTAATGTCTTGATTAAAAGGGGTGTTAAGAAACATAGCAGTCATATTGGTGATTAAAGAAGTGTTAAAAGTACTGATGTCCTGGTTAAAAGCTGTATTACTAAACATAGCAGTCATATCAGTTGCCGCTGGAGTACTCCAACTTAGTGGCTGCCCACCGTTATTGAATGCCGTACTACCAGTAAACATTAAATAAAAATTAGTGACACTATCTACATTCCAGGAACTGTTGTCTTGGTTAAATCCACCCGCTAACCAAAACATATTACCCATATTTGTTACACTAGATGTATTCCAATTTAAAGGTTGATCACCATTATTAAATGCACTCGCTCCCCAAAACATTGAGCTCATATTTGTTACATTACTTGTATCCCAAGAACTAACATCTTGATTAAAAGCAGTTGCACCGCTGAACAATTTGTTAAAGCTTGTTGCACCTGTTGTAGTCCAGTTTAAAGGTTGTCCACCGTTATTGTATAAAGAGGCTTGGCTAAACATAGCTTGTAGGTTTGTCACATTATTTAAATTCCAACCACTAAGGTCTTGGTTAAAGGTTCCTCAATTCATAAACATATTTGACAAATCTGTAGCTGCTATTGTATTCCAACTTAAAGGTTGCCCTCCATTATTAAAGGCAGTATTATTAAAGAACATAGAACTAAAATCTGTCGCTTTTTCTACATTCCAAGCACTAATGTCTTGGTTAAATCCACCCGCTCCCCAAAACATAAATAACATATTAGTTACTGCAGATGTATTCCAGGTTAACGGCTGTCCTCCGTTATTAAAAGCACCAGTTCCCAAAAACATTGAAACCATGCCTGTCACTTTACTTGTATCCCAAGCACTAATGTTTTGGTTAAACACCCAAGCGCCATTAAACATACTAGACATATTCGTTGCTTTTGCAGTATTCCATCCACCTATATCTTGGTTAAAGGCTTGTGCTCTACTGAACATTCCTAAAAAATTTGTTACATTAGAAGTGTTCCAGGCACTTATATCTTGGTTGAATACTGTAGTTATATTAAACATCCAGCTCATATCTGATACCATGGAAGTATTCCAGCTTAATGGTTGCCCGCCATTATTAAAAGCACTTGTATTATAAAAAAGATAACTCATATTCGTTACTGTAGAAGTATCCCAAGCACTAATATCTTGATCAAAAATAGTAGCTAAACCAAACATAAAGCGCATACTTGTTACACCAGATAAATCGGGAGTATCAGTAGCATTGCCCATTAAATTAGAAGCTTCGGAAAAAGCTCTATCCATAGAAGTCCAAGCGTTGTTTTCCCATTGGTCTATGGAGATAATTTTTCGTCTATCGCCTTGATTATTAAAATAAATACGTGGAAAAGTGCCTCGTATACTAAAGGTGTAAGTACCAGATGTATTAAAATCGTGGGTGACGTTTCCAGTAATACCAATCTCGTCAAAATTGCCATCATTATCCCAATCTACATCATAATTATATCCTCCACCAATTGTTGGAATGGTAATGGATGTACTGTTTGAAGTTCCTGGGTTGTCTGTTTTCCAAGTGGTAATAAACTCGTTTTGCGAAAACACACAAGTACTAAAAATAAAAAATAAAGCATAACAAACTACAGTTTAATTTTTCAAAGAAACTTAAGTATTAGTAATATAGTATTTGGGAACTTAATTGCTATTAAACGGAGTGTTTAAAAAATGATTGTTTTTCATTTCTTATACCTGTATAAAACAGATACTATTTCATACATTCAGTAATTAAACACCTACAATATAAGAGTATTTTTTTAAATAGATAAATTGAGTGTTATTTAAATACAGATTTTAAGTAACTATATTACTTTAAACTTGCTTTCATCAATTCTCTATTCATACGAGCAATGGTATCTAACGAAATACTTTTAGGGCATTCAATTTCGCAAGCTCCTGTATTTGAACAGTTACCAAAGCCTTCCAAATCCATTTGTGCTACCATATTCAACACACGATCTGCAGCTTCAATTTGCCCTTGAGGCAACAATGCATATTGAGATACTTTAGCGCCAACAAACAACATTGCTGATGAGTTTTTACAAGCTGCCACACAAGCACCACAGCCAATACAAGTTGCTGCATCCATAGCTTTATCGGCGGCATGTTTAGAAATAGGAATTGAATTTGCATCCTGTGTGTTTCCAGAAGTATTTACAGAAATATATCCTCCAGCTTGCTGGATACGTTCAAAAGACATTCTGTCAACCACCAAATCTTTAATAACAGGAAATGCTACCGCTCTAAATGGTTCAATAGTAATAGTTTCACCATCTTTAAACCTTCTCATATGTAATTGGCAAGTAGTAACTCCTCTGTCTGGACCATGAGCTTGCCCATTGATGTACATAGCACACATACCACAAATACCTTCGCGACAGTCGTGATCGAAAGCAACAGGGTCGTCTCCAGAGTTTACGAGCTGTTCATTCAATACATCCATCATTTCTAAAAAAGACATGTGTTCTGAAATATCAGTCACTTTATAATCGACCATTTGACCCTTTGCGTTGGCGTTTTTTTGTCTCCAGATTTTTAGTGTTAAATTCATTTTGTTTTTGTTTATAAAAAGCTACTTAAAAGAATTCATATTTTTACAATTAATTTAAATAATATCATATAGATAAAAGAGAAGAGAGAATAGAAAAAAGAGAGGTGTCTGTTTTTAAATTCTATACTCTTTATTCTATTTTCTTTGTTCCAAAAATTACTTATAACTCCTCGTTTTCAACTCAATATCTTTAAACTCTAATTCTTCTTTATGCAAAACAGCATCAGCAGGTTCGCCTTGGTATTCCCAAGCTGAAACATACGCATAATCTTTATCGTTACGTTTTGCTTCTCCCTTTTGTTCTCCTTCTAACTCTACTGATTCTTCTCTAAAATGTCCTCCACAAGATTCGTTTCTTGCTAAAGCATCTTTTGCAAATAATTCTCCGAGTTCTAAAAAGTCGGCAACACGACCTGCTTTTTCCAGTTCAGGATTCATTTCGTTTTCACTTCCCGGAACATTTACATTTTTCCAGAAATCTTCACGAATGGCTTTAATATCTGCCATCGCCTCTTTTAAGTCTTTTTCGTTACGAGCCATGCCTACTTTGTTCCACATTACGGTCCCTAATTTTTTATGAAAATAATCTACAGACTTGTTCCCTTTATTATTAATGAATAAATTAATACGTTCCGAAACTTCTTTTTCAGCTGCTTCAAATTCCGGAGAATCGGTTGAAATTTTCCCTGTACGAATATCATCAGATAAATAATCACCAATAGTATAAGGCAATACAAAATAACCATCTGCCAAACCTTGCATTAACGCTGAAGCTCCTAAACGGTTAGCCCCATGATCTGAGAAATTAGCTTCGCCAATACAATATAAACCAGGAACGGTAGTCATTAAATTATAATCTACCCAAATGCCTCCCATCGTATAATGAGTTGCTGGATAAATCATCATTGGAGTTTTGTATGGATCCTCGTCAACTATTTTCTCATACATCTGGAATAAGTTTCCGTATTTTTCTTCTATAACTTCCTGACCAAATTCGTATATTTTTTTTTCGGAAGGATTAGAAATACCATGAATTTTTGCCTGCTCTTTTCCGTAGCGAATTATGGCTGATTTAAAATCTAAATACACCGCTTCGCCTGTTTTGTTTACGCCATAACCTGCATCGCAACGCTCTTTAGCGGCACGAGAAGCCACATCACGAGGAACAAGATTTCCAAAAGCCGGATAACGACGTTCTAAATAATAATCTCTTTCTTCTTCAGACAAATCGGTTGGTTTTTTACGACCTTCTCTAATTGCCATGACATCATCCATATTTTTAGGCACCCAAATACGTCCATCATTACGTAAGGATTCAGACATTAATGTCAATTTAGATTGATAATCTCCCGAACGCGGAATACAAGTAGGATGAATTTGAGTATAACAAGGATTTGCGAAATACGCTCCTTTTTTATGCATTTTCCAAGCTGCTGTGGCATTAGAACCCATTGCGTTTGTAGATAAGAAATATACATTTCCGTAGCCACCGGATGCAATAACAACTGCATGAGCCGAATGTCGTTCTAACTCACCTGTAATTAAATTACGTGCAATAATTCCTCGTGCTTTCCCATCAACAATAACTACATCCAGCATTTCATGGCGGTTAAACATTTCGATTTTACCACGAGCAATTTGTCTATTCATTGCCGAATATGCTCCTAATAATAATTGTTGGCCTGTTTGACCTTTAGCATAAAAAGTCCTCGAAACAAGAACTCCACCAAAAGAACGATTATCTAATAAGCCTCCATATTCACGTGCAAAAGGCACACCTTGAGCTACACATTGGTCAATGATATTTCCAGAAACTTCTGCTAAACGATACACATTTGCTTCGCGAGATCGATAATCGCCTCCTTTTACCGTATCATAAAATAATCTATAATTAGAATCACCATCACCTTGATAATTTTTTGAAGCATTAATTCCACCTTGTGCTGCAATAGAATGTGCACGACGTGGAGAATCTTGATAACAAAATGCTTTTATATTATAGCCTAATTCTGCTAAAGTTGCGGCAGCCGAGCCTCCTGCCAAACCTGTACCAATCATAATAATATCAATGTTACGTTTATTGGCAGGGTTCACTAAATCGATATTATTTTTATAATCTGTCCATTTATCTTTAATTGGACCTTGAGGTACTTTTGAATCTAAAGTCATAATTGTATAAGATTAATGATGATTAAAGTGATGATAAAGTGCTATAAAAATAAATCCCAGAGGAAGAATTATAGAATATGCTATGCCAATATTTTGTAATGTTTTCTTTCTTCCTGCTGTAACTCCCATAGATTGGAACGCTGATGTAAAGCCATGTAACAAGTGTAATGCTAAAAACACAAAAGCTACTACATAAGCTCCAACTCTAACAGGATTTAAAAAATTTTCCTGAAGCTCATGGAAATATCTGTAACCATCTACACCTTCATGTAATCCAGACCAATCCCCTTTAATAAATTTTGTATTAATTTCCGGAAACCAAAAATCTATAAAATGTAATATGATAAAAGCTAAAATGGCAACACCAGACCAAATCATATTTCTACTCATCCACGAAGAATTAGCAGCACTCTGGTTTTTAATATACTTTACTTTTCTTGAACTCAAATTTTTGAATTCCAATATAAACCCCATTACAAAATGAAAAACAACACCAAAAATTAAAATTGGTTGTATTACAAATTGTATTATGGAACTTGTTCCCATAAAATGTGACACTTCGTTAAAGACATCTGGATTAAAAACCGATAAAATATTGATTGCAAAATGTTGAAGTAAAAAGATCATGAGGAAGAATGCCGAAAGTGCCATGGCTACTTTTCTTCCTATTGAAGATTTAAAAAATCCACCCATTATTTTGAAGTTAATTAAATGTTAGGCAAAAGTAGTGCTTAACGTAATTTTAGGCAAACTTTGAAAGTTTTTTATTAAAAATCTTATAGGGATATTAGAAATTAAACCTAGGGTTTACTATAGTGTTATATATAGACCCAAATGAATAACTTAAACCTATACTAAAAAAGTAGTTATATCCTGATTTTAATTGTTGTTGTCGTAATAATAAATCTTCTAAAGACACATCTCCTGCTGCCAAATTAACTTGGTTTCTGTTTATACTATAACTTCCATGAAGATTTAAGCTAAACCCTTTAAATAATCTAACGTTTGTACCAATAAAAAATGATAATGAATATAAACTGGTATCATGTAAAAATTGCTCTAATGCTGCTTCACCAGATATACTTCCCCATTTTTGATTTACACTTCCTCCCAAAGACAGCTCGTGCTCCCATAGATATTCACTGTCTTCCCCAAAAATAGTGCTTTCAATATAGTTATTATAAACAATCCCGTTTCTATATGATAATGTTAACTGTTTTTTTGCGGACTCATCATATTTAAAAAAGTTGTATTCAATTGCAGGTTTAAAAGACCAATAAAAATCTTTATTACTAAATACAGAAGAACCTAATCTTCCAAATGCGCCTATGGACCAATGATTATTTAAACTAATGACATCGCTTACTCTGACAAATTTTGAGCTTTGGATTGATACAATCTCATCATCCTCAAAACTAAATGTAGATTTACTTTCATTAAACCCTAGCCTGATAGAAAACTTATTCTCTTCTGTAACTCGTTTTGCAGACAGGTTAATATTTAGATTGCTAAACTTACTTGTTTCTTGTCCATTAAACCGTCCATTTGCACCTATACGAAAAACCCAATAATTCCATGGGTCAACTACTTTTTCTTTAGGTTCTTCATCTTTTGGGTTAGGAATGCTTACCGATACCTCACCAATTGTATTTTTCTCTATCCAAAAACGAACTAAGCCAAGTTTAATATACTCTAAAGTATGCTTTCTAATATCATCGTTAGTCATATTTGTATCAGTAGAAAATTCCAGCTTATAATTAATCGCTTCAAATTCATTTTTTCCAATAAAGTCTATCTCATATTCTCTCCCTCCACTTCCATTTCTTTGTGTAACAAAAAACAAATGCACATCGCTGAAGCTTTGATCTCTTACAAATTGTACATTCCCTAAATTCTGTTTCATATACGTAGTATCACATCTATCACAATCTAAAAATATTTTTAAATCGCTATTAGAAACTTGAGAAAAGGATGAAAAAGTAAAGCAAAAAAATAAAAGTGTAGTAATTGCTGATTTTAACATTGATTGATGGTTTTGTTAACTTAGCCAAATTAGCCTTTACAAAACGACCTAAATACTTTTTTAGTTTATTTTAACAAAAGGATTTCTAATTTAGAACGAGTCTAATAAAATTCCTTTTTTATTAATAAATTATTTCACTTCTAAAGCTGTTTTTTCAGAACCTATTTGGATGGTATATTTTCCTTTGGGTAAATAGTAATTTCCGTTTTTAGCCTTTTTAATTTTAATATCGGTATTTTCTTTTAAAAAAGCTTTTCTTCCTTTTTCAGTGATGGTTAAATCATAATCGGTATAATTAAAGCCTATATCTGTTTTTACTGATATTGTATTTAGTTCTATTCCACTTTCTGATACTATTTTAATAGTTAGATTTTCAGATGTATTAGCATAGAATTTAAAAGTTGTGGACGGCTCAAAAGCTTGACTCCATTTGCTACGAGAACTTCCCCAACGTGAAGAATATCGTACACTTTCAGTTTTGAAAAGTAGTATAGATGCATTCATTTTTGATGCATTCATTTGTTGTAAAGGTGCAATATTAGCTTTATAAATGCTTCTTCCGTGAGTTCCTAAAAGAATATCTTTTGCTTCAGCCTGTACAGCAATATCATGAACAGCTACATTTGGCAATCCTTTACTAAAAGCTTCCCAAGAAATTCCATGATTAAACGATACATAAGCACCATTATCTGTTCCGAGATATAAAAGATTTTCATTTTCAGGATCTTCTCTAATCACATTTACTGGTGACATTGGAATATTAGAGCTAATACTTTTCCATGTTTTTCCATAATTTTCACTAACATAAACATAGACTTTAAAATCATCCCAACGATATCCATTCAAGGTTACATAAACACGTTCTTTTTTATATTGTGAAGCTACAATTCGAGACACCCAAAGATCCTTTGGAAATGAATCAGAAACAATATCCCAATTTCCTCCACCATTTTTGGTTATATGTAATAATCCATCATCACTTCCTGTGTATATTAACCCAAATTTAAATGGAGATTCGGTAATACTAGTTATAGTTCCATAAGCTACATTTCCTTTCTTTCCTCCTTTGGTTAAATCTCCACTTATAGCTTCCCAATCATCACCTTGATTCATAGATCTCATTAATTTATTACCTCCTAAATACAAAATGTCCTGGTTATGAGGTGATAACAAAATTGGCGTTTGCCAATTAAATCGATATGGATTCTCTCCTAACTCGTGCTTTATAGATAAGCGCGTTGTTTTATTAGTTTCCCTATTAATTCTAAAATAATTTCCAAATTGAAATCCAGTATAAACAATATTGGCGTTTCGAGAATCTACCTGGACTTGCATACCATCTCCGCCCATAATACCTTCCCATGGATATTGACCTCGAGCATGCCATGATTTATTTTCTCTGGCATTATTTGCGCCAACCCAAACACCATTATCTTGCAAACCTCCATACACATTATATGGTTTTTCATTATCAACAGCAATTGCATAAAACTGCCCAACAGATGGTGCATTGTTTTTAATCCAATTTTCTCCATCGTCATAGGTTATGTTCACTCCACCATCGTTTCCATTTATTAAATGATTAGGATTGTTAGGATTTATCCAAAGAATATGATGATCGCCATGAACATTTTCAGCACCAATCGATGTAAATGTTTTGCCACCATCTTTCGATTTTAAAATAGGCACGCCATAAACATAAATATTATTTTCATTATTTGGAGCAACATAAATGTGTCCAAAATAATAACCATAACTATAATACAATCCGTCTAAAAAGCCGTCATGTGTTTTACTCCACGTTTTGCCTCCATCTATACTTTTATAAATTTCGGCGCCAATAACAGGAGTATCAAACAGCATAGAATTCGCATCTTCTAAATATTTAGCAAGGTCAATAGGTTTTACACTACCACTTCTTACCATTTGTTTAACATTTTGGGCGCGATATTTTTCTTGAAAACCATTCGTTTTTAAAAATGTATTGAGCTTTTTATCATCCAGACTTAAAAGTGTTTCGGTACTCATTGTCTTAAAGTCATCTTTAGTTAAATCGTCAGATTTTTCTTTTTCATCTTCAGAAGATCTTCTAAACTGATTGTCGTGAATAGCATAAACTATATTGTAATTGTAAACAGCAAAACCAATTCTACCAACACCTTGTCCTATTGGGAAACCACTTCCCTCTATTGAAACTTTTGTCCACGTTTCTCCAGCATCAGTACTTTTATAAATAGCTGAATTGTTTCCGCTTCCATCAAAATCCCAAGCTTTTCTATCTTTTGTCCAGGACGACGCAAACATCACATTAAAATTATTCGGTGAATGTTGCATATCTATAATCCCACTTATATCATCTATAAAAAGTGTTTGCTTCCAAGTATTACCTCCATCTGTAGTTTTATAAACACCTCGTTCGTTATTTGGTGAATATAAATGTCCTGTTACACCAACCACAACTTCGTCTGGATTGTTAGGATTAATTAATATTCGCCCTATATGATGCGAATCTGTAAGCCCAACATTTTGCCAAGTTTTACCATTATCGCTAGATTTTAATATCCCAATTCCTGCATAAGACGAACGTGAGGAATTATTTTCTCCTGTCCCAACCCAAATAGTTCTGCTTTTCCAATCAACTGCAATATCACCAACATTTTGCGTGTTTGAATTATCAAGGATTGGTGTAAAAGTTGTGCCATTATTTACAGTATACCAAACACCTCCAGAAGCATAGGCCACATAAAACTCGGATGGGTTATCAGGATTAACAGCCAAATCGGTTACACGACCACTCATAATAGTGGGGCCTATATTAGTAAAAGGCACATTTTTTACTATTGAATTTTTTTGCATTTCTTCTTTTTGTTGCAATGCGTTTTGCACTATATCTGCAGTAGAAGCAGCTTGTTGTGCATTAGCTTGTAAAGTAAAAAGAAGACTTAATGATAAAATTAATTTTAGGATATTCATAAGTTAGTTAGTTTAAGGTTTGAAAGTAAACAAATGTCATTGTTTCACAAAATTTTACTTCCGTATTAACGTCTATTGCTTTAATTTATTTTATTTTTGAAGCATTACGAAAACCTAATATATAATGAAATACAATCTAATAGATAACGCCTTATTTATAAAAAATAGAAAAAACTTCATAGCTCAAATGAAATCAAACAGTTTGGCTGTTTTTAATTCTAACGACATGTACCCAATAAGTGCGGATAGCACCATGCCTTTTGAACAGCATCGCGATATTTTTTATTTAAGTGGTGTTGATCAGGAGGAAAGTATTTTAGTGTTGTTTCCTGGTTGTCCAAAAGAAAAGCATCGTGAGATATTATTTTTAAAAGAAACCAACGAACATATCGCTGTTTGGGAGGGCGAGAAATTAACTAAAGATGCTGCTTTAAAAACTTCTGGAATTAAAACCGTGTATTGGTTACAGGACATGGAGAAAATATTGTTCGAAATTATGACACAATGTGATACCGTGTATATAAACACCAATGAACATTATCGCGCTGCGGTTGAAACGGAAACACGTGAAGATCGTTTTACCAAATGGTTGAAAGACAAATATCCTGCTCATTCTGTGGCAAAAAGCAATCCTATTTTACAACGACTTCGTTCAGTAAAAGACCAAATAGAATTAGATTTAATACAACAGGCTTGTGATATTACTGAAAAAGGATTTCGTCGTGTTTTAAATTTTGTAAACCCCGGAGTTTGGGAATACGAAATTGAAGCTGAATTTATGCACGAATTTTTACGTAGTCGTTCTAAAAAGTTTGCCTATACACCAATCGTTGCGTCGGGCAATAATGCCAATGTATTGCACTACATTGAAAATAACCAACAATGTAAAACCGGAGATTTAATACTTATGGATGTTGGTGCAGAATACGCTAATTACTCTAGTGATATGACCCGGACAATTCCTGTGTCTGGAAAGTTTACCGAGAGACAAAAAGATGTTTACAATGCTGTAAATCGTGTAAAAGATGAAGCTACTAAACTTTTAGTTCCCGGAGCTATTTGGGAAGATTACCATACAGAAGTTGGTAAATTAATGACATCTGAACTCTTAGGTTTAGGATTGCTCGATAAAGCTGATGTGCAAAACGAAAACCCAGATTTGCCAGCTTATAAAAAATATTTTATGCATGGCACATCGCATCATATGGGATTAGATACCCACGATTATGGTATTTTAACCGAACCAATGCAAGCCAATATGGTGTTTACTGTAGAGCCTGGAATTTATATTCCAGATGAAGGTTTTGGAATTCGATTAGAAGACAATGTCGTAATACAAGCACAAGGAGAACCTTTTAACTTAATGAAAAATATTCCTATTGCAATTGAAGAAATTGAGGATTTGATGAATTAGTTTTCATCTAATTTTTTTATCGAATTATTGAAGTTTCCTTTTTACTAAACACATTAACCAACAAAAAAGTCATAAAAGCCGGCAAAACCCAACCTAAATTATGTTGAGCAAAAGGAATAATGGTTTTTATACCTTCTAAATTTTCAGATGGAATTAAAAAACTTGCAACATCTGGAATGCTAAAAATAAAAGTTACCAAAACTACTCCCCGAAATACTGTTTTAGAAGCAAATTTTTCTGGTATTACATTTAGCAAAATCAATACTATAGTTATAGGGTAAATAAACATTAATACCGGAAGTGCTATCATAATAATGGAATGAAAATCTAATTGTCCAACTAATATTCCTATTAAACACGCGACTACTCCTGTAATTGTATATGCATTTTGAGACTCTTTAAATAGCCCTTTAAAATAATCGGCTGTTCCCGTAATTATTGCAACAGCAGTTGTAAAGCATGCTAAAGTAATTAAAACACTTAAAACTGTGTTTCCAAATGATCCTAATGACGCTATACTTATGCCTCGCAACAATGTTGCTCTTTGCATATCACTACTTAATGATGTGTCAATATTAATTTCTGAACCATAAAAAGCACCAACCGAAATTAGACCTGAATAAATTATAAATAGGCCTAAACCAGCTATTAATCCGGATTTTTTAATAAGATCTTTTTTTGCTTCAAATGTAGCATGACTTTTAAAATTCAACGATATAATTATAACGGCTCCAACAACAACAGCTCCAATTGCGTCAAAGGTTTGGTAACCTTCTAATAATCCGCTCACAATGGGTGCTTCAAATTTAGATGCATTCGTTATCATTTCACTCGAAAACAAACCAATTCCAATAATTAGTAACAGCATAATCACAATTAATGGTGTTAAGTATTTTCCAATAAAATTTAAGATTTTATTACGGTTTAAAACAAATAATAGTACTAAAGAAAAATAAATAGTACTGGTTAACAATGCACTAGTTCCAAAAGTAGGATAAATAGCAATTTCGTGGGTTGCAGATGCTGTTCTTGGTGATGGGATTGCAATAGAAATTATATATACTATTACACAATACACTAAACTAAAAAAGGGTGAGACTTTTTTACCAAAGTCGTACATTGTACCTTGTAACTTGGCATGTGCTAAAATTCCTAAAATTGGAATAACAACAGCTGTAATCATAAACCCAATCGTTACCCAAAACCAATCTTCTCCTGAATTATAACCTAAAAGTGGCGGAAGTAATAAGTTTCCTGCTCCAAAAAACATCGAAAACAAAGCAAAACTTGTAATTAGAACTTCTTTAGTTTTATTCATTTTTTTAAATTTAGCTTCTTCGAAGATAACTGAAAAATAAGAAGATATGCAAAACGCACTAAAAACGAAGTTCATAAAATATGAGCATATTGAAACACATAGCAATAAAAACAAAAATATTGTACGTTTTAACTTATAATATAATGCATTTCATCGAAAAAATACGTAGTTTGTTATTTTTTTACTATGTTTATATCACCCAATAACCTACTTAATTATGAAAACAACTACTTCTAACTCAACGGGGTCAGTTTCCAAAATGTACTGTAATGTGTTTGGACATCAGTATGATGTTACAAAAAAAGTGACAAAACATGTGAAAGAATACACCTGTAAATGTTGTAAAAAACAGTTAACAACAAACAGTAATAGTCACTTAACCGAACTTACTCCAACTTTTAGAGAAATCAACTCGCTTTTAGAACGTATTTATTCAAATAGAATGATGCGGTTACAACAAAAAATGTATGCAACAACTGCTGCATAACTTTAGCTCTAAATGTCTTATTTTTGGCAATGTGACCAACAATAAATTTAATTTCTTTTAGTAAAAATCTCTATTCCTATACTTGTAACTATATCGAAGAAATATACATTTAGTGGAATAACCAACCTGAAAAGTTGCTTTTCAAAGACAAAAACAAACCTTTCAACGATTTTTTACATAGAACACCAGCTATTTTAAATAAATATTTTACTTTAAAAGCCCTTAATTAACTAGCTAAAAGTAAAGTATATTGAAATCCCTCTATTGTTCCCTTTTTGGACACGATTATTCTATAAGTAAAAATGTTACTAATTATGTTAAAGAATATATCTGTAAACATTGTAAAGAACAAGTGACTACAAGCGGAAATGGTCATTTAATCTTGCTCACTCCAAAGTACAAAGAAATAAATTCTGAACTTGAAAAAATCCATACAAGGAGACTTAAACGAAAATCGCTTCTTCTTAATCCTCAAGAGAATTCCAGCCTTGTGCTGTAATAGGAATTTTTGTGTCTGCTCTGGTTATAAGATGCATTCCAGAACTTTCATCTGTCATATATCCAATTACAGTTAAATTAGGATTCGCCTTAATTTTTGGATAATCCTCTTGAGAAATCGTCATTAATAGTTCGTAATCCTCTCCTCCATTTAAAGCGATGGTAGTACTATCCATTTTAAACTCTTCACAGGTAGAAATTACCTGAGGATCTAATGGTATTTTGTTTTCATACAAATCGCATCCTACTTTGCTTTGCTTACATAAATGCATAATTTCTGAAGACAAGCCATCACTTATATCTATCATTGCAGTTGGTTTTACTTCCAAATCTTTAAGAAGTTTTATAATATCTTTACGGGCTTCCGGTTTTAATTGACGTTCAATAATATAGGAGTATTGATCTAAATCTGGTTGATTATTCGGATTTACTTTAAATACTTCTTTTTCTCTTTCCAACACTTGCAAACCTAGATATGCAGCACCTAAATCTCCAGTAACAACAAGCAAGTCACTTGGTTTTGCAGCGTTCCTGTAAACGACATCCTCTTTATTTGCTTTACCAATAGCGGTAACCGAAATTAGCAATCCAGATGTCGACGAGGTTGTATCTCCTCCAATAACATCTATGTTATAAACATTTGCTGCGGTTTCAATTCCAGCATACAATTCTTCAAGTGCTTCTAGAGAAAATCGATTGGAAACTGCTATTGAAACTGTAATTTGAGTTGCTTCAGCATTCATTGCATATACATCTGAAAGATTTACAATCACTGCTTTATAACCTAAATGCTTTAAAGGCATATAACTCAAATCAAAATGAACACCTTCAATCAGTAAATCTGTTGTCACTACGATTTGTTTGGTCTTGTGTTCTAAAACAGCAGCATCATCTCCAATTCCCTTTATGGTACTTTTATGTTTTAACTTGAAGTTTTTAGTAAGGTGGTCAATGAGAGCAAACTCTCCTAATTTGCTTAAAGGTGTGCGTTGTTGATTTTTGTCTTCTATCATACCACAAAAATACTGTCCTTTTTGAGTATTGCCAATAAATAAATATTAAATTGCAATAAAAAAAGCTATGAAATACCCAAAACTTATAATCCAAGTTGCTTCATTATTTATCGTTTTTATTATAATGACTAACTGTTCAGATGAACCAGTAGATATAACTATTATTACTGATACTGATGGAGATGCAATTTCAGATTCTAATGACAATTGTGTTAATATTGCAAATTTGGATCAATTAGATACAGATAATGACGGGATTGGAGATGAATGTGATGATGATGATGATAATGACGGTGTTTTAGATAATATTGATAACTGTCCGCTAGTAGCAAACCCTAATCAAGAAGATCTGGACAACGATGGTATTGGTGATGTTTGTGATGATTCTAGTATGTTAGCTTCACTATTCCCTTGTGAAAATGGATTTGCAGATATCTATCCTTGTAACGATTACGATTTAATGGCTCATGTTCCTATTGAAGATTTAGGAGGGACAGGAGCTGAAGGTAATGATTCCTGGGGTTGGACAGATTCTACAACAGGAAAAGAATATGCATTAATAGGAACAACAACAGGAACTGCATTTGTTGATATTTCAAATCCGATTGAACCTTTATTACTTGGGACACTTCTAACCGCTACTATAAATAGTTTGTGGAGAGATATCAAGGTCTATAACAATCATGCTTTTATAGTGAGTGAAGCACCAAATCATGGTATGCAAGTCTTCGATTTAACAAGATTAAGAAACGTAGCAAATCCTCCCGAAACTTTTACTGCTGATGCACTTTATACTGGATTTGGCAGTGCTCATAATATAGTTATTAATGAAGATAGCGGTTTTGCCTATGCGGTAGGAACTTCTACTTTTAATGGTGGACCTCATTTTATAAATATTCAAAATCCAACAAATCCTATTGCAGCTGGAGGATATGCTATTAGTGGTTACTCTCACGATGCTCAGGTTGTGACATATAATGGTCCTGACAGTGATTATTCTGGGCATGAAATTTATTTAGGAAGCAACGGAAATGAAATTGTTGTAGTAGATGTTACCGATAAAAATAATGTTATCAATATTAGTAGTTTTTCATATCCACAAAATGCATTTGCTCATCAAGGATGGTTAACTGAAGATCATAGGTATTTTATTATTGGGGATGAGGTTGACGAACTCACTTTTCACTTTAACACAAAAACAATAGTGTTTGATCTTAACGACTTGGATAATCCTGTTTTATCATCTACCTATTCAGGACCAACATTAGCAATAGATCATAATGGATATGTTGTAGGAAACACATATTATTTAGCTAATTATAGAGCTGGATTAAGAGTCCTTGATATCACTAATATTGGTGCTGCAACTAACTCAATGACTGAAATAGGTTTTTTTGACACTTTTCCATCAAGCGATAGTGCCAACTTTAATGGCGTATGGAATGTATACCCATATTTCGCTAGTGGTAATATTATAATTAACGATATTGAAGGTGGTTTGTTTATTGTCCGTAAAAGCGTTAATTGAGTACTTAACTTCATTCCAATAGAAATACACTATCAAATCATTTATAAATATAATGTAAGCCCATAAGGTAAAACAGGACTAAAATTGTATATTTGCACTCTATTTAGAATTAATCTATATAACGGTTTATGATTAAAGTTTCAGAAATAGCCAAAATTAAAGTTATTGAGCTTATGCATGATGAAGGCTACGATTACAAAACCGACTTTGTAAGAGTTGGGGTAAAAAGTGGTGGCTGCTCTGGTTTGTCATACGATTTAAAATTTGATAGAGAAAAAGATGATGATGATAAAGTATTTGAAGACAATGGGGTTAAAATTATTGTAGATAAAAAAAGCTTTTTATACTTAATAGGAACTACTTTAGATTATTCTGGAGGATTAAATGGAGCTGGATTTGTGTTTAACAATCCTAATGCCAATCGCACTTGCGGTTGTGGAGAAAGTTTCTCATTATAATTTTAAGACAATGAATAAGTTTACAGAAGACGATTTAAGAGAAGAACTTAAAACTCAAGAATATGAGTATGGTTTCTATACTGATATTGAGTCAGACACATTTCCTAAAGGATTAAATGAAGATATTGTTCGGGCTATTTCTAAAAAGAAAAAAGAGCCACAATGGATGACTGATTGGAGACTTGAAGCATTTCGTATCTGGGAACAAATGGATGAACCCAAATGGGCAAATGTAACCTACAAAAAACCAGATTTTCAAGACATAAGTTATTATTCTGCACCAAAATCAGTCGATCCAAATAAAACATTAGACGATGTAGATGAAGACCTTTTGGCCATGTATAAAAAGTTGGGCATATCTATTGACGAACAAAAAATGATGAATAACATTGCAATAGACATTATTGTAGATTCTGTTTCTGTTGCAACAACTTTTAAGAAAACACTGGCAGAAAAAGGCATTATTTTTTGTCCTATTTCTGAAGCCATTATAGAACATCCCGAATTGGTTAAAAAGTATTTAGGAACCATTGTTCCTCAAAGAGACAATTTTTACGCAGCGTTAAATTCAGCAGTTTTTACAGATGGTTCTTTTTGCTACATTCCAAAAGGTGTAAAATGCCCAATGGAATTATCAACCTATTTTAGAATTAACGAAGGTGGAACAGGTCAGTTTGAGCGTACCCTTTTAATTGCTGATGAAGGAAGTTATGTGAGCTATTTAGAAGGCTGTACTGCTCCGGCACGTGATGAAAACCAATTACACGCAGCAGTTGTAGAACTTATTGCGTTAGATGATGCCGAAATAAAATACAGTACAGTACAAAACTGGTATCCTGGAAATGCCGAAGGAAAAGGAGGAGTTTTCAATTTTGTAACCAAAAGAGGGATTTGTCATAAAAATTCAAAGATTTCCTGGACACAAGTAGAAACAGGAAGCGCTATTACTTGGAAATACCCAAGTTGTATATTAAAAGGAGATAATTCTATTGGTGAATTTTACTCTATTGCTGTGACTAATAATTACCAGCAAGCAGATACTGGAACCAAAATGATTCATATTGGTAAAAACACCAAATCCACAATTATTAGCAAAGGAATTTCAGCAGGTAAATCACAAAACAGTTATCGTGGTTTAGTACAAATTCATTCTCGTGCAGAAAATGCTCGTAATTTTTCGCAATGCGATAGTTTACTAATGGGAAATGACTGTGGTGCACACACATTTCCATATATAGAAGTAAAAAACAAAACAGCACAAATAGAGCATGAAGCTACAACGAGTAAAATTGGTGAAGATCAAATTTTTTACTGCAACCAAAGAGGAATCGACACCGAAAAAGCTATTGCTTTAATTGTAAACGGATTCAGTAAAGACGTATTAAACAATCTTCCTATGGAATTTGCTGTAGAGGCTCAAAAATTATTAGAAATTAGTTTAGAAGGCAGTGTAGGATAATTATCATTTCTGCAAATCCCGATAGCTATCGGGAAGGAATCTCATAAATTAAACCACAAAAATAAATTCAAAAGCCTTAATTAAAAAGAATTGAAGTTTTAACGGAAAATAACTATGAAAAAAATAATTTTATCAGTATTAATTCTTTCTTCATTAATAAGCTGTAAAAACGATTCAAAAAAAGATAATCAAGAAGAAATCATCACAACTGATGGTTCAGAAAAAACAGCGAAGCAAAGTGATGGCTTAACACTTTTAAAAGGTGATTTCATATATTTTGCAGATGCTGCTGTATTACAAACTCATCGTGAAGTTTATGGAGTAGTTATAGACGAAAAAATGCATGAACTTGATAAACAGGTGCAACAATATAAAATTGAAACTACAGATATGGTTCCTGTAGAGATACGTGGAAAAATAATTCCAAAACCAGAAAACGAAGAAGGCTGGCCGTTTCGTATTGAGATTAAAGAAATATTAAACGTTAGCAAGCCAAAACCGGAAGATAACGCAATCATAAAAATAGGAGAGTAATAATATGTTAAAGATAGTTAATTTGCACGCAAGTGCTGAAGGTAAAACCATTTTAAATGGTATAAATCTGGAAATAAAAGCTGGGGAAGTTCATGCTATAATGGGTCCAAATGGTTCAGGAAAGAGCACATTGGCTGCCGTAATTGCTGGTAAAGAAGAATATACCGTTGAGAAAGGTAAGATAACTTTTGAAGGTCAGGATATAGACGAATTATCTGCCGAAGAACGTGCACACAAAGGCATCTTTTTATCGTTTCAATATCCGGTAGAAATTCCAGGAGTTTCAGTTACTAATTTCATGAAGACTGCTATTAACGAAACTCGTAAAGCAAAGGGATTAAAAGACATGCCAGCAAGCGAAATGCTTAAATTAATTCGAGAAAAATCAGAGCTTTTAGAAATTGATAGAAAGTTCCTGTCCCGTTCTTTGAATCAAGGTTTTTCTGGAGGTGAAAAAAAACGTAACGAAATCTTTCAAATGGCTTTGTTAGAACCAAAACTGGCAATTCTTGATGAAACAGACTCCGGTTTAGACATTGATGCGATTCGTATTGTATCTAATGGCGTTAATAAACTAAAAAACGAGAACAACGCTATAGTTATTATTACACATTACCAACGTTTGTTAGATTATATTGTTCCTGATTTTGTTCATGTAATGCACAATGGTAAAATCGTAAAATCGGGTACAAAAGAGTTGGCGTTAAAGCTTGAAGAAAAAGGATACGATTGGATTAAAAAAGAAGTGTACGGGTGATTTAGTCAACAGTCACAGTAAACAGTATGCAGTTGAACTTCCCTGATTAGTGTTGACTGGTTTAGTCAATTTATATTAGGGATGTACAACATACAAGTTACTGAACACTGAACACTGAACACTGAACACTGAATACTGAATACTGAATACTAAACAATGGATTTAAAAGAAAAACTAATATCATCATTTCTTGCATTCGAAAACCAAATGGATGTCGATACTTATGTGCATGACATTAGAACTGAAGCTATAAAAACATTTGAAGACAAAGGGTTTCCTACCAAAAAAGATGAAGACTGGAAATACACGTCGCTAAATCGGGTTTTAAAAGAAAACTATACTTTATTTCCTAAAAAAGAAAATACATTAGAATATCGAGAGATAAAAAAATATTTCATTCACGATATAGATTCTTATAAAATTGTGTTTATAGATGGAGAATATTCTTCTTATTTTTCTGAAACCACACACGATGGTATGGATATTTGTTTAACATCCGCAGCACTTGCTAAACCAAAATATAGATTAATAATTGAAAACTATTTTAATAAAATAGCAACAAAAGATAGTTTAACTTCCTTAAATACTGCGTTCTCAAACGAAGGTGCTTATATACATATCCCAAAAAATAAACTGGTAGAAAAACCCATTCAAATTTTACATTTCTCGACAGGAAACGAAGCTGCTTCAATGCTACAGCCACGTAATTTAATTATAGTGGACGAAAACTCACATGTTCAAATTATTGAACGACACCAAAGTTTAACCGATAATCCTGTGCTTACTAATAGTGTGACTGAGATATTTGCAAATAAGCGTGCTATTGTAGA
Source organism: Flavobacteriaceae bacterium PRS1 (assembly GCA_003709165.1). Taxonomy (GTDB): domain Bacteria; phylum Bacteroidota; class Bacteroidia; order Flavobacteriales; family Flavobacteriaceae; genus PRS1. The sequence continues at coordinate 54,840 of RDRZ01000002.1, forward strand.
TTATTATAAAGTTCAGAACGATAATCAAAATGCATCTTTAATCGATAATACGTTTATTAACCAAAGACGAGAAAGTATTTGTTCGGTGCATACTTTTTCTTTTGGGGGAAAATTAACACGTAATAATCTTAAATTTTATCAAAATGGCGAACGTATTAATTCTATTCTGAAAGGAATTACCATTATTGGCAACAAACAACATGTTGACCATAGTACATTGGTAAAACATATTGAACCTAACTGCGAAAGCCATCAGGATTACAAAGGTATTTTTGAAGATAATTCAGTTGGAGTTTTTAATGGCAAAGTAATTGTTGAGAAAGAAGCCCAAAAAACTAATGCCTTTCAAGCCAGCAATAATATTTTGCTTAATGACAGAGCAACGATAAACGCCAAACCTCAATTGGAAATTTTTGCTGACGATGTGAAATGTTCTCATGGATGCACTATTGGTCAATTAGATGAAAATGCACTATTTTATTTGCGTACCAGAGGCATTCCAAAAAAAGAAGCCAAAGCTTTATTAATGTATGCTTTTACTAATAATGTTTTAGAAAGTGTTAAAATCCCTGAACTTAAACAACGCATCCATAAAATTATAGCTACTAAACTTGGCGTAAATATTGGGTTTGAACTTTAATAATGAAATCCACTATTCAACATATTGCTTTTAATGTCGAAGAAATCCGTAAAGACTTCCCAATACTATCCCGAAAAGTAAATGGAAACCCTTTAGTGTATTTTGATAATGCTGCAACATCACAAACGCCACAAGTGGTTATCGACGCTATTGTAAATTATTATTCAAGTATAAATGCTAACATACATAGAGGTGTACACAGTTTAAGTCAGGAAGCAACTGATGCTTATGAGCAAGCACGGCAAAAAATTCAAACACATTTTAACGCCAAACACAGCCACGAAATTATATTAACTTCTGGCACAACTCATGGTATAAATTTAGTAGCTCATGGGTTTTCTTCTTTATTGCAACAAGGAGATGAGATTATCGTTTCGGCTTTAGAACATCACAGTAATATAGTACCATGGCAAATGTTATGCGAACAAACAGGAGCAATTCTTAAAGTAATTCCAATGAATCAGGAGGGTGAATTGGTTATTAGTGACTATGATAATTTACTTTCGGAAAAAACCAAACTGGTTTTTGTAAATCATATTTCCAACGCTCTGGGAACCATCAATCCTATTAAAGAAATTATTAATAAAGCTCATAATGTTGGAGCAGCTGTTTTAATAGATGGCGCGCAATCATGTCCTCATTTAAAACCAGATGTACAAGCATTAGATGTCGATTTTTATGTTGCATCTGCTCACAAAATGTGTGGTCCGACTGGTGTTGGAGTGCTTTACGGAAAGTCATCATGGCTCAACAAATTACCACCTTATCAAGGAGGAGGTGAAATGATTGCTGAAGTTACTTTTAAAAAAACCACTTATGCCGACTTACCGCATAAATTTGAAGCAGGTACACCTAATATTTGTGGTGTTATCGCTTTTGGTGTTGCAATTGACTATATAAATTCCATCGGATTTGATAACATTGCAGCTTATGAGAATGAGCTTCTGAATCATGCAACAAAAAACCTCCTGGAAATAGAAGGCTTAAAAATTTACGGAACTTCACGTAATAAAACATCAGTTATTTCATTTAATATTGAAGGTATTCATCCTTACGATATTGGATCCATTGTAGATAAATTAGGAATTGCTGTTAGAACTGGACACCATTGTGCACAACCCATAATGGATTTTTACAACATTCCAGGTACAGTAAGAGCTTCGTTTTCATTTTATAACACTCTAGAAGAAATTGACGTATTAGTTGATGCTGTTAAAAAAGCGAAATTGATGTTGTCTTGATTTTTCTTTGTAATACTATTTTAAACCCCATAAAAGATGAAAACATTGAATAGCAATAATTCTTATTGTATTTTTGTATAAAATTGAGAACATGACCATACAAGATATACAAAGCGAGATTATAGATGAGTTTTCAATGTTTGACGATTGGATGCAGCGTTACGAATATATGATTGATCTCGGTAAGTCTATGCCGCTAATTAACGACCAATATAAAACTGAGGATAATCTTATAAAAGGATGCCAAAGTAGAGTTTGGGTTTATGCCGAAATGAAAGACGACAATGTTATTTTTACAGCAGATAGCGATGCTATTATTACCAAAGGCATTATAGCTATTATAATAAGAGTATTCTCAAATCAGCATCCAAAAGATATCATTAAGGCAGACACTAATTTTATAGATGAAATTGGTTTAAAAGAACATTTATCGCCAACGCGTGCAAACGGATTGGTAAGTATGATAAAACAAATTAAATTGTACGCCTTGGCGTACCAAACACAATTAAATTAAAATGGAAACAACTATAGACACCAATGCATTAGGCGAAAAAATTGTTCGTGTAATAAAAACAATATTCGATCCGGAAATTCCTGTAGATATTTACGAATTAGGATTAATCTATGATGTTTTTGTAAACGAAGACCTTGATGTAAAAATCCTTATGACATTAACTACACCAAATTGTCCTGTTGCTGAAACACTTCCGCTGGAAGTTGAAGAAAAAATAAAATCGATAAACGAAGTTAAGAGTGCTAAAGTCGAAATCACTTTCGATCCTCCTTGGAGTCAGGATTTAATGAGTGAAGAAGCAAAGCTAGAATTGGGAATGCTGTAGTTAGTATCCAGTATTCAGTCGCAGTAAACAGTATTCAATAACAGTTTGAGTGTTCAGTTTGAGTGTTTTCAAAATAAACTTTTTTTATGTCAGATGAAATAATAAATCGCGTTGCCAACAGCAAACTAATAACCATTAATTTAGAAGACTTTTATCCCGAAGGTAAGCGTGTCGTTTTTGATATTAAAGATTGGTTATTTGAAGGTCTGATTCTACGTGAAAAGGATTTTAGATTAAAAGCAAAAGAACATGACTGGTCTCAATATCAAGACAATTATGTTGCTCTAACCTGCTCTACAGATGCCATTGTGCCAGGCTGGGCATATATGTTGCTTACAACATATTTAAACACTTTTGCTAAAAAAGTGCTTATAGGTAATCTTGAAATTCTTGAAACCTCTTTATACCAAGATATTATTAATAAAATTGATGTCTCTTTTTATACAGACAAGCCTGTTATTATAAAAGGTTGTGCAAATAAACCTGTCCCTGAAAATGCTTATATTTTACTCACAACAAAACTAATGTCTGTAGCGAAATCGGTAATGTATGGTGAAGCCTGTTCTTCGGTTCCACTTTATAAGCGAAGATAAATTCTGATTTTAACCTGTTATAAATCAATAATTATAAGTTCCCTATATTAGCAATCGTTTTAAATTCTGAAACCATTTTATGAGAAAAATACTTCTGCTAACTATCTTTTTTATTTCATTAGTATCAATTAAAGCCCAGACATTAGAAGAATTAAAATCTGAACAAAGTATAAAAAAAAATTCTATCTCAGCACTTCAAAGTAAAGTTGATGATTTACAAGATCTAATTGATGCCCTTCCTGGATGGAAAATTAAAGCCTTTGGAACTATTGGAGGAAGTTTGTCTGGTTTTGATAATTGGTATTCTCAAGGCACACCAAATAATAGTTCTGGAAGTATTGGATTTACTGTAAATGCAAATGCGGATTTATTACAAGATAAATTTTTCTGGAAAAATGCTTTAACTTTAAATTTAAAATGGGTAAAGTTAGATGATAAAGATGATCCAACTGATAAGGATTCTTTTGAATCAACTACAGATGTGTTTAACATTTCTTCTCTATATGGTTATAAATTGAATGAAAAATGGGCTGTTTCTGCTCTTGCCGAATACAGAACAACCTTATTAGATAATTTTAATGATCCTGGATTTTTAGATTTAGGAGTTGGTGTAACATGGACACAAATAGCCGATTTAGTTGTGGTAATTCATCCTCTTAATTATAATTTTGTTTTTAGCAATAAAGACGCCATTTTCGAGTCGTCGTTAGGCGCAAAAATAGTTGCATATTACACCAAAAAAATAGGCGCAGTTAACTTTAAAACGAATCTTTCTATGTTTCAAAGTTATAAAAGTTCTAATCTTTCTAATTGGACTTGGACTAATTCTTTTAGTTATACGTTTTGGAAAAATATTGGTGTTGGTTTTGATTTTGGTTTAAGAAATAACAAACAGGAAGCTTTAAACTATGCCATAAATACTTTAGGTGATGCAACTGCAACTTTTGATAATGTAGATAACCATTTGCAAACGTATTGGATATTTGGATTAAGTTATTCGTTTTAATTTTCATCATAATCCGGATACAAAAAATGATTGTAAGGAAAACGTGTTATATGAATTTGTCGCACTTCATTATAAACTCGTTTTTTAAAATACTCAAGATTTTCTTTTTTTAATGCCGAAATAAACAATGCATTATTTCCTATTTTACTCATCCAAGTGTTTTTCCATTCTTCTAATGTATAGTTCGCTTTTGTTCTTACTGCAATTAAATCGTCATCATCAAAAGGTTCGGGTTTATAAGCGTCTATCTTATTAAAAACCATAATAGTTGGCTTATCAGAACTGTTAATCTCATCCAACGTTTTATTAACAGATTCTATCTGGTCTTCAAAATTTAGATGTGATATATCAACAATATGCAGTAATAAATCGGCTTCTCGAACTTCATCTAAAGTGCTTTTAAAAGAATCTATCAATTGGGTTGGCAGTTTTCTGATAAACCCAACAGTATCTGTCATTAAAAAAGGGAGGTTTTTAATAACTACTTTTCGTACTGTAGTATCAAGTGTGGCAAACAATTTGTTTTCGGCAAAGACTTTAGATTTGCTAATAACATTCATAAGTGTAGATTTGCCAACATTGGTATAACCCACTAAAGCGACTCTTACCATTTTGCCGCGATTACCTCGCTGCACAGCCATTTGCTTGTCTATGATTTTTATTTTGTCTTTCAACAAAGCAATTTTATCTCGAACAATACGTCTGTCGGTTTCTATTTCGGTTTCACCTGGCCCACGCATTCCGATTCCTCCTTTTTGTCTTTCAAGATGTGTCCACATTCCTTTTAAGCGAGGTAATAAATATTCGCATTGCGCTAATTCTACTTGTGTGCGAGCATAACTTGTTTGAGCGCGTTGTGCAAAAATATCGAGTATTAAATTGGTTCGGTCCAATACTTTACAATCCAATATTTTACTAATGTTTCGTTCTTGTGCCGGAGATAATTCATCATCAAAAATAGCAGTACCAATATCATTTTCCTTAATAAATCGTTCTACATCTTCCATTTTTCCCTTGCCAATAAAGGTTTTAGGATGAGGTATATCTAACTTTTGAGTAAATCGTTTTAATACTTCTCCTCCAGCAGTATATGTTAAAAATTCCAGCTCGTCTAAATATTCTCTAGATTTTTCTTTATTTTGATCTCTTGTAATAACGCCTATCAAAACCGTTTTTTCTAAATCGATATCTTTCTTTTCTATCATTGCTTAATATAAGTTGCAAATGTACAAATTGAAATTTTCTTCTGATAAAACATATCTATGATTGTTTGATTTTAGTATTTTAGATTTATCAATGGAAAAATACTTCACAATAGCGTTTTATAACCTCGAAAATTTATTTGATATTTTTGATGATAAATATACTCGCGATGACGATTTTTTACCAACTTCGGAAAAGCATTGGACTCCAAAACGCTATAAGAAGAAAGTGAGAAAGTTGGGATACACTATCTCTAAAATTGGAACAAAAACATCAAGTAATCTTCCTGTATTAATTGGTTTGGCTGAAGTAGAAAACAAATTGGTAGTTAATGATTTGATACATTCAAAATTTTTGAAAACTGAAAATTATGGCGTTGTACATTACGACTCGCCCGATGAAAGAGGTATTGATGTTGCACTTATTTATAACAAAGATTTTTTTAAAGTAAAAAGTTCTGAAACATTCTCAGTAATCCTATTTCATGAAGATGGCGAAATAGATCGCACTCGCGATATCCTGTTAGTTGAAGGTTTTTTGAATAAAGAAAAAATTTATGTGTTAGTTAACCATTGGCCGTCGCGACGAGAAGGCGAAAAAGAAAGTGAAGCAAAACGTTTAATTGCTTCAACTAAAGTTATTGAAATAATTGATTTAATAAAACAAAAGGATGATAATCCAAAGATTATTGTAATGGGAGATTTTAACGATAATCCTTCGAATAAAAGTATTAAACAATTAACAAGTTCTCAAGATTTATATAACCCCATGGAAACATTACTTTCCTTTGATAAAGGAAGTTTAAGCTTTAAACATAAATGGAATATATTCTATCAAATACTTTTTACAACCAATTTCTTTGAATCAAAACCTCAAGCACATCGTTTTTCTAAAGCCAATATTTTTGATGATGATTTTTTAAAACAGTTTAAAGGGAAGTATAAAGGCACTCCATTTAGAACTTATGTTGGAAAAAAATATAAAGGTGGCTACAGCGATCATTTTCCGGTTTATATCCATTTAAAGAAAACTACGCAATAAAATAATTGCTAATGCTGTGCTTGCAATTGGAAGTAACCAAAGTAAAAAAATATTATAATCTGACTGTTTTTTCTTATTCATTTTGGCTTTTAAAATCATTAAACTTCTTCCGCTATAAGACATCCAATTTTTGAAATAGATTGCTATTGAAGTTATTATAAATAACATCCAAGCATTATCTGCAGTAAGTGTGTCTACGTGCATTTGTTTAAAAAAGCCTGCAAAAAAACTTCCTAATAAAAGTAGCAAACTTATTTGAAATAATGATATATAAAAGACAGCTATTGAAATTGCCTTTTTTGGAAAAGACTTTTTATAGTAAGTATTAACAGTAATAAATAATTGAATGAACACTATTGTTTTACCTTTTTAAAATAAAAACCTGCTAAATTAACTAGCAGGTTTTATCTCTTTATAATTTTGGTTATTCCTATTGTTTTATTAATTTTTTAGTAATTATACCATTATTTGAATTAAGTTTCACAATATAAATTCCTTTATTAAGTCCTGAAACATTAATATATTTTTTATTAGAAGTAATTTTTCCAATTAAAACTTGCTTCCCTAAAATATCATATATTATAACATCAATATCTTGATTAGAATTAAAATAAAGAAAATTATTATTTACAGGGTTTGGAAACATTTTAATTGAATTATAAACCAAATCATTTACATTAAGTGTTGAAGTATGCTGACCAATATCATCTACAGTATTTTTAGCAAAAGATTCCCACTCATTATGATCATATAATACATTTGGCCCAGAAATATCACTTCTTCTTCTTAAAGTTATGTCTTGTGCAAAATTTGAAGAGCCTCCATTGAAAACTCCAATAATGTCTATTAAAACATCATTCTTAAATAAACCAACAGGATCATTTCCATTAAAACTAACTGGAGCCCCATAATCAGGAGCCATATTAGGCACAGAAATATCTGCTTCAGCTATTAATGTAGCATTATCCGCATTTCCATTAATGACAACAAAAACATCTCCTGGAACTATACTTGTAACACTACCACTTGACAAATCTAAAGGTGTCAACCAAGCTCCACCACCATTTGTTTGTCTTTTAATTGTATAACCTGATAAATTAATTGTTGAATTAGTAACATTTGCAATTTCTAGAGCTTTATTATTTGCAGAACCTTCTACGTATTCAGAGAAAAATAATTCTGTTGCTCCATTGGAGGAGCCATCTGTAGTAGTTCCGTTTACCGGAGAACTCTGTTCAGATTGATTATTAACTGCATCTTTAGCTAAAACTGTCACAGCATATGAAGTTGAAACGGATAAATTAGTAATTGTGTATGAAATAATTGCTGTTGTCCCATTAAATATTCCATCTAGATAGATGTCATAACCTGTTACAGCAGTATTGTCTGTAGACTCGTTCCAAGTTATTTTAAATGAAGAGTCAGTTTCATCACTAACTACGAGATTAATAGGAATTGATGGAGCCTCTGTATCCTCTAAAGTAGTTCCAAACACAGCAGGGCTTTCTGCAGATTTGTTATTAACAAGATCTTTCGCTAAAACTGTAAAACTGTACATTGTGTTAGAATCTAAACCAGAAATTGTAATACTTGTACTTGAGGTTATAGTTATTAAATTTCCGTCAACAAAAACTTCATAACCAGTTACACCAATATTATCAGTAGAAGCTGTCCAAGAAACATCAATTGAAAACGTAGTAATATTATTTAACGTAACATTGGCTGGAACACTTGGTGCTTCAGTATCGCTACTTGTATAAATCCCCCAAATATCTTCAGCAGAATCTCCACCCCAAATTCTTGTTGCTAAATATGGATTATCTATAAACGGATTTCTATTTCCTTGAGCATACGTATTTGATGTGTTTTCATGAAAAATATTACGCTGTTTTTCAAAATCAGATACTGGGTCTTCTACATTCCAATTAAGGAATAAATCAATCATATCATCTGGAGTAAATGTGCCGCTTCCAACGCCAACAGCCGAAGGTAAACATTGGTCACCATAGCGAACATACATGTACATCATCATCCTTGCAACATCACCTTTCCATTCATCCCCTGGATACCAAGCTATCTTATTACCTACATATGTTTCAATTGAAGAGCCTGAATTACCAGAACCTAAACCAAATTTTCTGTTACTTCTTGTTGAATTTAAGGAAGCATCTGAAGGCCTTATACTGTGTGCGTCTGCTCCAGGGCCTACAAATTCTAAATTAGGATTGCCGAGTGATCTAGGAAAAACATGCTCTCTGTTCCATTCTCCTTGTCCACCACCATTATTATCAATTCCACGCTCTCTATCATTTACAATTGTTCCATCAGACCCATCTTCCCATCCATAAATTAAAAGAACTTCTTGTGCGTTAGTTGGGTTTACATCAGTTGCTTTACAAGCTTCCCAAACTCCTGGAGTGTATACTAACATGTTAGTATGAGTTGTTGTGATTTTAGTATTAAGCTCTCCTTTTAACGCTATTCCTGATAATGATAAATTCACATTGTTATAATAAGCCTCTTGAGCGAATATGAAAGTGAATGATACTATAAATATTATAGAAAGTACTTTTTTAATCATAAATAATAGTTTTGTTATTAAAAAATTAGTATTAGATAAATCAATCAAATCAAATTTGTGATTTATCGCTATTTAAATCTTACAAATATAAACTCTTTTTCTAAATATTAATTTAACTTTTGTTGATTTCTCTGATGGTAGTTTTACAAATGGTTTTAGTGATCATTTTCCTGTTTTTGTATATGTAATTAAAGAGATTAAATGAAAAATTTTCTTTCTTGAAAATAAAAAAAGTGACAATTAATTGTCTCTTTTTTATGCTTTAACTAAACCACATATTCCAAGGAATTTTTGCTAGTACAAGTAATAATGATAATGTATAAAAAATAGTAATGGTTTTAAACTTTGATGTAGAAGTTAATTTTTTTTTGTGTTTAGAATAACCTATAGTAATTAATATTACTACAAGTATCATTGTTATAGGATGCTCTATAATATTAGATCTTAAACTACTGTTTTTCATAATACTACCCATTCCCATCTCACTTATAAGACTTAAGTAATCCGAAACAAAAAACAGCACTATCCCAATTAATAATTGTATATGCATTACAATTAAAGTAAATAATGAAACTCTAAAATCTTTTGCATGAAACTCTTTCTTACCTATAAATTTAATAAGTGCATTTATAGTTGCAAATATTAAAATAAGCAATACTAAATAAGCCCAATATGAATGTAATGTTTTAACGGTGTTATACATAATGTTTTAAATTGATTAGTAAACAAAAATAGTGAATTTTGCTTATAAAAAAACCATGCTAAAAAGCATGGTTTTTTTTTATTATTATAATAATTAATTATATTATTGATAAACCCAAACACCACCAGTTTTTATCACACTCATAGTTTCATCAACGATAGATCCGATATATGCCACATAGACAAGTAGATATTTCTGCTCTTCAGCAGCAGAAGGATTTATATTATCTAAAAGAACGTTAAATGCCTCAAGTAACATTGAATCACTCCAAAAGTTAGAACTACTAGGTCTCCTGTCGAAACTACCGAAGTACCCTACATTATCTGCAGGTCCTGGATAAATTGAGATAAACGCATTTGAAATGAGTGCAACATCAGCACTTGTAAGAGTATGTCTTATGGTATTATCAGGAACCCATTGTGTTCCATCATGACCAAACTGTAAGGTTGTACTAATTACAGATGTGTGAGGTGTCCAATCACTATTAATTACGGTATAACGATTTCCTCTTATTTGTAATCCACTTGAGCTTGAATAATAATCGTAAACCATAATAACTTCATCACCATCCAATCCAAAAGACCAAGGACTTGTTATACTTAAAAATGCTGGTAAATAAAGTTCTGCAGGTGTTGAACTGCCAAAATTATCATAACGTCCTGGTTGCCCTGATCCTTCTCCCATGGAGTCGAAATCAGCAGAGCTTAAGAAATAAACACCACCTACAGGTTCCCATTCACCTCCTGAATAAGCATAATGTGTTCCTTTAGAATTTGATTCACCTGAAACTCCTATAGCTTTAATTGTAATTTGATCAACTTCCCAAGCAGCAGCATCCATATCTGTGGATTCATAAACTATAGCAATATGAATAGTTTGACTATCGTAAGCAGAAATATCGTAATCCTCTGACAAAACAAAATTCCAATTATTCCCTAGAGGAATTGATGTAAAATTTATTGTATCCCATGTAGCAGCTGTATGATCACCTCCCGTGGTGTAATCTGTAGATATTAAAATATTAAGCAGTGATACATCATTCGCATAATTAATAGCTTGATTAATTTGAATCCTCAAATTTTCTTCACTAGTCATATCAATTTCAGGTGAAATCAACCAATCCTCATTAGCTACTTGACCACCAGAATATCCACTCATATAGGCGTACTCAACACCTCCATAAGATCTTGGATCCCAAAACTGTGCACCAACAACGTTAATCGCTTCAAAACCACTCAAATCTCCATTAAAACCCGCTTCATATACATTGGCAAATCCAACTACTGGGTCATTAAAATATTGTTCATATCTGGCAAGTACAATATCTCCTTCTGCTGGGCCTACAATAGCAGCGTCCAAGATTCCAGGAATATGGTCATTAGAATCTACATTTGGATAAAACCCAAATGCATCACTTCCTGTAGAGGCATAATCTGCATTAGATAATTGGTAAGTATCGGCTCTAGAGTAATCACTTACACCTTGGGCACTACCTATATATAAATCGTATCCAATTTCTACAGACGATCCTTTTCCCCAATTAAGGTATTTCTCTGCTAAAAATGCTGGAAGCATGGTTTTGGCATCATCTACAGAACTAAAATTTCCATATCCTAAACCTAAATCATCATAATCTTCACTTGTTAAAGTATAGAAATCTTGACCTACAATTGGATTGTCTTGTGCATCTATTTCATCATAAATGTCTTCAATAGGGTTACAACCTATAAAGATTGCACCTACAATTACTAATAAATATAATATTTTTTTCATCTTACAATTTTTTAAAAATTAATTCTTGCCGAAACATTAAAAGTTCGCCCATAAGCAAACCAAACTAGTGAATTTAAATCGTCTCCTCCATCTAATGCCCCAGAAATATACTCGGTATCAAATACATTGTACATTCTTGCTGTTAAAGTTGCATCAAAATCGTCTCCTATATTGAATCCGTGTCTAAAAATAAGATCGAATGTTCCAAAACTTGGAACTTCCCAAGCATCACTACGATTATCAGGATCAGTACGGCCATTAGGGTCATAACGTGAATAAAGATTATCATAATAATTATAATCAATAATAAGATTAGTCTTTGGCATCAGTTCATAATTCATTCCTAAAGCCATTGTGGTTTGAGCAGCATCACCAACATGCAGATCTTTAATAAAAAGGTTAATCGTTTGAATAAGGTTTTGTTGCTCATCGAAGATTTGTATATCTGTTAAATCGTTTTGCCATGTCCAATCTCCAAAAGATGCCATTCCCGAAAGCGAAAGTTTATCAGATGCTTTATATACAAAATCAAGTTCAATTCCAGTATGCAGGGCATTAACACCTAAAATATTGGCAGCTGAAAAAGTTCCATCTGAATTTTGGAATGATCTTGTTAATGTTCTGTCCTTCCACTGTGTACTATATAAGTTTACATTTGCAGCAAATTTCTCGCTCCTAAATTTATAACCTAGCTCATAACTCGTTATTTTTTGATTTTCTGCGTCCTCATTAATATGCTCATTATCAAAATTTAAAAACACAGAATTAAATCCAGGAGCTTTTTCAAAATACCCTAAATTGGCAAAAAGTGTATGATTATTATTTATATTATAATTTAATCCTCCTTTAATACTATAACCAAAGAAATTATAGCCGTCTGTTTCTTGTAGTGAATCACTATCCAAATAATTAAAATAATCTATTCGCTTATAAGACGTATTAGACAATGACAATGAAGCAAAGGCAGCTACTTTATTTTTAGAATATTCTATTTGACCAAAAGCACCTGTCCATCCAACTTTACCATCGTTATGGTAAGAGAATTTATCACCAACTTGTACTGTTGTGTTTGGATTGTTTACATCATCATCAACAGCAAAATATTGACCACCTAATAAATCGGTCACTTCTCTAAAGTGTCTTCCTGTATAGTCTCTCAAATCAAGCCCTAATAATAGTACATAATTATCAGATAAATTGGTTTTTAAAGTAGAGAGGAAGCCAAACCAACTATGATCGTTTCGAGATGCTCTCAAAATAGATGTGGATCCATTAGCTCCGTTTGCAATATTTTCATCAACAATTCTATCTAAATCTATAGGTCCTAAATTTCCAACTCTATAATCTGAATTAGAAAATTTATTTACTCCTGCAGTTCCACCGCCACCACCTGTGCCATAGGATGCATAAGCTGATGTAGAGACACTTGTTTTATCACTAATTGTCCAATAGTGATTTAATGAAATTAATGGTTTGTGATAGAAGTTATCTTCAACATGTGTCACTTGACCGTTTTTGTATCCCCAATCAGAATTAAATTTTATGCCACTCTCACTTGCTCTATATGTAGAAATTAAATGCCTATTTTGTCTTTGCCCATGATTTTGTTTGGCTCCAAAAGCTGAAAAAGATAATTTGTGCTTATCATTAAATCTTTTAGATAAATTAATAAAATAAGAAAAAGAAGTGAATTCGTTACCATCAATATAGCTATCACCTTCAGTTTTATCGACAGAAATAGTTGTAGCTAACCCATTTTTCATTATCCCTGTAGAATAAGTTAAACCGAACTTTCTATAATTATCATTTCCGACTTCGGCATAAACACTCCCTCCTACTTCTACATCTGTAGTTTTTGTTATAATATTAATTGTTCCTCCAATAGATGGTACTGCTAATTTAGAAGCTCCAAGTCCTCGTTGTACCTGCATCTGGCTTGTTACGCCACCTAAGCCTGCCCAATTGCTCCAATACACACGACCGTTTTCCATGTCGTTTACAGGAATACCATTAATTAAAACGGCAACATTTTCCGAAGAAAATCCTCGAATGTTAATTCTACCATCTCCAAAACCACCACCAGCTCTTGTCGCATAAACTCCTGGAGTAGATTTTAAAATTTCAGGAAATTCCTGAGAACCTAATTTAAGTTCGATCTCCTCAGCTTTAATTGTAGATACTGCTATAGGCGTTTTTCGATCTACAGCTACAGAAGCAATAACATAAATTTCTTCTAATCCAAAAAAGCTTGACTTTAATACAATATTTCCAAGATCTGTATCTCCTGAAATAGAAATCTCTTGACTTATAAAACCAACATAAGTAATTACAATAACTGCATCACTAGATCTTGTTTTTAAAGTAAAGTTACCATCAAAATCGGTAGAAACCCCATTTGTTGTTCCTTTTTCGATTACGTTAACTCCTGGAAGAGGAGTTGTAGTTTCAGAATCTATAATAGTTCCTGTAACTGTGCTTTGTGCCATAACGGAAGTAGAAAATACCAGTGCTATAGCCAATAATAAAAATTGAATAATTTTTTTCATTTTGAAAAATTAAAATTGGTTTTAGTTTTAAGGCAAAAAATAAGTAAATAATTAAAAATTATTAACATTAACAAATTTTACCAATTGCGGAAGATACTATTATTATCCAAATCTCAAAATATTATAGTGTTAAAACTATAAACAGAGTTTTAACAAAAATTATGTTAAATTTTTGTAATATTCTAAAAGACTAGTTGTTGAAGAGTCGTGGCTCTCGTTTGAAGTATTATTAAACTCGTCTAAAATCTTACCTGCAAGTTGTTTTCCAAGTTCAACGCCAAATTGGTCATAGCTAAATATGTTCCAAATAATACCTTGAACAAATATTTTATGCTCATACATAGCAATGAGTTTTCCTAAACTCTCTGGCGTTAATTTTTCTATAAAAATAGTGTTTGTGGGTTTATTGCCTTCAAAAACTTTAAACGGAATTATTTTATTGTTTTCTTCAGTTGCTTCAAAACTATTCAATTCAGAAATAACTTCTTCTTTGGTTTTTCCATTTAATAGTGCTTGAGTTTGGGCGAAAAAATTAGACATAAGTTTGTCTTGATGCTTCTTATTATTATGCAAACATTTAGCAAAACCAATAAAATCTGTAGGAATTAATTTTGTGCCTTGATGTATTAATTGAAAAAATGCATGTTGCGAATTTGTTCCTGGCTCTCCCCAAATAATAGTTCCTGTTTGGTAATTAATGGTTTCACCATTTCTATCAACACTTTTCCCATTACTTTCCATAATGGCTTGCTGCAAATAAGTTGCAAACTGATTCAAATATTGTGAATATGGAATTACAGCTTCGCTTTCTACCTTAAAAAAATTATTATACCAAATACTGATAAAAGCTAATATTACAGGAATATTAGTGTTGAAATCTTCATTTTTAAAATGCGCATCCATTTTATGTGCTCCAGCCAGTAAAGTTTTGAAATTATCGTAACCAACTGATAGACTTATGCTTAAACCAACAGCACTCCATAATGAAAATCGACCACCAACCCAATTCCACATCGTGAAAATATTTGCTTCTTCAATTCCAAACGCTTTTATATCTTCAATATTAGTAGATACAGCAACAAAGTGTTTGGCAATATCTTGTTTTGATGCCGATTTTAAAAACCACTCTTTAATTGTATTAGCATTCGAAAGCGTTTCCTGTGTTGTAAATGTTTTTGAAACAATTACAAATAGTGTGGTTTCTGGATTTAACTTTTTAAGTATTTCATTAACATGATCGCCATCTACATTGCTTACAAAATGTGTTGTTAGATGATTTTTGTAATACTGAAGAGCATCTACAACCATTGCTGGCCCAAGATCTGAACCTCCAATACCAATATTTACAATATCAGTAAATGGTTTGCCTGTAAATCCTTTTTGTTTTCCATCAACAATTTGTTTGGTGAACTTTTTAATTTTCTGTTTTACTTGATGAATCTCGGGAATTATATTTTTACCGTCAACAAAAATTTTATCGGTTTCTTTAGCACGTAATGCAGTATGCAAAACTTCTCTATTTTCAGTTTTGTTTATTTTATCGCCTGAAAAATATTTGGAAATCGCATTTTGCAAATCAACTTCTTCAGCCAATTCTAAAAATAAGTCTATCGTTTCTTGAGTAATTCTGTTTTTAGAATAATCAACATAAAAATCATCCCATTTAATTGTAAAACGATTTGCTCTTTGTTCATCTTCATTAAACCACTGTTTCATTTGAACATCTTTAATATTCATAAAGTGTTCTTCTAACTTGCTCCAAGCTTTTGTTGTTATGGGATTTATGTTCTTTAACGCCATTTAGTCCATTTGTATGACAAGAGATTCGAAGTCTTTATCTTGAGGTTTTTCTTCTAAAAACTCAATATTATCTATCTGAATTTTTATTGGTATTATAAATTTTAAATAGCTTGCTTTTAATTCTTCAGAAATAGGTTTGGCTTCAGGAAGTTTTTGCCTAAATGGATCTACCTGTATGCCGTTTTTCCAAAATCGATAACATACGTGTGGTCCACTAGTATTTCCTGTCATTCCAATCCAACCAATAACATCGCCTTGTTTTACAAAATCACCAACTTTTACATTGCGGTTTTTCATGTGTAGGTATTGCGTGGAATAGGTAGCGTTGTGTTTTATTTTTACGTATTTGCCATTACCTCCTTTACGTGTAGATTCAACAACAGTTCCATTGGCTGTAGCCAAAATTTGTGTGCCGTTTGGAGCAGTAAAGTCTGTGCCTTTGTGAGGTCTTATTCTATTTCCATAATAAGCGATTCGCCTTCGTAAATTATATCGAGATGAAACGCGACTAAACTGTACAGGTCCTTTTAAAAATGCTCGTCTAAGATGTTTGGCGTCTTCGCTAAAATAATCGCTAATCCCTTTTACGCTATCGGTTTCAAAATCGAAGGCATAAAAAGATTCGTTTCTATGTTCAAAATAGGCAGCCTTGATATGTTGTATTCCTCCGTAAATAGTGTCATCAATGTATTTATCGGTATAAATAACTTTAAAACGATCGCCTTTTTGAAGACGGAAAAAATCTATCGTCCAAGCATAAATATCAGACATATCATAAGCCAAAACCATGCTAATGCCTTGTTGATCTAAGGCTTCAGAAATTGTACTTGTTATAACTCCTGAAGCTTCTTTCTCAACATATTTTACAGGTTTCCTTTTTATATATGCTTTTGTAATAGAATCCTGAAAATCTATAACTACATATTCTTCTTTGGTAGGTTGATAAATAAAACACTGAGGCAATTGTAGTGAGTCTTTAGAAAAAAGCAAGGTATATGGTTTGCCTACTATAAGTTTTCTGATATCGAAAGTGTCTTTAGCTTTTTCGGCAATATGAAAAATTTTAGGGTATCCAATTTTGTTGCGTTCTAATATTTCTCCAAAACTATCGCCTTTTCTGATAGTATCTCTAACGACTATATAATTGTTAAGGTTAAATCCGAATTCAAACCTTTCAATTTCTTGTTTCTGTACTAAATCCGTTTCTTGAATAGTATTTTCTTTTACATCTTTTTTACAAGACGAGAGGCTTATTAATACTAAAAAGGCTAAAAATATTCTTGATTGCATATTGTTTTTATACATTCTTCCCCCAATTTTCTAATTCTTCTTCGCTCCAAAGTTCAGGGAAAAAAATTCTTCTCTGATATTTTGGATGCATATACTTTTTCCAATCACTTCCTCCAGTTGCTTCGCCATCGCCAATTCTACTTTCAATATAATGTTTAGCCGCATTGTAATGTGCCATTACCCAAGATACATTTACTGTATAATCGTAATGACGCATAGCTTTTATAAGGTCCTTATCGTTTTGGTCTTCAATTGGTAATTCTTTAAATCGTGACCATAAATTATTAGTGTTATATATTTTCATAAAGGTTATAAATTCTTCTTTATAGCGTTTTTCAAAATTAACGAGTAGTGTAGACTTTTTACCTGTTTTATAATCCTTTCCTGCGGCTTGCCAATACAGATGTTCTAAAGCATGTTCAAAAGGTGTATCTCTATCTATGGTTTTTCTGAATCTATAATCGATTAAATTAATAAGTTCGGTAGAAGCAAATTCTATTAAACGATATTGTGCGCTTTGAAATCCACTTGCTGGTGTTAAGGTTTGTCTAAACTTCATGTATTGTTCAACTTCCATACCTTCTCTCATTATATTAAACGAGGTTGAAAGCATATCGAAATAACGACTAATTCGCATTAGTTTAGTTTCAAAAAAAACAGCATTTAAATTATCCTTTTCTGCGACTTGCTGAATTTCCCAAAGTATCATTTTAAACAGAAGCTCATTGATTTGATGATAACCAATAAACACCATTTCGTCTGGCAGAGTAGTGCGCTGTATTTGAAGGCTTAACAAGGCATCAGTCTGAATATAATCCCAATAGGTTATGGTTTTACTATACAATAAGCCTTCTAAATGTGTTTCTATATCTTGATTAATATCTTTGTATTTCTTTTGAAGTTCGCCTAATATAAAATCGAAATCTGGTTGGTCTGGCATAATTAATTATTCAATTACTATTTTAAATGAATGTTTTAATCCTTTAAATGCAATTAAATCTGCTCTTAAGGATCCTATGGCTAAATCGGCTTTAATTCGTAAAGGTATGTGGTTTTTATCATTAGACACCCAAAGCGTTAAACTTTCTTCTTCTTTAAAAATGCGACCTGCCATAACATAAGGTCTAAATTTTAATGTTTTTACTTTACCGAATTTAGTTCTTATTACTTCTTCGCCAATATATTTAAGTTTAAATCCAAAATTTTCTTTATCAAAAAACATATCAATTATAAATTCATCACCCGGTTTTAGACTGTCAACTTTAATTTTATTTCGTAAATAATAATAAGCCGAAACCATATCCTGAACATTTGGTTTGGTATCTATAACGTAACTTTTATTATGTTTTTTATCATTTACATAAGCTTTTTGATTGACTTGGTCAAAATTTATTTCAATTTTTTTGGTGTGTCCTCCTTCGTAAATATCTCTAATAAACTTATATGGTAAGCCTGTTTGTTTATCAATATAGGTTTCATATCTGTCTTTTATTTTGAAAAACCAACTAATGGCTCCTGTAGTCTTGCCTATACCAACTACATGAAATACTGGTTTATCATTAATAATATCCTCATTAACTTTTAAAGTAGCTTCACCAGCTTTAAACCAATTGCTGTAACTCATTTTAAACTTAAGCCATTCTCCTGTATCGAAAGCTGATTCCTGTTGGGAAAAAGAAACTTGAGCTATTAAAACAGTTATTATTAAAAGTTGTATTTTTTTCATATTGTAGGTTATTATAATATAATACCCATTTAACCATAATATATCACATATAAATCGTTTCTTTTTTGTTGATATTACGTTAAAAAATCAACTATAACTACAGCTATCCTTTATTTTTTTGCCTTATCTCATCAAAAAATAATTCAATTTAGATATGAGTCATTTTATAATTAAATTGGTATAACTACTGGTTTGGTATTGTTATTATTGAATAAATTACAATTACTGTTCCAAAAGTATAAAAACCTAAAAACTCTATCTAAATTATGATAGAGTTTTTAATCTTAACTATATTAATTTTTTGTTATAGTGTTCCTCTGTTTTCTTGTTCTCTTTCAATAGCTTCGAACAAGGCCTTAAAATTGCCTTTACCAAAAGACTTGGCTCCTTTACGTTGAATGACCTCAAAGAACATCGTAGGTCTATCTACTATTGGTTTTGTAAATAATTGTAACAAATAGCCTTCTTCGTCTCTATCAATTAGAATGCCGTGTTTTTTAAGAACTTCTATATTCTCATCAATTTCTCCAACACGCTCCAATAAATCATCATAATAGCTGTCTGGAACATACAAGAATTCGACACCACGTTCTCTCATTGCAGAAACTGTAGCTACAATATCATTAGTAGCAACAGCAATATGTTGAACTCCAGAGCCATTATAAAAATCTAAATACTCTTCAATTTGCGATTTTCTTTTTCCTTCGGCAGGTTCGTTTATAGGAAATTTAATTCGTCCATTGCCATTAGACATTACTTTGCTCATCAAAGCTGTAAACTCAGTTGAAATATCACTATCATCAAACGAAATAATTTGAGCAAAGCCCATAACTTTAGCATAAAATTCACACCATTTATTCATTTCGTTCCAGCCTACATTACCAACCATGTGGTCAATAAATTTTAATCCAACTGGTTCTGGATTGTAATGCGATTCCCATTTTTTATATCCTGGCAAAAAGATGCCGTTATAATTTTTCCGCTCTACAAAAACATGGACGGTTTCGCCATACGTATGAATTCCTGAACGGATTACATGACCGTTTTCATCTTCTTCACGAGTTGGTTTCATAAACGATTTTGCACCTCTTTTTGTGGTTTCTTCCCAGGCTTTAGTGGCATCTTCTACCCAAAGTGCTATAACTTTTACGCCATCGCCATGTTTGTTAATATGCTCGTTTATTATTCCTCCTTGCTCTAAAGAAGTTGTAAGTACCAATCTTATTTTATCTTGTTTTAGCACGTACGATACTTTGTCTGTCATTCCTGTTTCTAATCCAGCAAAAGCTTCTGATTGAAACCCAAATGCAGTTTTATAAAAATGCGCCGATTGCTTCGCATTTCCAACATATAATTCTATATAATCTGTGCCTAACAATGGCAGAAAATCTTCTGCATCGCTAAACAGTTTTTTTAATGAGTATTCTGTATTTTGTAATTCTTTTAAATTTTTTATTTCAGTTGACATGATTTTAATTTTATTGCCATTCCTGCGAAATCAGGAATCTTATTAATTGATTCTTTAATTTTGATAAAATGGATTCCTGCTTTCGCAGGAATAACATCGTTATTCTAACCATGATTTATAATAATCTTCGTCTGCAATTTTCATGGCTTCTTCTGTAACCATTAAAGGTTTAAAGGTGTCTACCATTACAGCGAGTTCGTTTGTATGTGTTTTACCAATACTCCGCTCTACAGCTCCAGGATGTGGTCCGTGAGGTATACCAGCCGGATGCAACGAAATATGTCCTTCTTCAATATCATTTCTGCTCATAAAATCGCCATCTACATAATATAACACCTCATCGCTATCTATATTGCTATGATTATATGGTGTAGGAATGGATTTTGGATGATAATCGTACATACGTGGCACAAAACTACATACCACAAATGCATCGGTTTCAAAAGTTTGATGCACTGGTGGTGGCTGATGAATGCGCCCTGTTATGGGTTCGAAATCATGAATTGAAAATGCATAAGGATAATTGTAACCATCGTAACCTACAACATCAAAAGGATGTGTAGCATAAATCATTTCAATAATTTCATTTTGCTTTTTCACTTTTATCAAAAAATCACCTTTTTCGTTGTGCGTTTCTAATTCTTGGGGTTGACGAATATCACGTTCGCAATAAGGAGAATGCTCTAATAGTTGACCAAACCAGTTTCTGTAACGTTTTGGTGTGTAAATTGGCCTGTGAGATTCTATAATAAATAATCGGTTGTTTTCGGTGTCGAAATCTATTTTATAAATTATCCCTCTCGGAATTAATAAATAATCTCCATATTTAAAGTCGAGGTTTCCTAACATTGTGCGCAACTTTCCTGTGCCTTTATGGATAAAAATAAGCTCGTCGGCATCAGAGTTTTTATAGAAATAATCTTTAGTTGAATGTTTTGGCGCTGCTAAAATAATACTACAATCACTATTGGTCAATACTGTTTTTCTGCTTTCTAAATAATCTGATTCAGGCTGCACTTGAAAACCACGAAAGCGATAGGATTGAATATTATTAGCTTTAACAATTTTTGGTGCAACGCTGTATTGTTTTACGATTTCTTTTACTTGCGTTGGTCGATGTTCGTGGTAGCTATTTGTTGACATACCATCAAAGCCAACAGTCCCAAATAATTGCTCGTAATACAAATCTCCATTTGGTTTTCTAAACTGTGTATGACGTTTAGGTGGTATTTTCCCTAATTTATGATAGAATGGCATTGTTTAAAATTTAATGATTAATAAATTTAATGATTGTAAAGACTATTGATTAATCTTAAACTTGTATAAGATACAAAAAAGACAGCTTATTCAGGATTTCTCTTGATAAGGAAATGTAAAAACAATAGTAATGATTGCCATATTGATTGCATAGTTGCAAATATCGTGAAAATTTATTGAAGTATTGTTGTAGTATATAATAATGGGATTCTTGAAAACGCTGGAACTCATTAAAACCAAAACCCAAGATTAAAAAACCATTGTCCACTACGTGTGTCTGGTGTCCAGGAATATTTTATTTCAATTGGTCCTAAAAATGTTTCCGTAGAGCAGCCAATGGCATATCCAGTATAATCTGGTGAAGAAAACCAATTGCCATTATCAAAAATATTGTCGCCCACATTAGCAAAATTTACAGAAAAAATTAAATGTTGATTTTTAAATATTTCGCAATCAACGTCTATCATGCCTTTTACAAAGCCGCTTCCCGTAATTGACAAATAATCGTAACCGTAAAACGAAATAAAATTGTTTATAAAATTATTACCATAGCCTCCTAAAGCAAAATTTAGAGAATTATTCAAATCGTTTCCAATTTTAAATCCTCCTTGTGATCCAATATTTACAGCTACTTTGTTAGATACGCTAAATACAAATCCAAGTTTTGCTTTAGTTATTGAAAATTGTGAAAAATTATTATTGAAATCTGAAGACGATAGATATAAATGAAAATCTCCATCAAATAGAAACCCTTTTTTTGGGAAATGCTTATTATCATAAGAATCAAATTTTAACTTGCCATACAAACTGATAAAATCACTTTTTTCAAAAGTTGTTTCTTCTTCGGTTGTATTATTATCAATAAAAGTTTCAGAAGTTATTTTGAGTCGCTTATGTTCTACTCCAAGTGTTAAAGCAAAATTTTTTCTAAATAGTGTTTGTAAATAAAGCTGATTCATTTGATCGCTTAACTCTACATCAATTTTATTTAATCCTGTAGTTATAATTTCGTTTTCGTCCAAAATTAACGATGCATTAATATTTTTATTAAAGGTATTATATCTTGATTTTAAACCAATACTCCAGTAAAATCCTTTATCAATAAAATAATCAAAATTATATCTCACATTATCTCCAAAAATGAAATCGAATGAAACTACATCGTTATTAAATAAAACTCTTTTTTTGGTGACGTTGATTAATACAGCGCTTTTATATAAATCGTCATAATGAACTCCTAATTTTAAAAATGTTGTAATCTCACTTTCGACAACCTTTATGTATAAATCAAACTCTTCTGTAGTACTGTCGTCAGATGATAATTTGTAAGTGAAATTATCAAAATTATGAGTAGCTACAATATTATTAACTCCATCAGTAAAATGTTTATAGCTTATTTTTTTATTCGCTTTTATTTTAAGTTTTCCTAATATATATGATCGTGTGTAATTTTTATTTCCTTTAATTATTATATTATTAATTTTAAGACTATCTGGAACTTGGCTTATTTTAAAATATTGCCTTTCAGAACTTTGTTTTGCTGCAATATCTTTTAATGCCGAAATATTTTGTTGTGCTGCTTTTTCTCCATTTTTAACAATTTCTTCTCCTCTCCTAAACGAAACTACCGAAAAATCATCAATATTTGGTTTGATATAAACATCTGTTTTTTTAGATTTTAGTTTCATTTCATTAATGGTTCTAAAATTATTTATTTGAAACAATATGTCTGTTGCTGAAGTTAAATCTTTTCTTCTTGCTAAATCGTCTTGCACATCCACTCCAATAATTATATCTACCCCTTTTGCCTTGAGCTCATCTATTGAATAATTATTTACTACACCTCCATCAATTAAAATTTGATTGTTAATAATTATTGGTTTAAACAACGATGGAAATGCGCTGCTAGCAGTTACAGCTTGTGCTAAATTACCTTTGTCTAAAATAACAGCTTGTCCAGTTTCTATATTTGTGGCAATACAAAAAAATGGAATGGGCAACTTACTAAAATCATCAATGTCACTGACATGTAATGTTAATCTTGATAATAAATTATAGTTGTTTTGCCCAGAAGAAATGGCAGAAGGTAATTTAATTTTAAACTTTTCAAAAGGTAGTGTTAAAGCATTTTTTTCTTCATTCTCTCTTTCATAAAAAGTCTTTGCTGCTCTTGGAAGATTATCGCTAATTATATCATCAAAATCAACTTTTTTAAAAATCGAGTCTATTTGTTTTCCAGAATATCCTGAAGCGTATAATGAGCCAATAACTGCTCCCATACTTGTACTGGCAATATAATCTATTCTAACACCTAAACTGTCTATAATTTTAAGCACACCAATATGGGCTAACCCTTTTGCACCTCCACCACTTAATACTATACCGACTTTAAGGTCTTGGCTGGGTTTTTGTTGCGCATTAACTATAAACGTGCAACATATTAATAAAAATACTATGGTTTTGTTCACTCTATTTATTATAATAATTATAAATTTTTTCTGCCCTTGAGACTCCAATAATATCTTCTAATTCATCTAATTTTGCATAAGACACGCGTTTGGCAGATTTAAATTTTTTAATTAACTCTATCATAGTTTTTTCTCCAATTCCAGGAATGGTTTCCAATTCGGTAGTCAACGCATTTTTACTACGCTTATTTCTATGATGTTCTATGCCAAAACGATGTGCTTCGTTTCTTAATCTTTGAATAATTTTTAGTGTTTCGCTTTTTTTATCTAAATATAATGGAATCGGATCATTCGGATAAAATAATTCTTCTAAACGTTTGGCGATTCCGATGATAGCAATTTTATCTCTTAAATTTAATTTATCTAAACTTTTTAATGCTGATGATAACTGTCCTTTTCCGCCATCAATAATTATAAGCTGTGGTAACGGTTTATCTTCTTCTAACAAACGCTTATATCTTCTTAATACTACTTCTTCCATCGAGGCAAAATCATCTGGACCATCAACTGTTTTTATATTAAAATGACGATAATCTTTTTTACTTGGTTTTCCGTTTTTAAAGACTACACATGCAGCAACAGGATTCGTTCCTTGAATGTTAGAATTATCAAAACATTCTATATGCCTAGGTTCGTCGCTTAAACGCAAATCAACTTTCATTTGTGCCATAATTCTATTTGTATGACGATCTGGATCTGTAATTTTAATTTGTTTAAACCTGTCCATTCCAAAATATTTTGCATTACGAATGGACAAATCCAAGATGTGCTTTTTATCACCTAATTTAGGGACAGTAATTTTTATATCGCTTCCCAAATCTATTCTAAAGGGGACATAAATTTCTTTTGATGTTGAATTGAAACGTTGTCTGATCTCGGTTATTGCAAGCGTTAATAATTCATTATCAGTTTCTTCAAGTTTCTTCTTTAATTCTAAAGTATGAGACCGAATAATAGAACCATACGAAAGTTGAAGGAAATTAATGTAGGCATAAGTCTTGTCACTCACTATAGAAAACACATCTACATTGCTAATTTTAGGATTAATAATTGTAGATTTTGACTGGTAGTTTTCAAGAATTTCTATCTTTTCTTTTACTTTTTGAGCGTTTTCAAAGTGCATGTTGTTTGCAAATTGTTTCATCTGATTTTTAAATTGCATTAACGAGTCTTTAAAATTTCCTTTTAAAATATCTCTGATTGCTTTAATGCTCTCATCATATTCGGTTTCAGTTTCTAAACCCTCACAAGCACCTTTGCAGTTCCCTAAATGGTATTCCAAACATACTTTATATTTTCTTGCTTCAATTTTATCTTCAGCTAAATCATATTTGCAATTTCGTAGTGGATATAATCCTTTAATTAAATCTAATAATGTGTGAACAGTCCTGACACTCGTATAAGGTCCAAAATATTCCGAACCATCTTTTATTAAACGTCGGGTTTGAAACACTCTTGGAAATCGTTCCTTTTTTATACAAATCCAAGGATACGATTTGTCGTCCTTAAGCATAACATTATACCTTGGTCTATACTTCTTAATTAAATTATTTTCGAGCAGTAAAGCGTCCGTTTCAGTCT
This sequence comes from Flavobacteriaceae bacterium PRS1, assembly GCA_003709165.1. Taxonomy (GTDB): domain Bacteria; phylum Bacteroidota; class Bacteroidia; order Flavobacteriales; family Flavobacteriaceae; genus PRS1. The sequence goes on from RDRZ01000002.1 coordinate 80,596, forward strand.
CAACAACAATATGTTTTATGCTATTAATTTTTTTAACCAATACTCTTGTTTTGCCATTCTCGTGTTTTTTAGTAAAATAAGAGCTGACACGTTTCTTTAAATTTTTTGCTTTTCCGACATATAATATGATGTCATTAGCATCAAAATACTGATATACTCCAGGAGCGTTTGGTAAAGTTTTTAATTGTATGCTTAGTGTAGATTTGTTCATCCAATCAAAGATATGCTAAATCCTATTATTGCAAAAATGGTTTGGCTTTTTTAGTATATTGCATTAACTAATAAGTGCATTTAAGTATTTAAAGTTAAAAAGTTATAAGTTAAAATTAACTTCAGGCACTTTAATACTTTAGACACTTTAAGTACTTAATATCACATGAACATTGTTATCTTATCACGTAATGCTAATTTGTATTCAACTGCAAGACTTGTTGAGGAAGGCGAACAACGTGGTCATTTAATTGAAGTGATCGATCCTTTAAAATGTGATTTAATTATTGAAAGAGAAAAGCCTACGATATATTATAAAGACAGATATTTAGATTATGTCGATGCCATTGTTCCTAGAATTGGTGCCTCAGTAACTTTTTATGGTTGTGCAGTAGTACGACAATTTGAGATGATGAATATTTTCACAACCGTTACTTCTGATGCCATTATACGTTCCAGAGATAAATTACACAGTTTTCAAGGGCTTTCTAAAGTAGGAATAGGAATGCCAAAAACAGTTTTTACAAATTATTCCAGAGACATAGAAGAAGTTTTAGAACACGTAGGCGGGACTCCAGTTGTAATTAAACTTCTGGAAGGTACTCAAGGAATTGGTGTGGTTTTAGCTGAAACTAAAAATGCAGCACAATCTGTTCTTGAAGCCTTTAACGGATTGCAAGCTAGAGTCATAATACAAGAATATATAGAAGAAGCAAATGGTGCAGATTTAAGAGCTTTGATTGTTGACGGACAAGTTATTGGAGCTATGAAACGTCAGGGTGTTGAAGGCGAATTTCGGTCAAATCTTCATAGAGGTGGTGCTGCTAATTATATTAAACTCAATGAAGCAGAATTAAAATTAGCAATTAAAGCTGCTCGTGCTTTAAAACTTCCTGTTTGCGGAGTAGATATGTTGCAATCTAAACGTGGCCCTTTAATTTTAGAAATAAACTCTACTCCAGGACTTGAAGGTATTGAGAAGGTAACAAAAAAAAATATTGCCAAAGCTATTATTACATATATTGAAAGAAATCGGAATTAATGACTGCCCAAAAAACCGACATACTACATATATTAGGAGAAGCTATAGCACTTGGCGATCGACGAGAAATCAATTTTAATGTTGCAAAATTACACACAAGAACCACACTTGAAGTTCCGGTAATAATCGAGCGTTCAAAAAAATCCGGACCAATAGTTTTGTTTACTGCTGGTATACATGGAGACGAAGTTAATGGTGTAGAAATTGTTAGGCAGATTATTGCAAAAGGAATTAACAAACCTAAAAAAGGCACTATTATTTGCATTCCTGTCATAAATATTTTTGGTTTTCTTAATATGGATAGAGCATTCCCTGACGGAAGAGATTTAAACCGAATGTTTCCTGGAACCAAATCAGGCTCTTTAGCAAGTCGTGTTGCTTATAAATTAGTGCAAGAAATTGTACCAAAAGTAGATTTAATAATAGATTACCATACTGGAGCAGCTAACCGTTTTAATGCAGCACAAATCAGGATTGTAAATGATGATTCTCAGCTAAAAAAGTTAGCTTCTATTTTTGGTGCTCCATTTGTGTTATATTCTAAAAATCTTAAGAAATCATTTAGAAATACCTGTTTTAAACTTGGGATTCCCATGTTGCTGTTTGAAGGTGGAAAATCTTTTCATTTTAATACGACTATAACCAATACTGGAGTAAACGGAGCGAAACGTATTTTAAATCATTTTGGAATGTTGAATGCAAAATTCAGAATATCTAAACCAAAAAAGAAATGTGTGTTTATCGCTGAAAGCAAATGGATACGTGCAAAATATTCAGGAATGTTCAGAGCTTCAATTGCTATTAATTCTAAAGTAAAAAAAGGAGATGTTATTGGTCATATTACAGGACCTTTTGGCAAATTTCATCATTTTGTAAAGGCTGAAAATTCGGGATATATTTTTAATGTTAATGAAGCTCCAATTGTAAATCAAGGAGATGCCTTGTTTCATATATCTAGGAAACTCGCTTGATAAAATATAATTGGCTTTTAATCTTCTTTAATTACTTCTTTAGAAATGTTTTCTTTAGGAAACGCCTTTTTATTAAAAACTAAAAGTAAGCCTATTCCTGAACTTATTGCCATATCTGCAATATTAAAAACTGGGTTAAAAAACGTAAAATATTGTCCACCCAAAAATGGCAACCATTCTGGCAAATAACCTTTCCACATTGGGAAATGTAACATATCTACAACTCTACCGTGAAACAAAGTATCATATCCTTCTCCTTTAGGTAAAAATGTGGATACTTCCCCATAACTATCACTAAATAAAACGCCATAAAATACTGAATCTATAATATTTCCTAAAGCTCCCGCAAAAATCAATGAAATCGCAACTATTAAAATTTTAGAACCTTTTGTTCTTATTGTATTAACGAGCCAATAACCAATGCCAACAATAGCAACAAGTCTAAACACTGTTAAAATTAATTTTCCTGTTCTATCAGAAATAAAAGATAAAAAATCACCCAATTTTGCCCCCCAAGCCATACCATTGTTCTCTATAAATAAAATTTGAAACCAGTTGAACACTTTTTCTCCATCACCTAATACAAAATGTGTTTTAATGTAAATTTTAGAAATTTGGTCTACAAGTAAAATAATAAGAATAAGAATTGAAGCCTTTTTTAATGACATAAAAGTGTATAAATTTTTTGGTAAAATAGAAAAACGCCTCTCCCGATAACTCCCGATAATTGTCGGGATGGGTTTGAGACGTTTTTAAGTTGTTTCTGTAATACTAATTATTTCTGCATGTTTTTAGCTTCAATACTCAACGTCGCATGAGGCACTAATTTTAATCGCTCTTTATTTATCAGCTTTCCCGTAACACGACAAATTCCATAGGTTTTACTTTCTATCCGAATAAGTGCATTTTTTAAATCTCTTATAAACTTTTCTTGCCGAATAGCTAATTGCGAATTCGATTCTTTACTCATCACTGCACTACCTTCATCAAAAGCCTTGAATGTTGGCGAGGTATCGTCAGTACCATTATTATGGTCGTTCATATAAGCACTTTTAATAAGCTCTAAATCGTGTTGTGCTTTCTCTATTTTTTTGTGTATTAGTTCTTTAAATTCTGCTAAATCAGCATCTGCATATCTGTTATTTATATCTATTGCCATAATCTTAATGTTTTTTAATAAACAATTTGGTTTTTACATCGTCAAAAGTAATCTCAATACCATTGTCTATCTGTTCTATAATTTCTAATTCTTCGGTTAAAGTTTCTGTTTTAATATACTCAAGGTTTGAATGAATTGCCTCAACTATTTTATCATCCTTTTGAAGTGTCACGACTATTCTATCTGTCACTTCAAAACCTGAATCTTTACGTAAATTTTGAATACGGTTAACGAGCTCACGAGCAATCCCTTCTTTTCGTAATTCATCAGTTAAAGTAATATCTAATGCCACTGTTAAAGCACCTTCATTAGCGACAAGCCATCCTTCAATATCTTGTGAAGTAATCTCTACATCATCACGTTCTAAAGTAATACGTTCTCCATTAACTTCGACGGCAAAAATACCACTTTGTTCCATTTTATTTATGTCTTTTGAAGTAAATTTACTAATAGCTTCGGAAATTGATTTCATGTCTTTACCAAAACGAGGTCCTAACACCTTAAAATTAGGTTTTATTTGCTTTACCAAGATATTTGAATCGTCTTCTAAAAGTTCAATTTCTTTCACATTAACTTCATGTTTTATTAAATCAGCAACTGCTAAAATCTCTTCCTTTTGGGCTTTATTATCAACAGGAATCATTATTTTTTGAAGTGGTTGACGCACCTTTATTTTTTCTTTAGCTCTTAACGATAATACCAATGACGATATTATCTGTGCGTTTTCCATTTTTCGTTCTAAATTTTTATCAATAAAAGAATCATCATATTCAGGGAAATCTGCGAGATGTACACTTTCAAAGGCTTCCTTTTTTGTAACCGAATTCAAATCCAAATACAATCTGTCCATATAAAAAGGGGCAATTGGCGCTCCTAATTTTGCAATGGTCAACATACAAGTATATAAGGTTTGGTATGCTGAAATTTTATCTTCTTGATAATCGCCTTTCCAAAAACGTCTTCGGCTTAAACGCACATACCAATTGCTTAAATATTCTTGAGTAAAATTTGAAATTGTTCGTGCTGCTTTTGTTGGCTCGTAATCATCATAAAAAGCATCTACTTTTTTGATAAGTGTGTGTAATTCAGATAAAATCCAACGGTCAATTTCTGGTCTTTCTTTTAAAGGAATTTCAGCTTCGTTATAACTAAATTTATCCAAATTTGTATATAGTGAAAAGAACGAAAATGTATTGTAAAGTGTTCCGAAAAACTTACGTCTTACTTCTGCTATTCCTTCGCTATCAAACTTTAAGTTATCCCAAGGATTCGCATTAGCAATCATATACCAACGTGTCGCATCTGCTCCAAAAGTTGATAATGTTTCAAAGGGATCTGCAGCATTACCTAAACGTTTGGACATTTTTTGACCATTCTTATCTTGTACCAAACCATTAGACACTACATTTTTATAGGCCACAGAATCGAAAACCATAGTTCCGATAGCATGAAGTGTATAAAACCATCCCCTGGTTTGGTCAATACCCTCAGCAATAAAATCGGCTGGAAAGAATTTCTTTTCATCAATCAATTCTTTATTTTCGAAAGGATAATGCCATTGCGCATAAGGCATAGAACCAGAATCAAACCAAACATCTATTAAATCGTTTTCACGTTTCATTGGTTGTCCGGATGTAGAAACTAAAATAATTTTATCGACTATATTTTTATGTAAATCAACTTTATCGTAATTCTCTTCAGAATTATTACCAACTTCAAAATCGGCAAAAATGTCTTCTTTTAAAACTCCTGCTTGAACGGCAAGTTCCATTTCGTCTTTTAGCTCTGCAACAGAGCCTATACAAATCTCTTCTTTACCATCTTCGGTTCTCCAAATCGGTAACGGAATTCCCCAAAAACGAGAACGAGAAAGATTCCAATCATTGGCGTTTTTTAACCAGTTGCCAAAACGTTTTTCTCCTGTAGATTTTGGTTTCCAGTTTATGGTTTTGTTAAGCTCGTACATTCTATCCTTAACATCTGTCACTTTAATAAACCAAGAATCCAAAGGATAGTATAAAATTGGTTTGTCTGTTCGCCAACAATTTGGATAGCTATGCTTGTATTTTTCAACCTTGAAGGCTTTGTTTTCTTCTTTTAATTTAATTGCAAGTTCAACATCTACTGAACGCTCTGGAGCTTCGCCGTCATTGTAATATTCGTTTTTTACATATTTGCCGGCAAATTCTCCCATCTCCGGGCGAAAACGACCTTGCAAATCTACAAGAGGCACTAAATTGTCATTTTCATCTTTTATTAATAATGGAGGCACTTCCGGTTTTGCTTGTTTTGCAACCATAGCATCATCTACTCCAAATGTTGGTGCTGTATGAACTATTCCTGTACCTTCTTCAGTAGTAACAAAATCTCCCGAAATTACTCTAAATGCATTTTCAGTATTATCGTTTGGCAAAGCATAAGGCAATAATTGCTCGTATTTAATACCTACTAAATTCTTTCCTTTGAATTCTCCAATTATTTCATAATGAGCAATTTGTCCGTTTTTTAATAATAAATTTCCTTCTCCTTCAATTTTATCTCCAATACAAATTATAGGTGGATCAAAAGGATAATGGAAATAAGTTCTAAATCTATTTTTAGCTAATATCACATTTGTTGGCTCATTAGTATAATGATTAAAAGTTTTAACTAATAAATAATCAATTTTGTTTCCAACAGTTAATGCTGTATTACTTGGGAGCGTCCAAGGCGTAGTTGTCCAAGCTAAAAAGTAAATGTTTTCCCATCCTAAATCCTTCCCAAAGGGAGAGACTATATTTTGTTTGTCTTCTGGCAAAACCTTAAACTGTGCAACTACTGTTGTATCTGTTACGTCTTGATATGTTCCTGGTTGGTTTAATTCATGCGAGCTTAAACCTGTTCCTGCTTTTGGTGAGTAAGGCTGAATGGTGTAGCCTTTATACATCAATTTCTTGTTGTAAATTTGTTTGAGCAACCACCAAACACTTTCCATATATTTTGGATCGTAGGTAACATAAGGATCGTCCATATTTACCCAATAACCCATTTTTTTGGTGAGGTCGTTCCAAACATCTGTGTATCTCATCACTGCTTTTCTGCAGGCTGAATTATAATCTTCTACCGAAATAGTTTTGCCAATATCTTCTTTGGTAATTCCGAGTTCTTTTTCTACACTAAGTTCTATTGGTAAACCATGTGTATCCCAACCTGCTTTACGTTTTACCTGAAAGCCTTTTTGGGTTTTATAACGACAAAAAATATCTTTAATGGCACGAGCCATAACATGATGAATTCCTGGCAATCCGTTTGCTGAAGGTGGCCCTTCATAAAACACAAAAGGTGTTGCTCCTTCACGAGTAGTCACACTCTTTTCGAAGATGTTATTGTCCTCCCAATAGTTAAGAATTCCTTCTGCTACTTTTGGTAAATCAAGTCCTTTATATTCAGGGAACTTTTGGCTCATTTTCTCACGTTTCTAATAAGACTGCGAAATTAATGATTTTTTGTAAAACAAAAGTGCTGAAAAAGAGTATTTTAAACTATAAAATTTACCAAATCCTCAATCTTAGAAATCAATTGAATTTTAATTGTAGTATTCTTTAGTGATATCTTATTGTATTTAGACACAAAAATGGTTGAAAAGCCTAACTTTTCAGCTTCGTGAATACGATGCTCTATGCGTTGTACAGGACGAATTTCTCCAGAAAGTCCAACCTCTGCTGCAAAGCAATAATCTTTTTGTAAAGCCACATCTTCATTTGAAGATAGAATAGCAGCAACAACTGCCAAATCAATTGCTGGATCATCTACTGTAATACCTCCAGTAATATTTAAAAAAACATCTTTTGCTCCCAACCTAAAACCTGCCCGCTTCTCTAAAACTGCCAACAACATATTGAGGCGTTTGGCATTAAATCCAGTAGCAGAACGTTGTGGTGTGCCATAAACTGCTGTGCTTACCAAGGCTTGCACTTCAATTAGTAAAGGTCGCATTCCTTCTAATGTAGCAGCAATAGCGTTGCCACTTAATTCTTCATCCTTTTTTGAAATTAAAATCTCTGAAGGATTGGTTACTTCTCTCAAACCTGTGCCTTGCATTTCGTAAATACCAAGCTCGTTGGTAGAACCAAATCTGTTTTTCTGTGCTCGAAGAATTCTGAATACATGGTTTCTATCACCTTCAAATTGCAACACTGTATCGACCATATGTTCCAGGATTTTTGGTCCAGCTATGTTTCCATCTTTAGTAATGTGTCCAATTAAAATAACTGGCGTTGCTGTTTCTTTAGCAAATTTTATGAGCTCAGCTGCACACTCTTTTATTTGAGAAATACTGCCTGATGATGATTCGATATAATCGCTATGCAAAGTTTGAATGGAATCGATAATCACAATATCTGGCTTTAAAGCTTCAATTTGCTTGAAGATATTTTGCGTTTTGGTTTCGGTTAAAATGTAACAATTTTCGCTGTTTGGATGAATGCGTTCTGCTCGCATTTTTATTTGCTTCTGACTTTCTTCACCTGAGACATACAATGTTTTGTAAGGCAGTTTTAAAGATATTTGAAGCATTAGTGTACTCTTACCAATTCCTGGTTCGCCACCTAGTAAGATAACAGTTCCTGGAACAATTCCTCCTCCAAGAACACGATTGAATTCATTATCTAAAGTATTGAGTCTTGCCTCTTTTGAAGCATCAATGTCATTAATTTTTAAAGGTTTTGAAACGCGTTTTACTTTTGAAGTAGGTATTTCCCAATCGCTTTTTTCAGCTTTCTGAATAACTTCTTCTACAATGGTATTCCATTCTTTACAAGCTGTACATTGTCCTTGCCATTTAGAATATTGTGTCCCACAACTTTGACAGAAAAAAGTAGTTTTTACTTTAGTTTTTATTCCCATTAATATCCAAAATCTGCTTTAATTCTATCTGCTCGGTCTAACATATCATCTTTTGTTATGCCAGCAATTTCTTCAAAAACATAAGCAGACCTATAGGTTCTCATTGCTTTCTTGGGCTGTCCATTTTCTTCGTAAAAACGTGCTAAATAGTAATTTCCTAATACAGTTTCTGGATATTCTTTTCGGGCAAGTTTTCCTAAATCTTCAAAGTATTCCCATTGTTCTTTCTTCTTAATAGCTGCTACAATTGCTTTAAAATCGTTAATGAGAATTTGTTTATCTATTCCGAATAAATCACTAATAACTTTATATTTGTCTAACAAATATTCAACAGGAGAAGTTTCTAAAGTGAGGATACTTTCTTTATACTCTTTTTTGCTGATTGGCTGAAACACGTAAAAGATACTTTCTAACGCTTTTGGTATGGCATGCGCCGGAGCAGAATAATGTGTTGCACCTTCAAAATTATCAAAATTATACAGTATGTTTTTATTGTCTATAGATGTGATGGTTGCATTTAAAGTTTCAGTATCTTTTTTTATAGATTTAATATCGTTACTCGCCGTTGCCAAATAGTAAAACAGCTTAGTTTCGTATTGTTGTAATCGTTGTGAAATATAGTCGTTCATACTTGGAGCTAAACTTGGGCTAACAACTATATATGCCTGAAATAATGGTTTTGCTTTCAACATAAAATAGTTAATGAAATTTGCCGTTTCGCCATGACCAACTGCAACTCTAAAGTTTTCAGTTCTGTAATTGTTTTCTATATGCGGAATGAGTTCCATACCAATAAACTCGAAAAAATTGGCTCCACTTTCTACAGGTAAATCGTTTTGTTCGGAATAATAGCAATCGTCATTTCTAGTATCGCTTTGGTTAATTCCAATTACAATGGCTTCAGGCATATCTTCCCAATAGGAATAATAATCGACATTTCCTGCAACAACCTCGAACATATAATCGCCATCAAAAACTATAAATAAGGGATACGATTGGTCAATATTCTCGTCGTAATTTCTTGGTAATTGAATTTTAATTTCTCTTGTTTCTCCAAGTTTATATGATTCAAATTCTTCATAAATGGTTTGTGCTGTTAATGTATTAATGCAAAAAGCTAATATAAACGTGTATATATAATTTTTCATGACTTAACTGATTTGAGGTTTGATAATTGCAAGGTAAACAATAATGATTAAAGTGATTAAACGCTTTTTTTATTAATTCTATTATAAATTGGCAGAAACACAAACGAGAAGCTACCTAAAATTATGATTAAAAAAGTTTGCGCAGACCAAATTATCCACCCAAATGCCAAGCTTGGTGCTTCTGGAATTCCGAATAAAGAAAATGCTGCAACGACTGCTAAAGGATACACAACAATACCACCATTTGTTGCTGCAATTGTAAAACTGGCTGCAATAAATGCAATTAATATTGCGCCAAACGGAATGTTAATTAACTCATTTACTGCAAATGTTGAAATATAAAACACGAGTACATACATTGCCCAAATAAACAGCGTATGAAAAATAAAAGCCCATTTGTGCTTCATTTTAAAAATACTTAAAACTCCTTCGACCAACCCTTTTAAAAATTGCTTGATTTTTAAAGCTATTTTAGAATTACTTCTTTTTATATAACTGAATAGAATTACAAATACTACAAGCACCGCAAGACCTCCAAAAATAAGTTTTGTTGGCTGAAACGATGTCGTTAAAATATCGTAAATAAATTCAAACTGAAGGAAAAGCGCAAATGCTATAATGCCCAGTAAAACAACAAAATCTGCTATGCGTTCTGCTATTATAGTTCCAAAGCCTTTTTCAAAAGGAACATCTTCATAGTTAGTTAAAACCGCTGCGCGTAATACTTCTCCTGATCTTGGAATGCCATAATTGGCAAGGTATGTTATAAATACAGCCATTAAACTATTAGGAAATTTTATACTGTAACCCATTGGCTCTAACAAATATTTCCATCGGTATGCACGAGATAAATGACTTAATAGCCCACAAAAAGCACCGAGAATTATCCAGTTGTAATTTGCGTTTTTAAAATACGGAATAATGTCTGAAACCGGAATCCTCGAAAATGTGTACCACCCAAAAAAAATGGCTAATAATAGTGGAATTCCGATTTTTATAACCCTTTTTGTTTTTTTATTCAATGTTATAGCTATAATTTAATTGTGTCAAAGATATTTAATTTAGTGCGATATTGTCTATTAATCTAACAGTATCAGCATAAACAGCAATAAATGCGCGATATGATTTTTTACTTGATTTTATTTTATTTTCTTTTAAGGTTTTAACATCTGCGATTATAAAATATTCCAACTTTAATAACTTCTGTTTTGCAAACTCTTTAATTACCCAATCTGTTATTTTTTTAGCACTTTGTTTTCTGAATTTTTCTTTTGCTTCTTTTAATATTTTAAAAATAGTTGGCGCTGCTTTTTTTTGTTCAGATTTTAAGTGTTGGTTACGGGAACTCAAAGCCAAACCATTTTCTTCTCTATAAATTTCACAGCCAATTACCTTCACAGACAGCTGAAATTTTTCGACAAGTTTTTTAATAATTTGCAATTGCTGAAAATCTTTTTCTCCAAAATAAGCAGAATCAGGTTTAACAATTTCAAATAATCGTTTTACAACTGTTCCCACACCATCAAAATGACCAGGACGAAATTTACCTTCCATTTCGTTTTCTAATCCATCAAAATCAAATTTTAAAGCTTTAATGTTCGCTCCATAAATATCATTTATAGAAGGAGTATATATTATAATATTGTTATTTGATAGTGTTTTTAGCAAATTAATGTCGCATTCTAAATCTCGTGGATATTTCTCTAAATCTTCCTTTTTGTTAAATTGTGTAGGATTTACAAAAATACTAACAATAACTTCGTCATTTTCATTTAAAGCTTTCCTTACTAAAGACAAGTGACCATTGTGTAAAGCTCCCATAGTTGGTACAAAACCAACACTTTTATTTTGTGCCTTTATCTCTTTAATTAGTATTAAAATATTCTCTTTTGTACTTAACACCTCCATTTTAGTAAAAAATTAACAGCGTGTAAACTTAATATATTACTGTTAATCTGCATAATTTTTGTAATTTTGCATGTTTTTTACATTAATATTAAAGCATATTGATCTATGAAAGATAAGAGAATATTGTATGTGTCGTCTGAAGTAGTACCTTATTTACCCGAAACTGAAATTTCGTCAATGTCGTTTGAAGCCCCTCGAATGGTAAACAAACAAGGAGGTCAAATTAGAATTTTCATGCCTCGATATGGAAATATTAATGAAAGAAGGCATCAGCTTCATGAAGTAATAAGATTATCTGGAATTAATTTAGTTATTAATGATTTAGATATGCCACTTATTATTAAAGTAGCTTCAATTCCGAAAGAAAGAATACAAGTTTATTTTATTGATAGTGAAGAATATTTTAAACGTAAAGCAACATTAAGTGATGAGGATGGAAAATTATTTCTTGACAATGATGAGCGTTCTATTTTCTTTGCTAAAGGTGTAATAGAAACCGTTAAAAAATTGAATTGGGCTCCGGATATCATTCATGTGCATGGTTGGTTGGCTTCTCTTTTACCTCTTTACCTTAAAGAATATTATAAAGATGAACCTTTATTTGCAAGTAGCAAAATAGTAACTTCTTTGTACAATCAAAGTTTTGATGGTGCGTTAAATAAGGACATGATTAATAAAATAAAGTTTGATAATCTACCAGTCGATGCTATCGAAATTTTAAGAAACCCAACTTATAATAATCTCATGAAAGTTGCTGTAGATTATTCAGATGCCTTAATTATTGGTTCAGAAGAAATCCCAACAGAATTACAAGATTATTTAAATAATTGCCAAAAGCCTGTTTTAGAGTATCACAATCCAGAAACTTTTGCAGAAGCTTATACCGAATTTTACAATACCCAAGTTTTAAGTTAGTAATAAAATACATGAAAAAAAGAAATATAGTTTTAAAAAATATTGTATTAACAATATTTATATTTGGAGGGTTTATTGCCTGTGATAAGGATTTTGCCAGTTTAGATTCTGATGTAATCAATCCTGATAATGCCATAAATTTTTCTACAGATGTTGAAGAATATCCTATTATTACATATAACCATGAAATTGGCCCTGTTAGAACAAATGGATTGTCGTCTTACCTTTTAGGTTATAGTTTTGACCCTGTGTTTGGAGCTTCAACATCTAATTTTGTATCACAAATTAGTCCTTCTGTATTCGACCCGACTTTTGGAGATAATATTGTTCTAGATTCAGTCATATTAACAGTTCCTTATTTTAGTAGATTAATTGAAACCGATAGTATTGGTAATGGCACATACGAAATAGATTCAATTTTCGGAAACACTCCAATTAAGCTTTCCATTTTTGAAAATAATTATTTTTTAAGAGACTTTGATCTGAATTCTGAATTTAGCGATAAACAAAAATATTTTTCTAACAGATCTACGTCTGAAACAAATTTTATAAGTCCATCAGAATTAGAGGGGGAGCTTTTTTATGAAAATGACCAATTTTTACCTAGAAAAGAGGAAATTATCTTAACTGTAATTGATACAACCACAAATGAACCTTTAATATCAAACAGATTGGCTCCAGCCATAAGAGTAAATCTCTACGACCCAGATGAAAATGATACGTTTTGGCAGAATTTAATTTTTGACAAAGAAGTCGAGCCAGAATTAAGCAATCTAAATAATTTTTTAAATTACTTTAGAGGCATTTATTTTAAAGTAGAATCCGCTGATATTAATGGAACTTTAATGATGCTGGATTTCACTTCTGCTGATGCAAATATAACTTTATATTATACGAGTGATGTTGAAACTGAAACCGATACTGACACTGAAGCTACTCAAGAAGCAGGAACATATATTCTTAACTTTATAGGAAATCAGGTAAATTTCTTTGATAACAATTTTTTTCCAATCCCTACTGGAGACGAAATTAATGGAGACGAAAAGTTGTTTTTAAAAGGAGGAGAGGGTTTTATGGCTATTATAAATTTATTTAATGGAGATGATGAAGGTAACTCACCTGAATTTGAAGAATTTAAAAATAATTATAATGAAAACGGTACGGTAAAAAGGTTGATTAACGAAGCCTATTTAGAATTTTATGTGGATCAAACAACTGTTCAAAGTCAAGAACCAGATCGTTTATATATTTTCGATCTAAATAATAACATTACGCTAATTGATTACGTTTTTGATCAATCTGTAAATGAAACTACCACTAAATTAGATCATTTAGTGCCACTACAACGAGTAGATGATGATCCTGATGGGCAAGGTATAAAATACAAGATTAGAATCACTCAGCATTTAAATAATTTAGCTTTTAAAGACTCTACAAATGTTAAATTAGGTTTAGTGGTTACTACAAACGTAGCTTCAATAAACAATTTTGAGTTACAAGATCAAACTGGCATTTTAAAATCACTTGTTTCAGGTGAAATTTTATCGCCACGAAGCACGGTTCTTCATGGTAACAATACTCCTAATCAAGATAAAAAAGTTACCTTTAAAATATATTATACTGAACCTGACAATTAAAATATATGTGCGGAATAGTTGGATATATTGGACATCGTGATGCTTATCCTATTATTATTGAAGGATTGAAAAGATTAGAATATCGTGGTTATGATAGTGCAGGAATTGCCTTATACGATGGTACCAATCTTAATGTTACTAAAACAAAAGGGAAAGTTACAGATTTAGAATGTCGTATTGAAAAAGAAATTACTACTAATGGTACTGTCGGAATTGGGCACACAAGATGGGCAACACATGGAATCCCAAATGATGTGAATGCACATCCGCACTATTCTAATTCAGGTAACCTCGTCATTGTCCACAATGGAATAATTGAAAACTACGAATCTTTAAAAAAAGAATTGATTAAAAGAGGATATTCTTTTACATCCGATACAGATACCGAAATTCTAATAAATCTTATTCAAGATGTAAAGCAAAAAGAAAATGTAATGCTTAGAAAGGCAGTTCAAATTGCATTAAATCAAATTGTTGGCACCTATGCAATTGCTGTTTTCGATAAAAATAAACCCAATGAAATAGTGGTTGCCAAACTCGGAAGTCCATTAACTATTGGTATTGGTGAAGACGAATTTTTTATAGCAAGCGATGCTACACCTTTTTTAGAACATACTAATAATGCCATTTATTTAGAAGATGGAGAAATGGCAATTATTAGAAGACATAAAAACATAAAAATAAGAAAAATTAAAGACGACTCTTTAGTAAACCCGTACGTTCAAGAGCTACAATTGAACCTAGAACAAATAGAAAAAGGAGATTACGATCACTTTATGTTAAAAGAAATTTTTGAGCAGCCTCATGCTATCAAAGATACCTTTAGAGGTCGATTGAAAACTGAAAAAGGCATTATTAAAATGGCTGGAGTCGATGATAATTTAGAAAAATTTCTCAATGCAAATAAAATTATAATTATTGCTTGTGGCACTTCCTGGCATGCTGGATTAGTTTCAGAATATATTTTTGAAAATATAGCAAGAATTCCTGTTGAAGTTGAATACGCATCAGAGTTTAGATATAGAAACCCTGTCATTAATCAAAATGATATAGTAATTGCCATATCACAATCTGGAGAAACTGCCGATACTTTAGCTGCTATAAAACTTGCCAAATCAAGAGGAGTATTCGTTTTTGGGATTTGTAATGTTGTTGGCTCATCTATTGCAAGAGAAACTCATGCAGGCGCATATACGCACGCAGGTCCTGAAATTGGTGTGGCTTCAACAAAAGCTTTTACTACACAAATTACAGTTTTAACTTTAATTGCTCTAAAATTGGCGAAAGCAAAAAGAACTATTTCTAATTCAGATTATCATCACCATTTAAGTGAATTAGAGTTAATCCCTAAAAAGGTTGAAAAAGCACTTCTCTCCGACAGCCATATTAAAACTATTGCCCACATTTATAAAGATGTTCGCAATTTTCTGTATCTCGGAAGGGGTTATAATTTTCCTGTAGCCCTTGAAGGGGCTTTAAAATTAAAAGAAATTTCCTATATCCATGCCGAAGGTTATCCTGCAGCTGAAATGAAACATGGGCCTATTGCTTTAATTGACGAAAATATGCCAATTGTTGTTATCGCAATAAAAAAAGGGCATTATGATAAAATTGTAAGTAACATTCGGGAAATTAAATCCAGAAAAGGTAAAATAATAGGAATCGTTACCGAAGGTGACACCATTGTAAAAGAATTAGCAGATTATGTTATTGAAGTTCCTGATACCATTGAGTCTCTAACTCCTTTATTAACAACGATTCCTTTGCAACTATTGTCTTATCATATTGCCGTAATGCTCGATAAAAATATTGACCAGCCACGTAATCTTGCAAAATCTGTTACTGTAGAATAGTACTATATAGTCTTTATTTTAACTTAACAAGGTTTTTTTTAATAAACTTTTATTAAAAAAGTGTATATTGCTATTTATAAAATAAACTAATTAACAATATGAAAACAATTACTAAACTTTTATTATTGCTTTTTTGTGCATTTTCCTACGCACAAACTTCTGTAAACGGGAACGTTACTGATGATAGCGGACAACCTCTTTCTGGAGCAAATGTTATTGTTGTAGGAACAACAACAGGAGTCGTTACAGATTTTGACGGAAATTATAAACTTACTGTGAAACAGAATCCTCCATTTTCAATTCGAGTAAGTAGTATAGGTTTTGAAACAGTAACTAAAGAAGTGACTACAAACCTTCAAACATTAGACTTTGTGTTAAATGAAGGTAACGAACTCGATGAAATAGTTATTTCTGCTTCCAGAACTCCTGAAAGCGTTAGAGAATCGCCTGTAACTATAGAAAGGTTTGATGCCAATGATATTAAATTCGCTGCATCTCCCGATTTTTATACCAGTTTAGAAAACTTAAAAGGAGTAGATGTTAACCAAGGAAGTTTAACCTTTAACTCTGTAAATACACGAGGCTTTGCAACTTTTGCAAATACAAGATTTGTTCAATTAGTAGATGGTATGGATAACTCATCACCATTACTAAATTTCGTAATAGGAAATTTACTAGGGTTAAACGAATTGGATATAAGCAGCATAGAATTATTACCTGGAGCAGCTTCGGCATTATATGGTGCAAATGCTTTTAATGGTATCTTATTTATGAATAGCAAAAGCCCTTTCGACCATCAAGGTATAAGTGTATATTATAAAACAGGGGTTACAGTACAAGATTTAGCTGGAGACAACCAGTTTTACGATTTTGGGATAAGAGCTGCGCATGCTTTTTCTGATAAATTTGCTGCCAAAGCTTCATTTTCTTTTTTAAAAGGTACGGATTGGTATGTAAATGACACTAATGAATATGTACAAGGTTCACCTGGAACAGCTGATGCAATCCTTCCTTTCGGGTCTAGCCTTACTCATGATGCATTAAATATATATGGGGATGAAGTAACTTTAGGTGCAGTTGGACAAGATCTTAATCAAGTTGCACAATTTTTAGAATTTATAGGTGCAATACCGCCTGGAGCTAGTGCTTTGGTTCCTGCTGTAGATGTAGGTAGAACAGGGTATAGGGAACAAGACTTAACCGATTATAATGCAAGTAACGGGAAATTGGACGTTACTTTAATATATAAGCCTTTTGGGAATGACATAGAAGTAGAATGGAAAACTAAATATGGCTTTGGAAATACGATTTACCAAGGTGCTAATAGATATGCTATGAAGAATTTCTCTTTGCAACAACACAAATTAGAAATTCGTGGAGCTGATTTCTTTATTAGAGGATATGCTACAGCTGAAAATGCTGGCGATTCTTACGACATGCGTTTTACTGGTATTAATATGAATAAAATTGGCGCTTCAACTTGGTTTGGTACATACGCAGGAGCTTATGTTCAAGGTGCAGGTCAAGTATTAGCTGGCGGTGGCAATCCTTTTGACCCTGCCGTACAAGCTCAATTACATGCAGGAGCTAGAGCTTTTGCAGATGATACAGTTACTCCTCAACCTGGAACACCAGAATTTATAGCACTTTTTAATCAAATAATTACAGACCCTGATATTACTACAGGTTCTAAATTTCTTGATAATACAAAAATGTATATTGGCGAAGGTAATTATAACTTTAAAAGAATGTTAAATAATGCTGTAGATTTACAAGTAGGTGGGTCTTTCAGACAATATTCTTTAAACTCTGGAGGAACAATATTTACCGATTATGATGGTCCTATAGAATATAACGAATATGGAGCTTATATTCAAGCAATTAAAAAGTTTTCTGATGATAAATTAAAAGTTTCAGCTTCAGTGCGTTATGATAAGAATGAATATTTTGATCCAAGTTATTCTCCAAGATTCTCGGTAAATTATTCAGCTGGAGAAAACAAACAACATAATATTAGAGCTTCTTACCAAACAGGATTTAGAAACCCAGACACACAATCTTTATTTATTGGTTTTGATGTAGGCAGAGCTATTTTAGTAGGTTCGTCACCCGCAAATTTAGATAGAAAATTGCCAGGGACAGATCTTACTGGTAGAGATGTTTATTTCGATTCTTATACAGCAACCTCTGTTGCAGCTTTTGCAGCAGCTGGAGATCCGTCACTTTTAGTACCTGTGCAAATCCCCTTGGTAAAACAAGAAAAAGTTACTGCTATTGATGTAGGATATCGTGGAAAAGTAGGTGTTTTTACTGTAGATTTTAATGCGTATTATAATACTTATGATGGGTTTATTGCTACAAAGGTTGTTATTACTCCTAACTCTGGTTCTACTTCTGATATCTCTGGAGTTATAGATTTAGCTACTGGAAATTTTAAAGCTTTCTTAACTTATACAAATTCTCTTGCTGAAGTTAATTCTTATGGTGGTGTTATTAGTTTGTCTACTAAAATAGCTAAAGATTATAAATTCAGTATCAATTATACCTATGCTCAATTTGATTTTGATCAAGCATCAGATCCAGATTTTAAAGCAGGATTTAATACGCCTAAACATAAAGTAAAAGTGTCTTTTGGAAACCGAAAATTGTTTGAAAACTTTGGTTTTGGTGTTAATTTACGATGGAGTGATGAATATTTATGGGAAGCTAGTATTGCAAATGCTTTAATGCCATCAAGAACAGTAGTTGATGCGCAAATAAATTATTCTATTCCTTCCATTAAATCTATATTTAAAATTGGCGCAACTAATTTAGGTGGCAAAGAATATCAAAGTGCTGTAGGAGCTCCATTTATTGGGTCGCAGTATTTTATGTCTTGGACTATAAACAACTAAGAACTATTAAGAAACAAAGCCATTACCTTTGTATATTTAAAACCCAGAATTCTGTTCTGGGTTTTATTATTTAGACTTCTTTCTGCATTACTAAAAAGAATTAAAAAAAGTCTATTATTTTTCATTCAAAACACAGTCTTTTTAATTAAAAAATATATCTTTGCAGCGCGAAAAACCAAGTATTCAAATTGATTGATTGAGTTTGTTTTTTAAATAAAAATTTTAGCAAAACAATAAACATATAAGTAATGTCAAAAGTTACAGGTAAAGTTTCACAAATAGTAGGTCCGGTAATCGATGTAGAATTTGAAGCTGGAGCAAATTTCCCAAAAATTTATGATTCGTTAGAAATTATTAGACCTGATGGTTCTACATTAGTTCTCGAAGTACAATTTCACATTGGCGAAGATACAGTACGTACTATTGCTATGGATTCTTCAGATGGATTAAGTAGAGGCACCGAAGTTGTTGCAACTGGAGTTCCTATCCAAATGCCAATTGGAAAAGATATTTATGGTCGTTTGTTTAATGTGATTGGTGATGCCATCGATGGATTAGGAAACCTGCCTAAATCTGGAAACGACGGACTTCCCATTCACAGAAAAGCTCCTAAATTTGAAGATTTATCTACTTCAACCGAAATTTTATTTACTGGCATTAAAGTAATCGACCTTATAGAACCTTATGCAAAAGGTGGTAAGATTGGTTTATTTGGTGGTGCTGGAGTAGGCAAAACAGTACTCCTGATGGAACTTATTAATAATATTGCTAAAGGTCATGGTGGACTTTCTGTATTTGCTGGAGTAGGCGAAAGAACTCGTGAAGGAAATGATTTACTTCGTGAAATGCTTGAATCTGGAATTATTAAATATGGAGACGATTTTATGCACTCGATGGAAGAAGGTGGTTGGGATCTTAAAGCGGTAGATAAAACTGCACTGAAAGATTCTAAAGCTACTTTTGTGTTTGGACAAATGAACGAACCTCCTGGAGCACGTGCTCGTGTAGCCTTATCTGGATTAACCATTGCTGAATATTTTCGTGATGGAGCTGGAGATGGACAAGGAAAAGATGTATTATTCTTTGTAGATAATATCTTTCGTTTTACGCAAGCAGGTTCTGAAGTATCTGCACTTCTTGGTCGTATGCCTTCAGCAGTTGGGTATCAACCTACATTGGCAACCGAAATGGGAGCAATGCAAGAACGTATTACGTCAACTAAAAAAGGATCTATTACATCTGTACAAGCCGTTTACGTGCCTGCAGATGATTTAACCGATCCTGCACCAGCAACAACATTTGCCCACTTGGATGCAACTACTGTATTATCTCGTAAAATTTCTGAGCTTGGTATTTATCCAGCAGTAGATCCATTAGATTCTACATCACGTATTTTAACTGCCGAAATTTTGGGTAATGAGCATTACGATTGTGCTCAACGTGTAAAAATGTTATTGCAACACTATAAAGAATTACAAGATATTATCGCCATTCTTGGTATGGAAGAACTATCAGAAGAAGATAAATTAGCTGTAGGACGAGCACGTCGTGTACAGCGTTTCTTGTCTCAACCTTTTCATGTAGCTGAACAATTTACAGGAATACCTGGCTGTTTAGTTGATATAAAAGACACTATAAAAGGCTTTAATATGATTATGGATGGTGAATTAGATCATTTGCCTGAAGCGGCATTTAACCTTAAAGGAACTATTGAAGAAGCTATTGAAGCTGGTGAGAAAATGTTAGTTGAAGCGTAACCAAGCTTTGCTTTATAAACTTCAAAACTCAAGCACCAAAATCCAATTTATTGCTTTTGGAATTTGGAATTTGTAAATTGAAATTTTGAAAACTTATGTATTTAGAAATTATAACACCAGAAGCCATATTATTTAGCGGAGAAGTAACATCAGTTGCTGTTCCTGGTGTAAGTGGTGAATTTGAAATGCTTAATAATCATGCACCAATCGTATCACTCTTAAAAGAAGGCTATGTTAAGATTTATGGAGACATCAAACTTGAAGAAGATGTTGAAGATAAATTTGAAAAAGATAAAAACAATGGAACTTGGTTAGCCATTAATTCTGGCACTTTAGAAATGAAGGATAATAAAATTATTGTTTTAGCTGACTAAATTCTGTTTACAACATTAAATATAATGCCGAAGCAATAACTCCTCCAATTAACGGTCCAATAACCGGAATCCACGCATAACTCCAATCGCTACTTCTTTTAAATTTTATTGGTAAAATTGTATAAATAATTCGTGGACCCAAATCTCTGGCAGGATTAATAGCATACCCTGTTGTACCACCCAAACTTAAACCGATAACCCATACCACAAAGGCTACAGGAATTGCGCCCAGAGAACCCAATCCAAAATTAATAGCTTCTTCTGAACCAATACTCAATTCTGGACCAGCTATATATAATACTGCAAAAATTAATACAAAGGTTCCAACCACTTCGCTTAAAAAGTTTCTCGGAAAATTTCGTATCGCAGGTGAGGTACAAAACGTTGCTTTTACGGCATCCTTATCTTCCGTTATTTTATAATGGTCTAGATACATAAGCCATACTACAAACGAACCTAGCATAGCTCCTATAAACTGTGCTAATATGTATGGCATGACATCTACCCATTCAAATAAACCAGCAACTGCTAACGAAACTGTAACAGCAGGATTAAGATGCGCTCCACTATATGGTCCAGCAACAAGTACGCCAACATAGACTGCTAATCCCCAACCCGTTGTTATAACCATCCAACCTGAATCATTCGCTTTGGTGTCTTTTAATACAATATTGGCAACTACACCATTACCCAATAGAATTAATAAAAAAGTTCCTAAAATTTCAGCTGTAAATGCAGACATAATTTGTTGTTTTTAAATGTTACTCAATCCAATTGGCACTTCTTGAAACTGCTTTATGCCATTGTTTTAATAGTTCTTCTACTTTTTTTGTTTCCATTTCTGGTTTGAAAGTTTTGTTTATTGACCATTGACTTTTTAATTCTTCGATACTCTCCCAGAAACCAATAGCCAATCCAGCCAAGTAAGCTGCACCAAGTGCTGTAATTTCCTGGACATTAGGTCTTACAACAGGAAACCCAAAAATATCTGTTTGAAATTGTAATAAAAGATTGTTGCCAGTTGCGCCTCCATCAACACGTAGTTCCGTTCCTTTTGCATTGGAATCCGCTTCCATAGCACTTACAATATCATACACTTGATATGCTATACCTTCTAATGTTGCTCTTGCTATATGTGCTTGCGTAGTGCCTCGGGTTATTCCAACTATTGTGCCTCGTGCATACGAATCCCAATATGGTGCTCCTAATCCAGTTAACGCAGGAACAAAATAAACACCTCCATTATCTGGCACGCTGGATGCTAGTGCTTCAATTTCAGCAGCAGTGTCAATTATTTTTAATCCATCTCTTAACCATTGTACAGCTGCACCGCCAACAAAAACACTGCCTTCAAGCGCATAATTAACCTTTCCATTTATTTTCCAGGCAACAGTTGTTAACAGATTGTTTTTCGAATAAACTGGTTCTTCTCCAGTATTCATCAATAAAAAACAACCTGTACCATAAGTGTTTTTCACCATGCCTTTTTCTGTACATAATTGACCAAATAATGCAGCTTGTTGGTCACCTACAATACCTGAAATTGGTATCTTCTTTTTAAATAAGGTTACCGATGTTTCTCCGTAAATTTCACTGCTCTCTTTTACTTCAGGCAGAATGCTTCTTGGAATATTAAAAAGATCAAGTAATTCCTGATCCCATTCTAAACTATGGATATTGAATAACATCGTTCGACTCGCATTACTAACATCTGTGATAAATTTTTCACCATTGGTTAGCTTCCAAACCAACCACGTATCTACTGTCCCGAAACACAGTTCATTATTATTTGCTTTTTCTCTTGCTCCTTCTACATTATCCAGTATCCATTTTAATTTAGTTGCAGAAAAATAAGCGTCCAAAATTAAACCTGTTTTCTCTTTAATGGATTCCTTTTTTCCATTTGCTTTTAGTTCATCACAATACTTCGCTGTACGTCTGTCTTGCCATACTATTGCATTATAAATTGGTTCGCCAGTATTTTTATCCCAAACTACAGTCGTTTCCCTCTGATTTGTAATTCCGATAGCTACTACTTCTTGATTAGAATCTTCAGCTAAATTTAAAACTTTTTTTGCGGAAGAAATTTGCGATTCCCAAATTTCGATTGGATTATGCTCAACCCAACCTGGTTCTGGAAAAATTTGTTCGAAGTCTTGTTGTGCGATTTCTACAGGTTCACCTTTATGATTAAAAAGTACTGCTCTGGATGAAGTAGTACCTTGATCTAATGACATTATAAGTTTTGTATTCATTTTTGGTTTTTTAATTACTTTATAGAATTGTTACTTTAATTTTATTCCAAACTTTTGATAATGCAACCGCAGAAACTAGTGCAACTCCAGTTAAAATTATAGCCAAACTATAATCTCCATAAATCCAATATCCAGTAGCGAACATGATAGAATATATTAATACACACCCAATTAACATTGCTATTATTCCTGATGGAACACTCCATCCTTCATTGCTGTCAATTAAAACAATATTTTCATCTGAAGCATCATCAATTACTTTTGTCCATCCAGGACCTCCAGGTTGAATTTTCTTATAGAAATTTTGTAAAACTTCTTTACTTTCTGCTCTTGTTAAATAGGTTACCACGACCCAAACTACTGTTGTTACTAAAACTACCGTAGGAAATTTGGCATAAGAAGGCATAAGTCCATCATCGCCAAAAAAGTAATCTCCTAAAAAAGTGAAATTCAAAAGTATTGAAACAATTCCAGAAACAAGCATCGCAGAAATTTCGCTCCATGCATTTATGCGCCACCAAAACCAACGCAAAATAAATATTAACCCTGTTCCAGCGCCAAACATTAAAATAATGTCGAATAATTGAAGTGCATTTGTTAATACAAGTGCTAATAATGCGCTGAACACCATTAGGACTATTGTCGAAATTCTTCCAACTCTAACCAACTCTTTTTCTGAAGCACCCTTATTAATTTGTTGTTTGTAAAAATCGTTTACTATGTAAGATGCTCCCCAATTTAAATGCGTTGAAATAGTACTCATATAGGCCGCAACTAAAGATGCTAATACCAATCCCAACAATCCACTCGGTAGCAAGGTAAGCATAGCAGAATATGCTAAATCGTGTCCTAATTTATCTTCAGGAATTAAAGGAAACGCTTCTTGAATGCTTGCCAAATCAGGAAAAATAATGAGTGATGCTAAAGCTACAATTATCCATGGCCAAGGTCGTAAAGCATAATGCATAATGTTAAAGAAAAACGTTGCACCAATGGCATGGTTTTCATTTTTTGCTGCCAACATACGCTGT
The DNA here is from genome assembly GCA_003709165.1 of Flavobacteriaceae bacterium PRS1. GTDB lineage: Bacteria > Bacteroidota > Bacteroidia > Flavobacteriales > Flavobacteriaceae > PRS1. The sequence goes on from RDRZ01000002.1 coordinate 104,634, forward strand.
GCAATATAACCTCCTCCTCCTGGCTCTGCTCCTGGATACCAGGAACTCCACCATTGCACAGCTAAAGGAATTATTAACAGGGTAATAAGTGTTTCTTTGTCGTTAAAGTCTGGCAATATGGATAACTTATCTACCACATTTTCATGTTGAAGTAAGGCTTCTAAACCACCCACTTCCGGTAATCCAACCAAATAATAAGCAGCACCTATAGCGCCTGCCATAGCTGTAAAAAATAAAATAAAATCGGTATAAACCACGCCTCTAAATCCTCCTAAAGCACTAAATATTACTGTAACAACTCCTGCATAAACAACCGTTTCCCAAGGCTGCAATCCTAACATAATACTGCCTATTTTAATAGCTGCAAGTGTAACGCCTGCCATTGCCAAAACGTTAAAAATAATACCGAGATATACTGCTCTAAAACTTCGTAAAAATCGTGCTGGTGCTCCTCCATATCGCAACTCATAAAATTCAATATCTGTGTTTACTTTAGATTTTCGCCATAGTTTTGCATATACAAAAACGGTAAGTAATCCTGTAATTAGAAAAGCCCACCATACCCAATTTCCTGAAACGCCATTGTTTCTAACAATGTCTGTCACTAAATTTGGTGTGTCTGTCGAAAATGTTGTAGCAACCATCGATACGCCAAGCAACCACCAGGGCATATTGCGTCCTGATAAGAAGAATTCTGTAGAGTTTTTACCAGATTGTTTTGATACCCAAATTCCTATAAAAAGTGTTATAGCAAAAAAGGATGTTATTATAATAAAATCTATTGTTGATAATTCTACCATGATGATTTATTTTATGAGTCTTCATTAGTATTTAATATGCGTTCTTTTGTTTGTTTCAAATAGTTTCTGCCAATTGGGATTTTCTTATTAGAAATTTCAACTGTATTCCCTTCTAAAGCAATAATTTTATTTATAGAAATAGTATATGATCTATGTATGCGTATAAAATTAGATTGTGGTAATTCTTCGGTTATAGCAGTTAATGATTTATGAACTACATAATCACCAAGTGATGTAATTACTTTTATATAATCTTTAAGGCTTTCAATAAAAAGAATGTCATTAAGATTCACTTTTATAAGCTTTTTGTTAGCCTTTAAAAAAATATGTGGTTCATTTTGTAAACCAGAATCTCCACTTGCACTACTAATATAAATTTGTTGATAAATCTTATTCATCGCTTTTAGAAACCTATTAAAAGGTATTGGCTTTACCAAATAGTCCAAAACATTTAGTTCAAAACTTTTAACAGCATACTCTCTATAAGCAGTTGTAATTATAATTAAAGGTTTGTGACTTAAGTTTTCAATAAAAGCAAACCCAGTCATCTGTGGCATATTAATATCCAAAAATATAACATCTACTTTCTCTTGTTCTAATATTCCATACGCTTTTAATGGATTCGTGAAAGTGCCTACAACCTCTATATGATCAAAATTCTTTAAATGATTTTCTATCACATTTATAGCCAAAGGCTCATCATCGATTATAACACACTTAATTTTCATCTCACAGGTATTTTTAAAAATAGGTTATACGTGCTATTTTGCATTTTTATTTCTAGAATAAAATCACTTGCGAACAGTAATTTTAATCTTCTTTCAGTATTTTTTATCCCAATACCTTGCTTATTTTCTTGATTTAAATTAGGATTAAAATTGTTAGAAAGTGTAAATTCTAAATATTTTTTATTTACAATTTCAAAACTCATATTTATCTTAATTTTATCATTTTCTTTTAAGCCATGTTTAAAACAATTTTCTATAAACGATAAGAATAATAGAGGAGGCACCTCAACATCTTCAATATCTCCTGTAATATCCATTTCCGTTTCTACACGATCTTTAAATCTTATGTGTTCTATATCAAGATAATTATTAATATGGTTTATTTCTTGCAACAAACTTGCTTTTGAACTATTTACCTCATACAAAACATATTGCATTAAATCTGACAGTTTAATGACTAACCGAGGAGCGTCATCAGATTTTTTCAAAGTTAGTGCATATAAATTATTTAAAGTATTAAAAAAGAAATGAGGTTGAATTTGTGTTCTTAAAAATTTTAATTCCGTACTTAATTGAAGCTTGGCCAAGTCTTCATTACGTTTTAATTCTAGTGGCCAGTCAATTAATAATTTAATAGCAGTAACAAATCCTAAAACATACAATTCTCCTAAAATTACAGCAATAATATGATTTCGCTCAAGAAATCGTCCTGAATCTTCAGCTTCTGGCCATATTTCTTTAGTAACCAAAAGATAGTTCAATCCTGTTCTTACTAAATATACCAGAATCAACATTAAGGTTATTGACCCTAAATACTGTAGATACTTTTTTCTTAAAATGAATTTTGGTATTAAATAGTAAACATTAGTGTAAACTACAATGATATGAATTGGAAACTCAACAAAATTAGATTTTAACGAGTACCAATAATCATCAAAATAACTTCCCCATCTAATTACATTGAAAGTAAAGTATACCAACCAAAACAAAATATGGTACTTTATTGGTATTGTATTATTTATACTTTTTTTTAAAAGTGAGATAATAGACGTGTTAAATGTTAATCTTTATACAAATACCTAGCAATTTTAACAATAAAATAGTTAAATAACAATTAAATCAACATTTGTTTATTTATCGAAAATCATTTATCGTCAATTAATTGTTGTCTATGTATAAAAACGTGTAGTTTAGATATTTTTTTTTTAAAATACTATTTAATTAAATACTATTGGTAATCAAATAGCTTTACAAATAATAAAGTCAACAATAGTTGTATTGAAAGAAATTTTAAAACAAAGCTTATAAAATGTGCTGTTTTAACTATTAAATGACACTGCCCTTCTTTCTAAGCTAAAAGTTCGATGTTTGAAAAAAAGGTAATCAAGTTTTTATAACGCTATAAATGTTGTATTTTACTGTTCAAAATATTTCACTGAATAAAAACAAACATTGTTTAACCTTTTTTTATTTAATATTAACCCTTAAATTCAATCTAATCAATATGAAAACAAAATTATTTAAAAATCTATTATTGTGTTGTTCTATTTTGCTTTTTGCTTATACACAAGCTCAAACTGTCTCTGGGAATGTGTCAGATGCAGATGGTCCATTAATAGGAACAAATGTCGTTGTAAAAGGAACCAATAATGGTGTTACAACAGACTTTGATGGTAATTACACCATAAACAATGTCGCATCAGATGCCATTTTAACAATTAGTTATCTTGGGTATTTAACCCAAGATATATATGTTGAAGGTAGATCGACTATTGATATTATTATGGTGGAAGACACAAGTGAACTACAAGAAGTTGTAGTAACTGGGTATATCACTCAAACTAGAGGAGATATTACAGGATCCGTTTCATCAGTTAATATGGATGAAGCTGTAAAGGTTCCTGTAATAAATGTTGCAGAGGCACTTCAAGGAAGAGTTACTGGTGTTTCTGTAGTTATTAATTCTCAGCCAGGAGCAGCTCCAAAAATTACAATTCGTGGATTTGGAACAAGCAACAATACTAATCCATTATATATAATTAATGGAGTGCAAACACTCGATGCGAACATACTTAATAGTATTAATCCTTCAGATATTGAACAAATGAACGTGTTAAAAGATGCCGCAGCCGCAATATATGGTGCTAGAGCTTCTAATGGGGTTATTATAATTACTACTAAAAGTGGTGGTTATAATATGGATAAAGCTAAAATATCCGTTGATTTTTACACGGGTACTTCTAAGGCTACAAACCTTCCAGGTCTTTTAAATGCACAACAACACGGAGATATGATATTTCAAAGTTTGCTTAATGATGGTGCAGTGGTTACACATCCACAATATGGTTCAGGTGCTACTCCTGTAATTCCTTCACAACTAATAGGTGTAAGAGAAGATGCAAGCGTACTGCCTAATGGGACATATTGGCCAGACGCTATTACACGAAATGCGCCGACTAGTAATCTTAGTATCTCCATGCAAAATGGAACAGAAACAGGAAAATATTATATGTCTGTAAATTACCTGACAAGAGAAGGAATATTAAATTATACTGGGTTTAAGCGTGCAACCACTATGTTAAATTCAGAGTTTAAAGTCTTGGATAATAAATTGCAAATAGGAGAACATTTAAATGTTTCATATTCTAATACAAGAGCAGGAAATGGTGGGGCATTTGAAAACTCTATAAGAAGTAGTCCGTTAATTCCTGTTTATGATGATAATGGGAACTTTGCAGGAACTTATAGTAATTCTGCAGGATTAGGAAATGCCAGAAATCCAGCTTCACAATTATTTAGATCTAGAAATAACTTTAACAAGTCGTTAAGAGTTTTTGGAGATGTTTATCTAAAAGCCAACATAACTGACGATTTAACTTTTAAAACTACTTTGGCAGGAAGCGTGCAGTCGTTTGATACAAGAGCCTTCAATGCTTTAGATCCTGAACATGGTGAGCCAATTTCTACCAATACATTAACCGAAACAGATCTTCTTAATTATGAATGGACTTGGAGTAATACGCTTAATTACAAAAAATCTTTTGGAGAACACGCCTTAAATGTCTTAGTTGGTATTGAAGCAGTTGAGGAAAGTGGAAGAGGTAAAGGTATTAGCCGTAATGGGTATTTATTTGAAACACCAGATTTCTACTTATTGAGCAATGGATCTGCAACACCAAATATAGCATATGCTTATCAATATACCAATACTTTATGGTCAGTTTTCGGAACAGCTAATTATAATTATAACCGCAAATATTTTGCTACAGCTACACTTCGTCGAGATCAATCTTCTCGTTTCAAAGGAGATAACCAAAGTGATATATTTCCTTCTTTTAGTGTAGGTTGGTTATTAAGTAAAGAAGATTTCTACCCGGATGATGCGTTAATAAACAGAATTAAATTAAAAGCATCTTATGGTGAATTAGGAAATCAGACCTTACCTGGTGAAAATTTAACTGAGAATGTTTCGGCTTTAAATGAAGGTTTAGCTAATTATTCATTTAATGGGACTTCCATATCAACTGGCGCCATATTAGCTAGTGTAGGAAATCCTGACTTGGTATGGGAAACCAGTGTTTCTACAAATTTTGGTATAGATTTAACAGCGTTTGATAATAAACTAAATTTGGGATTAGAATTTTTTAAAATAGAAACTAAAAATTTAATCACACCCGATAATAGTTTAATAAGTACAACAGCGATTGATGCTGCTGCTCCTTTAGTAAATTTAGGTGATGTTGAGAATAAAGGTTTTGAATTGAGCCTTGGTTTCCATGATAAAACTAGTTCTGGTTGGTCTTATGGTATTGATCTAAATCTATCCAGCTATAAAAATGAAGTTACCGCCTTAATAAGTGATTATCAAATAGGTTATACTGGTTTTAGAGGTGGCGCTGTAACAAGAACAGAAGTAGGCCGTCCAATATCATCTTTTTATGGACGTGTTGTTGAAGGATTTGATGCCAATGGTAGATTTTTATATAAAGATATAAATGGGGATGGTATAACTAATGACGAAGATCGTACTTATATTGGTTCTCCGCATCCTGATTTTACTTATGGTATCAATTTAACGGCAGCTTATAAAAGTTTTGATACATCTATATTTTTTACAGGTTCTCAAGGAAATGATATTTATAACTATGAGAAGATTTATACAGATTTTCCAACCTTTTTTAATGGAAATAGAAGTACACGTGTTCTGAATTCTTGGACTCCAAGCAATACGAATGCTGCTCTTCCAGCCTTGAGCCAAACAATTACAAACAATGAAACCAGTCCTAATACTTATTTTGTAGAGGATGGTTCTTACTTAAGATTAAAAAACTTACAAATCGGTTATACATTCTCTGATGATATTTCTAATAAAATAGGTATGGATTCTTTCCGTATATACTTACAAGGAACTAATTTATTTACGATGACAGATTATGAAGGAATTGATCCAGAAATAATTTCGAATGATAATTTAACTTTAGGGGTAGATAATCAAATCTATCCTATATCTCAAATATACACTTTTGGTGTTAACTTAAAATTTTAAAACTATGAAAACAAAAATTGGTTATTTTTTACTTATGTTAGTTGGGGTATTAGCGTGTAGTGAAGATTTTACAGAGACCCCTGCCGTTGGTGCGTTAAGCGACCAAGCACTTCAAAATGCAGTAGGTGTAGATTTATTACTTACTGGGGCTTACTCAGTTTTAGATGGAGCTAGTAACAATGGAAGTGGATGGACTACCAGTGGTGATAACTGGTGGTTTGATGCCATGTCAGATGATGCCCATAAAGGAAGTACAGACGGTGATCAAGCCGATTTGTATTTATTAGAAATCTTAGATTGGACAAGTGGAAATCCGTATCTTTTAGGTAAATGGAAAGCTCTTTATGCTGGTGAAAATAGAGCCAATGCTGTAATCTCATTGATTGGTACTATTGAAGAAGGTGATTTTTCAGTACAATTAGCCGAAGCTAGATTTTTAAGAGGGCACTATAATTTTGAACTTCAAAAAATATTTGGAAATGTTGCTTATATCTCTGATGAGAACTATGCAAATGTAGAGTTCAACCAGCCTAACCCTGGCCCAATTTGGGATCAAATTGAGGCAGATTTCGAATTTGCTATGAGTAATTTACCTAGCTCTCAAGGAGCTGATGTAGGACGTCCAAACTCCTGGACCGCTCAGGCTTTTTTAGGAAAAGTGCATTTATTTCAATCCGATTGGGGTCAAGCATTATCCTTGCTTACAGGCGTAATTAATAGCGGCACATATGCATTATTGCCAGAATTTGTAGATAATTTTCGCCTTGCTGGAGACAACAGCATTGAATCTGTTTTTGCAATTCAATTTACTGCCGATGGAGGACAATCTTTTAACGGTAACCAAGGAGGTACCTTAAATTTTGGCGGACCTAATGGTTGGTGCTGTGGATTTTACCAACCTACACAAGATTTAGCAAATGCTTTTCAAACCTCTAGTGGTTTACCTTTGTTAGATACCTATAACCAGACGGATGTTGCTAATGATTATGGGGTTACTTCTTCTGAAGCCTTTTCGGCACATACGGGACCTTTAGATCCTAGAATTGATTATACGTTAGGAAGAAGAACAATTCAGTACAATGGATGGGGAGAAATGATAGGGAAAGATTGGATTCGTGCTGGCTTTGCTGATATATCTGGACCTTATTTACCAAAGAAAAACGTTTATTACATAGGTGAAGATGCTAATATGGGCACCGGTGGATGGGGTCAACAACATTCTGGTATTAATTATCATATCATGAGATATTCTGATGTGTTGTTAATGGCTGCAGAAGCTGCAGTTGAAACTGGCGATATGAATACAGCTTTAGATTATGTAAATCAAGTTAGAAGTAGAGCAAAGAATATGAGCTATGTGCAAAATCTTGATGAAACAGGAGATGCTGCTAATTATGAGATAGAATTATATACTACCTTAGGTGGTCAAGACAATGCGAGAAAGGCAGTACGCTTTGAACGTCGTATTGAACTTGGCATGGAGGGACATAGATTATTTGACATAAGAAGATGGAATAATGGTACAACAACTATGAATGATTATTTTACTAATGAATCACGTGTAATTACTTCTTTTGCTGGTAAGGCAAATACTTATGAAGCGAAACATAATATGTGTCCAATTCCTTTAACAGCAATTGATTTAAGTGGTGGAATCTTAACTCAAAATTCTGGGTATTAAATATTAAGTGTTGGTTTTTTAATTTTTATATTAGTCCAATTATGAAAACAGAGCTTAATCGCTCTGTTTTCATAATTGGGCATTAGATTGTTAGATCAAAAGTTCTTAAGAATTTATTAAAATATAAAATATTTTCAGCATTACTAATATTTTAGTTATATTTATTTGGCCTGTATCTTTTGTAATGACCTACATTAAATCAATATAAATTCTATTTTATCATGCATAAAATATGCTTCAGATTGGGTATTTTTCTATTACTAATTTCATGTACTTCTTGTCAAAAAAAAGAGGAGAACACTACCAAAATATTTAATCAATTAACTCCTAAACAAACTGGTATTTTTTTTGCTAATAATTTGATAGAAACGGACTCTTTAAATTATTTCTCTTATGCATATATGTATATGGGTGGAGGTGTAGCAGCTGGCGATTTTAATAATGATGGTTTAAATGATTTGTTTTTTACCGGAAATATGGTGCCCAATAAATTATACCTTAACAAAGGAGGATTAAAGTTCGAAGATATTAGTAAACAAGCAGGAATAGAAGGTGATAAGCGTTGGTTTACCGGAGTTACCACGGCCGATGTTAATGGCGATGGGTATTTAGATATTTACTGCTCGGTAGGAGGGAAATTCGAACCAAAAAACAATCTGCTCTATATTAATAATGGAGATATGACCTTTACTGAACGTGCTGAAGAGTATGGTATTGATGACATTGGCAATTCAGTACAAGCAACATTTTTTGATTATGACCTAGATGGAGATTTAGATTTATATGTCGCAAATTACCCGCCTACTCCATTTAATGCTCCTAATCAATTTTATCAATTTAAAATGTATAACACCAAAGATATAGAAACCGATAAGCTATATAGAAATGACGGTGGTAAATTTACAAATGTAACAGATGAAGCCGGATTGCGATCTTTTGGATTATCGCTAAGTGTTACGGTAAGCGACCTAAATCAGGATGGATGGCCAGATATATATGTCTCCAACGATTTTAGCACACCAGATTACCTATATATTAATAACGGAGACGGTACCTTTAAAGAGCAAGTTAAAGAAGCTACAGATCAGATTTCTTTTTATGGAATGGGTGTAGATATAGCCGATTATAACAATGACGGACTATTAGACATTTTTCAAGTAGATATGGATGCGCCTAATAACAGACGTGCAAAAGCGAATATGGCCAGTATGAATCCACAATTGTTTTGGGGTACGGTCAATTCAGGGTTTCACTACCAATATATGCATAATTGCCTCCAGTTAAACACAGGAAATATTATAAATAATACACCTACCTTCAGCAATGTAAGCCGGTTATCAGGAGCTTCTTCTACAGACTGGAGTTGGGGGCCCTTATTTGCAGATTTAGATAATGATGGTTGGAAAGATTTATTTATTACTAATGGGATCAGAAGAGAAGTTAATAACCGTGATTATTTTAAAATGTTGGAAGGTGTCAAAAATCTGAACGATAGTCTACTCGAACGTACCTTACAAATTCCTTTCGAAAAAATAGACAATTATGTTTTTCGAAATAAAGGAGATCTCACTTTTGAAAAAATGAATCAGAAATGGGGTATAAGTTTTAAAGGATTTTCTAATGGTGCAGTCTATGTTGATTTGGATAATGACGGAGATCTTGAAATTGTAGTAAATAATATTGATGATTATGCCAGTATATTCGAGAATAAAAGCTCTGAAATAAACAATTTTATCATATTAAAACTGAACGGTACCCATATGAATAGATTTGGCTTAGGTGCTAAAGTTGAAATTAAATCTGAAGGGATTACTCAAATACAAGAGCTAACCCTAACGAGAGGTTATCAATCTTCTGTTGCTCCCGAACTTCATTTTGGATTAGGAAAATCTGAACTGATTAACCAGTTAACAATTACCTGGCCAGATGGTAATGTACAGATATTAAACAATATCGTAGCGAACCAGATTTTGCAATTAAAACACGAGGAATCTATCCCTGTAAAAATGATTGTTAAAGATCAAAAGCGTCTATTTGTTAATGTCACTGAACAATTGGGATTAAAACACAAACACAGTGAGAATTTGTATGATGATTTTATAAAAGAAGTACTGTTGCCACATCGTACCTCTACGTTTGGTCCATATTTATCTATAGGTGATCTTAACAATGATAATATGGAAGATTTCTTTATCTCAGGAGCCTCACAGTACAAATCAGGATTGTATTTTCAAACCTCCGAAGGCTTTGAACAACAACACACCATTCTTGATGAAGATAATAAGTATGAAGATATGGGGTCGTTGATGTTTGATGCTGATAATGATGGTGACTTAGATTTATATGTTGTGAGTGGAGGTAATGAATTTGACGCGGGGTCTGAAATGTTGCAAGATAGATTATTTCTCAATGATGGATCAGGAAATTTAACAAGAGCTATTGGCGCTTTGCCTATTATGCTTACCAGCGGGTCAAGGGTATACAATGCAGATTTTGATAATGATGGGGATATGGATTTGTTTGTTTGTGGAAGGCTTGTTCCGGGAAATTATCCTGCTCCGGCAAGAAGTTATATCTTGGAAAATAAAAGCACCCCAGATAACATCCTTTTTGTAGATGTTACAGAAGATATCTCACCTGAACTTTTTAAACCAGGGCTCGTAACAGCAGCCTCCTGGAGCGATTATAATAACGATGGATGGGTAGACTTAATTGTGACAGGTGAATGGATGCCTATTCGGGTTTTTCAAAATATCAATGGAAAATTAAAAGAGACCTCAAAAAAAATGGGCTTAGATAAAAGCACTGGATGGTGGTTTAGTATAGCTAATGGAGATTTTGATAACGATGGAGATCTTGATTTTATCTTGGGAAATCTGGGTTTAAATTACAAATACAAATCCTCTGAAGGAAAAACATTTGATATCTATTTAAATGATTTTGATAAAAACAATAGTAACGATATTGTGTTAAGCTATTATAACGAAGGTGAAAAATATCCTGTTAGAGGGCGTGAGTGTTCCTCGCAACAAATACCAGCTATAAAAGGTAAATTTAAAAATTACGAGTCCTACTCAAATGCTAATTTAGTAGATATTTATACTGAAAAAGACCTTGAAGAATCATTGCATTATCAAGTAAATACTTTTGCAAGTATGTATATGGAAAACAAAGGGGACAAATTTGTGCTTCATGAATTACCAAACATGGCACAATTGTCAAGTATAAATCAAATTATTCCTTATGATTTTGATGCCGATGGTAATCTCGATTTTGTTCTGGCAGGAAATTTATATGCTTCCGAGGTTGAAACCCCGCGGAATGATGCTGGAAAAGGCATGTTTATGAAAGGTGATGGTCATGGTAATTTTAAAGCCATCCCTTATGTAAACAGTGGATTATATACAGCAAAAGACGTTAAGGATTTAGCGATGATAACAATAAAAGGTAAACGGATGATTCTAGTCGCTAATAACGATACTTATATAGAAGTCGTTAAATTTAATTAATTTCTTCTATAATATTATATAAGCGTGTATTGTATTTAGTATATTGATTTTTTTAACAAGTATAAAAATAAAATAACTTTTATTTAAATTTGCATCACATAAAACAAAACAGATAAAATGAAAACATTCAAATATTTATTATTATCAATTTTTGCGATTACAATCATGGTAAGTTGTGGAGGGGAAGAAAAAAGACGATAATGTTGCAAATATTGTTTTGACCGCCGATGATTTTATGAAATTCAATAAGACAGAAATAAAAGTTAAGTCAGGACAAAAAGTAAAACTTACACTTAGGCATATTGGTAAGTTGGATAAAAATGTAATGGATTATAATGTGGTAATCTTAAAAAAGGATGTATACCCTGTAAAGTTTGCGGCTATAGCAGCTATAGAACGTGATAATGAATATATTCCAAAAGATTCACAAGATATTATTGTTTACACTAAACTTATAGGAGGAGGAGAAACCACTGTAATAGAATTTGATGCACCAGAAGCAGGAACCTATGAATTTTTATGTAGTTTCCCAGCACATTTTGCGATGATGCGCGGTAAGTTTATTGTTGAGTAATAAATTTTATTATTAAAAAGGCTTAGAATCAAAAATATTAATCTAAACTCCATCCTTTTCTATAATCTCTTTTAACAAATTGATTAGCAGGTTCAAAATTAGTTATTTTCATATTTGTACCATCCCAAAGTAATTTTTTACGGCCTGGATATTCAAATCGGTTACCACTTTTTTCTCTTAAATTGTAACTCCTAATCGCTAAGTTCCTCATTAAAATAGACTCGGTTAACGGTCCCGTAAAATCAAAAGACGAGGTTAATGCTTTGTGTTTTTCTTTACCAAAACCTTCTTTACACGCTTCTACCCATTTTGCTTGATGTCCGTTTTCTGGTAATGACATGGATTTAGTCGCTTGCGATGGTTTAATAAGCTCTCCTGAGTTGAGATATATTTTTGGGTTCAAACCATAGGTTCCACAGGTCATTATACCTTTTTCTCCCATCAATAGAACACCATTCGTACTATTTTCATCACCTAGTGGATGATCTGCAGGAATCAGCTCTGGATGAAATAGACGCAAACCTCCATCGGTCCAATTCAATTTTACTTCAACAGGATTTTTATTACTTGCTGCAAATTTTAATTGTGTCCTAGATGAAGGAGGGCAAGATTCTGGAGATAGTCTGGCACCCAGTCTTTTGAATATATTGCACCAACACTACTTTCTACTTCCGATGGGTAGCCAAGACCCAAAACTTTATATGGAGGATCAATTAAATGACATCCCATATCTCCAAGAGCCCCAGTTCCAAAATTCCACCAGCCTCTCCATTTAAATGGATGGTATAAAGGATGATAATCTACCCATTGTGCCGGACCTCCCCAGTTATCCCAATCTAAGCCACTTAACATTTCAGGTTTATCGGTTGGTGTTTGTATGCCCTGAGGCCAAACAGGTCTATTTGTCCATACATGAACTTGACTTACATTTCCAATCATTCCATTATCAAACCAATCAATCATTATTTGCACATCTGAACCAGAAGCTCCCTGATTTCCCATTTGGGTCACCACTTTATATCTGTTAGCAGCTTGAGTAAGTACCCTAGCCTCGTGAATACTATGAGTTAAAGGCTTTTGAACATATACATGTTTATTCATTTGCATAGCTGCAAGAGAAATAACAGCATGAGTATGGTCTGGGGTTGAAACTGTTATCGCATCAATATCTTTTATTTCATCAAGAACTTTTCTAAAATCTTTATACTTTTTAACTTTAGGAAATTTTTTAAAAGCTCTGGACGCCATGTTCCAATCAACATCGCAAATAGCAGCAATATTCGATGCTCCGTTATTCCATACATTTACGGCATCACTAAATCCTTTGCCTCCGCCACCTATTACTGCAACATTCAATTTATCACTTGGTGCTATGAATCCTCTACCCAAAACATGTCTGGGAATTATTGAAATTCCAGCAAAAGTTAAGACGGAATTTTTAATAAATGTACGTCTGTTTGTTTTATTGTTTAACCCCATAATATTAAATTGAATAGTTGAACATTCGCGATATATTTTAAATTTAAGGTTTTCTTTTTAAACGTATGCTAGTAAATTACCATTATTTAATTCTTAAACGAATTTATTAAATCTAAATCTAATAATTCAATATTACGAAATTCAATAGGATGACTTTCACTCTGTAATGAAATATATCCACTTTTTAATAACTCTCCATCTCTAGATATCAATGTATTGTATTCGCCACCAATTTGCGGATTGGAATATGATAGAACTACATCTCCATTTATTGTATGCGAAATGAGAGAATCTTTTACAACTAAAACCTCTAATTTTATCCATTGGTCGCCATAAAAAGTTTTGGAAGAAGAATTAATACAGTGTTCTGTAATTAATCTATTATCCATTACGACATGTGTGCCAGGAGCACATAAATTAGCAGTTGGACGCTCTTTTTCGTTGTCAATACCACCTAATAATTGTACCTCAATTGAAACAGGAAAATCCTGATCAATTTCCATACTGTTTGGCGATTGAGAATGAACCATAACACCACTATTTTTCTCAGCCCAACTGGCTCCGCCAATTACTTGGTTTCCAATAAATCTATATTCTAATCTTAATTTATAACTTGAAAATGGTTTTTTAAAATATATGTCCATAAGACGCATCGAAACTTTGATACTCATCGTAAGACACTTTTAGCACTCCATTCTCAACCCGAAAAGTATTATTAACATTTTCGTTTAGAGGATATCCTTTAATTTTTACAATCCAATCATTCAGATCATTTCCATTAAATAACTCAATCCATTCCTTTTCAGATTTAGTTAGATTTTTTTCTTTTTTTTGACAGCTTGAAATGCATAATACGCAAATAATAAAAATGAATAAATTCGAAAAAGAATTCATAACTAAAAAATTATAAAGACCAGGATTTCCCTCCTGTTAATTCTTGTAAATCACCACAATAAGCTGCTCCTGGAACAGGGTCGTAAGCTAAAATAGTTTCACCAACAGTTTCCGAAATTCTATAAGCATAAATACTAAACCCTTTAATGCTGTTTAATAATTGCGAAGTCGTTATTTCGGTCGAATCTTCAGAATAAATTTCATCTTTAGGCAAATTCATTTTTGTGTCTAATAGATTTTTATAATCGTCTTCAGTTAGTTTAGAAAGGTCTTCGTTATAATCGGATTTAATTATGGCAATTAAAATGTCATATGCCTTTTTTATTTCACTTTGATCCTCAATTGACGTCACTTCATTAAGATATTTATCAATAAACTCGGGGACATTTACTTCAGTCGCAGAAGGTATATCTGTTTTAGGCAAAATAACATCTACCAAATTTTTCAATACGATACCTTGATCTATTGATAAGAAATCAGGTGTCCATGTTGCAACATCGCTCCTGCAACTTTGTAATAAGCTAAATATGGAAGGTGTCGCTAAAACGAACCCAGCTGAAAGACCTATATTTTTTAATGCTTCTCTTCTTTTCATAATTTAAGTTTTAAGAGTTCGATTTTTTAAATTCATTAGCAGCATGATTTGCTGCTCTTGCCGTAAATGCCATATATGTTAATGAAGGATTTTGGCAACCTGCTGACGTCATAAAAGATCCATCAGTAACGTAAACATTTGTACAATTATGAACCTGATTATATTTATTTAAAACAGATGTTTTTGGATCATGACCCATTCTGGCCGTTCCCATTTCATGAATTCCTAATCCCATTGCTCTTCCTTCAATATTGTCATAGCCTTGAATATCTTTAAAGCCTGCAGCTTCTAACATTTTAACGGCTTGATCTTGCATGTCTTTACGCATTGCTAATTCATTTTCTCCAAAATCGGCATCAAAAGTAACTGTAGGTAATCCCCATTCATCCCTTTTATCATAATCAAGGTACATTCTGTTGCTATGATCTGGGAGCGTTTCCCCAAAAGCGAGTAAATTTACATTCCAGGCTCCGGGTTTTAATATTGCTTCTTTTAATTCTGGACCGTATTTAAGTTCGGCAACCAATTCCGAAGTACTGCTTCTACTTGCACCTCCTTGATAACCATAACCTCTTATAAAGTCTTTAGAATCGGAATTGCCTCCTAAATTTCTGAAACGTGGAATATAAATACCGCCAGGTCGTCGTCCTTTATAATATTTATCATCATACCCTTCCGCAATTGCTCTTGCTCCTACATGGAAATGATGATCCATAATATTATGGCCTAATTCACCACAATCATTTCCTAATCCATTGGGAAATCTTTCAGATTTTGATTGCAATAAAATCGAAGCTGAGGCTATTGTAGAAGCACATAAGAAAATAATTTTTGCGTTAAAGGCATATGTTTCTTTGGTTTCCGTGTCAATAATTTTTATTCCTGTAGCTTTTCCTAACTTTTCATCATAAATAATTTCAGTTGCTATAGAAAAAGGTCTTAAGGTCATATTGCCAGTTGCATCAGCTGCTGGTAAGGTTGACGAGTTACTGCTAAAATAAGCACCATATGGACACCCTCGCATACATCTATTTCTATATTGACACGTACTTCTTCCTAAGCCAGGTTTTGTTCCCTCAGTAATATGTGCAATACGACCTGTGGTAATTACCCTGCCATTTAATTTTTCTGAGACCTTTTCTTTAAGAACTTCTTCAACACAGTTCATTTCTATAGGTTTTAGAAATTCTCCATCTGGTAATTGTGATAGCCCCAGTTTTTCTCCACAAACCCCAATATATTCTTCAACTTTGCTGTACCAAGGTGCAATATCTTTATAACGCACTGGCCAATCTATAGCAACACCGTCTTTTTTATTAGCTTCAAAATCGAGGTCACTTAATCTATAACTATGTCGTCCCCACACTAATGAACGGCCACCAACGTGATATCCTCTAATCCAATCAAATCGTCTGTCTTCGTTGTATGGATGCTTAATGTCATCTACGAAAAAATGTTGATGTGCTTCCGCAGTAACATAACCTGTTCGATGTTGCTTCGATTTACGTTCTCGGGTTTCTCTAGAAGGTGCTCCTCCATTTGGTAAGTCCCAAGGATCTAAATATGCCGTGTGATAGTCCTCAACATGTTTAATCATTCTACCACGCTCTAACACTAGTGTCTTCAAACCATTTTCGCATAATTCCTTGGCTGCCCACCCTCCTGAAATTCCTGTTCCTATAACTATTGCATCATATTCTTCCTCCATTGAATTTAAATAGTTGTTATTCATTATTGTATATGTTTTGAGTTTATTTTAAAAATGATGAAAATATTTTCACAGAATTCTTCATTTCTCGCCAAATTAATTAATTTGCATCTTAATAATGTTCATTTTTTTTCAGTGAATATAAATATACAAAAAATAGCACCTTTTAAAGCGGATGGGATGGTTTATCATGCAGACACTTGTCTGCCTCTTGTAGATGCAGTTGAAAGAAAGAAATTAAAGTTTAAAGCATTAGCCAGATATACCTATCCTGGAGATCGGCTTAATGAAGACACACAAGGCTTAAATAGTGTTGGTTATTGGGATGCGAATGAGCCTCAAGATTGGGGCTTAGATTGGCATAGAAATGAAGGTATAGAAATACATTTTCTGGAATCTGGAACAATGCCTTATGCACAAGGGAATATGGAAATGGACTTACTTCCAAATAATTTAACCATTACAAGACCATGGGAAGCCCATAAAGTAGGTAATCCTGAAATTGGAATGGGTAAATTTTATTGGGTGATTCTTGATCTGGGTGTAAGACGTCCACATCAAAATTGGATTTGGCCAGATTGGATTATATTGGCACCAAAAGATATTCAAAGACTAACAACTATATTAAGACAGAATGAGAAAGTAATTTGGAAGACAGATAAACGAATAAGAGACTGTTTTAAGCGTATTGGAAAGGCTGTGGATACTGATATTAGTGGTAGCAATTCCTCAAGAATTAGATTGTTGATTAACTATTTGCTGATACTGATTTTAGATTTATTGATTTCTGAAAAAGTAGAACTTGATGAACAGCTTATAGATAGTTCCAGAAGTGTAAAATTATTTTTAAAAGAATTAGAAAAAAATCTTTCCGAAGCTTGGACCATAGAAGAGATGGCGAAATCTGCTAGTGTTGGATTAACCAGATTTACATACCATTGTAAGCAGTTAACAAATTTAACACCCATGCGTTATTTGATGATGAAACGATTAGAAATGTCAAAAGAAATTCTACTTGAAGAAGAAAATTTGACTGTTGCCGAAATAGCATTCAGTTGTGGATTCTCTACAAGCCAGTATTTTTCAACAGTATTTAAAAAGCATGAAAAATGTACCCCTTTAGAATACCGTCAAAAGCATATAGTTTTAAATACCTATTAGTATAATGCAATTATTTATTGTTTAAATTCTTTCACTGAATAATAATAAACAAGATTAGTTGTTTATTTTTTTATTTTTCCCCTTGTTTAACTTAAATTAAGTAAGATGAGATATAATTTCTTAACCAAAAACCTTGCGGTCTTAGTAGTGTCCTTTTTTATAATTGGATTTCCTTCTTGTAAATCAAGTGAAGAGAAGAAAGAAGAAGCTAATGGACAAGAGGAATCTGTTCAAATTGAAGCGTCTCTTTTTAAATTGTCTTTAGCGCAATGGTCTATGCATAAAATGATTATGGATGGTCGTGTGAGTCCATTTGATTTTGCTAAAAAAGCAAAAGCCTGGGGTTTTGAAGGCTTAGAATATGTAAGTCAATTATATTCTGCTGAACTTGCTAAATATGACGATGAAAAAGAGGGGATGAAAGCTCTAGTTACGCAACTAAAAAAGGAAAGTGAAACAGCTGGAATTGCAAATCTTGTTATTATGGTTGATGGAGAAGGTGATTTGGCCAATCCCGATGAAAGTAAAAGAAATGAGTCGGTTGAAAAACATAAAAAATGGGTAGATGCAGCGTATGATTTAGGCTGTCATTCTATAAGAGTAAATACCTTTGGAACGAATGATCCGGAAATTTGGAATGTAGTGGTTCAAGATGGGCTTAAGAAACTATCAGAATATGCAGCGACAAAAAACATAAATGTATTGGTTGAAAATCATGGTTGGTTGTCATCGGATGCACCAAAACTAATGAAAGCCATTGAAGGAGTAAATATGTCAAATTGTGGCACCTTACCCGACTTTGGTAACTGGTGTATTAAGCGTGAGGAAGGTGTTAGATGGGGAACATGTTTAGAGGAATATCCGGATATGTACCAAGGCATTCAATTAATGATGCCTGCTGCTAAAGCAGTAAGTGCTAAATCGTACGATTTTGATGCCGATGGAAATGAAACAAAGATTGATTATTATAAAATGCTTCAAATAGTTAAAGATGCAGGATATACAGGTTATATTGGTGTGGAATATGAAGGAAGCAGATTAAGTGAAGAAGAAGGTATAATTGCTACAAAAAAATTGATAATCAATGCTTCTAAAAAAGTAAACTAACTAACAATAATATTCTAATGAAAACTAAGATTCAAGTTCAATTATCGATCATGATGTTCCTAGAATTCTTTATTTGGTGAGGATGGTTCGTAACTTTAGGGGCGTTTTTAGGAAATAATTTTAGTGCTTCAGGAGCAGAAACAGCAATGGCGTATTCTACACAATCTTGGGGTGCTATTGTCGCTCCTTTTATAATAGGATTAATTGCTGATAGATATTTTAATGCTGAAAGAATTTTAGGTGTGCTTCATATTGTAGGAGCTATTTTAATGTATCAAATGTCTCAGGTAACAGAATTTAGTGGATTCTATCCTTATATTTTAGGATATATGATTGCCTATATGCCAACCTTAGCCTTGGTAAATTCAGTGTCCTTTAACCAAATGAACAATCCAAAAAAGCAATTTCCTTTTGTTCGTGTTTTTGGAACCATTGGATGGATTTTAGCTGGAATATTGATCAGTGCCTTAAAATGGGATTCCATTGAGAACATTGGACAAGGTACGCTGTCTAATACATTTATAATGGTGGCAATTGCTTCTGCACTGCTTGGGTTATTCAGCTTTACACTGCCTAAAACACCACCAAGTGTTAGTAAGGGCGAAAAAGTAAAGATTTCAGATATTCTAGGTTTGGATGCACTTAAATTATTAAAGGATAGAAACTTTTTAATATTCTTTTTATCTTCAGTATTAATCTGTATCCCACTAGCGTTTTATTATCAAAATATTAGCCCGTTTTTAACCGAATATAAAATAGAAAATTCTACAGCATGGGCTTCTTTAGGTCAGGTTTTTGAAGTTGGTTTTATGTTGCTCCTGTCATTTTTTTTAAAAAAGTTTGGATTTAAAAAGACCATTTTATTTGGCATGTTAGCTTGGGCAATCAGATATCTATTATTTGCTTACGGAAATGCAGGGGACTTATTCTTTATGATTGTTATAGGGATTGCATTACATGGTATTTGTTATGATTTCATCTTTGTGTCTGGACAAATATATACAGATTCAAAAGCTGGTGAGAAAGTAAAAAGTGCTGCTCAGGGATTGATCACGCTTGCAACTTATGGTGTAGGTATGTTAATCGGGTTTTGGGTGTCAGGACAAATAGTTGATAGAAATGTAATTACCGAGGGAGTACATAGTTGGCAAGATGTTTGGACATTCCCTGCAATATTTGCGGTGGCAGTATTACTCATATTTGCAGTATTGTTTAAAGACGAAAAAGTAGAATACAAAACATAAACAGAAAGAGATAAATGAGTTCTAAAATTAGATTAGGAATTTTAGGTGGAGGAGGAGATTCACTAATTGGAGTATTGCATCGTGTAGCTTCTGCTATGTACGATCAATATCAAATTGTTGGAGGCGTTTTTAATCCTGTTTGGAAAGAAAATATAGACTTTGCAAAACAAATAGATATTCCTTCAAACAGAATATATGTCGACTTTGATACATTGATAGAAGAAGAACTAAAGTTGCCTGAAAATGAGCGTATGCAGGTTGTTTCTATTTTAACGCCCAACTTCTTACACTTTCCAATGGCAAAGAAACTATTGGAAAAGGGGTCTAATGTAATCTGCGAAAAACCTATGACCACGTCGTTTGAAGAGGCAAAAATATTAGAAAGTACACTTCAAAAGTCAAGTGCTTTATTTGCGATTACATATACGTATCAGGCTACCCAATGATTCGTCAAATGCGGGAAATGATTGCAAATGGTGCTATTGGTAAGGTTCAAAAAATAGATGCTCAGTATTATAAAGGGTGGATCAATCCCATTATTCATGATGATGAGAAGCGTGCCAGCACCTGGCGTTTAGACCCTAAAAAAGGAGGAATTAGCAGATCTTAACTATGTCTATGAGGATAATAAAATAGATGTTGATGGAACCGTTTTAATACGTTGCACAAATGGTGTTAAAGGTGTTATCAGAACGAGTCAGATTGCTACAGGCGAGGAGAATAGTTTCACTGTACAAATTTATGGTGAAAAGGCTGGTTTAAAATGGGAGCAAGAGAATCCAAATTATCTCTATCTTTTGGAAGATGGGCAACCATTACGTGTATTAAAACCAGGACATACTTATAATAGTAAATTGTCCTTAGACGGAATTAAATTACCTCCTGGACATCCAGAAGGAATTTTTGACTCCATGGGAAATATTTATAAAGGCATTGCAAAAGCAATAAAAGGCGAATCATATAATCATGGTGAGTTTCCAACCATGGCCGATGGTGTTCGAGGAATTAATTTTATTGAACGCGTAGTAGAATCCCATAAAAAAGGCAACGTTTGGATTAACATAAACGAATAGAAATTATATAAAGACAATAAAAGGACCAGCTATATTTTTTGCACAATTCATGGACTATATCCATCCATTTAATTCTTTAGATGGATTATGTAAATGGGCTAGCGATCTTGGTTATAAAGGCGTGCAGATTCCAACCACCGATCATAGGTTAATCGATTTGGAAAAAGCCGCTGAGAGTCAAACCTATTGTGACGAATTAAAGGGAAAGATCAATAGTTATGGACTCGAAATAACTGAGCTTTCTACACACATACAAGGCCAATTAGTTGCAGTGCATCCGGCACATGATATCCTGTTTGATGCTTTTGCACCGCAACACCTTAAAGGAAATTACAAAGGCAGAACTGAATGGGCGATTCAACAATTGAAGCATGCAGCAGTTGCAAGTCAAAGACTTAACTTAAAAGCTCATGCTACCTTTTCTGGGTCTTTACTTTGGCCTGCTGTTCATCCTTGGCCACAACAGCCAAAAGGACTAATAGAAATGGGGTTTAAAGAATTGGCAAATAGGTGATTACCTATATTGGATGCATTTAAAGAAAACGGTGTTGCTGTTTGTTATGAAGTACATCCTGTTGAAGATATACATGACGGCGATACGTTTGAGCGTTTTTTAGCCGCTACTGGAAATCATAAGAGTGTTAATATTTTATATGACCCTTCACATTTTATATTACAACAGTTAGATTATATTCAGTATATCGACCATTATCATGAATTCATAAAAGCATTTCATGTAAAAGATTCAGAGTTTAATCCGACAGGGAAAAAAGGAACTTTTGGAGGCTATAACAATTGGAAAGATCGTGCTGGGCGCTATCGGTCACTTGGAGATGGGCAAGTGGATTTTAAAACTATATTTTCTAAATTAACCGAGTATGGTTGTGATGTTTGGGCTGTATTAGAATGGGAATGTGTTATAAAAAGCCCAGAACAAGGAGCAAAAGAAGGGGCAGCATTTATTACTCGCCATATCATTGAGGCTACAGAGAAAACGTTCGATGATTTTGCAGGTGCAGATGTGGATGACGAACAACTTAAAAAAATACTGGGATTATAATTAATTATAAAATGAAAAAATTAATAGTATTAATGCTTATTACTGTTGCTTTTTCAACATGTAAACAAGTCCAAAAAGAACCTGAGGTAAAAGAAATTGAAGCTCAAGAGACTGAAGAAATAGAGGTGACTAATGATACAGAATGGATAGTATTATTTGGATGGTACGTCGTTCGATAATTGGCGTGGTTATGGTTTAGAAGAGATGCATTCTGGATGGATTCTCAAGAATGGCTCTATGGCTTTTACTCCAAGTGAAGTTGGAGGTGAAAATATCATAACTAAACAAAAATTCACAAATTTTGTATTATCCCTGGAATGGAAAATATCTGAAAGTGGTAATAGTGGAATTTTTTGGAGTGTTTATGAGGATGAAAAATTTAAAGAGGCTTATCAAACTGGACCTGAAATTCAAGTGTTAGATAATGCAAAGCATCCGGACGCAAAGGTTGCTTCTGGAACACATAAGGCTGGCTCGTTATATGATATGATAGCATGTCCAGATGAGTTTATTAACCCAGCAGGAGAATGGAATTTATGTGTTTTAGAAATAAATCATAAAACAAACCAAGGAAAATTAAGCATGAATGGTAATGAGGTAATGAATTTTCCTATTCATGGCGATGCATGGGATACTATGGTAACCAATTCAAAATTTTATGGTTGGGAAGGTTTCGGAAAACACCAAACAGGTCATATTGGATTGCAAGATCATGGTGATAAGGTTTGGTATCGAAATATTAAGATTAAAGAACTTAAATAAAAACAGATGAAACCATTAATGTGCCAATGAAAATCCGTATTGCAATTAGTGCTCTTTTTTTGTTATTAAATTGCCAAAATAATAAAGATACGGCAATAGAAAAAAATGATTCGTATTCATTCTTTGTAGGAACCTATACTAATACCGAGAGCCAAGGAATATACAAGTATACTCTTCAAAAAGATGGCATCTTGAAGCGTCTGGGTTTAGTGGCTAAATTAACCGATCCTTCTTTTTTAACAATGAGTTCTGATAAGAAATTTTTGGTTGCCGTTAGTGAAATTGAACCTATAGGTGCTGTTGAATCTTTTTTAATTATTGGCGATAGCTTGAAGTTTGTAAGTCGAAGCTCATCTGGAGGGGCTCATCCTTGCTTTGTAACAACGAATAATAATGGCTTTGTATTAACTGCAAACTATACTGGAGGAAATATCGGCTTGTTAAAACTAAATGAAAAAGGAGAATTGTCTGATTTACTGGATGTCCAGCAACATACTGGAAAAGGCACAACGGAAAGGCAAGAAGCACCACATGTGCATTCAACCTGGTTCCAGCCTGATGGTAATACTATAATTTCGGTTGACCTTGGGACGAATGAGCTTTGGTTCTCGCATTTAGATATTCAATCACAAAAATTAATTCTTTCTGATGCGCAAACATTAAAAATGAGTGAAGGAGCTGGTCCACGGCATCTTACATTTCATCCAAATGGCAAATGGATTTATGTATTGAATGAGCTAAATGCTACTGTAGTATTAGTCCAAAAAACTGAAAATGGTAAGTATATAAAAGGCTCCCCGGTTTCAACATTACCTCTAGGTTATACTGATGCCAATACCTGTGCAGATATACATATCTCTTCTGACGGAAATTTTGTATATGCGTCTAACCGAGGGCACAACTCAATTGCTATTTATAAGGTAAATGCTAATAACGGTTCTTTAACCCTTATTGATCACCAATCTACTTTAGGAAACGGGCCACGTAACTTTTCATTATCGCCAAATGATAACTATTTATTAGTCGCTAATCAACATACTAATAATATTGTGTCCTTTAAACGCGATAAAAATACTGGTCTTTTAACATCTATGGACCAAATTGAAGCGCCAACTCCGGTTTGTATTCTGTTTTAATTACATTAATATTCAAAATTGAATAATCTAATCTTCTAGTCCGCAAAATACTGTTATTGATCATTAATTTAATGTTGTTTGCATATATAATTATAAGCTTTCAATATTTATTATTACATTTATTAATCTAATAAGTTAATTTTTAATTCATATTAAATGTTTCAAATTGGTTTTAAAACAAATAATTAGTTATTATGAAAGCAGCTAATAATTTAGATAAAAAAGACATCTCATATAGACCTGTAGGTAAGTTTGAAGAAACTCGATTCGAAAAAATTCACAATGTTATTTTCTATTCATCTTTAGAAGCTTCTATTTTAGTGGCTCAAGAAATTGCAACTCTTATCCGAACCAAACAAAGTTTAAATGAATCATGTGTATTAGGATTGGCGACTGGTTCTTCCCCTATTAAAGTTTACGAAGAATTAGTTAGAATGCACAAAGAAGACGGTTTGAGCTTTGCTAATGTTATTACTTTTAATCTTGACGAATACTATCAGATGGATCGAAGTAATATTCAAAGTTATTACTACTTCATGCATGAGCATTTATTTAATCATATTGATATTCTCTCTGAGAATATCAATATTCCTGACGGTAAGATAGGCAGCGAAGATTTATACCAATATTGTATTGATTACGAAATTAAAATTATTACCGTAGGCGGTTTAGATTTTCAGCTTTTAGGGATCGGTAGAACTGGTCATATTGGGTTTAATGAACCAGGATCTCATTTAAATTCTGGAACAAGAAATATTACTTTAGATCATATTACCCGAGTTGATGCCGCTCAATCATTTTTAGGGATTGATAATGTTCCTAGAAAAGCCATTACTATGGGAATTGGAACTGTGAGGAAAGCAAAAAGAATAGTTCTGTTAGCTTGGGGTCCTAATAAAGCTGAAATTATAAAAAAAACTATTGAAGGAGAAATAACGTCAACTGTTCCTGCTACTTATATACAAGATCATTCTAATACCACATTTGTGTTAGATAATGGAGCCTCGTCTGAACTAACCCGTGTAAAAACACCGTGGTTAGTTATGTCTTTTGTGTGGACAGAAACACTTAAATCAAAAGCTATCGTATGGCTTAGCGAACTGTTAAATAAACCTTTCTTAAAATTAACAGATATGGATTATAATAATAATGGCATGTCTGGTCTTTTAAGTGAAGAAGGTACTGCTTATGACTTAAACATAAAAATGTTTAATAAACTGCAGCATACAATAACTGGGTGGCCTGGTGGAAAACCAAATGCGGATGATACACATCGTCCCGAACGTGCAAAACCAGAAAAGAAACGTGTTATTATATTTAGCCCACATCCTGATGACGATGTCATTTCTATGGGAGGTACTTTTGATAGACTTGTAGAACAAGGGCATGATGTACACATTGCTTACCAAACTTCAGGAAACAATGCAGTTTCTGATGAAGAAGCTTTTAAATTTGCAGAAATCTCTAAATCTTTAAGTTCCAATTCTCAAGAATCAAATGAAATTATCGCTTTTCTAAATCAAAAAACTGAGAACGATATAGATTCCATAGAAGTTCGAAAATTAAAAGGATTAATAAGACGAGGTGAATCATTAGCCGCAACACGGTATTTAGGCTTAAATGATGAAAATGTACATTTCCTTGATTTACCATTTTACGAAACAGGAACGATTAAAAAATTCCACCTCTCACAAGACGATTTAGATATCATGTGTAGTTTAATAGAGCATATAAAACCTCACCAAATTTATGCGGCTGGAGATCTGGCAGATCCCCATGGCACGCATAAAATGTGTTTAGATGCCGTATTTTTGGCTTTAGAAGAACTAAAACCCAAAGCATTTATGAACGATTGTTGGGTATGGTTATATCGCGGGGCATGGCACGAATGGGAATCTTACGAAATTGAAATGGCTGTTCCAATGAGTCCAGATCAAGTCCTTAAAAAAAGACATGCTATCTTCTATCATCAATCTCAAAAAGATGGTGTGATGTTCCAAGGCGATGACTCCAGAGAATTTTGGGTAAGAGTTGAAGAAAGAAATAGATTGACTGCTAAAAAATATAATAATTTAGGTCTTGCAGATTATGCCGCTATTGAAGCTTTTAAAAGATATTATTTTTAAAAATTAACAACTAATCAAAACATTATGCACACTAGGTTTTTTACTTTATTATTTTTCATATTTTTTCAATTATCTGCAATTTTTGCTCAACATAATATCATTCCTATCCCAGTAAGTTATACAGCAACTAATGAAGTTTTCATATTTGACAATCAATTATCTTATGATCTTAAAACAAATGATAGTCAAACCAAACAGTATGTTGAGCAATTTCAAAATTTTCTTTTAGGAAAAGGAATATCATTTGCAGATAAACCAACTGATAAATCAATTCAAATTTCTCTTTATAAAAATTTCAATTCAGAACTAGGAGATGAAGGTTATACGCTAGAAATTAATAAAAAAAGTATCAATCTGTCTGCAAATAAAGCCGCTGGTATTTTTAATGGATTTCAAACATTAAAACAGTTATTCCCAATCACAACTAAAAACAACTCAACAAAAATTGCAGGTTGCATTATTAAAGATTATCCACGCTTCAAATGGAGAGGGCTAATGTTAGACGTAAGTCGTCATTTCTTTACTGTTGATGAAGTTAAGGCTTATATTAATAAAATGGCAGAGTACAAGTTAAATGTGTTTCATTGGCATTTAACTGATGATCAAGGATGGCGAATCGAAATTAAATCTTTACCAAAGTTAACCGAAATTGGAGCTTGGAGAGTTGAAAGATATGGGCGTTTTGGCAAAACCAGAATAGAACCTAACCCTAATGAAAAAGCTACTTATGGAGGTTTTTATACACAAGAGCAAATAAAGGATATTGTTAACTATGCAAGTAAAAAAAATATAACAATAGTTCCAGAGATTGATATTCCTGGCCATAGTATGGCAGCATTAGCAGCTTACCCAGAACTTTCAGTTAAAAAAGAATCAAAATATGTCGTACCCGGAACCAACTTTGCTGAATGGTATGGTAATGGAAAATTTAAAATGCTTATAGAAAACACCTTAAATCCTACCGACGAAAAAGTATATGAATTTGTAGATAAAGTTTTTACAGAAGTAGCACAATTATTTCCTGGTGAATATATTCATATGGGTGGAGATGAAGCTTATCATGGATATTGGGAAGAAAACGAAACGGTTCAAAATTTTATGATAAAAAACAATTTAAAAGACACCCATGAATTACAAAGTTATTTTGTAAAAAGAGTAGAGAAAATTATTAGTAGTAAAGGGAAAAAAATGATAGGTTGGGACGAAATTTTAGAAGGTGGGTTGGCTGATGGTGCAACTGTAATGAGTTGGAGAGGAATGAAGGGAGGTATTGCGGCTGTAAAAATGGAGCATGAAGTAGTGATGTCTCCTACTACATTTGCCTATTTAGATTACTCTCAAGGAGATCATACTGTTGAAAATAAGATATATGCCGATTTAAGCCTTGAAAAAAGTTACACATTTGAGCCTGTTCCAGAAGGAGTAGATCCAAAATACATTTTAGGAGGACAAGGAAACCTATGGACAGAAGTAGTTCCTAATTTACCTTATGCCTTTTATATGACTTATCCACGAGCATTCGCTCTTTCAGAAACATTATGGAGTCCTAAAGAAAAGAAAAACTGGGATAGTTTTATCGATAGAACTGAGCATCATTTCAAAAGATTTGATGCTACTAAAACTAATATTAGTAAAGCAGTTTATGATCCAATTGTTCATGTATATATAGAAAATGATACTTTAATGTGTGAATTGAAAAATTCAATTCTAAATTCAGAAATTTATTATACTATTGATAATACATATCCTGTTCAATTTGGCTTTAAATATGAGGGATCTTTTGAAATACCAGAAGGTAATCTTAGCCTGAGAACACAAACCTTTAGAAATAACAAACCAATTAGCCGACAATTGCAAATTCATAGAACTGAATTAATAAAAAGGGTACAAAAGTAACTTTATATTGACTGCTTTGTATAGTTTCTAAAAATGTAAGATTATCAACCTTTTTTTTACTACATGAAAAAATAATTGCTTTGAAAAGCGTGTATTTAAATGATTTTGTGGTAACTTTAAGTTTAAGAAGAATTAACAAAAATCTTTATAATAAGCAAAACAACAAAAGGTTAATTCCAATCCCAAACAAGTAAAGCCCAATCCTGTTGGCTCGAATTATAGGAATATAATAGTTTAAAGCCCACCGTATAGTGCGCATTTAATGACCTTGTGTTTTTCTCATCGACCTCAGTAATTATCATGTCGTATTTAGATGACATTTCTTGTTTCATAAAATCATACATTCCTCTAAAAACACCACGTTTTCTAAACGCTTTGTCAACGCAAATTTGTCCCATTACTAAATAGGTTTTGTTCTTGTTTAAGCACTTATCTATTTGTTGAAACATTGGTTTTAAAACTTCAATGTTTTCTTTAAATTCTTTTAACATACAAAGTGCATAGCCTATAACTTTACTGCCACTCTTGGCGATGATATGAGCACATTTACCATTCATTGCCTTTAAAATTTCAAAGTCATGATGAACCGTTACAAAGCCTTCAGATTTGCTTTCATCTTCGGAAATTGAAGTGCGAATATTAATCTTTTGAAGCTCAATAATTTGGTCTAACTCCTCATTTGAATCTACTCTTTTGTATATAATGTCTTGCAAAGATTATACTTTTTTTATCACACTAGTAACAATTCCCCAAATCACAAAATCGTTTTCTTCTGTGATTTTTATAATTGGATAATCCGGATTTTCAGGCTGTAACCAAACACCATACTTATCAACTTTTAAACGTTTTACTGTAAATTCGCCATCTAAAAAACAGACCGCAATTCTATTGTGTGCTGGTTCTAAACTTCTATCGATTACCAAAAGGTCGTTGTCATCAAGCCCTGCGCCAATCATAGATTATCCGCTAACTCGTGCAAAAAATGTAGACAGTTTATTCTTTACAAGAACTTCGTCTAATGACAAACGTTCTTGTTTAAAATCTTCGGCAGGTGATGGAAATCCAGCTGAAATTCCTGTATTAAAAAATAATGCTCTAGTGTCATCAAATATTTCTGGAGTAAAAAAAGTTAGATTTTTAGTGTTTTTTGTTAGCATTTTATTTTAATTATATCATTTATATCTGTTGTATGTCTTGGCGATAATCGCTCTTGATGCATTTTCCAAGTGCGCTCTAAATCTTGGTTGCCAAGTTTAATTTTATAGCCTTTATATTTTTTGTTCATATTATCAATAACAGACATTAAAGGTTTATGTTTAGGGTTTTCATGCTCAAACAGATACAATTGATGATTATTTGTAGGCACTAATCCTGTTACAATAACGCCTGCTCGTTTATATTTTACACCTTTTTTATAAATAGAAGTTACGGCTTTAATTGCGTTATTGCTTATTATTAATGACGAATCTGTTGGATAAGATAAATTCACTTTTGTACTTGCGTGATGTTGCTCTAAATATTTTTTATGTCTATCGCTACTTAACATTACAATAATTGTATGGCAACTAGAACCTTGTTTACGTAATTTTTCAGCGCAACTTGTGGCAAAAGTAGATACTCGTTCCTTAATATTATCTAAATCAGAAAATGTATACTCAAAACTTCGCGTTGTGGCAATTGCTCGTTTTGTCTTCAATTCGTCCAGTTTTAATGTTGGAATACCTTCCAAATCTTTCTTAAGTTTCAATTCTGTTATTGAAAAATGGTTTCGAATCCAATCATCTGTAAGCTGTACAAAATCGTAGGCGGTTTTACAGTTTTCAGCACTTAACCGTTTTTGCAATCCTCGTCCAATTCCCCAAACCGCTTCTAATTTAATCCATTTTAAAGCTTTAATTCGTTTTTCTTCCGAATCTATTACATAAACTCCTTTGGTTTCGTTTGGGAATTTTCGTGCTATTTTACCGGCTACTTTAGATAAAGCTTTTGTTGGTGCAATACCAACACTTGTTGGAATTCCTGTCCATTTCAATATACGCTTCCTGATTTGGTTGCCATAGTCTTGAAAATCATAATCACCAAAATCTTTAAACTCCAAAAATGCTTCGTCAATACTATACACCTCAACGTCTGGAGTAAATTGGTCTAAAATTTTCATCACGCGATTACTCATATCGCCATACAATGGATAATTGGATGAAAGGACTTGAATATTATTAGTCTTAAAAAACGTTTCATATTTAAATGCTGGTGCTCCCATTGGTAATCCAATGGCTTTAGCTTCATCACTACGCGAAATGACACAACCATCATTATTAGACAATATTGCAATAGGTTTGTTGCGTAAATTAGGATTAAATACGCGTTCGCAGGAGGCATAAAAATTATCACAATCGACTAAAGAAACATATTTATAAAAGTACATTATTTGATTCAGGTTTTTGTTAGATTTAATTGTTAAAATATTATTCTTTAATATTTAACCAAGCATTTCTGTTTGTCCTTTTTTTTTCGTCTAATTCTAAATCACTTGCTTCAAATAAAGAGATAGTATATGAAAGATTTTCTTGGAGTGTTACTGTTGTTTCTCTAGTGTTCCCATAACGCTCATAAACTATGGTTATTCGATCCTTTGGTTTGTATTTGTTTAATATTTGATTTATGCTTACTAAATTATTTAACGTGAAGCTTTCGACTTGAAGAAGTTTATCTCCTTTTTCTAATCTTGAATTATATGCTGACGAATTAATTCTTGGATTATCGACTATAATATTGTCTTGAATGCTCGCTCCAAAAGTTACTTTACTTTTATCTTGAGTTAAGGATATACCTACATTATTGAACAATCGTTTCATATCTGGCATATTGCTTTTATAGATATAACTGTTGAAAAAATGATCTCCAAATTCTTGTCCCGCATACATATTTAATCTAGAATGCAAATCCTGAATATTGTATGGTTTCTCGTTTTTTCCAAAAGTGTTCCAAACCAATTTCATATAGTTATCCAGATTCAAATCATTTTCTCTCAATGACAAATCTAAAGCTAAACCGAGTACACTCCCGTAAGAATAATACGATATAAATGTGTTGTTTCTATTGTTTGGATCTACTGAACGCGCTGCATCTACAAAAGGTGCTTGATAGCTCATTTCGATTGGATTAAAGAATTGTCGTGCTGGAGAATTCCATACATAATTAAAGGTTCTTGTCAAGCCATTTACATAATCTTGATGACTTATTAATCCTACACGACACATTATTAACGATGTATAATAACTGGTAAACCCTTCGGCAAACCAAAGTTCGCCACTTATATTTGTTGCTTCAAAATTAAACGGTTCTAAAGATTGTGGTCTGATGCGTTCTACATTCCAACAATGAAAAAACTCGTGAGATACTGTTCCTATATTTCCAGCCATTCCACCTTTGGCTAAACTTCGCGTTGTTGTTAAAATTGTAGAATTACGATGTTCCATACCATCAACATCAACATTTGCAAGATAACATGCCAAAAAGTAATATGCTCCATAATCGTAATCTGGAAGCTCTCCAAAAACTGCTTTCTGCTGAAGTACAATTTTTTTAACTTTCTCAAAATATTCGTCAAAGTCTGCTTCTGTTCCGTTATGATGTAACACGAAATTTATAGTTTGTCCATCAACATTAAAAGAGCGAATACTATGGTTGCTAATTTCGATTGGACTATCCATAAAATATTGCAAATCTTTAGCATAGTATGTGTTTCCTTCAATATGTTTTAATTGTGTGGCAACTTTCCAGTTTAAATCTTCACGTACATTAAATGTTACTTCAATTTCATCATTTTTTAAACTTGGCACATACATAAAAGTTGCAGGAATATTTAAGTGTGCATGTGTTTCGTCTATTTGAGCATAGGTTCCATCTCCATGATTTGCAAACAAAGTATAACTCACTTTTATCGTACCATCATGTCCTTTTACTTGCCACGAATAAGGGTTTGATCTTGTGGTTTTTAAAACTTTGCCTTTGCTGTCTGTAACTTTAACAGCGTAAACGTTTTTCGCAAACTCATGTAAAGCATAACGTCCTGGCGAGCTGCGACTCATTCTAAACTCTACTTTATCTACTTTTAAATTTGTAAATGTTGCGTTTACTATTGCTTCGTGATGTACTGCATTTTTAAATGAAATGGAGTAGGTCGATGATAGGCTATTGGATACAACTTGTGTATTTGATTCTATACAATTAAAAAGCACAAAAAATATTAAAAGCTGAAGGTGTTTTTTCATAATGTGAAATTTAAGGAACTAAGATAGTATTTTAATCTTCAATATATTCCAAAATATCACTTGGTTGGCAGTCTAAAGTTTTACATATTGCTTCAAGGGTAGAAAACCGAATAGCCTTTGCTTTCCCGGATTTTAAAATAGAAAGATTTGCGGTGGTAATACCTATTTGCTCCGCTAAATCTTTGCTTTTCATTTTGCGTTTGGCAAGCATTACATCAAGATTTATAATGATTGACATGGTTTAGATTGTTAGGTCGTTTTCTTGTTTTGCTGTTTTTGCAATCTTAAATACTTCACTTAAAACCATAAAAAAACCCTAAACAAAGCATTGTTAAAAAAGAGCTAAATCCAAGCTCTAATTTTACTGTTCCAGCATATTCCCCTTTATATATACCTAAACCAGCATATAGCACTCTATATATAAAGGATGGTACGCCATTTAAAAATGCAGATAGCACAAGCAAAAAACCTATTTTTTTTAAGTTAATTAATACAACGTCATCAAATATTTTTAACATTTTAAAAGAACGAAGTATTTTTTTAAACAAGTAAATACAATACATCAATACAAGATAAGACATAAGCGAGAGTATTAATATAGCCTTTGTTTTATTATTTAAAGCATCATAATGAATCTCATTAATTGTAATAGGAAAACCATTCTTACTATTGTCGAATAAAATGAATCCTATAAAAATAAATGGAATTAGTGGAAGTGAAACTATCCAAAACAAATCTATTATAGATTTCAAAATATTAAGTTTTTTCATAATCTTTAACGTTTATCGATGACAAATATAATAAAATTATCGTAAAACAATAATTTATTGTTCTTTATTAATAATAAATAGAATTATATCTTTGTTTTAATAAACAATTGAACCTTGAAACTAAACCTCCAGTAAATTCCTCGTGTAAAAACAATTACCAAAGAGGATTTTATTACGAATTACTTCAAACCACAAAAACCTGTGGTTATCGAGCATTGTATTGATGATTGGCCTGCTTATACAAAATGGAATTTAGAGTATATAAAAACCATAGCTGGCGATAAAATTGTCTCGCTTTACGACGATAGACCTGTAAATTATAAAGATGGTTTTAACAAGCCTCATGCTACAATGAAGATGAGCGAGTACATCGATTTATTACAACGAGAACCTACAAAATATCGTATTTTTCTTTGGAATATTTTTAAAGAAGTGCCTCAACTACAAAATGACTTTTCGTTTCCAGATTTTGGTTTACGTTTAATGAATAAATTGCCAATGCTTTTTTTTGGAGGAAAGGACTCGTTTACATTTATGCATTACGACATAGATTTAGCTAATATTTTTCATTTTCAATTTGAAGGCAAAAAACAATGTATTTTATTTGACCAAAAGCAAGGTAAATATCTCTACAAAGTACCACATTCGCTTATTACTCGAGAAGATATAGATTTCGGAAATCCTGATTTTAAAAAATGGCCAGCTTTACAATATGCACAAGGCTATATTTGCGAATTAAATCATGGAGAAGTACTCTATATGCCAGAAGGTTATTGGCATTTTATGAAATACATAACGTCTGGGTTTTCTATGAGTTTAAGAGCTATTGCCAGAAACCCAAGAAACTTGAGTAAAGCTATTTATAATCTGTTTATAATGCGCAACTACGACAATTTAATGCGGAAATTAAAAAGGCAACAATGGATAGATTGGAAAAACGAACAAGCCATTATTAGAACAAACAAAAAGAATCATATTATTTGATTAGCTCGTTAACCTTATCGTAAACAAGATGCGATTCCCATCCGCGATACAATAAATAATCAACAAGTTTTTTCTTTTTCTTCCATATGTCTTTTTCCTTTATAGAATTTGCCTTTTTTTTAGCTAAATCATTAAAAACATCGATATACTCAGTATTGGGTATTTGGCTAATTGCTAAATTTATATTAAATTTGGATACATCTTTTTTCTTTAATGCTGAAGTTAATCGATATTTACCCCATTTCTTGATCCTAAACTTACCACTTACAAATGTTTTGGCAAAACGTTCTTCGTTAAGAAAGTTATGCTCCAAAAGGTGGACAATAATAGTGTCTATGGCTTCAGGAATCATATGCATTTCCTTTAATTTTTGCCTTACTTCTTGGTGACAGCGTTCTTGATAAGCACAATAATTTTGAAGTTTTAATAGCGCTTCATCAATAGTATATGTTTTGTAGTGATACATATTGCAAAATAGCACAAATTGTTAATATGTTAAATTTTGTAATCGATTGATTTTTTAGTAATTTTCTTACAAAACGTTTTCGTTGAGAAATAAGCAATTACAAATCTGTGGTTTACACAAATTTTACATATTTTAAACGGCAATTAAAAATATAAAGAACTAATTTAAAAGTACTCATTTCTCCCAATGATAAATAAATACTCCCTCGTATTAATAGCTATTTTATGTTCGTTTTTTTTTTGGATTTGGACAAAGTATCTTTACAAATCCTATAACTGGTATAAATCCATCCTTAAACAATCCCTATACAATAGGTCAAATTGTTGATGCAAATATCACTGTCTCTGGAATTGGTAGAAGTTCTGGAATTACTGGAAATAATGGTAATAACAGATATAATGCTAGAAGTTGGAATGTCTCATCTTTAGATGCAAATAAATATTTTTATTTTACACTCACTCCAAACATAGGGTATGAAATTGATTTTATAAGTTTAGTTTATTCTGGACAACGTTCTTCTCGTAAAGGTCCAATAAATATTTCCGTTAGAAATAGTTTGGATGGTTATACAAGTGATATTGGTTTACCATCTATTAATGGAACAACAATTGACTTATCCTCAGCGATATTCCAAAATATTAATAGCTCAATCACCTTTAGAATATATTCTTGGGGAACAAATAACGCTAAAGGCACATTTAGTATAAATGATTTTACTTTTAATGGTTATGTAAACACTTTACCATGTGAAATAATTACAACTTGGGACGGAAGTTTTTGGGACAATAATAGTACAAACACAAGGTGCTTTTGTTCAAGTAGATGATGCTGGAACTTTTACTGTTAACGTTGGGAGTTCAGCTAGTGTGATTAAAGTGACAGCTAATCTCAACCAATGGTATGAATATACGTATTGGTGTTCTCCTGTAAAAGATCAAATAATAGAGAATGCTTTCCCAGACACACCGTCTGATAGACGATTTTGGTTTAATGCTAAAAATTATTTAGACCAAACTAAAGAGGTTGGGAATAATAATACAAATCCAGGGCAAGACGATATTGACGATAATGGCGATGATTGGCAAATTGCTTCTGGAGTTATGAAAACAGGGGTAGGATATGCTGCAACTTCTTCAGTTTTAGGAATGTTTCCTAGAACAGATCAATCAACATTTATTGGTGCATTTCATACAGGCGATATTACTGTTTCAGTCTATAAGAATGACCTTGAAGCTAATGACAACAACTGGAATTTAATTGGAAATCCTTATCCTTCTGCAATTAGTGTAGATGCGTTTTTATCTGAAAACATGAGTGTTTTAGATGAAAATGTTCCCGTTAACCCTCCCGTTAATGGTATATCGGAAGGTGCTATATTTTTATGGTCACAAAATTCAGAGCCATCAGAAACTAATAATGGTAATGAAAATTTCAACTTTGCACAATCTGATTATGCCATTATAAATTTGACAACCGAATTAGCTGGAGGTGACGGCATCATCCCTAACAGATATATCCCTTCTGGCCAAGCCTTCTTTATCTCTTACGATCATGATGCTAAAGGCGCACCTCTTAGACGCAATCCTAATATAAAAAGAGGTAAAGTGAAATTTACTAATGCTATGCGAATGGCATATGCTAATAGTAATAGTCAATTTTTTAGAGGGAATAGTAATAGTAGTAATAAACTTTGGTTAAATTTAACTTCAGATAATGGTGTTTTTAGCCAAGTCGCTGTGGCTTATGTTGATGGAGCAACTAATGAGTATGACGGATTTTCTTATGACACTCCTCGTAATTTATCTTCTGATGATGTTTACTCAATGATTTATACATTAATTAGAGGTAAGGATATGAAATTTGCTATTCAAGGTAAAAAACCAAATAGCTTAAAGACTAATGAAGTGATTTCTGTTGGGTTTAAAACGGCAATTACTATACCAACGTTATATAAATTTTCAATACCAAAATTTGAAGGTTCGTTTTTTGAAACTAATAACATTTATTTAAAAGACAAATTCTTAAATAAAGTACATGATTTATTTGCTTCTGATTATGTTTTTACTTCAGATGCTGGTGAATTTAATAAGCGATTTGAAATTGTTTTTAAAACGAAGTCTAAACATTCTGAAAAAATTACTGAAGATAAAATACTATTAAATAGTTTGAAGATTATAGAGTATCAAAATGGTAATGTACAGTTTGCTTTGCAAAGTGCTTTTGAGTTTAAACGAATTATAATTTCGGATTTCCAAGGAAAAACCATTTATAATTTAACAGTAAATGGACGCTCTAAAACCTTTAATCTTTCTAACTTAAAACAAGCTACTTATATTGTACAAGTTGAACTCAATGATGGCTCTATCATCATTAAAAAAATGATTAAAAGAAAATAATTTAAAAACTATATTTTAAGGCTAAAATCAAGTTTGTTCCTGGCGCAGAAATCCCTGATGAATATGGCCTGTAACGTTGGTTGGTAATATTCTCTAAAGTTGCAATTAAAGATGTGTTTTTATTTATCTCGTATTGCGATCTAAAATTAATCGTGTACCAAGAAGGTGCATACGGATTCCCATTTTTATCTTTCGCGTACAAATATGCTTTTCGAACTTCGGAAACTGCTAAACTATTAAAGGACAGTTCTCCATTGTAATTTATAAACGCATCGCATTTTAATTTATTCTTTCCCCATATTAGATGTGCATTCCCAAAACTTGGTGCAACGTGCCTAACCGGAACTTCAATGCCATTATCTTCTTCCATTCCTCCAACGATACTATACTGCGATTTAAATTTAAAATGCTCTGAAAAAGAAATCTTTATTCCTGCTTCAAAACCATAAATCCAAGCTTTAGATGCGTTTTGAATGGCTTGCACATTACTTAACTCCCCATCGTAAATAATTTCAGTTTGTCCATTAATGCTAAAATCGCGTCGTACTAAAGCATTATCTAAATAAGTATAATAGGTTGCTAAATCTATAACAACTGTTTTGTTAAAATTTAAGGTTAAGCCTAATTCTCCATTATAAGCATATTCTGGTTTTAAATTTGCGTTAGGAACAACTACTGATCCTGGTTCGGAATCGAAAATCTTTCCAATATCATCAATGTTTGGTGCTCTAAAAGCAGTTGATGCATTTAATTTCCATTGTATCGTTTTATTAGGAATCCAACTAAATCCAGCAGTCCCTGTTAATGCTCCTGTTTTAATATCAGCATCATTAAAAGGAAGGTTAAAAAAGGTATTATTCTCGCTTAAATCTGCCTTTATAAAAATTGCATTATACCTTACTCCTGTTTGTAAAGTAAATTTTTTATTTGGCTTAAATTTGTAATTTATATAAGCAGCTAAAGATTGCCACGTCGAACCGTTAGGATATCTCGAAGCAATTGGTTGTGTTATATTGTTGGGAATGTTCTCTTGTTTGCCTTGAGATCCTACACTATTATAAATATATTCAACACCATAAAACAATTTAGTGGTTTCTGAAAGGTTTTTCTCAAAATCAAAATTAGCAGAAATCGCATCAACATTTTCTTTTCGTGTTCGTCTTATTTCAGAATTTAGATTCCTATCTATTCTGCTTTCTTGAAAATTTTGGTATGCCACAGTTGCTTTTATCTTATCGTACAAATTAGAATTGCTACTTAACTTCGTTATTTGAAAATTCCCTAAAAACCAACGTTGTGGTCCATAAAACCACTCTGCATATTTTAATTCGTTACCTTCATAGCGAATAAGCCTATCGTATCGAGGATAGTCTGAAGTTGTTGAATAAAGTAAGCCTAAATCAAAATGCAATGTTTCGTCAACCTTATACTGTACTTTTTGTAAAAAATTTATTTGTTTGTATCCTGTAAAATGTTGAATTCTGGGATTCTTATTTTGAACAATATTATCTTGACCATTTGTAGTAACAACATATTCTGGTCTTAAATAGTCGTCTGGACCAAACTTCCCCATTTGTAAATCGTCAAAATCTGTGAAACTGACACTTGTTAAAAAAGCCCATTTTTTATATCCTAAATTAAAGTCAATATGTCCTGTTTTTTCATTACTTGCACTTGAATATCTTATAATGGTATTCCCTTTAAAAAGCAAGGTGTCAGTTAGTGATAATTTAGGGGTTTTTGTATAAAAATTTATAACGCCTCCAATAGCATCGCTGCCATAAATTACTGAATCTGCTCCAAGAATTATTTCGGTATTTTGAATCGAAAATGGGTCGATTGAAATTATATTCTGTACGTTACCACCTCTAAAAATGGCATTGTTCATTCTTACTCCATCGACTGAAAGTAATAATCGATTGGTTGAAAACCCTCGTATTAAAGGACTCCCACCTCCTAATTGACTTTTTTGAATAAACACTTGACCACTACTTTGCAAAAGGTCTGCACTCGTTTGTGGATTTGCAAATAAAATATCTTCAGCTTTTATACTAATTATTTTTTTAGGAACTTCTCTTTTACTTTGCTCAAATTTTGAAGCAGAAATAACTATTTCTTCTAAATCTTGCGCCTTCATTATTAAATAAACAATATGAGGGATTTCTGACTTTAAGTAAGTTAATTTGACATGAGAAATATGCTGAAATATAATTTTTTCGTTATTGTTAAAAACGTCTAGAGAAACTTTACCTTCAAAATTAGAAATTAGATTTTTAGTTTTAGAACTATTATAAACAACAACTCCAACAATTGGTTCATGTGAAGTTTGGTCTAAAATTGTAACTTCTTGTGCTTGGGTAACAAAAAAAGCCAAGTATAAAAATAAAAGAAAATTGTGCCTCATTATTAGTTAAAAACTTGGTTTAAAACAGTTCGCGATTTTGGTGTTTTAAAACCGTCCAAATGTAGCTTAAAATAGAGCAAAATCATATCTAAAAGTTCTCGCTTTTGGTTAGAATTGATATCGAGATTATTATATACATCAAATTTTATGCCCAACAATTCTTTTAAGAAGACCAAATTGTTTCCGGAAATGCAGTATAAATTCGTTTTGTTCTGCTGAAATCTTCCTTCTTCTAAATTAAAAAAGTTAGTTTCTCTTATATTAGTGTCTGGATAAAAACCAAGATATTTTGTGAGTTTTATCAAAAACAGTAAATGAAAAATTGTATTGGTTTCGTTTTCGTCAAACCAAATTAGTGAAGTTTCTATAAAATTGTAAAGTGAGAGGTTTTCTTCTTCTTCTTTTAAAATATTAGATAAAATTTCGGAAAGAAACATTACAATTGCGATCTTTACTACATTTGTATGTAGTGTTTTATAATTGTATTGTAGTTTTATATCTTTTAAATATTGTAACGAACGGTTGTCTTTATGTTCGGCTTGTAATTCTAGAATAGTTAATAACTGAAAGTAAGCAGGTTTAAATTTTCCCTTTTTGGTTTTTAATATACGTTTTAACAAATACGTTTTAACTCCAAATTTTTCGGTATAACATTTAACTATTAAATCGTGGTCTTTATACTTAAGTTTAGAAAGTACTATTGCTTTTGTAGAAACTAGCATTATCGAATAATCATCAATTTTAAAATCCTGGTTTCGAAAGTATCTAAATCGGATAACATAACTAAATACACTCCAGATGCAACCGTATTATTGGCAAGGTTTTTTCCATTCCAATAGGCAGTTCCTCCATCAATTTCTAAATTATATCCTCTATGCCTTAAATTTCTTTTGGATTCGGCTTCTGCAACCAGATTTCCTTCAATATCTGTAATTTTAATATTTACGTTTTCACTTAAATCCTTTATTTTAACTTTATCTTCAACAATATTAAAATTAGGACGAACAGGATTTGGGTAAATAAAAGCGTCGGATAAATTTTCTTGTGGTAAAGAACTTCCAGAACTAAATGATACCAGTCCTCTATCTGTAGCGATATATACCAAGCCATTTTCATTATCGATAGAAACATCATTTATATTGTTTGAAGGCAATGGCGAATTATCTTTAGTAAAATGATAGATGGTTTCTTGACCATTTGAAGAAAAATAAAATAATCCTGCACCAATGGTTGCTATCCATTTATTGTTTGATCCATCTACTTTAATATCTGATATAAATTGTTGTTCCAGAAGCTCTTTTGGGATGCCATCTTCTAAAATTATTATAGCTTCAGCTCTTATAGTATCATCTGTAAAAAAATTAGACGTATTATACAATACTCTAAGCCCTCTTATGGTGCCTATCCAAAGCTGATTCCTTTTATCTAGAGTTAATGCTCTTACTTGAGTAGCTGGTAAATTAGCTTTGTCTTCGTCAAATATGGCTTTAAAAGTTCCCTCTTTTTCATTAAACCCTATAACTCCAAAATTATATCCTCCAATCCATTTAGTGCCATTTCCGTCAATAACTATATCACTAAATCCTAAATTATCATCTAACCCACTTGGAATTATAGATGTAAAATCAAAACTTTGCCATTGATTTGAAGAGGGATTATACGATTTTAATGGTTTATCTATTCTTGAGGTAATAGTCCATAATAATCCATCGCGATCAAACACAGTACCAGAGACTCTAATGTCAACATAACTTGGGTTTGATGATTCTAATCCACTATTTGACAAATTGTACAAAATTGTAGGAATATCTTCATTAATTTCTAGCAAACCACTAAAAAATGAGCTTATAAATACTTGATTTTCATTAAATGGATTTATTGAAATCGCATTTAAAGATATTGCCTCAAAAATGTCCTCGAAGGGCGTATTAATCCATTCACCGTTATTTAAATGGCTAAATCCTCTCCTGTTTAAAGGATAAGGGTTATAAAACAAATCGTATTCTCCATAAGTTACCCAAACATTATTAAATCCTGCTTGTACAGAAAAGGTGTTATTTCTTAAAGGACCATCGGGATGAATTTCAATAATCTCTGAAGGATTTTCGATTGTTGTTTTTAATACTCCAAAATCTTTTGTGCCAATATAAATTCCTTCATTTGTAGTTACTGAAACTGTAAACTCCGTATCAAAATCTTGAATAACTGAAGGGTTAGCTAATAAATTGAAATTGCTGTCGTAAACAAAAACATTATTTTTTGTAGTAACAACAAGGTTGCTATTAGAAGATTTTAAATCCAATGGTCTGCTGCTATACGTGAATAATTCATTAAGTATATTGTTATTTATTTCGTAAATTCTATTGTTAAGCCTTGTTGTGTATAGCTTATCTTCTAAAGCTTCGATGCCTAAAAAGTTCCCTCCTATAATTTGTATCCATTCTTGATAATCTATTAAATTTGGACTATTAACTGAAGCAGTTCGTATTCCACCACTGTTTAAACAAGCAGCATAAATTTTATCTTGATGAATTGCAGTTTGGCTTACAATTAATTGTGTGCCGCCATTTCCAATAAAATAAGTGTCTCCAAACTCTAATCGTTCTAAATCATAAACCGAAATTCCATAATCGGTTGAAATATAAACGAGCCCATTATATTCATTAAAATGATTAATTCGCTTACTATCTGGCGGAATGGTTTGCTTTTCTAATATATCAACAACTGAAAGAATATCATCACTTTGTTCTAAAACAATTTCTATTAATCCATTTTCATATCCAATTATTAGTTGTCCAAATACTTCACTATAATGAATTGTAGAAATAAACTCTCCCGACAACCCATGAATAGTAGATATTTTACTCAACTCCAAAGTTTCTAAATCATAAATAAATATAGCATTTTCAGAAGCTGCATACACTTTATTATTGCCTTGAACAACATCTTTAATATTTAAATAAGAAAAATGACCTTCCCATAATGCGGAAAAATCTTGAGCATTACTAATAAACGTGAAGATCCCAAAAACGATAATTATTATTTTTTTCATATAAACTTTCTACGGTCAAATATATTTATTACTAACGACAATTGCTCAAAAATCATATATGTTAAATGAAAAAGCCCCCAAAATAAATTCTGAAAGCTTAGTTATTTTATTTTTTAAAAATCTCTTTAAACTACACCTTGCGCCAACATAGCATCGGCTACTTTCACAAATCCTGCTATGTTTGCACCTTTTACATAATCTACATATCCATCGTCTTGTTTCCCATACTTGATGCATACATCATGAATATCAGACATTATTTTCTTGAGTTTATCATCGACCTCTTCACGAGTCCAGTTAATACGTAAAGAATTTTGAGACATTTCTAATCCAGATGTAGCAACACCTCCTGCGTTTGAAGCTTTTCCTGGAGCAAATAAAATTTTATCAGCTTGAAAAACATGAACTGCTTTAGGTGTAGATGGCATATTTGCGCCTTCGCTAATCACTTTACAGCCATTTGCTAACAATATTTTTGCATCGTCTCCATTTAACTCATTTTGAGTTGCACAAGGCAAGGCTATATCGCATTTAACTTTCCAAGGAGCTTTACCAGCAAAAAATTTGACATTTGGATATTTTTCAAGATATTCGTTTATTCTTCCACGTTTTACATTTTTAATCTCCATAATAACCGATAATTTTTCTGCATCAATACCTTCATCATCATATATATATCCTGAAGAATCAGACATAGTAACAACTTTTGCACCTAATTGAGTTGCTTTTTCACAAGCGTATTGAGCAACATTCCCCGAACCTGAAACTACTACAATTTTACCACTAAAAGTATCGTTTTTGGTTTTTAGCATACTTTGGGCAAAATAGACAGTCCCATAACCAGTTGCTTCAGGGCGAATTAATGATCCTCCCCAAGTTTTTCCTTTTCCAGTTAATACACCTGTAAATTCGTTGCGTAATTTTTTATACATCCCAAACAAAAATCCTATTTCTCTTGCGCCAACACCTATATCACCAGCAGGGATATCTGTATTTGGACCAATATGTCGGGATAATTCTACCATAAAAGCGTGGCAAAAACGCATAATTTCATCATCCGACTTTCCTTTTGGATCAAAATCCGATCCTCCTTTACCGCCTCCCATAGGTAATGTGGTTAATGCATTTTTAAATACTTGCTCAAAAGCCAAAAATTTAAGAATACTCAAATTTACTGAAGGATGAAAACGCAACCCTCCTTTATAAGGTCCAATTGCCGAATTCATTTGAATTCGATATCCTCTATTTACAACTATTTCTCCTTTATCATCAACCCAAGCGACACGAAACATAATAACTCTTTCGGGTTCAACCATTCTTAATAAGATGTTTTTACCACTATAAATCTCTTGATTAACAATATAAGGTATTACTGCTTCAGCTACTTCTTCTACAGCTTGTAAGAATTCAGGTTCGTTGCTATTTCTCTCTTTTACAAGATCCAAAAAGGCGTCTATTTTATCTTTCATTTAAAACGGTTTTGAATTTACTATAATTATATTGAATTTTAAGACTACAAATATACGATATCTTTAAAAGTAACGTTATTTTTTGTAAAAATTCATAATAAAATTAGTGGTAACTTGGTGGCTATAACAAACTCCATTAAGTCTACCTTTTTTTACATTTAGTCGGATTTTGTTGTTAGTTTATCGAAGTTTGATATATTTGTCATCAAAAGCCTCAATATATTTAGATATTATAGTATGCTTAGCCTTAAATATTTAACTGTAGTTTTCTTTTTCCTTTTAGGAATAAATTTAACGTACTCTCAACTAAGGTTTTCGCACGAAATTGGAGTAATTGTTGGTCCTGTATAATTTAGATCTGATTTTGGTAGTCGATTTGAAGAAGAAACTAATTTAGGAAACTCTGGAATTGGCATAGGAATCATTCATTATATAAATTTTGCTTATCGTGCAGATTGTAACTGCTATTCTACCGATAATTTTTTTAACGACCATTTTAAATTAAGAACAGAAGTTTCATGGAACAAAACGATACTTGATCACCATGGTTTTTGGGTTCGGCCAGACAAGGTTAGTGACAATGCCGATAGACTTAGAGGTCACCATGGTGTAGCCGAAAATTTTGATATAGGAATGCAGCTTGAATATTTTCCAAAAAGTATTCGTTCTTTCCAGGCTTTTAGTTATAAATTTGCGCCTTTTGTTAGTTTAGGTATTCATTATACTTCATCTACTCCAAAAGCAAGTACCGATTATGTAAGCCCTAATCCTGATGTAATATTTGGAGATATTAGCGATCCAAGAAATTTTTATTCTTATTGGGAACCAGGAACTATTAGACCTAAAAATATAAGTGCCTAGTCTATGGTTACAAGTGTTGGTG
The DNA here is from genome assembly GCA_003709165.1 of Flavobacteriaceae bacterium PRS1. Taxonomy (GTDB): domain Bacteria; phylum Bacteroidota; class Bacteroidia; order Flavobacteriales; family Flavobacteriaceae; genus PRS1. The sequence goes on from RDRZ01000002.1 coordinate 149,411, forward strand.
TAAGATATAAACTAACAATGCTTTCAGATTTGATGTTAGATCTAAGATGGCAACTATACTTTAGTGACTGGATTGACGGTTTTAATCATCAATTGAGTTATAATAAATTTAACGATTGGTTATTGTGGTTGAATTTTGGGTATATCTACTATTTAAACTAAATTTTAATTTAAAGCCTGTTTTAAATCGTTTATAAGATCTTCTATATCTTCAATTCCAACGCTTAATCGTATAAGTGAGTTTACAACGCCTGATTTTTCACGTTCCTCTTTTGGGATACTTGCATGTGTCATACTTGCTGGATGACCAGAAAGAGATTCCACACCACCAAGTGATTCGGCTAAAGTAAATAGTTGTAACTTTTCTACAATCTTAATCGCTTCAGCATAATTATTCCCTTTTGTAGTGAAAGAAAGCATACCTCCAAAATCTTTCATTTGCGTTTTAGCTATATCATGATTTGGATGTGTTTCAAATCCTGGCCAATACACCTTTTCAATTTTAGGATGTGAAGCCAAAAATTCAGCCACTGCTCTTCCGTTTTCACAATGCCTCTGCATTCTAACATGAAGGGTTTTAATGCCACGCAACGCTAAAAAACTATCCTGAGGGCCACAAACTGCTCCACTAGCATTTTGGATAAAATACAGTTTTTCAGCAAGTTCTTTGTCTTTCACAATTAGTGCTCCCATAACTACGTCGCTGTGTCCTCCAATATATTTTGTGACTGAATGCATAACAATATCTGCTCCCAAATCGAGTGGTAATTGTAAATAAGGAGTCGCAAATGTGTTATCTACAGCAAGTAATATATTATATTTTTTGGCTAGCACAGAAACAGCTTTTATATCAATAATATTTAGCATTGGGTTGGTTGGTGTTTCCACCCAAATAAGTTTTGTGTTACTATTTACTTTTGCTTCAATATTACTAATACTCTCCATTCCAACAAAATGGAATTTTATTCCGAAGCCTTCAAAAATTTTAGTGAATAAACGATACGATCCACCATACAAATCGTTTATAGAAATAACCTCATCTCCAGGTTTTAACAATTTTACTATAGCATCAATTGCTGCCATTCCAGATCCAAAAGCTAATCCATAATTCCCGTTTTCGATACTTGCAAAAGCTTTTTCCAAAGCGTTTCGGGTTGGATTATGTGTGCGTGAATATTCGTAGCCTTTATGCCCTCCTGGAGTCGATTGTGCATAGGTAGATGTTTGATATATTGGCGGCATTACAGAACCGTAAGCAGGATCATGTTCTTGTCCGCCGTGAATTGTTTTAGTGTTGAATTTCATGTGTTTATATTTATTGTCTTTCAAAGGTCACATGGAACATCCATAGAATCATTTTCTTTGGTTGAAAATTTAGTTCTGGATTTTCATGTGTTAAATTATTTGCAACAAATTTAGTTTTTAATTCGTTGTATTCAAATGTATGCTATATCTTTAATTAATGAACTCGTTTAACAAAAAAATCAAAGTGAAAAAACTTGTTATATTAATACTTGTTTCAATCGGAATAGTTTCATGCACTAATGAGGTTCGTTTAACCTTTTCTAATTCTACTTATACAAAAAACGAAAATGCGATAATAGAAATTAATATCCCAATTGCTGATGGAACTAATTATGTTTCAGAATCTATAAATACAGCTATTGAAAACTTTATTGTCAGCACTATTAGTTTTAGCGAAGATTCTCTCATAAACGTTTCCTTAAATGAAGCTATGATGAAATTTGATTCTGTTTATATTAAGTTTAAAGACGATTTTGAAGAGGACTCTTTAGTTTGGGAAGTGCTTATAGATGGTGAAGTGACTTATCAATCTCCAGAAATAATTTGTGTTGCCATAAACAGCTATTTAAATACTGGAGGTGCTCATGGAAATACTAACATTTCTTTTTTAAATTTTAATTCTCAAACCGGAAAGCTTCTGCAAAACGATGATGTTATTAAAAATGATGTTTTTCTTAAACTGGCAGAAAAATATTTTAATATTGAATTTCAAGAGATATTAAATGAAAACGGTTTTGACGATTATTTTTTTGGAGACGTTTTTCACCTACCAGAAAATATTGGATTTAGTGAGGAAGGCGTGATTTTACTTTATAATGTTTATGAAATCGCACCATATTCTGAAGGAATTACGGAATTTACAATTCCGTTTGAAGAAGCACTTCCATATTTGCTACTAAATTAATCTGCTTTTTTTGCTAATCGTTTTATTAACGGACCAACCGTTAATCCTTGACCTATAATTGAAAATACTACAATTATATATGTAATTACCAGAAATAATTCTCTGTGCATTTCTTGTGTTAAGCTCAATGCTAAAGCAATAGAAATTGCTCCTCGTAATCCGCCCCAAGTCATAATTAAATTTGTATTAGGAACAAAATCTAACCTCTTAGAAAAGAATTTAATTGGCAACCATAACGAAGCATATCTACATAATAATACGATTGGCACAGCCAAAACTCCTGCCAAGATATAGCTGCCTTCAAATGTTAATATCAGCATTTCCATCCCAATTAGTACGAAAAGGATTGTATTTAACAATATATCTATGAGTTCCCAAAATTTATCTACATAGGTTTCCGTTATTTCAGACATAGCTGCATTTCGAACAGTATCGTTACCAACCATTAAACCACAGGCTACCATAGCTAATGGAGCCGATAAATGGAAGTATTGAGCTAATAAAGTTCCTCCCATTACAACTGCAATAGTTATAATAACCTCAACATCATAATCATCAATAGATTTCATCAATCTATAAGTAATCCAGCCTAATAATAGCCCAAGCGCAATACCTCCAAGCACTTCTACTCCAAACATTTCTGCAACATGTCCAAAAGTAATCTCGTTACCTCCTTCGGCAATTTTTAAAATAGTTAAAAACACGACCACACCTACACCATCATTAAATAATGATTCTCCAACAATTTTGGTTTCTAACTTTTTAGGCGCATTTGCATGTTTTAAAATCCCTAAAACTGCAATTGGGTCTGTTGGTGAAATTAAGGCTCCAAAAAGCAAACAATAAATAAAACCTACTTGTAACCCTAAAAGCTGAAGCACATAAAACATAATTACACCAACCAAAACCGTAGAAACTAAAACCCCTAAAGTTGCAAATACTAAAACTGGCCAACGTTGAATTTTTAATTGCTCAAAATTTGTGTGTAAAGCTCCCGCGAATAATAAAAAAGATAGCATTATATCGAACAAGACCGTTTTAAAATCTATACTTTCAATAAATGCTTTTTCGCTTAAAAGCAAGGTGTCATTAAACTGACCAATTACAATTATTATTAGTGTAAAAATAATTGTAATAACCATCAGTCCTATGGTTATTGGTAGTTTAAAAAAACGCACATTTATATAGCCGAAAATGGCAGAAAGGACAATTAAAACCGTTACAATTGCATAATAGTCCATAAACTCAAAGTGATTTTTTTAATGCCAAAATATATCCTAAATGAATGCCTTCGTGAAAATTATTAAAATCCATAGCATCTTCAACATTTGTCAACGCACTATTAGTTGAAGTAGTATATGTGTTATAGTTTTTAAAAACACCGTTTTTATAATCTTCCTCTGTTTTTTCTATTGTAGAGAATAATAATTTTTTGATTTCATCTACTTCATTTTGAGTGACATCTCGTTTTGGTTTTGTGCCTTTTTGATACATTCCTATCATTTCTTCGGAAATAATTGTAGGCAATCCTGAAAGTTTATAAACAAAGAGTTGCTGAATGGTTATGGTGTGAGCAATATTCCAAATAATATTATTAGCAAAACCTTTGGGTATTTTATTTAATTGCTCCAATGAAAAATTGTCTAAAAAAGATCTTAAAATTTCTCTGTTTTTAATTGTAATCTCTAAAGCCCAAATCATATCTTATTTTTTTTGATAAAAGTAATTATTTCTGATTAATTGATTTTCTTTGTAATGTTAATTTTTATCGCCATGAAAAAAATATACTATTTAAAAACTTGCAATACATGTATGCGAATTTTAAAAGAATTAAATCTTCCTTCTGATTTTATTTTGCAGGACATTAAAGAACAGGAGGTTACAGTAAAACAACTTGATGAAATGCAAAAACTATCAGGTAGTTACGAGTCTCTTTTTAGTAAAAGGGCAAAACTTTTCAAGGAAATGGATTTAAAAACCCAAACGCTTTCTGAAAGAGATTACAAACATTATATTTTACACCATTATACATTTTTAAAACGCCCTGTGCTTCTAATTGATAATCACATATTTATAGGAAACAGTAAAAAAGTAGTGAACAATGCTAACCAGTTTTTAAATGAATAAGCGAACACTCGCCCTCTTAGCCGCTTTAGTTGCTACAACAATATATGGATTAAACCATACTATTGCCAAAGGATTAATGCCAGTTTATATCAAACCTTTTGGCTTTATTTTTGCGCGTGTTTTAGGCGCTGCAATACTGTTTTGGATTATTGGTATTTGGGGACCAAAAGAGCGCATAGAAACTAAAGACTGGAAACGTATTATTTTATGTGCCGTTTTCGGAATGGTTATAAATATGCTTATGTTTTTTAAAGGTTTAAGCCTATCTACACCAATAAATGCTTCAATAATAGTTACCGTTTCACCTATATTCGTGTTCTTGATGTCAGCTTTCTTTATTAAAGAAAAAATTACTTTAATTAAATACTTTGGAATAAGTTTAGGCTTTTCCGGCGCATTAGCACTCATCCTCTTTGGTAACGAAATGCGACAGGATGCTCCAAATATTACTTTAGGAAACATCTTGTTTGTGGTAAATTCAATTTCGTATGGCATATACCTCATTATTGTTAAGCCATTGGCATTAAAATACCATCCCTATACCATAATGAAATGGATTTTTTTAATAGCAGTTATCATTAATCTGCCAATTACAATTACGGAATTTATTGAAGTAGAGTGGGCTTCGCTTCCTTTTGAAGCTGTTTGGAAGCTTTCGTTTGTTGTTATTGGTACTACCTTTTTAACTTACTTATTAAATGTATTTGCTTTAAAAGAATTAAAAGCGTCAACGGTAGGTGTGTTTATGTATTTACAGCCACCTATCGCTATTTTTTTTGCAATAATTGTAGGAAGTGACTCGTTGACTTTTGTTAAATCTATAGCAATACTGCTCATATTTACTGGTGTATATTTGGTTTCGAAAAACCCCAAGTTACACTTTAGATAGGTATAAGTTTTGTTTCGTCTATTATCTATTCAAAAAATTAAGTGTTTTACTATCTTTGTACATCTTTTAAATTATCGGAATGATACTATCAATGACAGGTTACGGAAAATCTGTATTACAGCTTCCTAACAAAAAAATTTCTATTGAAATAAAATCTTTAAACAGCAAAAACCTCGATTCGTACGTTCGTACACCTTCCATTTACAGAGAAAAAGAGTTAGACATTCGTAAACTTCTTGCTTCTAAATTAGAACGTGGGAAAATAGACTTTTCACTGTTTTTAGAGATTACCGGTGAAGAAACTTCAACACAACTGAATAAGCCTGTTGTAAAAAAATATATGAAACAGCTTAATGATATTGTTAGCGGAAATGAAATCGAGCTTTTAAAAATGGCTGTGAGAATGCCTGAAGCTTTAAATACCGAACGTGATGAAATAGATGAAGATGAGTGGAACACTATAGAGAATGAAATTATTACAACATTAGAAAAAATAAAACAATACAGAAAAGATGAAGGCTTGGCTTTAGAAAAAGAATTTAGATACAGAATAGATAATATAGATGGTCTATTGAAGCAAGTTATTGCTATTGATCCTGAACGAATTATAGCTGTAAGAGAGCGTTTGCTAAAAGGTATTTCAGACTTAAAAGAAAAGGTGGATGAAAATCGTTTTGAGCAAGAACTCGTATATTATATTGAAAAGTTTGATATTACTGAAGAAAAAGTAAGGCTTCATAATCATTTAGACTATTTTACTAAATCTATAGATTCTCAAGATTCTAATGGTAAAAAATTAGGTTTTATTTCTCAAGAAATTGGAAGAGAGATTAATACAATAGGCTCGAAAGCAAATCATGCACCAATGCAAAAATTAGTGGTACAAATGAAAGATGAGCTTGAAAAAGTCAAAGAACAACTTTTAAATGTGCTTTAAGCATAAAAAAGAGAATAGACTAAAGAACAAAGATAGCACCTTTAAATTTCTTCCAACGGTTTCGCACACTGAATCAAATGTTGGAATTTGGAAATTTTTAATATTGGTGTTTAACATATAATATTCGTGTATTCGTGACAAACAACAACAAAAATCAAGGCAAACTTATTGTGTTTTCGGCACCTTCTGGTTCTGGCAAAACAACCATTGTAAGACATTTATTAAAGCAACAGGATTTACATTTAGAATTCTCTATTTCGGTAACGTCCCGAGAAAAAAGAGGCGATGAAATTGATGGAAAAGATTACTACTATCTTTCGCTTAAAGAATTTAAAAACAATATTAAAAGTGATGCTTTTTTAGAATGGGAAGAGGTATATCGCGATAATTTTTATGGGACATTAAACTCCGAAGTTGAGCGTATTTGGGCTATGGGAAAGCATGTTATTTTCGATATTGATGTTTCCGGTGGATTGCGAATTAAACGAAAATTTCCTGAGCAAACATTAGCAATCTTTGTAAAGCCGCCAAGTATTGACGAACTCAAAATAAGATTAAAGAAACGTAAAACCGAAAGTGAAGACAAAATTAATATGCGAGTTGCAAAAGCTTCAGCCGAATTGGCCACAGCACCTCTTTTTGATTGTGTTATTGTAAATAGCGATTTAGATGATGCCTTAAATGAAGCCTACCATAAAGTTGATGATTTTTTAAACGAGCAATCATGAAAATCGGTCTTTACTTTGGCACCTTTAATCCTATTCATGTTGGGCATTTAATTATTGCCAACCATTTGGCAGAACATAGCGATTTAAACCAAGTTTGGTTTGTGGTTACACCTCACAGCCCTTTTAAAAAGAAAAATACATTACTGCAAGATAATCATCGTTATCAAATGGCGGACAGAGCTACCGAATATTACCCAAAACTACGTGCAAGTGATATAGAGTTTAAATTACAGCAACCCAATTACACCATAAATACATTAACCTATTTGGAAGAGAAATATCCGGATTTTGAGTTTTGTTTAATTATGGGGAAAGACAATTTAAACAGTTTTCATAAATGGAAAAACTACGAGCTTATTTTAGAGCGTTACGAGATTTATGTGTATCCAAGAATTTCAAAAGGAAATACGGTTACTAAATTTGAAGAACATAAAAAGATGCATTTTATTAATGCCCCAATTATGGAATTGTCTTCAACATTTATTCGTAAAGCAATTAAAGAAGGGAAAGATGTACGCCCATTGTTACCGGAAAATGTATGGCAATACTTGGATGAAATGAATTTTTATAAATAATGAGATACTGACTTTATTGTAAAAAAACGCTAACTTCGTTTTAACTACTGATATAATCAATTAAACTGACCCTATCTAAACATTACCAACAATTAAAATTAAATTATGAATACATTTCTTTTCTCATGGAATCCTACAAAATGGAATTGGAAAACTTTAGAAGAAGATATAAATACATTAAAAAACACTGGTTATTTTACTGAAAGGTGGAGTGTTGCTAGTCATAGGAAAATCAAAATTGGTGATAGAGGTTTTTTAATAAAATTAGGTGAATTTCCAAAAGGTATTATTGCTTCAGGTTATGTTTCTTCAATTCCTTTTCAAGCACCTCATTGGGACAATTCTGGACGTACAATTTATTACGTTAACATAGATATTGAAATACTATTAAACCCAAATAAAGAACCAATTTTAGACTTAAGTACTTTAGAAAATGATATTATTTTATCAAAAAATAATTGGATACCACAATCATCAGGCATTGAAATTTATGATGATTTTAAAGATCGTTTAGAAACGATCTGGTTTGATTTTTTAACTCAGCAAAATAATAATGTAAATCCTTTTACAAATAATTCTTCATCTGCTACAAACTCATATTCGGAAGGCACTTCAAATCAAGTTCAAGTAACCAAATATGAAATAAATCCATATGCTAGAAAAAATGTCTCGAACATTATGGCTACACTTGTCAAGTCTGTGATTTCAATTTTGAAGATACCTATGGTTCAATTGGCAAGGATTATATTCATGTACATCACCTTAAACAAGTATCAACCGTTGGACAAAATCACTTAACTAATCCAATAAATGACTTAATTCCAGTTTGTCCCAATTGCCATGCTATGATTCATAAACGCAAAACGCCTTACACCATTGAGGAAATGAAAAAAATTTTAAAACTGTAGGTAACACTAGCCAAACTAAATTGCATAACTTAGTTTAGCCACACCCTTAAACAAAACAAACAAAAAAGCCCACAATTGCAGGCTTTTTAAAAAACTAAAATCACTAACCAAAATTTTAGTTTCGAGTATTTTCTCTTGGGTTATCTGTTTTCTCACTCTTTTGTTTTCGTTTTTTATTACCAGATGGTTTTGTAGTATCCGTTTTTCCGTTAGCGTTTCTTAAAAACTGAATATAGCCTTGACCTTCAAATTCGTAATAGGTTCCAGATGAAGGATGAAACAATTCAATTAAG